>JAKSIO010000015.1 GCA_024398785.1 Bacteroidaceae bacterium | reverse complement strand
TAGCCGCCGTCTTAAACGAAGGGTCAGCTGTTAAGCTGACCCTTTTTCGTTTAAGACGGCAGCTATTGCCGCCACCTTTTAAACGGGAACACATTTCCCGAAACCCATTGCGCTTCGCGGTGCTGGGGCTTTTTTCGTTTACGCCGTCTATTGCCGCTGTCACCTTTTTTGTTCCACAATTACTGTAATTGAAATATATTCATTAACTTTGCAAATAATTTTGTACATTGCGTTTGATTGTGTACATAGGTTTGTTTCAACACTAATTTGTTACTCATGAGTAGTAGAAGAAATTATATCTGCAGCAGACTTTTGACTGTAATTGTAGCTTTACTTGCTTTGACAAGTTGTGAAAATGAAGCTCAATTTACAAATAATGGGAATGGTGTATCTGAAATCTTTTATGATGATATATTGCGTTTTGTGCCCTCAAAACCTACTCAGTATGTTAAGTCTGTAGCAAATAATTCTGAATCTAAGCTGGTTTCTTTTGCTCAGACGGCAGACGGTAATGTTGATTCTACTTTGTCTCTGTATTATTTTGAAACGCAAAATGATCAAGACTCTTTCAATGGAACAAATTCAACCGAAACAAAGTCTATTCCTATAGAAACTGATGCACTTATCAAGAATAATGTTGGCAGTTTTGGAGTGTTCGGTTCTCTGTATTCTGACTGGAGTAAGAAAAATGAACTTTCATTTGATTTTTTCAGAGATCAGAAAGTTGTGTATTCATCTGGTAAATGGAAAGACATCAATACTCATTACTGGTCTACTCAAAAGGGCTTGAAACATAGGTTTTATGCTTATGCACCATATAAGGATTTTGTGTTGGCTAATGGAGATAAGTTGAACAGCACTCTTTCTGTAACAGAGGGCAAAGGGACATTGCTTCTTGATTATAAAGTGCCTCAGGAACCTGTTGATCAGGTTGATCTTATGTATGCAATTGGAAAACCTGATAACTCAGATGGCTATACATATGTATCAAGTGGTATGCCTGCGGTTGAATTGCCGTTCCAGCATGCCCTTACAGCAGTTAGAATTGTGACAGGAATAACTTCACATCAATATATTATTGATAGTATACAGTTGTGTAATGTTGTTGACAAAGGTGTTTTTGACGTTGAAAACAAAACTTGGGCTCTTGATTATTCACAACGCTCATCGTATAGTAAAACAAATATTACGGTGTATTCTGTCAATGAATATCAGGATGCAGATCAAACAATCATATTTGATGGTGATTCAACATTGATGCTTCTGCCTCAAAACCTTGATGGAGTTACATTGAGAATTCATTTCTCTTCTGAAATCCAGACTGATGGAGCAGGAAATTATCGCGAAGTCGGTACGTATGAATTTACTGATCTTGGATCAGACTGGCTTGCCGGCACTATCAGAACTTATGTCATAAATCTTGGTATCAGTCCTGAAAGTGAATGGAAACTTGAAACTGAAGATTTTGAAGACGGTGTTTTGATAGTAGACCACAACAGTCATTCAACTGAGATAGTTGTTAATAGTTTTGTTACTATCAAGAACTCTACCGGACATGAAATCAAGAAACATGTTGATTGGAATCTTGCTTATTCAATAGATGGTGGTGAACATTTCTTTGAAGAATGTGACTGGTTAAGTACAAAAATAACCAAGGGACAGAATGGTCTAGCTGATATTGTTAGCGCTTATGTTGCAGCGCAGATCCCATATGAGATGCCTCATGTAAGAGATGATTTACTTAAAGCTGCTGCTCAGAAAGGTGTAAGTTCTGACCCTATTGACTTGTCAACAAACAATAAAAAATCTATCAGCAACTATCAACCGCAGAATACTGCAAATTGCTACGTAGTTGATGCTCCCGGATATTATTCCATTCCTATGGTATATGGAAATGGCTATAAGAATGGCAATGTGAACTATTCTGCGTGGAATAGTGGCGAATTTGTTGATTATAAGGGATCTTCTCTGCGCGATTATCAAGGAAACAAATATTATAATCTCCCATGGATATGCGCATCGAATAATATTACAAGAGTGGAACTTTTGTGGGAAGATGTAGCAGGTCTTGTTACAAATGTATCTCTTGATGCACAGAATCCGCAAAAATATCTGACATTTGAAGTGGGACGTTCTACAATACGTCAGGGTAATGCAATTATTGCAGCATATAACGGCAATGATATTATGTGGTCCTGGCATATTTGGGTAACAAATTACGACCCGAACAGTCCTACATCTACAGATTCTCTTAAGGTTGCCGACAGAGATGTTCGCTTCTCTTATTATGGAAATTATTATGATTTGTCAACTGTGAATGTTGGTTGGGTTTATATAGGTCTTACTGTTTTCCCAGAACGTGAGGTTATTCTTAAGTTTGAGCAGAAAGGTAATCCGCAGAATTTTCAGACATTTAGAATTCTTCAGACTGAACATCAGTTGCCTAACCGCGGGTTCGGTATGTTTTATCAATGGGGTAGGAAAGACCCGTTCCCTGCATGGTATGCAACCATGACAAAACGTAAATTCCGTGATAATGATACTGAAGGATTTATTGCTGATATCCCGGCTCAAACCAGTGGTGGAACATATGCTGATTTAATAAAGAATCCAGAAGTGTTTTATGGAGGAAAACCTAATAGTCAGGTGTTGTGGAACTTGAGTTCCAATATTGCTGACAATACTCTGAAAACTATATATGATCCGTGCCCTGTTGGTTATTGTGTTGCTTCACAACGTGCGTTGGAGTATCTTATCCAATATAATAAATCTCATCAGGATAGTGAGGCCAATAACTTTGACGGGTCATGGTGGGGACGGTATTTCTTTAATGAAGGAGGCCAACAGAAAATATGGCTGCCTGCTACCGGACATAGAAATGATGTTGACGGTACTACCCAGAATAAAGAATTTGCTCATGATCAGGGAGAAGGTACTGATGCTACATATTGGTCCTCTACTTCAAGCGGATTTGATATGGCATATTGTATAAACTTTTATGGTTGGGTAGGCTGTACCTTTGTTGATAATGCACAGGGAAATGATTTGAGCTCATTGAGCATGAATTATGGAGAATGTGTACGTATGATGCGTGAAAAGTAAACATTCTACTCAAATAAATACTGAGGGGTGGCCTGGCAGGTCACCCTTCATTGTTTATTGCATCAGACAACAGGTTGATAGTTATGCTGTCTATGCCTTGTTGCAATAATATTGATATATTGTCATTAAATGTCTTGTTCCAGTCATATTTGTTTTTTTCAATAATCTGTTTGGCTTGCCTGTAAATTTTAATGGCTTGCGCGTTATGACCGTTCAACCAATGCAAATGACCATATTTGATAAGGTTGGTTGATGATAGTTTTGTGGCATTTATCTTTTCAATATATTTATTTGCAGTGTCGGATTTATGCTGAATTGTAAGTATAATGGCAATTTGAATTACAATGTCAGAAGAGTCCGGATTAATGTAGTATGCTTTGTAAAACAATGATAGAGCTTTGTCATTTTCCCCTATCATAAAGTATGCATGGGCTGTTTTGCATAAAATGTCGATGTCATCCTGCTGCTCGTTGAGAATGCATTCCCAATATTCAGCTGCTTTGCTCCACATGTCAAGATGTTGATATGCGTTGGCCAAGTGTTTCCATGTCCAGATCTGCCCGGGTTTCAGTAAATCAGCTCTGTTATATAAATCTGCTGCGTCTTCCCATTTATTTGTGTCGTTACTTTTTCTATGTTCCGTTACAAATCCGAATTTCTGATAAAACTTATAGTTTAAGGAAGATTTGTCAAATTGTGAAATAATTGACTGGCATTGCAGGTATGCAAAGTCATAATAACCTTTTCTTATATAAAAATCCAGGATTTTATTTGAAAGGTTATTGTTGGTGAGTATCGGACTAAGAATGGTGTCTGTTTCAAACCAGTCGTTACCGTCAAAAATGTTGTTGTCAGTCTGGTCTGAATGGTTTTTCCAGTGTATGGTGAATAATCTATACCAATTCTGGATATATAATCTTGATGCTGACTCGGTAAGTGCAACACTGCTCATGGAATCAAGTTTTGATTTGAATGAACTGTTGACAATTTCATTTTGTTCCTCAAGCTGGCTTGTAAATAATGAAATCTGGTCCGAATTTATGCTTGCAAGTGTAAAACACAAGGCGTATTTGTCGGCATCGCACATCATAAAACTCTTTTCCAGGAGTTGGACTAATGTCTTTTTCCCGCTGGAGATCTTATTTATTGCAGTTGCAACTTCCGGCAGGTTGATGTCGAACGGACGCAGACAATTTATTGTTTTGTAAAAAAACGGTATGTTCATTAACGGACGGAATGTGCTGATGTAAACATCTGCGCCTTCTTCCTGGAGTTTATTGAGTTGTTCAATAGAATTCTGTAAATTTGAGTCTGAGCTGAGTTTTTCCCAATCCGGATTCAAGTCATCGCTTTCGTCTAATGTCTGTTGTGATTGCTTGACAATGGAGGGTAGAATATCCTGAATCATTGTATCCTCAATATCTTTAACTTCTATGGTGCGTATTAAATTGAACCATGTACTGCATAGAATGGAACATATGTCTGCGTTGTCGCTTAATAAACTTAACTGAGAACTGATTTCTGGAAAATAAGAAAGTATGTGCTTTTTTCTGAAAGCAATCAGGACAGTGCCTACTGCGGCCCGGGCCTGTATTTCCCAAATGTCGCTGGCCAGCATTGAAATGATGATATTGTATTTCAGATTGTCAAACTGTTCCAGTACAGCAAGTGTTATTGCCGAAAGTATAATCAGTTTGTCATTTTTGCAGATAGTGTCACCTGAAAGTAATTGTGATATGGTATTGAATTCTTGCGTTGTCCATAGACCTGATATTCTCCATATCTTGTTGAATAAGACATTGGTGCAGTTCTGGTGTTCCTGATTGTCGCCTTGGATTAATTCCAATTTTGTTGCAAGCTGTATCAGATCCTGATTTACTGCGGTATTGTCTTTTTCTATGGTACTGATTGACAACCTTTGTTCGTAACATATCTGTTCGTTCAAAAGGATTGCCTGACGTTGTATGCTTTTATATACAGTTGGACGCTGTTCGTCAGTAACACCTTGTTCAAAATATTGCAACATGTAGTTATATGATTGCTGCAACTGCTGCAACTTATTCTGAATATTCCACGCATTATGGGATGTTACAAGATCAGCATCTGCTTTTAATGCTTTCAGCGCATCAGAAATGCGGCTTTGCTCTATTAGGAATAGTGTCTTGTTCATATCGGCACAAAAATAAATAAACGGGAGCAGAAAAACAATTTCCGCTCCCGTTTTATAGAGTGATAATTATATCGGATTATTCGCCCTTGATAGCTGCAACACCAGGAAGAACTTTACCTTCGATAGCCTCGAGAAGAGCACCACCACCTGTAGAAATGTAAGATACTTTGTCTGTAAGACCGAATTTTGTACAACATGCTACAGAGTCACCACCACCGATAAGTGAGAAAGCACCTTCTTTTGTGGCTTCTGCAATAGCCTCACCTACAGCGCGGCTACCTGCACAGAAATCATCGCATTCAAAGCAACCTGCAGGACCATTCCACAGAATTGTCTTGGCACCTTTGATTGCAGCAGCAAATTTCTTGCGGCTTTCAGGACCTGCATCAAGACCTTCAAATTCTGCAGGAATTTCTGAAGATTTGAATACCTCAATCTTTGCACCTTCTTTAACGCTGAATGTACCGAAATCGTAACCGTTGCTGCATACAGAATCGTTGCCAAGTACAAGTTCAACTCCGTTCTCTTTTGCTTTTTTCTCAACGTCAAGAGCTACGTCAAGTTTGTCAAGTTCTACAATTGAACCACCGATTTCGCCACCGTGAGCCTTTGTGAATGTGTATGTCATACCGCCGCAAAGAATCAGTTTGTCAACCTTACCCAGCAGGTTCTCGATGATACCAATCTTAGAAGATACCTTTGAACCACCCATTACAGCAACGAACGGACGCTGTATGTTGTTGAGAACATTGTCAACTGCATTGACTTCTTTCTCCATAAGGAGACCAAGCATCTTGTTGTCGGCATCGAAGTAGTCTGCGATAACTGCTGTAGAAGCATGTTTGCGGTGTGCTGTACCGAATGCGTCCATAACATAGCAGTCTGCGTATGAAGCAAGTGTCTTTGCAAACTCTTTCTGAGCAGCTTTCATTGCTTTCTTCGCCTCATCGTATTTTGGATCTTCTTTGTCAATACCTACTGGTTTGCCTTCTTCTTCTGCATAGAAACGAAGGTTTTCAAGCATAAGAACTTCTCCTGGTTTGAGGGCATCGGCCTGAGCTTTTGCCTTTGCACAATCAGATGCAAACTGAACTTTTGTGCCAAGAGCAGCAGAAACTGCATCTACAATCTGGCCAAGAGATAATTTTGCATTAACCTTGCCTTTCGGTTTGCCCATGTGAGACATGATGATAAGTGAACCGCCGTCTGCAAGAATCTTTTTGAGTGTTGGCAGAGCACCGCGGATACGGGTATCGTCTGTTATTTTACCATTCTCATCGAGTGGAACATTGAAGTCCACGCGTACAATTGCCTTTTTGCCGGCAAAGTTAAAATTACTGATTGTTGCCATTTTATTTTGTTGATAAATATTACTACCAAATTTCAAATGCAAAGTTACTTCAAAAATGTAAAAAATAATAGTGATAGATGTTTTTTTTAGATATTCTTTACTACTTTTACAAAAAAGAAAAACGTTCTGTTATGAAATTTGTGAATAGATTAATGCTGGTCATGTGTGTTGTGCTGTTTACAGCAATTTCATGTACCAAAGAGTCTGAACCGTCAGGAAGATATGAAAGGTGTTATCAGTTGGAACCGGTTGTTTCCAGAATTTTCCCGAATACGTTTGTGGAACATCGTAATCTGGTGCTTCTGTATGAGCACACCGATTCGGTTTTCAAATCACTGTCAGAGTTTACAACTGAATTTTATGTAAGAGTTGACATTGCTCCTGACGATATTGATTCCTATTCCAACAAGTCTCTGAGTGAATACGTAATAAATTCATTGTCTACCGAAATAAAGGATTTGGAGGAAGCACTGGACGATGTCACGGATGAGTTGAACACATATATAAAGAAATTGAA
The DNA here is from genome assembly GCA_024398785.1 of Bacteroidaceae bacterium. Taxonomy (GTDB): domain Bacteria; phylum Bacteroidota; class Bacteroidia; order Bacteroidales; family Bacteroidaceae; genus Colenecus. The sequence continues at coordinate 39,479 of JAKSIO010000015.1, read as the reverse complement.
TCTTTCATCTGAGGAAAGATCTCTGTCATGCCAAGCTGATTTTTCCATTTCAATCAAGTATATAGATCCTGATGACAATACTGTGTTGGATGAGATCTATTCTGATAATGCCGATGGGACATGGAGTTATGTAGCCAATTGATTTTTGTGAAATAATTAATGTATTGTAAAATGAAATGTTTCTTTAGATTATGCAGCGCACTTATTTGTGCAGCTTTGGTCTCTTGTACAAGTGTTGAAATGACACCCGGTACATATACAGGACAAGCAAAAGGCCATAACGGACAGATTATTCTTGACGTGACAGTTTCAAAAAACAAAATTGAAAGTGTTTCTGTAAAGAGTCATTCCGAAACTCCTGGTGTAAGTAATCCGGCATTTTCAAAAGTTATACCATCTATTCTTGACAATCAGTCTGTTGATGTTGATGCTGTTTCCGGTGCTACAGTTACCAGTAATGCTCTGATTGAAGCTGTTACCAAGGCTTTGGAACAGACCGGTGCTGATATGTCTTACTTTACAAAAAGTGTAGAACGTAAGGTCAAGGGAAAGAAAATAAAAAAGACAGCCGATGTTGTTGTAATTGGTGCGGGTGGTGCAGGTTGTGCTGCAGCTGTTCAGGCTCATCAGTGCGGAGCCAGTGTTATCATTATTGACAAAATGGCCGCTATGGGTGGTAATACTATTCTTGCAGGAGGTATTCAGAATGCAGTGAAGGACGGTTCTGCTCAAGCTATTGCAAATAACGATTCACAGGAAAAATTCTTTCAACAAACCGTTTCAGGAGGTGATTACCAGGGTGATACAGCTCTTATACGTATTCTTACCAGTCAGGCCTGGGATGCTCTTGAGTGGCAGGAAAGTATCGGAATGAAGTTTGGTCGTACTCCGAGTTCAGTTCCCGGCAGTTTAGGAAATCGCGGATATGGTGTTCAAGGTGGTGCCAACGGCTATTTTGTTGCATACGGAAAATATTTTGAGAGTAATGAAAATATTGAACTGATGCTTTCAACAAAGGCTTTGGATCTTGTTGAAAAGAATGGCCGTATTGTTGGTGTCAAATGTTCAGACGATGCCGGCAATGATATTACTCTAATGGCAAATAAAGGCGTTGTTATTGCAACAGGCGGTTTTGGCCAGAATGTTGCAATGCGTCAGAAATATAATGAGCAGTGGGAAGACCTTGGTGAAAGTGTAAAATCAACAAACTCTCCTGCAATTACCGGAGACGGTATTGTTATGGCCGAGAAGGTTGGTGCTGACCTGGTGCAGATGGGTAATATCCAGCTGTTGCCTCATGCTGATCCCGAAACCGGTCGTCTTGGCAATATTGCCGGCGCTTCCGGTAACGGAATCTTTATAAACAAGGAGGGAAACCGTTTTGTAAACGAGGCCGGACGCCGTGACGAAATGAGTCACGGAACTCTTGCCCAGACAGACGGTGTAATGTGGATAGTTGTCGGTGGATTCCGTGGTTTCGGTCCCGGCTTTGGCGGAGCGAACGGCTTTGGCGGAGGTGATTCAGAGAACGGCGATGCTTCTATTATTTTCCATAAGTCCGATAATACGGTAACTGCCCAGACTATTGAAGGACTGGCAGAAGGTATGGGTGTTCCGGTAAAGAATCTGAAAGCAGCCATTGCAGATTATAACAAGCGCTATCTTTCAACAAAACCGGATAAGTTCGGACGTGATCTGTTCCTGTCAAAGATTGAACCTCCATATACTGCACAATTGCGTAAACCTGCAGTTCACCATACAATGGGCGGTCTAAGAATAGATACAGAAACCCATGTTCTTGACAAGGACGGCAATGCCATACCTGGTTTATATGCTGCCGGTGAGGTTACTGGCGGTATTCATGGAACAAACCGTCTTGGCGGTAACGCTCTTTCTGAGATTGTTGTATTCGGTCGTATTGCGGGACGTAACGCTGCAAGTGGAAAATAATCAGCGTTTCCTGTAAAATTTACATATTGAGTTAAGTGCGCAGCCTGAACATTTCGGTGTTCGGGCTGTACATTTATATCGGCCATGAAGTAATAACAGATGGTGTGCTGTTCCTAAAAAATGGTTGGGGATGTTTTTTACCAATTCCTGTTCCACACTTAACGGTGTGGTGCATTTGTCAGATACCAGTCCTATGCGGTGGCTCACGCGGAATACATGAGTATCTACTGGCATAGCCCCTTTGCCATACGCAACAGCTTCTATTACATTGGCGGTTTTTCTGCCAACCCCAGGAAGTCTGATCAGTTCTTCAAATTGAGAGGGAACCTGTCCATCGTATTCCATAACCAGCATTCTTGACATTTGGCAAAGGTGTTCCGCCTTTGCGTTAGGATACGATATGGAACTGATATATTTCAATAGATCTGTTGTAGAAGCAACAGACATGGATTTGGCATCGGGATATACCTTGAACAATGCAGGAGTAACTGTGTTGACCCGCTTGTCCGTGCATTGCGCGGAGAGCATAACGGCAACCAACAACTGGAATACAGAATCAAAATGCAATTCCGTTTCCGGGTTGGGAATCTCCGTCTGCAGGATTGCTATGCACTGTTTATATAGTTCTTTTTTTGTCAAGTTAGTTGGCCGACTTGAATTCACGCAGGAAACGGATATCGTTTTCTGAGAACATACGCAAGTCCTTTACCTGATATTTGAGGTTGGTAATACGTTCAATACCCATGCCGAGAGCATAGCCGGTATATTGTTTTGAATCAATGCCATTGAGTTCAAGTACATTTGGATCAACCATACCGCAACCAAGAATTTCCACCCATCCGGTACCTTTGCAGAACGGACAGCCTTTACCTCCACAGATGTTGCAGCTGATATCCATTTCAGCACTTGGCTCTGTAAATGGGAAGTAACTTGGACGTAAACGGATTTTGGTGTCGCTACCGAACATTTCTTTTGCAAAATAGAGCAGTACTTGCTTTAAATCTGCAAAACTTACATTTTTGTCAATGTATAATGCCTCTACCTGATGGAAGAAACAGTGAGCACGATAACTGATAGCCTCATTACGGTAAACGCGTCCCGGACAGATAATACGGATAGGAGGCTGTCCTGCTTCCATAACGCGGCTCTGTACGGACGATGTATGTGTACGCAAAATTATATCGGGGTGTGCTTCAACAAAGAAAGTATCCTGCATGTCGCGTGCCGGATGGTCTTCAGCAAAGTTCATGGCTGAAAATACATGCCAGTCGTCTTCAACTTCGGGACCATCAGCAAGTACAAATCCCAAACGTGAGAATATGTCTATGATTTCATTTTTGACAATTGACAGAGGGTGACGCGTACCAAGCTGGATTGGGTATGCGGTGCGTGTCATATCAAGAATTTCCTGAGATTGTCCGGAGTTTTGCATAGACTCCCTTAATGCATTGATTTTATTCTGTGCATTAGTCTTAAGCAGATTCATTTTCTGGCCAATTTCTCTTTTGAGTTCGGCCGGAACAGAGCGGAAGTCATTCATCATTTCAGATATGATTCCCTTTTTGCTGAGATATTTAATACGCAAAGCTTCAATATCCTGTTCTGAATTCGCCTTTAAATTTTCAATCTCCTGTAAAATTTCTTCAATTTTCTCTATCATAATTTTCTGATATATTTTGCAAGTGCAAAATTACTAAACAAAAATGATAAATGAGGTTTGAAATTATTAAATTTGCACATTATTTGTAATGGGGTGTAATAAATGATTAAAGCAGAGAACTACTCTTTGAAAGAATATAATACGTTCGGTTTTCCTGCAAAGGCAAATCTCTTTTTCGAGTATGATTCTGTTGATCAGTTGAAAACATTTCTACGTAGTGCAAAAGGACCTTTTTTCCACATAGGAGCCGGCAGTAACATCCTTTTTTACAAAGATTTTGAGGGAACGGTTCTTCATTCGGCTATAGGCGGTATTGATGTTGTCAAGGAAAACAGCGATTATGTTCTTGTCAGAGCCGGTGCCGGTATTCTGATGGATGATTTTGTAGAGTATTCCGTAAACCATGGCTATTGGGGAGCAGAAAACCTGTCGCATATTCCCGGACAGGTTGGAGCAAGCGCTGTTCAGAATGTGGGCGCATACGGAGTTGAAGCAAAAGATATCATTGAAACGGTTGAAGCGGTTGACATCAGGACTCTGGAAACACGTGTTTTTTCAAATGCCGAATGCCGTTTTGCTTATCGTTTCAGCGCTTTCAAAGACGAATTCAAGGATAGATACGCTATTACGCATGTAACATTCAGACTTGGTAAGAAACCAAATCCCATTCTTACAAATAATGCGTTGAAGCAACTCTTTTCTGATGCAAAGACGTTGTCTCTAAAAGAGATTCGTACGGCTATTGTTGAGATCAGAGACAAAAAACTGCCCAAAGTAACTGAATTGGGAAGCGCCGGCAGTTTTTTTAAAAATCCCATTGTTGGAAAAGATGTTGTTGATACTCTTGTCAAAAAATATCCTTCGATGCCATATTTTTCAGCTGAAAAAGGATTTTTCAAACTTTCCGCCGGTTGGCTGCTGGAAACTGCCGGTTGGCGAGGGTACAGGGAAGGAAATGTGGGAGTATATGACAAACATGCTTTGATACTTGTACATTACGGTAATGGAAGCGGGGTAGAAATACTTTCATTGGTAGAAAAAATTCAGACTTCGGTAATGGATAAATTCGGCATCGGACTTGAGCCTGAGGTAATTTTTGTTTAACAGATGAAACTTACTATGTTGGGAACGGGGACTTCTATCGGGGTCCCGGAAATGAGATGTGACTGTCAGGTGTGCACTTCGGCAGACCCGCACGACAAGCGTCTGCGTACATCTGCATTGATTGAAACCGATTCCACAACTGTTTTGTTGGATTGCGGACCTGATTTCCGTCAACAGATGCTGATTAACCGAGTGCGGCATATAGATGGTGTCTTTTTGACTCATGAACATTTTGACCATGTTGCGGGAATTGATGACTTGCGTCCATACTGTAAGGAACATGATCTTGATGTCTATGCCGAGCAGTTTGTGATAGACCATCTGTTGGAACGTATTCCTTATTGTTTTGGCATTAACAAGTATCCGGGAACGCCCTCTCTTGTTCTGAATAGGGTGGAACCTGGTGATATTGTCAGTGTTGGTGACATTAAAGTGGAAATACTGAGAGTTTTTCACGGACAACTGCCTATTGTAGGGTTCAAAATCGGTAATATGGCATATATTACCGATATCAAATATATGCCTAGAGAAGAATTTGAAAAAATCAGAGGTGTAAAGTATCTGTTTATAACTGCATTGCATATCAAGGAACATCCTACACACCAGAATCTGGCTCAGGCTATAGAATTTGTGCGTGAAGCCGGTGCTGAAAATGCCTGGTTCCTGCATATGTCTCACCGTATAGGACTCCATGCTGAAATGGATGCGACCTTACCCGAAGGGATGCATCTGGCGTATGACGGAATGAAAATTGACTTATTATAACAACCGTTCAAGATATGAAAAGAACATATTTATATTTGACAGTATTGCTGATTGTGGCATCGTTTTCCATTATAGGATGTGAACCATTACAAGACTTTGATCAGGAAAATCTTGTCGGAACGTGGTATACTTCTGATCTCGGCGGTATGTACTATACTTTTTATGAAAACGGTACCGGGCGCAGCGAAAATTCTGCAAAGCAGGGACTGAATTTTACATGGACTCTTGACGGAGAATCTCTTGTTCTGAGATATGAAGGAAAAGAAGTAGGATTGGGATATGATGATCTTGTTGTAACAACATTGAATGCAACAACTCTAAAATGTTATTATAGTTCAGATCCGTCTGATAAATTGTCTTTTGTCAAACAATAACCAATTGGGTAGTATATGAAGGCAGGTAATGTATTCAAACCGATTATTATTGCGTTTGCAAGTCTGGTTTTATTGATTCTTGTGTCTTGTTGCATATTGGTATGGGTTGTGTTCAAGAGTGACACTCCTACAAATGTGGCCAATAATTTTATGAAACAACTGCCTGTCTATACCAATGTGGGTAATATCGGTCTGTCATTAAAAACAACCTATCCTTTCTTTGCTCTTCATCTGGACAATGTTCTTGTTAAAGAAAATGAGGAGAGTAGTGATACAACCCTGTTTGTAAGATATCTTGATCTTATGCTTGATCTGCAGAAATTTGTTCAGACAAAAGAAATTTCTGTTCAAAAACTTTGGCTGGGACCCTCTGTCTGCAATCTTGATACGGTTGTTCTCAATAAACTTTTATCTGGCGATGACACAGATTCAAGCGGATTCTCTTTGAATGATATGCGTGCAGACTTGTCTCTGTTCAAGATTGAAAGTCTGGATTTTACTATGCCTGTAGTAATGGACTCGCTGCAGGAATATATAACGGCAAAGAATCTCTCTCTTGATTTGAAAGGAAAATTGCAAGGTGATACTATTGGAGCAGAGGCAACTGTAATGGTTCCATATGCAGGATTGGGTTGCTCCAATGTAAATGATGTAAACATTGAAGCAAAATTGGACGTTCTGAATGGAAATGCAAATCTTGATTTATGTGCTGCCGTAAAAAACGTGATTGTCAGTTTTGATTCATTGAGTGCCGGTTCAGATAATATTTCCGTCAAACTGGAGGCATTGTATTCTCTTGAAGATTCAAATTTTAATGGAAACGTGAGTCTGGAAATGAAAAATCTCCTGGCAAGTCTGAACAATACTACTAATATTGAGTCTGATTGTGTAGTCTTGACATTATCGGATTTGGAAGGAGTTCTGGATGATACCCCCGATATTAAAGGCTCTTTGCTGCTGTCTGCAGGGAATGGCGCATCCGTTTCTCTTGTAGATGACAGTCTTGATGTTAGTGCGGCATTGGATAATACCAATATCTCTCTGGATTTTGATATGATTGACGGCAGTCTGGTTAAAGTGTCTCCCCAATTGCGTATAAAGAGTATTTCGGCTGACTATAATAATGACTGTTATCTTGACAATTGTTCTTTCGGTTTTGATTGTGATGCCAGTCTGGACTTGAATAATATGCAGATTATTGCCAGAAACGCTATATTGAATCTGAACAATAATATTGTTAAAGCCGATGTCACGGCCAATGTCGCTCCCAGTTTGAATCTGTACACTATTGTTGAACTATGTGATATTGATATTGAAAGAGTTCTTGAGTCTGTACCGGAAGTTATTAAGGAAAGCCTTGACAGTATTGACGCTACAGGTACTGTTAATGCGAAGGCATCGGTATATATTTCCGATGTGAACGGTCAAACTGTAATGGAACCGCAGAGTGCAGTGGTGTCTCTGTCTGATTTTTCAGGAAGATACGGAGACTTTATTGACGCGTATGGTCATACCTTTACATTGAATGTGTTGTTCCCTAATTATTTGAACGGTCTTGATGCCATATTGATTAAAACCATATCACAGCAGTCAACAGCAAAAGTTAATCTTGACGGTTCAATGTTGAATGCTAAGATTGATTCTTTGAATGCATATTTCTATTTGTACGATGTGCGTAATCTGCAAAATATGCCGCGATTTGAAAGCTATGCATATATGACAAATTCGACGGTAACTCTTGATACAATCAGCATTGATTACAAACTGAGTTCTATTGCACTTGATATTGAGAATCCGTTCGGTGCTCCCAAAGGGTATGTTGACACCTATTTCGACGGTCTTGAAGGTAATTATGGTAGAGACTTGAATGTGTCTTTTGATCATTTTGAAACCAAACTGAACTTTGACAGTGATATGGAACAGGAAGATATGCTGTTACGTTGGAAACCAGTTCTTAAAACGGCATTATTGAATGCAGATGTCCAATATCATGCAATTCCTGTTGAGATTCCGCAGATTGATTTTGATTTTTCCTTAGGACGTTTTGATATACATTCTGCAGCAGTCAGGATAGGGAATACCAATGCGGAAGTTTCCGGCTTTGTTGAAAATATCGGTGACTTTATAATGGATAAGGATACTCTGCGCGGTAATCTGAGTGTTACGTCTGATAAAGTGGATCTGTCACAGCTTATTTCATTGTCCAATTATTTGTCTGAAAGCGATTGCAATGCAGATGACAGTATTGCGATAGATTCTGTGATGCAGTCCCAAGTGAGCGGTCCGTTTATTGTACCCACTATGGCTGACATTAATCTGAAAACTGTAATTGATACAGTAATTTACAATACTTCTGAATTTTATGATTTGAAGGGTGATATATCGTTGTTCAACAGTTCATTGATTATGCAGGAAGTTGGATTTTCTTCCAAAGCAGCGCAAATGCAACTGACCGCCAAATATCAGACACCTGTTGATGATGATATTTTCGCTTTGATAGATTTCCATCTGCTGGACATTGATATAAGTGAGTTGATTCACATTATACCTGCAGTAGATTCAGTGATGCCGATGTTGAGAAGTGTTGATGGTCGGGCACAATTCCATTTTGATATAGAAAGCTGTCTTGACAGTACATATATGCCAATATACCCAACACTTATAGGCTCAATGGCAATTGAAGGAGCAGATCTTGTTGTTATGGACAATGATGTGTTCAAAACCATCAAGAAAAGATTGCTTATGAGTAAAAAGGCTGAAAATAAGATTGACAGTTTGAATGTTGAAGCTCAGGTTCTTAGAAACAGAGTGGATCTGTATCCTTTCCTGATAAAAATGGATAAGTATCAGGCAATTGTGGGCGGAAGACATCATATTAACAATGATCTGGACTGCAGATATCATATCTCTCTGACAAAATCTCCATTACCATTCAGACTTGGTGTTACCGTGCAAGGAGCCTTGGATGATATTATTGCACGTCCTTTAAAGCATATCAGACTGTCCAAATGCGAGTACAAACGTTTATATGTACCTGAAAAACGCAATATTACAGACCAGCGTATGCTGATGATGAAACAGGATATTCTGAATACCCTGCGCAGTAATGTGAGAGAATAATTGTTTAGAACCCGTAGATATTGCGGCAAACGGTAAATGCGATAGTGATAATGCCAACCGTTATTGCAACCGGAATACTGAAGACTGCTTTATAAATTTTGCTCCACCGGGCATTTCTATTCCTGAAAACGTATACCAGTGCGCCGAATATTATAAATGGGATTGAGACAACAAAAAGAGCGTTCTGTCTGAACGCCTGTGAAAGATTCCCGGTAAGAATAGAATGGAGGCAGCCCTGTATGCCGCACCCCGGGCATTTGTAGCCGGTTATTGATCTGTAAATGCATTTTGGAAAAAATGCACTTTCTCCAGGATCAAAAAATGCATAAACAAGGATGAGAGCTATTGCCAGACAAACAAGAACAAATACCTTGAGGGTATTCTTTTGATTGTTTGTCATAATCAGAATATATAATTCAGCTGGATTGCAAGACTTGTGTTTCCATCCTGCTCGCGGAATGATTTTGCGAATTCTGCGCTGATGATGAAGTTATAGTTCATCACAATCTTCAGACCCAAACCTGCGCTATAATGCAGATTCTGATCCATATTATTTACTAACAGAAAATCATTGTCCTGAAAATTGTACTTTGCCATAACCTGATCATACATTCTGTAAGTTTGAGTAATGTATCCCAGATCAAAGAACGGGTTTGCAGCCACGTACCAGTATTGATTGATCAGATTGAATTCAAACAACTTTACGCGCATCTCAAAGTTAGCCCATGCATATCCGCTCGCAGTCAAACGGTTTCTCATCATACCGCGTACGGAATTCTGTCCGCCAACTCCTTCGCTGCGTATCTGACGGAAATATGATGTGTAAACATTGTTCAGAGCAAACCATGGTGTCTCACCCATCAAATTACCCTGAAATGCCAGATGGTATGCAAATACAAGACGGTTTTTTGCAAGTGTAATATAATGACGCCAATGTGCCATGTAGTTCAGGTATCCAGGATTGTTGCGACCTATAAAGGAACCTATCAAGGCAGCCTCTGCGCAGAATCCTTTGTTCGGTGCAGCTTCGTGGTCACGTGTGTCAAGCACCAGACCGGCTTTGATATCCAGCATGCTTCCTCCGTCCTTTTGTGATTCGGGGATAATTCCGTATCTTACATAATTGGAATACAATGTGTTGTTTTCCAATACTTTGTATTTTTCATATTTTTTACCGGAAACATTTCCTACAGAATAGTCGTAATATGCAAGACCTGCAATCCAGTTCAATGGCAGTTTTCCTATCTGTCCCTGAAAATCAGCTACTGCACGGAACATGTCCTTGCGAATGTTGTAGTATGCCAGGCTGTTTCCTGCACCGTCAAATTTGTCTGATTTGTCATAATCCTTATTGTATACAGAAACGTCTCCGTTAAAGCCATAGAACTCGGACATCTTGTCCGGTATGTATGAAACTGCTGCGGTAAAACGTACTCCAGGAATAAGAAATTTGGAGTCATAGAACAGATGCAGATTGGAAGAACCTTTTGTATAGTGGCTCAATTCCACATTAAACTTGTGATAGTAGCCTGGAAAAACTTTACCGTCTCCATAATTGTAAATTTCGCACAACGCACCATACTGGAAACCTCGTTCTGTACTGAAACTGACTGCAGGTAACGGACCAAAGTTCCAACCTGTCTTGATTTTTTGGGGTTTTGACTCTTCAGCAGCAGAAACTAAACCCACTGCAAAAGCAACAAATGCAAAAAAAAATAGGAAACGTTTCATAAGGCCTTTATGAACATATTGTGAAAGAAGGGTGACAGGTGGGACTCGAACCCACGACATTCAGAACCACAATCTGACGCTCTAACCAACTGAACTACAGTCACCATAATGTGCCTTCCTCAAGAAAGCGGTGCAAAGGTAGACTTTTTTTTTGAATGCTCAAAGAATAAGTCTGCCTTTTTTTTATTTATATATCGCTTTTTTACCTGCCAGAAGTGTATTGCGCATCAATGAACAGATTGTCATTGGGCCTACACCGCCGGGAACAGGTGTGATATAACTGCATTTGGGTGCAACAGTCTCGAAACATACATCACCGCTCAAACGGAAACCTGACTTCTTTGTTGCATCAGGAACGCGTGTTGTGCCAACATCAATGATTACTGCACCGTCTTTAACCATGTCTGCAGTTACAAATCCCGGTTTTCCCAAGGCTGCTACAATGATATCAGCGCCAAGACATTCTTCCTTGATGTTTTTAGTGTGGCTGTGACATACGGTAACTGTGCAATCTCCAGGATTAGCTTTCTGCATCATCAGTGTTGCCATAGGCTTGCCTACAATGTTGCTGCGTCCAAGAACAACGCATTTCTTACTGCTTGTTTCAATGTTGTATCTGCGCAGCAGTTCAACTATTCCGTTTGGAGTAGCGCTGACAAAACACGGCAGTCCGATATTTAGGCGACCAACATTTATGGGGTGGAAGCCGTCAACATCTTTTCTGTAGTCAATTGCTTCGATTACATGCTGTTCGTTAATGTGTTTTGGCAACGGAAGCTGAACAATGAAACCGTCAACATCGTTGTCTTTATTCAATTTGTCAACCTGTTCCAAAAGTTGTTCTTCAGTTATGTCTGCTTCAAATCTGATAAGAGTTGATTTGAATCCGCATTCAGCGCAGGCTTTAACTTTTGCTGCTACATAAGTTTCACTACCGCCATCATGACCAACTAATATAGCTGCCAGATGAGGCTGTTTTTTTCCTTCTTTCAGCATTTGAGCTACCTCTGCGGCAATCTCCTGTTTGATTTGTGCTGCTACAGCTTTTCCGTCAATAAGTTCCATATTATTTTCTTAACATATTCATCATTCCCGGTATTTTGTTGTTTGCTACGCTATGCATCATTTTGCGAGCGCTGTCAAACTGTTTGAGCATACGGTTGACTTCGGCAGTGGTATTTCCGCTACCACGTGCAATTCTGTCTTTTCTGCTTTGGCTCTTGTTGAGCAAATCGGGATTTGCGCGCTCCTGCGGAGTCATTGAATAAATCATTGATTCAAAGCCCTTGAACGCATTGTTATCTATATCAAGATCTTTGGTCATTTTTCCTAATCCTGGAATCATACCTACAAGATCTTTCAGGTTACCCATCTTTTTAATCTGTGCTATCTGGCCAAGAAAATCGTTGAAGTCAAACTTGTTTTTGGCCATTTTCTTCTGAAGACGTTTGGCTTCTTCTTCATCAAACTGTTCCTGGGCACGTTCAACAAATGAAACAATGTCACCCATGCCAAGGATACGGTCTGCCATTCGTTCCGGATGGAACTGGTCAAACGCATCCATCTTTTCTCCTGTGCCGACAAACTTGATTGGCTTGTTTACAACAGAACGGATACTGAGGGCCGCACCACCGCGGGTATCGCCATCAAGTTTGGTGAGAATTACACCTGTGAAATCAAGACGTTCATTGAACTCACGTGCAGTGTTCACTGCGTCCTGACCGGTCATGGCATCGACAACAAACAGGATTTCGCCCGGATTTACTGCCTTTTTGATTGCTTCAATTTCGGCCATCATCATCTCATCTACGGCAAGACGACCGGCTGTATCGATTATGACTACGTCACATCCTTTTATTCTGGCTTCTTTTATTGCATTCTGAGCAATAACAACAGGATTTTTATTCCCGTCTTCTGTATATACCGGAACAGAAATCTGATCTCCCAATACTTTCAACTGGTCGATTGCGGCCGGACGATAAACGTCACAAGCGGCGAGCAATGGCTTTTTACCGCGTTTTGTTTTGAGAAGATTAGCAAGTTTTGCAGAGAATGTTGTTTTTCCGGAACCCTGGAGACCTGCCATAAGTATTATTGCCGGGGCACCCTGAATGTTGATGTCAACGGTTTGACCGCCCATAAGCAAGGCCAGTTCGTCATGAACAATCTTTACCATGAGTTGTCCCGGACGTACTGCGGTAAGGACATTCTGTCCCAAAGCCTTTTCTTTGACAGTATCAGTGAAAGTTTTTGCAACCTTGTAGTTGACATCGGCATCCAAAAGAGCTTTGCGGACATCTTTCAGAGTTTCAGCAACGTTGACCTCGGTAATTTTACCTTCACCTTTTAATATTTTAAGCGAACGCTCTAGTCTTTCAGATAAATTTTCAAACATATTGTCGGTTTAATCTTCAAAATCAATTTCTATGTCCTGTTCTTCTTCAATATCTTCCTGGTCTTCAATATACTCGTAGTCGAAATCTTCAGCACCCGCATCAATCATCTCTTGTCTAAGTGATGCCGGGTCTTTGGATTGGTGTACAAGTGTGTCGCTTGAATTGTTTCTACCAATCAGATTGCTCTCTTTTGACAACTCAGCCCAAAGTACATTCTTGAGTGTGTCAAGTCCCATTTGTGCAACTGATGATATAAAAACATGCGGGATGTCCTGTGGAAGAGTCTGTTCCAGCATTTCCTGCAGTTCGGAATCTATAAGGTCGCATTTTGTTATGGCAAGAACGCGTTGCTTGTCAAGCATCTGAGGGTTGAACTTTGTGAGTTCTCCCAATAAAATATCGTATTCCGCAGCTATGTTCTCGGAGTCGGCCGGAATCATGAACAGCAGTAACGAATTTCTTTCTATGTGTCTAAGAAACCTCAATCCAAGTCCTTTGCCCTCACTGGCACCTTCTATAATACCAGGAATATCTGCCATTACGAAAGATTTGCCTTCGTGGTATGATACTATTCCAAGGTTGGGCTCTAATGTTGTGAACGGGTAATTTGCTATTTTAGGTTTTGCGGCTGAGACTGAAGCCAACAGCGTTGATTTGCCTGCATTCGGAAAACCAACAAGTCCCACATCGGCAAGAAGTTTGAGTTCCAGCACAACCATCATTTCCTGTGCAGGTTCTCCGGGCTGTGCAAAACGTGGAGCCTGTCGCGTTGACGTTCTGAAATTCCAGTTTCCAAGACCGCCACGTCCGCCTTTCAGCAAAATAACTTCCTGTTCGTGTTCGGTGACATCGCACAGATATTCTCCTGTTTCAGCATTATATGCAACGGTACCGCACGGAACTTCAATAATGATGTCCTTGCCGTCTTTTCCGTAACACTTGTTGCTGCCTCCGTTTCCTCCATTCTGGGCCATAGCATGGCGCTGGTAACGCAAATGCAAAAGTGTCCAATAGTTGCGGTTTCCCTTCAAAATGACACTTCCGCCTTTGCCTCCATCTCCGCCATCGGGGCCTCCGTTAGGAATGTACTTTGTGCGTCTCATGTGAACGCTTCCGCGTCCGCCTTTTCCCGATCTGCAGAATATCTTTACGTAGTCTACAAAGTTTGATTCTGGCATAATTCATCAAGTTTGGCTATAATTTCGCCAATCATGACATCTTTTGAACCTTTATAGTAAAAGTCGTATAATACACCAAGATCCTTGAACCACTTGATGAGTGGTGAGGTCTGTTTGTTGTATACGTCAAAACGTTTCTTTATTGTTTCTTCATTATCGTCAGCACGGCCTTCAATTGTGGCGCGGTTGAGCAAACGACGCAAAAGTTCAGCTTCTTCTACATTCAAATTAAGAGTGGCTGTGATTTTTTCACCACGCTCCTTGAACATTGACTGCAATGCTTCAGCCTGGGCGATTGTACGTGGAAAACCGTCAAAAATTACACCCTTGCTACCTTTTTTTGCATCATAAGTTTTTGCCAGGATATCTATCATGAGTTCATCAGGAATAAGCTGTCCCTGATTCATGTAACCCTGTGCAATTTTACCAAGTTCACTGCCTGCAGCAATTTCTGCACGCAATACAGAACCTGTAGAGATGTGTTCAAATCCGAATTTTTCAACAATGGCAGCACTGTATGTTCCTTTTCCTGATCCCGGTGCGCCAAAAATTACTACGTTAACCATTTGTTGTATTTTATAATTATGTATTTTAATCTGTTATCTTGTATATGTCTTTTGAATTCCGTCCAAAACCGTTATAATCAAGGCCGTGTCCTACAATAAAGTCGCTCTTGAGTTCCATAGCCCAATAGTCAACTTTCAAATCAGCCTTTAAGGCTTCCGGTTTGAAGAACATTGCACAAGTGCGTATGCTGGCGGGTTTCTGTTCTTTTACCCAATCGCATACATGTTTCATTGTGAAGCCTGTCTCAATTATATCATCAACAATAACAACATGGCGTCCCTCAAGATTCTCCGTAACACCTATCAGTTCTGAGATTTTATTTGTTGTACATGTCCCGCTGTACGATGCCAGCTTGGCAAAAGAAAACTGCATTGGAAAATCCAATCTTGCAGCCAGGTCGGCTGCAAACATGAACGATCCGTTCAGCAGAAAAATGAATATGGGAGAAAGATCTTTCAGATCTTGAGAAATGCGCTCTGCCAATTGATCTATTGATGAATCAATTGTTTCGCTTTGAATGTATGTTTCAAAACGCTTGTCGCATACTGTTATTATCCCCATTGGCCAGATGAATCCGAAAAAAATCGCACAAAGTTACATTATTTTTGAATTTTTTCAAATATTGCTTTTAACTTTTTGGAGTTAAAACTCTATAAATATTTGTGTTAATTATGAATTAAACCTAAATAGTGTATTTACATTTTTTTAAAACATATTTATTCACTAATTTTACAACAAAATTATGAGACTTAAAGGTTTATTTTTGATGGCTTTTGCTGCAGTTTCAGCTTTTGCAGTCGCTCAGGAAGCTGAGAAGCCGGCAATCTATGGTTGCAAATCAGGTATCGTTACAATGGAAATGGAAATGATGGGTAATGCCATTGTTACCAAGACTTATTTTGATGATTTCGGTCGCAAAACTGCAACTGAAAATGATTTTGGTGGTATGAAAAGCCGTACTATCAATGTTAAGGGTGAAACCATTATGGTAAATGACGAGCAGAAGACTGCAACCCGTCTCCCAGGAATGATGGGCGGTGGAATGATGGGCGGTAGCAGCGTTAACTTCTCAAACCTTACAGACGAAGTTAAGGCCCAGAACAAAATCAAAGAGATTGGCAAGGAAACAATTGCAGACAAAGAGTGCACAATCTATGAGATGGAAGTTGAAAGTATGATGGGTGGTGCTCAGAAGACTAAAGTATGGATTTACAAAGGTGTAACTCTCAAGAGTTCTACTGAATCTGACTTTGGTACAATGGAGCAGGTTTGCTCAAAATTTGAAGAGAATGCAGCTATTCCTGCAAGCATGTTTGAAATACCTGAGGGTATTGAAATCCAGGATATGGATATGAACATGTTTGGAGGAGGCTTTTAAAAGACGTGTTTTATAATTGTGTACGGGCCGCGTTGAGAAACGTGGCCCGTATTTCTTTTACCTGTCGCTGAAAAAAGATGCTGACAGATTTGCTTTTTGACTTTATGGAATCAGAGGGCTGAGCGGAGACGTACAAGTTTGGTAAGCAAATCTTCCATAAGAGAGAGTGGAAGCATGTTCTTACCGTCGCTCATTGCGGTTTGCGGTGTTGGATGGGTCTCCATAAAGAGACCGTCGGCTCCTACAGCAACAGCTGCTTTGCAGATTGTTTCTATAAGTTGTGGCTGACCGCCAGTAACACCGCTTGTCTGGTTGGGCTGCTGCAGGGAATGTGTGCAGTCCATCACAACGGGAAAACCGAATTTCTGCATCTGCGGAATACCGCGGAAATCAACAACAAGATCCTGATAACCGAATGTGGTACCGCGTTCAGTGAGCATTACCTGGCTGTTGCCGGCATCGGTTACTTTGTTTGCGGCAAACTGCATGGCTTCAGGTGCAAGGAACTGCCCCTTTTTTATATTGACAATCTTGCCTGTTTTTGCTGCAGCTACAAGAAGGTCGGTCTGTCGGCACAAAAAGGCAGGAATCTGCAGAATGTCAACGTATCCTGCAGCCAATTCGGCCTGGTAACATTCGTGAATGTCTGTAACTGCCGGTATGGAAAATTCTTTGGAGACCTTTCCAAGAATGCGCAATGCTTTTTCATCGCCTATCCCGGTAAAAGAATCTACTCGTGAACGGTTGGCTTTTTTGAAAGATCCTTTGAATGCAAAAGGAATATCCAACCTGGAAGTGATTTCCACAAGTTTTTCTGCAATATTCAAAGCCATATCTTCTCCTTCAATTACACATGGACCTGCAAGAAGGAAAAAGTTCTTTTTGTTTGCAAAATAATCTATACCGTATTTCATATCAAGATGGAATTATTACGTTCAGTATATTGGGCTCCAATGATATCTCCATTGGAAGAGTGGGGGTAATCTTACGTCCGTCAATGCAGATGGTGGCAAATTCGGCTTGTGTCAATTCTACCTGTCTTGTACGATATGTTGACATGTTTTCAAAGTTCATGAATTGTCCGCGCAACAACATGTGAAGACCTTGTATTGTCTGTAATACTTTTGTCTGATTGACTACTGTTACATCAAGGTATCCATTGTATGGAACGGCGCTTGGAGTAAGACCGTATCCGCGTGAGTTACCTATGCAGACTGTCATGACTTTGCTGTTGATTTCTTCACTGTTGAGTGTAAAACGCATTTTATATAGAGTACGTTCTTTCAACAGGGACAGCAGTGACAAGGCGTATGCCGGGTTTTTAACGCCGCCAAATTTTCTGCACATATCTGACAATTGAATTATTTTGGCGCTTAAACCTATGTTGACTGCCATTAAAAAGTACATAAGACGGTCATTCTGCTGTTCTTTGTATTTGCAAATACCAATGTCTATTTTGCGGACATTTCCTTCAATGATGGTTTGAATAGCCTGTTTGTATTTGTCGTATGATAACCCGAAATAACGTGCAAAGTCATTTCCTATACCATTCGGAATGATTCCTAATCTCAATTGTTCTCTCTGCTCCTGAGGAGTATTCATGATTCCGTTTATTGCATAGTTAAGAGATTCGTCTCCTCCCGCTATTACAATTGTTCTATATCCGTAGTCAATCAGCATTCTGGTCAGTCTCTCAACCGATTCAACTTTGTCGGACTGAACGTGGTCATATTTTACTCCACGGAAATCAAGGTACTCTCTTATCTGTAACCAGCGTTTCTGGCTGTTCTGTGCACCAACTTTGGGCACATATATTATTCCCCATCTGTTCGGATCAATTTGCGTCATTCTCAATCAGTTTTTGGATGGTTGATAATTTATTCTCTAAAGACATGGAATAGTTGATCCAATTTATTTTCAAACCGCGTTTTTCCATTCCACGGAACCATGTCATCTGTCTCTTTGCAAACTGGTGTATGGCAACATTAAGTTCCTGGAAGAAATATTTGTATTCCAGTTGTCCTGTCAGGTAAAGTGTGACATATTTGTATTCCAGTCCGTAATATATAAGATCCTGAGCTTCAATGCCACTGTCAAGAAGTTTTTTAACCTCTTCAATAAGGCCATTGTCAATGCGTTGCTGCAGTCTTTTTGTGATGGATTCCCTTCTCAACTCACGGTCTATGTCGATGCCGACAATGATGTTGTTGAGTCGTGGAAAACTGTTGGCTTCGACAGTATGCTCTTTGTAATATTCTTCAATTTCAATTGCACGTATTGCACGTTTGCTTGTGTCAACATCGGTTGTATTGTGCAATTCCTTATACTGCTTTAGAATATCTGTGAGCTCTGAAAGACTCTTGTTTTCCAATTTGTTCCTTAATTCAGGATTTTCCGGAACGGCCAGCATTCTGTAACCTTTCAGAACGGATTCCAGATAGAGTCCTGTACCGCCGCACATAATAGGACTTTTGCCACGTTGGACTATATTGTTGTATGCATTTATGAAATCTGTCTGGAATTCAAACAGATTGTATTTATAACCTGCTGGAACAATATCAATAAGGTGATAGGGTATTGTGCGGCCGTTGACTGTGTAATCTTCAAGGTCTTTGCCGGTGCCAATATCCATGCCGCGATAGACTTGCCGGGAATCTGCACTAAGAATTTCTCCGTCTATGACATCGGCCAGAGCTACAGCCAATTTTGTCTTTCCACATGCTGTAGGTCCAAGAATTGTTATCAGATTATTACCTGATTTCATAACGTGGAGCTGGAGGGAGTCGAACCCTCGTCCAAACAAGGAAACAATATGGTTTCTACAAGCTTATTCCCGGCTTAATTGTAGGGGAGTGAAGCAACCCGGAACTGTCAGATCAAACCCTTAGACTCTAAATTTTCATCAATAATCCGAGTCAGATTACAGACTATTCCCGATATTATTAGCACCGCCATGTTGGGCTTGCTTCGGGGCCAGAGCCGCCGGGCGATGTCTTGTCCAAGCACCTTGTGCAAGGATTAAGCTGATCTACTGTACTTCAATCAAGCAGCAAGAGCAAAATTGTTATTGCCAGTTAATTTTTGCAGAACCAAGATTATAGTGCCGACCCTGCGGGCACTGCCTGCTTACATAAAATTTCTACCTGCTGTCAAAACCAAACAGCCCCTATAAAAACTATCGGGCGTAATTGATAGCGCGAGTCTCTCTGATGACAGTAATCTTGACTTGTCCCGGATAGGTCATTTCGTTCTGAATCTTCTGAGCTATCTCCTGTGACAAAGCCTCTGACTGGGCATCGTCTATCTTATCTGCGCCAACAATCACTCTAAGTTCACGTCCGGCCTGAATAGCGTATGTCTTTGTTACACCCGGGTATGAGAGTGCAATCTTTTCAAGATCGTTGAGACGTTTGATGTAGGCCTCAACAATTTCACGGCGGGCACCGGGACGGGCACCTGAGATGGCATCGCACACCTGAACAATAGGTGCAATAAGGCTTTGCATTTCAATTTCGTCGTGGTGGGCACCGATAGCATTGCAGATATCAGGTTTCTCCTTGAATTTCTCTGCAATATGCATACCATATTCTGCGTGTGCCATTTCTGTTTCTTCGTTTGGCACTTTACCTATATCGTGCAACAGACCGGCACGTTTTGCTTTCTTTGGGTTCAGACCAAGTTCGGCAGCCATAACACCGCAAAGATTTGCTGTTTCACGTGCGTGCTGCAACAGGTTCTGGCCGTATGATGAACGGTATTTCATTTTACCTATCATACGTATCAGTTCAGGATGCAGACCATGAACACCAAGATCTATGGTTGTGCGTTTACCGGTTTCAATGATTTCATCCTCAACCTGTTTCTCAACCTTGGCAACAACCTCTTCAATGCGTGCCGGGTGGATACGTCCGTCTGCAACCAGCTGGTGGAGTGCCAGACGTGCAATTTCACGGCGTACAGGGTCAAAGGCTGAAATTACAATTGCTTCAGGAGTATCGTCAACAACAATTTCAACACCGCAGGCTGCTTCGAGGGCACGGATATTACGGCCTTCGCGACCTATGATGCGGCCTTTCATTTCGTCGTTCTCAATGTGGAAAATTGTAACTGAATTTTCAATTGCAGTTTCTGTGCCAACGCGCTGTATGGTCTGGATAATAATCTTTTTGGCCTCTTTGTTCGCTGTCATGCGGGCATCGTCCATAATATCATTTATATAGGACTGTGCCTGGGTCTTTGCCTCATCTTTGAGAGACTCTATAAGGTTGTTTTTAGCCTCTTCTGCAGAAAGACCGCTTATTGCTTCAAGACGTTGCTGTTCTTCTTTGTGAAGAGATTCCAGTTCTGCCTTTTTGTTGTCGATTACATTGAGTTGTGCTTCAAGCGATGTCCTGATTGAATCCAAATCATTGTTTTTGCGCTGCAACTCCTCCTGCTTCTGGTTCAGCTGCATTTCGCGCTGTTTCAAACGGTTCTCGTTCTGCTGGATTTTCTGATTGCGTGCTGCAACTTCCTGCTCAAGTTCCGCTTTCTTGTTTATGAATTTCTCTTTAACTTCAAGAAGTTTGTTGCGCTTTATGTTTTCAGCTTCAATTTCAGCTTCAGCCAATCTTTGCTTGATATTCTTTTTTGTGATTGCCTGTATGATAAAATACGATGCAATGGCTCCCGCTACTATTCCTACGAGTAGCATAATGATGGTCAGTGCTGTTTGTCCCATATGTTTATTTATATTAGTTTAAGTTTAACAATCAACTATATATAAACAAAACTGGTTGATGCCTGATGGACAATGATACCGGAACTGTGATATTATAAATCATCGAATAAGGACTGTACCCGGTCCATCATGTCCTGATACGGCTGAGTGTCCTTGTTGTCTTTCATCAACATCTGCAGAAATTCAGCATGAAAAGCTGTCATGGCAAAATATTCAACAGCTTCACGGCCTGGATATTTCTGTTTGTATCGTCCTAAAATATCGTTCACCCTTTTTGCCGCTTCACGGTATAGGGGTTCATCTTGGCGTTCAATAGTAAGAGGGTAGTTACTCTCTCCGATTACCAGTTTTATTGTGAGTTTGTCCGATGTACTCATTATATTATGCATTAATTAATTTGATACATTGGTCAATCTCTCTAATAAGCCCAACAATCTGGCGTTTGGCAGCATCTATATCTGTGCCTGATGCCGTCAGAACCTGGGCATTCTTCAAGTAATTGTATTTTTGCTGAAGATTAGCAAATTGCTGCTGTAAATCAAGATACATCCGGTCCTTTTCCTGAATGTCTGCTTTCAAAGCATCACAAGTGGCTTTGAGAGCTTTGTATTTTTCCGCAAACTGCGTTATGCGGCTCTCAAATTCCTGTATCTGAATGTGACCTTCTGAATTCTGGTTCATAGCAAAAAGTTATTTTCTGCAAAAATGCACTTACTTTAATCTGCAAAATTAAATATTTTTTTGCGTATAAGCAAATTTTGCTTTGGAAAAATACTCTTTGTGATCTTATCTTTCAACGTTTATGTCTTCTTTTGGCCGTGGCTCCTTTTTTGCCAGACGTACCATGTTGAATACATATTCAGTCATCCATTCTTCGCTGAAACCAAGACGGGAGTTCATCTGTCTTATGTTGAACACGGTTTTGTACGAAGATTCGTCTTTCCATGTGTTGTTGGTCATGATTTTATGAACGGTGTCCTGTGTTAAGGAGAATAATGCCTTTTTCAGGAAATTCGGTACACGGAACTTCCATTTCATAATTGTACCTACCTGCATCATCAAATCACCGCTGAATGCCTGGAACTGGTACATGAACGGCTGGACCTGATTAAGGTTTCTACAGTTTTTCTTGATAGAGTTGTCTATCTCCTTATAAAATGTATCACTGATGTTATAACCTTGCGTGAGCATTTTCTTGCATACCGATTTTTCAGCGATGCCAAGTTTGTTTCCCTGAGTGGGGATTTTGAGACCACGCTTGAAAGCGGCAAGGTCAGGTAATGAATTTATATTTGTAATACCTAGATTACCAGCAAGTTGGGCCTGAAAGTAAACCCTGATAAGCGTCATGAAATCCTGCATGCCGCCAAGGTTTTCAATTTCTTCTTCTTTTTTCTTGAATATTTTCTTGAAAAGTGACATACTTACAATTTTTATATTTTTTTAGTGCGCAAAAGTAAAAAGAATTTCTTAATTTTGTGCCGTTTTTACGGAGGATAATGCTTTTGTGTTTGGTTAACAAAGGTTATTTTAGACGTAAAATATTGATTGATAAGTGTTTAATTTATATATCATCATCTTTTAAATTTAATAAAATGATTAAAGTCGGTATTAATGGTTTTGGCCGCATCGGACGTTTTGTTTTCCGTGCTGCTCAGGAGAGAAACGACATTGAGATCGTTGGTATCAACGACCTTTGCCCAGTAGATTACCTTGCATACATGCTCAAGTATGATACAATGCACGGTGCATTCGATGGTTCTATTGATTTCAACATTGAGAAATCACAGCTCATCGTTAACGGTAAGTCTATCCGCGTTACAGCTTGCAAAGATCCTAACGAACTTGCTTGGGATCAGGTAGGTGCTGAATACGTTGTTGAATCAACAGGTCTTTTCCTGACAAAAGAGAAAGCTCAGGCTCACATCAATGCCGGTGCAAAATATGTTGTAATGTCAGCTCCTTCAAAGGATGACACTCCAATGTTTGTTTGCGGTGTTAACTTTGACAAATATGTAAAGGGTACACAGTTTGTATCTAACGCATCTTGCACAACAAACTGCTTGGCTCCTATCGCTAAGGTTCTGAACGACAAGTTCGGTATCACAGAAGGTTTGATGACAACAGTTCACTCTACAACAGCTACTCAGAAGACTGTTGACGGTCCTTCTTTGAAAGACTGGCGTGGTGGCCGTGCTGCTTCAGGTAACATTATCCCTTCTTCTACAGGTGCTGCTAAGGCTGTAGGTAAGGTTATTCCTGAGTTGAACGGTAAACTTACAGGTATGTCTATGCGTGTTCCTACACTTGATGTTTCTGTTGTTGACTTGACTTGCAACCTTGCTAAGTCTGCTACATACGATGAAATCTGCGCTGCTATGAAGGCTGCTTCTGAGGGCGAACTTAAGGGCGTTCTTGGTTACACAGAAGATGCAGTTGTTTCTTCTGACTTCCTTGGCTGCAAACTTACATCTATCTTCGATGCTAAAGCAGGTATCGCTTTGACAGACAAGTTTGTTAAGGTTATCAGCTGGTATGACAATGAGATTGGTTACTCTAACAAAGTTCTTGAACTCATTGCTCACATGAAGAAGGTTAACGGTTAATCCGTATCCATCTATAAAAAATGAGAGGCTCAATTTTTTTTGAGCCTCTTTTTTTATTTTACTTCCAGATAGGATTTGTCCAAATCAAGTATTTTGTAGTGTGCCTGTCTGCGATCTTTGGGTTCCGGAATTTTCATGTAGTCATGATATGTGAGCGTGAGATACTGGTCATAACCGGGAATACCCATTAGCGTGGCATCTTCGAATTGAACCTGGATTGGTTCACCGAACCAATTGTGCGGATAGAAACAGCGGACATATGCCGATTTTCTGCATGCAAAATAGTTGCATATCAATGGAGATGTCTCATAATCGTATTTCTGGACCAGTTTGTCAATGCGGCGGTGTATTCTTTTTCTGCTCAACAGTTTGAACAGTCCGTTGGTCAAAAGATATTTGCGTAGTCCATTATATTGAACATTGGAGAAATACAGCTTTTTGATGTTCAGCTTATAGCGGAAAATATGAAATTTTCTTTTCAGACAATCGTTGGATATACCATCCAGAGGAAATATGTCTATGGGAACTCCTGACAGGAAATCAAAATTCCGTTTTAGCAGGTAAGTTGTACGTTTGTCATAGACGCGTGCAAAGAAGTAGGGAAAGTTGACGTCTACCGTCCAGTCTGCCAGACCGTAATAAGACGGCAACCATTCCTGTGCGTGTGCAATAAATTTGTTGTAGTCCGGACGCGGCATGAAGATGTCGGCATCGTCATCCCATGGGATAAATCCTTTGTGACGCACTGCTCCAAGCATAGTGCCGTCGCTGACGTAGTATGTGAGATTATGGTCACGGCAAATCTTGTCAACAGCTTTCAACAAATTCAGCAGACAAGTGTGTAATTTATCCAATTCTTCTGGAGTAAGCATTTTCCTGTTATCTTTTGAAGAAATCTTTCCAATAGCCTATGCGTTTTCTCAGTTTGTATTTGCGGATAAGGTTAAGCGGTTTCTTTTTCAGTTTTCCTTTGTAGTTGAGAATGAAATCATCAATCGCATCCAAAACTCTGTATGAATTCTTCCCGTCAAAATGATATTCGTGCCAATGTGTGTATATGTTTATAGGCTCCATTACTTTATCTGTCCGCTGCATTGCCAATTCAATGGCTGCCGGAATGTCTTCAAGTTGACGGCAGTCTATAATGTGCGGGCCTGGACAGGTGTTACGATATGTAACTACAGGTTTGCCGAACATAAGGTATTCGCAGATTATTGCGCTGCTGTCAGCTAACATGACATCGCTTTTAAGAAAACGCTCTATGCCGTTGCTCTTATTAAGGAATGTGACCTTTTCAGGATATTTCTTTTCCAAAGATTTGTAGCGCTCAATGACTGATGTGTCAGTAATGAGCGGATGAAACGATATTATCCATTTCCAATCCTTTTCCTGACAGAGTTTGTCAATCAAATTGTCCATAACGTCTACAGAAGTTACATTTTTTGTAAACGTTGGAGCGTAAAGAATTGAAGGTGGGGTGTGAACTTCTCTGTCCGATGCGTTTTCAGGAGCAAAGAACGGATCTGATGTGCACCAACCGGTTTTATAATACTTAAAGTAACCGTGCTTTTTCTCAAGTTTTTCAAGAATGACACTGCTGCTTTCACCAGGGCTGCAGTATATGTCAAACCAACCCCGCATGTGAAAATTCTGGTCAACCTTTTCGCCACGCTTCTGAACCGGGTATCCATGAAAAATCTGGACTTTGACGCCCGGAAAGAAATCGTAAACAACATTGCCTGGTACTATGCAAGCAATGGGGTTGAAATCATATACCTGCTGGTAGTCAGTTAACAGTAATTCATCTTTCTCCAGCCAGTTTGGACACGTATCTTCAAGATACCATGCTGCAATATCACCTCTTTCCCTGATAGCTTTTTCCAGAGGTCTCATTATGGCATAGGAATAACTATGCGAGGCAAAGAGAAGATAGTGCTTCATTATTTAATGATGTCAAAGCCGGTGTATGGAACCAATGCTGCCGGAATACGTATTCCTTCAGGAGTCTGGTTATTCTCGAGCAAAGCAGCTACGATACGCGGCAATGCAAGTGCTGAACCGTTGAGAGTATGGCAAAGTGTTGTCTTTTTGTCATCAGCTTTACGATAACGGCATTTCAGACGGTTTGCCTGATAGGTGTCAAAGTTTGAAACTGATGAAACCTCAAGCCAGCGCTGCTGAGCCTCGGAGAATACCTCAAAGTCATAGCATATGGCCGATGTGAAGCTCTGGTCACCTCCGCAAAGACGCAGAATACGGTACGGAAGTTCCAACTTCTGGAGCAACCCTTCAACGTGTTCCAGCATTTCCTTGTGGCTTTGTGCAGAATGTTCCGGAGTATCTATGCGTACAATTTCAATTTTGGAGAATTCATGCAGACGGTTCAGGCCGCGGACGTCTTTTCCATATGAACCGGCCTCGCGACGGAAACACTGTGTGTATGCGCAGTTCTTGATAGGCAATTGCTTCTCATCAAGAATTACATCGCGATATATATTTGTAACAGGAACCTCGGCTGTAGGAATAAGGTAGAGGTCATCAACCTCGCAATGGTACATCTGTCCTTCCTTATCTGGAAGCTGGCCTGTGCCGTAACCCGATGCCTGGTTGACAACTGTAGGTGGCATTATCTCAGTGTATCCTGATTTGTTCGCTTCTGCCAGGAAGAAATTGATGAGAGCACGCTGAAGCTGTGCGCCCTTACCGATATATACCGGGAAACCGGCACCGGTAATTTTTACACCAAGGTCGAAATCAATAAGGTTGTACTTTTTTGCAAGTTCCCAATGCGGAACCTTTGCTTCGCTGTTCTGTGGATTACAGGTCCAGTTACCTACGGTATCTTGGCCTACAATACACTCCTTGAGGTTTGATTTTACAACCCAGTTGTCATTGGCACATGTGCCTTCGGGAACCTCGGGGTAGGGAATATTAGGAATAGTGAGAAGAATTTTTGTTATATTTTCCTCTGCTGTAACCATCTGTTCTTCCAACTGCTTGCTGGTTTCTTTTAATTCAGCAACCGATTTTTTTGCACTTTCGGCCTCTTCCTTGTTGCCTGCTTTCATGGCGATGCCAATCTGTGCTGCAAGTTTCTTTGATTCTGCAAGGTTGGCGTCAAGCTGCGACTGTGCCTTTTTACGTAAATTGTTAAGTTCAATTACTTTGTCAATGCACTCTTTTGCGTTTGCAAAATGCTTTTTTTCAAGACCGGCCAATACAATGTCTGTCTGTTCGGTTATCTGTTTTAATGTAAGCATAACAGCTATTATTTAATGTTCTTGTATATCTTGTGTTATCTAAAGTGCGAAGGTACAAAAAAAAGCGATTGAGTGTTTCAATCGCTTTTTTATTTTGGTCTAAAATAGAATAGTCTTAAGCTTCAGCGTTTTCTGCAAATGGAATTACAGATACATAGCTGCGGTCTTTACGGCCTCTCTTGAACTGGACTGTACCGTCAACAAGAGCATAAAGTGTATGATCACTACCCATGCCAATGTTTTCACCCGGATTGTGTACTGTACCGCGCTGACGAACTATAATGTTGCCGGCTTTGCATACCTGGCCACCCCAAATCTTAACACCCAGTCTCTGACTAGCTGATTCACGACCGTTCTTAGAACTACCTACACCTTTCTTATGTGCCATAATTGTCTAATTTTTAAGGTTATGCAATAACTTCTTTAATAACTAACTCTGTGAACTGCTGGCGATGACCGTTGAGTTTGCGGTATCCTTTGCGACGACGCTTGTGGAATACCAGAACTTTGTCACCTTTTACCAAAGCTGTTTTAACTTCACAAACAACTTTTGCACCTTCAATAGTTGGTGTGCCAACTGTTACCTGACCTTCTTTGTCTGCAAGAAGAATCTTCTCAAACTCTACTGTTGCACCTGCTTCAGCATTCTGAATGTGGTGTACGAACAGTGTCTTACCTTGTTCAATTTTGAACTGCTGTCCTTGAATTTCAGCAATAACGTACATTATTTCAATATTTTATTACGTTTGACCGATAGGCGTCAGACCTTATTGTCTGAACTTTTTCTGCCTTTCCGGCATAAATCGGGCGCAAAATTACAAATATTATTTCTTTCTGCAAACTTTTTTATTCAAAAGATGCCAAATATTTTTCGGCTTCAATGGCGGCTTTGCATCCTGAAGCCGCTGCTGTTATAGCCTGACGATAACGCGGGTCTGCTACATCGCCTGCGGCATATATGCCCGGAATGTTTGTGCAAGGACCAGAACCTTCTGTAATTATATAGCCTTCGGCATCGGTGTTGATGTATTCCTTGAAAACATCTGACATGGGTTTATGGCCGATTGCCAGGAAGAAACCGTCTATTGCTATGTCATAACGGCGCTCCTGTGGGCTGCCGGCTTTTTCCACTACATGCATGCCTTGAATTTTCGGCTCTCCGAACAGACCTAATGTGTTATGCTCAAACAATACTTCAATTTTAGGATTTTCCAATACACGTTTCTGCATTATGTCGCTTGCACGCAGGAATGGTTTACGGACAACCAGATACACTTTGGCGGCAAGAGTTGAGAGGTATGATGCCTCTTCGCATGCGGTATCGCCACCGCCGACTACTGCTACGGTCTTTTTGCGATAGAAGAAACCGTCACAAGTTGCGCAAGCGCTTACACCGCGCCCGGAATACTTTTTCTCGTCGTCAAGACCAAGATATTTTGCAGCTGCACCTGTGGCAATAATTACAGTATCGGCCTCTATTTGTGTTGTGCCGTCAATTGTCAGACTGAAAGGACGATGAGAAAAATCAACACTTGTAATCAGGCCGTGACGCATGTCCACACCAAACTTTTCGGCTTGTGCGCGCATGTCGTTCATCATGTCGTAGCCGTTTATACCATTGGGATAACCGGGAAAATTTTCAACGGTAGATGTGGTTGTGAGCTGCCCTCCAGGTTGATTACCTTCATATAAAACAGGTTTCAGGTTTGCACGTGCTGCATAAATGCCGGCTGTATAACCGGCAGGGCCTGAACCGATGATCAAACATTTAATTCTTTCCATATATTTTCTAATATTTATCGCAAATCAATTATTTCAAGATTAGGGATGGAATCCGTTTGCGGAACAAATACGCTGCTGTCAAATTTGACTCCGGAACGGATGTATCTGTCAATTCTGATGTCGAACGTATAATCTGAGTATTCTCCGTAAATGCGTTTCAAACGGTTGTCCGGGTTGCATTCTGTCTTTGAACTTGCAAGCAGAACCAGTGGCTGGAACAGTAATGAGTCGGCATCCTGCGGAACGGAAATGTAGAGTTCGTTGTACATTTCATTCTTTTGCAGTGTGTAAACATCTTTTCCGTTGTACCAGATATTGTGCGTTGCTGTCTGCACTGCAATATCTGTGCCGTCGAACAGGATTGTTCCATTGGTACTGAATTCCTGCGCGCCAGCCTGTACATTTGCAGAAAAACTCAGTTCAACTCCAAGGTCTTTCTTTATTTGTTCTACAACTTTGGCTGATACTTGAGCCTGTATGTTGTGAACCAGTAAGACATTGATCAACAACAGGAGTATTGCGCTGCGTCTTATCATGTCACTAAATGATACCAAGACGTTCAAAAATAGCTTCAAGTTCAATGTCACTTGAACAAAGTACCTGACGCGGTTTGGAGCCCTCGGCAGGACCAACTATGCCTGCTTTTTCCAATTGGTCCATAATGCGGCCGGCACGATTGAAACCAACCTGGAAACGGCGCTGTATATTTGAAGTGGAGCCTTGTCCGCTTTGGATAACAAGGTAAGCTGCTTCCTTGAAGAGGGCATCAAATGATTGCGCATCCAAATCACCGCTGTAGCCGCCGGCATCGTCCGTACCTTCTTCAACGTCTGGCAGTGCGTAGGCCTCGGGGTAACCCTGCTGGTCATGAATGTATGCGCAGATATTGTTGACTTCGGGAGTATCAACGAAAGCACATTGAATTCGCTCGGTTTCGCCGTTGCTGGCAAGCATAAGCATATCACCGCGGCCAACAAGACGCTGTGCACCTGTGCGGTCGATGATAGTACGTGAGTCTATCATCTGTGAAACCTTAAATGCAATACGTGCTGGGAAGTTTGTCTTGATCATACCGGTAATGATGTTGGCCGACGGGCGTTGGGTAGCAATAATCATGTGGATACCCACGGCACGGGCCTTTTGTGCAATACGGGCAATAGGAATTTCTATTTCTTTTCCTGCGGTCATAATCAGATCACCGTACTCATCAATTACTACAACTATGTACGGCATATAATGATGTCCCTTTTCCGGATTGAGCATACGGCTGTTGAAGAGTTTGTTGTACTCTTTGATCTCTCTTACGTTAGCGTCTTTGAGCAACTCATAACGGCTGTCCATAAGTGTACAGAGCGATTTGAGTGTGCGTACAACTTTGTTGACATCGGTTATGATGGAGTCTTTCTCATCAGGAATCTTTGCAAGAAAATGTTTTTCAAGCGGAGCGTAAATGCTGAATTCAACCATTTTTGGGTCAACAAGAACAATCTTGAGCTCTGCCGGGTGTTTCTTGTAGAGCAGCGAGGTAAGAATTACGTTAAGACCAACTGATTTACCCTGACCTGTAGCACCTGCAACAAGCAGATGGGGCATTTTGGCCAGGTCAAACATGTAAACTTCGTTGGTAATGGTTTTTCCTATTGCCACAGGCAGTTCATATGTGCTTTCCGCAAATTTCTTGCTGCACAGCATTTCGTATATAGATACGGTCTGCGGTTTTCTGTTCGGCACTTCAATACCTATGGTGCCTTTTCCCGGTATAGGTGCAATGATACGGATACCGGTGGCGGCAAGCGTCATGCAGATGTCATCTTCAAGATTACGTATTTTTGCAATACGCACGCCGGGTGCCGGGGTTATCTCATAAAGTGTAATTGTTGGACCTACTGTGGCATCGATGTGTGTAATTTCTATATCAAAATTGCGCAGAGTTGTTATGATGCGTTCTTTGTTTGCAGCCTGTTCTTCGTTGTCAATAGTTGGGCCCTGCATGTTGCTGCGGTTGACAAGATCCAGATTAGGGAACTTGTAGCGGGACAAATCAAGACGCGGGTTGTATGGCTGCAATTTTTTGACTGTTTCTTCGGCATTGCCAACTTTTGCGGAAAACGATACCTGGTCATTATCAGCCTGGGGCTGTTCGTTGCTTTTTTGAGTGCGACGGTTGGGCTTGCTGGTTGTTTTTTCTGTATCATCTGCAGCTTCT
The DNA here is from genome assembly GCA_024398785.1 of Bacteroidaceae bacterium. GTDB lineage: Bacteria > Bacteroidota > Bacteroidia > Bacteroidales > Bacteroidaceae > Colenecus. The sequence continues at coordinate 8,682 of JAKSIO010000015.1, read as the reverse complement.
TCCATGACAACGGCACTTTCTTCCTGAGTACTGTCTGTATTCTTCTGACCGGAATTGCCTGATATGTTTGTCCAATCGGAGTTGTCAGTGTCCATATCTGCAGTCTTGTCTTCAGTATCTGCCTTGGATTCAGCCATGGCAACAGGTTCCGGAATGGAGCCTTCTGAAGTATCCTGATTCGTTAAAGCCTTCTCCTTACGCATCAGCCGGCGCTGGTTGATTTTCTCTTTCCATCTGATTATCAGATTCCTGATAAATTCCTTTGAACTGGGATTGACGCATACAATAAAAATTATGATTGTCAGGAACAGTAGAAGTATGACTCCTACAAAACCGATATTCTCAACCAGCCATTCAGTTGCCAGTTGTCCATGTTTTCCTCCAGGAGAAATGAAACTGTTCTGAAAGACTTTTTCCAGGGAAAAATGGAGCGCTACTGATCCCCAAATCATGAGGAATGTGCATGTTGCAAAACTTTTGAATTTTGAGATATGAGTCAGATTCATGAAGTTCGCACCGAAGAATATCAGAAAAATAGGAATGAAGAGTGCGGAAATTCCGAATGAATCGTTAATCAGAAACTGTGACAGGGAGGCCCCGCCCTTACCAGACTCGTTGGAGACTGGATTGTTGCTCAAACTTTCCTGAATGTAGTTGTTCAGCTCTACAGTTGAAGCATTTTGGGCAAGTACAATGTCCTGATCCTGACCTCCGTGGATGAAGAAGAAACAGAATGAGGAAAAAATATACAGACCTAATATAATGAGTATCGCTCCGAAAATGAATTTGAAAGTATCACTCTTGAATATTGACTGATGACTTTTTTTATCTTGATCTTTTTTTGTCTTTTTTGTTCTGGTTGCCATTATGTGATATGGTGATATTTATTATGATTTGCGAAGTTAACTTTATTTTTCAAACTGTGCAAGACGGATTGTCATAAAAAATAAGTAACTTTGTGCTCATTGATGAAACGAGAAAAGGTTACGATATTAAGCAAAGTTGATAAGTCGTTGATCAATACTTATCCTGTTGTCAAGTTCCCTGGTGAAACTGTAGTTATCAATACTGTACAGGAAGCGGAAGATGCCGTACTGGAATTGAAAAAGGAAAAGTATATTGGGTTTGACACGGAAACAAAACCATCTTTTCAACGTGGAGTCCACTATAAAGTGTCGCTCTTGCAGTTCTCAACTTTGACTAAGGCATATTTGTTCAGATTGCATCTGACAGGATTCCCGGATTGTCTGGTTGATATTCTTCAAAGTCCTGATATTGTTAAAGTGGGTTTGTCTACTAAAGATGATTTTTCTGCTTTATCTGCAAGACGCAGTTTTGATCCTGCCGGTTTTGTTGAACTGCAGGATTATGTTCACGCTTTGGGTATAGAAGAAATAGGTCTGCAGAGATTGTATGCCTTGCTTTTCAATATGAAAATATCAAAAGCCCAGCGTTTGAGCAATTGGCAGGCCGAGGAGTTGCTTCCTTCTCAGATATGTTATGCTGCGACTGATGCGTGGGCTACATTGAAGATTTGGATGTATCTTGACGACCTGGTAAAGCATAATATGCTAATAGTTAATAAAGTCCCTTCTGAAACAGAATCTTAATTATTGTTAAACGGCTGCAGTTTTTTTATGTTTTCTTTGTTTTATTGAAAACAATGGATAAATTTGCGATGTGTTTTTCATGGTATTAGATTTTAATTGGAGGGGAAGTTGTCGTGACGATAACTTCCTTTCGTTTTTTTATATGTCTAATAATGTTGAAATATGCTTGGGATTAAATCAAAATTGTCAATAATCGGTTTTCTGGAATATGCTGTTTGGGGGTCTTATCTGACCTCGATGGGAATATTCTTTGCTAACAGAGGACTTGGCGGAAATGTTGGATTCCTGTTTGCAATTCAGGGTTTTGTTGCACTGGTTATTCCCATATTGACAGGTTATGTTGCCGATAAGTGGCTCTCAACCTTGAAAGTTTACAGAATCTGTCATATAATATCCATGATAGGGTTGGCCTCTATTGGATGTTATGCACTGTCCGGCGGTGTTTCCCTTACGGTGTATGCGGTGATGTTTTTTGTTTTGTCAGCTGGCTTTATTCCAACCATTTCTCTGTATTTTTCTTTAAGCTATCAGGAATTGTCCGCGAATGGTTATGATACTGTGGCTCATTTTCCTGCAATCAGAATGTGGGGTACAGTAGGATTTGTATTTTCCATGTGGATAGTCAATTGGTTGAAGGGACAGCAATCCGGTATGCTGTTTGTTCAGGGTGCTTTTATTTCAGCATTGCTGTTGTTGGCATCGTGCATGATTAAAGAGCATAAAGGTGAACACAGACAACATTCAAGCCAATCTCTGACTTTAGCTCCGTTGAAGGAACGGAATCTTGCTGTTTTGCTCCTTTTTGCTTTCTTCATAGGATTGAGCCTGCAACTTTCGAATGCTTATAACGGTCCTTTCCTGGATAGTTTTGCCGCTGATCCGGCTATGCGTAACGTCTTTTTTGTCAGAAATTCTGTTTTGCTCTTGTCTGTGTCGCAAATTGCTGAGGCTTTGGTGATGTTGCTGGTGCCGGTTTTCATGAAGAACTTTTCAATCAAGAGTGTATATGCAATAGGTATAATTTCATGGATATTGCATTTTGTGCTTTTGGCTTTTGCAACGCCGTGTATGCCTTCTGCATTGCTGATAATTCTGTCAATGCTGATATACGGAGTATCGTTCAATCTGTATTCCATTGCCACATCGCTATACATTGATATGAATGTTCCGGCTAACATACGCTCAAGCGCACAAGGATTTGTGCTGATGTTCAGCAACGGTTTGGGAGGAACAGTAGGAATTGTTGCATGTCAGTTTGTTGTAAATAAATTTACGGAGTCAAAGGTGGTGGACGGTGTTTCATACCTTGTTGGCAACTGGACTAGCATATGGCTCATTTTTTCGGCGTATATGTTTGTCTTGTTGTTTCTTTTCCTAATTTTGTACCGAAATAAAAAGTGACTTTATGGACAATAATTTATCTGAATTGGAAATGTACCGTATAGGTTTTGTAGGTACTCCCAATAAGAACCATATACCGGCTGTCATCATGAAAGAGATTGGTGGCCAAAGAATGATTTCGGTCTTGTTAGGACTTGATAGTCCGCAGGCCGTTATGTTGAATTTTTCCATAGGAGGCATGCAGTTTCCATCAATATGGGATTTGTATATGCAACTGGCTGCTACATGCGGAATCAATATAACAAGTGTGACTATTACCCGTTTGGACCATTTTATGTATGTGGCCGATATGGCTTTTACAGATTCTTTAGGTGACAGCAAGATAATGGCAAATGTAAAAGCCAGCGATGCCATTGCTATTGCCATACGTGCAAAAGTTCCTATATATATAGACACGGAATTGCTTGACAAAAGCAGCCTGGTTGTCAAGAAGGAGGAGTTTGAGATTCCGCTTCAAGAACAGTTGGAAAAGGCTATCAAGTCGGAAAATTATGAACTTGCAGCCAAAATCCGTGATATTATCAATGCTCAAAAGCAGTAGTTTATGTGGCTGTTTTACGCTCCTGATATTGAACAGACAAATGAATTGCCTCAGGCAGAGGCAGTGCATGCTGTGCGTGTGCTGCGTTTGAAAGAAGGTGATGAAATCAGTGTAACTGATGGAAAGGGCTATATGTATAAGGCGGTTCTTACGGCATGTTCTCCCAAACGGTGCCTGGTGCATATAACGGAACGGTCAAAACAACCCGATCTGTGGAAAGGGCAGATATGTGTTGCAGTTGCTCCTACAAAAATGATGGATCGCAATGAGTGGTTTGTGGAGAAAGCTGTTGAAATAGGTGTTGACCGTATCAGTTTCATGAAAACATGCAACAGCGAGCGTTGCAGTATAAATTCCGAAAGAATTGAACGTATAGCAGTTTCCGCTATGAAACAGTCCTATAAGGCAACTTTGCCGCAATTTGACAATATGATCAGTTTTAATGATATTGTCAAAACTCCGTTTGATGGTGTCAAATGTATTGCCCATCTTGAGCCGGGACGCAAACAGTTGCTGCAGGATGTTCTAACACCGAATACCAACGCTTTGGTTCTGATTGGACCGGAAGGGGATTTTTCTCCTTCTGAAATTGAGATGGCACTTGCCAATGGATTTGAACCTGTTTCATTGGGACCGTCACGTCTGCGCACTGAAACAGCAGCTCTGGTGGCGTGTCATATTGCCAATTTAAAGAATCAGATAGGCTGAAAGCAAGGATATGAGATTTTTTCTTGACATATCTTATGATGGAACGGACTATAGCGGTTGGCAACGCCAGCCAAAAGATAAGTCTGTGCAGGAAACTATCGAAAAGGCTCTGTCAACAATCTATCAGAGACCTGTTGACATAGTTGGAGCTGGCCGTACTGATGCAGGTGTGCACGCGCACCAGATGATTGCGCATGTTGATCTTCCTGATGATACTGATGTAAAGTTACTGACCGGCAAATTGAATATGCTGCTTCCCGGTGACATCGCCGTAAACAATATGGTACATGTTAGAGATGACGCTCATGCCCGTTTCGATGCCATATTACGCAGGTATAGGTATTATGTTTCTGTTTCCAAGAATCCATTCGAAAAAAAATATTGCATGCGAATGTTCTCAATGCCTGATGTGGAATTGATGAATAAGGCGGCAGGGGTTTTATTGAATGTTTCAGATTTTACCAGCTTTGCCAAGTTGCATACCGATACAAAGACCAATATCTGTCACGTTTCTGTGGCGCAGTGGAATGTGTTGCCTGACGGCAGACTTGAGTTTGTTATTGAGGCTGACCGTTTTTTGCGCAATATGGTACGTGCCATTGTGGGAACATTGCTTCAATTGGGGCGCGGTAAAATTGATATGGAACGTTTTGTTCAAATAATTGAATGCAAGGACAGATGCAGTGCAGGCGATTCCGTTCCCGCAGCAGGTCTGTTTTTAGATAGAGTAGAGTATCCTGATAGTGTGTATGAGGTGTAGGATTGTATTATTGTCAATAGTTTTGTTTGTTTCTCAAACGGTATTTGCTGATTCATTGAAAATACGTGATTTCTTTGTCTCTATGCCTGACACTATATTGCCTGTTATGGAGAAGAGAGACAGACTGGACCTTCTGGATATGTATGACGCTATTCAATATGCTGGAGAAGATGGAGACGGTAACATTGATGTTTCTGACAGGCGGCTCAGTTTTTTGTATACACTAGCATCGCATGTGGAGATGGTAATGTTCACCCATAAAACTGATACGGTTTTATCTTTGATACATACTTTTAATACGTCCGTTCCTTTGAGTGTGATTTCTTTTTATTCTACTGAATGGCAGCGTATTGTTGATGAATCTTTGTGTCCGATGCCGTCTCTGCGGAACTTTGTTAAGAAAGAATATGCAAAAAATGACTCAATAAGGTTGCTTGAAAACAGTATCCCGTTAGATTCTTACATTATTGAGGCCGATACGCTTGGACAGTCACTTTGGTTCAAATACACGGGCAACGCGTTTTTAAGTGTGGAAGACAGCGTCAGATTTTTGAACTGGTTCACAGAGCAACCTGTTGAATTGCGGTGGAACGGCAAGCGTTTCAAATAATTTGCTCATATGTAAAAAAAGAACAGGGAGACTTTTTAGCCTCCCTGTTCTTTTTATCTTGTTAGGAATATTATTTCTTTTTGCCGTAACGGTTCAAGAACTTGTCAACGCGACCGGCTGTATCTACCAACTTAGACTTACCTGTAAAGAACGGGTGTGATGTGTTGGAGATTTCCAACTTGATCAAAGGATATGTCTGACCTTCAAATTCAATTGTCTCTTTTGTAGCACATGTTGAGCGTGAAAGGAAACAATCACCGTTTGACATATCTTTGAAAACAACCGGACGATAGCTTTCTGGATGAATTCCCTGTTTCATATCTGTTTAATTTTTATTGTTTTAATTCTTGTTTGGTAACAAAAAATCTGTGTAATGGATTTTCAGGGTGCAAATGTACTATATTCTTTTTAATGTGCCAAAGAAATCCTGTAATTTTTACAAAATTTTGAAATGTTTCAGTGCATTCAAAATTCCGTCATCCTCGCAGTCTGTTGTAACATAGTCGGCATGGGCGTGCACTTCGTCATCGCTGTTTCCCATTGCAATACCAATTCCGGCATAATCAAGCATTTCCAGGTCGTTGTCACCATCGCCGAACGCCATACAGTCAGAACGGTCTATACCCATGTGTTTCAGCATTGAACGCATACCAAGACTTTTGTTGTTTTCTCCCATTATTATGTCCGTGAATAGCGGATGCCAACGCTTGAATGTGCACCCCGGCATGGCTGCCTTGGCATGCATCTCCTGTTCCTTTGATATCAGACCTACTATCTGAAAAATTGGGGTGTCTGACAATTCGCGGAAATCCTTTACAGGAGGCAGAGGGTAGTTCAGTATTTCGAAAAATTGCACGGCGGCCGGAGAAACCCTGTTGATATATACACTGTCCAACGTAATCATACATCCGTCAACCTTGTTGGCGTGGGAGTAATTGATCCAGTTCTGTACTTCTGATTGGGGAAGCGCATGCTTGTAAACAATGTTGTCTCCTATCTGGCATATTGCGCCGTTGACGGTAATGTATCCATCAAAATTTTCTCCCTCAAGATTGTCAATCAGACACATGGGCCTGCCGCTGCAGATAACTATTTTGATGCCTTTGTCACGCAGCTGCTGCAATGCTGAATGTGTTGACTCAGGCATTCTGTGGGTTTTAAGGCTGACCAGTGTGCCGTCTATATCAAAAAAAATGACTTTTACCATATTGTGGATTGTATGGAGCCTTGTTTTGGCTCATGTCTGCAAAAGTAACTCTTTTTATTGTTAATATTTGGCATGGTTCTTATATTTTTACTACCTTTGCACCGCTTTTCGTAGAAAGGCGTGAAAAAGTCAAACTTTTTAACTAAACAATATGGTAAATTACAAAGATCTGGGTTTGGTAAATACCCGCGAAATGTTCAAGGCTGCCGTTAAGGGTGGTTATGCTATCCCTGCCTTCAACTTCAATACAATGGAGCAGATGCAGGCTATTGTAATGGCTGCTGTTGAGACAAAGTCTCCAGTTATCATGCAGGTTTCTAAAGGTGCACGTAACTATGCAAACGGCACAATTCTGCGTAACCTTGCAAAAGGTGCTGTAGAATATGCAAAGGAACTTGGTTGCGAACATCCTGAAATTGTTCTTCACCTTGATCACGGTGACAGTTTTGAACTCTGCAAGGATTGTATTGACAACGGTTTCTCTTCTGTTATGATTGACGGTTCACACCTGCCATTCGAAGAGAATATAGCTCTTGCAAAAAAAGTTGTTGACTACGCTCATCAGTTCGATGTAACAGTAGAGGCTGAACTTGGTGTTCTTGCCGGTGTTGAAGATGAGGTTTCTGCTGCAGAATCACATTATACAAAACCTGAAGAGGTAATTGAATTCGCTACACGTACAGGTTGCGATTCATTGGCTATCTCTATAGGTACATCACACGGTGCACACAAGTTTACACCTGCACAGTGCACATTGGTTAACGGTGTTCTTGTTCCACCTCCATTGGCATTTGATGTTCTTGAGGAAATTGAGAAGAAACTTCCTGGTTTCCCAATCGTTCTCCACGGTTCATCTTCAGTTCCTATGGACGAGGTTAACACTATCAACCAGTTTGGTGGCAAGCTTGAAGCTGCAATTGGTATTCCTGAGGAGCAGCTCCGCAAGGCTTCTAAGAGCGCTGTTTGCAAAATCAACATTGACTCTGACTCACGTTTGGCTATGACTGCTGCTATCCGCAAGCATCTTGCTGAGCACCCGGGTGATTTTGACCCACGTCAGTATCTGAAACCTGCTCGTGAGAACATGAAGAAGATGTACATCCACAAGATTGTAAACGTTCTTGGTTCAGACGGCAAACTGCTGCAGAAGTAATCAGATTACATTTTACATCCAAATAAAAGACCGGACAACTTATCTTGCCCGGTCTTTTTTTTGTTCCTTCCTACGCATTTTGACCCTTTTACGCGTACTTTGCGATGCCAACGGTGTTGCACTTTGCTTACTTTCCCAACACCATCCTTCGTATTTCGCGGATTTTACTGGGGACCGTGTTGCGTTTTGCTTACTTTCCCAACACCATCCTTAGCGTTTTGCGGGGTTTGATGGGGACCGTGCTGCGTTTTGCCTGCATTTGCCGCACGGTCCAAAATGAATACTGATGCTGTTGACCTCAGAGTCAGTATTTGGATATATGCGTGGAGGACCATCAGCACCCGTTCTGAGGTGAACGGGAGGGGCCCGGAAGATAGGATTGATGAGCGTGAAAAACTTGTTTTTCAAAGCTCAGCAAGACTAACTTTTGGGAGGGACGAGCAGTTAGTTAGCGGTAGCGCTAACTGCGAGCGTCCGAAACGCATATATCCAAATACGAATGTAAAGAAGACGGAAGCAAAGCAGGTCAGCATAGCGCTAACTGCGAGCGTCCGAAACGCATATATCCAAATACCATTCGTAAAAAGACGGAAGCAAAGCAGGTTAGCGGTAGCGCTAACTGCGAGCGTCCGAAACGCATATATCCAAATACAAGCGTAGGGAAATGGCGAACGGAACCTGTCCCCTGTTCA
>JAKSIO010000014.1 GCA_024398785.1 Bacteroidaceae bacterium | reverse complement strand
TGGCGGGCGTTTGAGAACGTTCGGCCTCTGAAGGTGGCGATGGTGTGCAGAATGGTGTGCATTTGAGAACGTTCGGTCTCTGCAAGTGGCGATGGTGTGCAAATCCCCTGGCATTTGAGAACGTTCCGGCAACGAGAAGTGCTTTTCATGAGGTTGTTGATGGGTTGTTGCATATTTTTCTTTACAAACAGCTTATAATCTGATTTTTCGTGGCTACCTATAAATAATGAATGCGGAATACATGAATTTAATATGGCTGTTAAATAATCTTAATTGGATGTGAGACTGTTGCAAATTGATGCAAATAATTTGCAATTCTGATATGTTGCGTTTATTATTGCAGAAATATTCAATTGCTAAATATAAAGTCAGATGAAAAAAATGAAATCGTTATTGGCCGGTGTAATATCAGCAGCCATACTGTGTAGTTGTGGAAACAAATCAAATACATCTTCTTATGTGATTCCGGAAACAATTCTTCTGCCGGAGAGTATCATTGAGGAATTCAATATGACGGCAGCCGAGGATGTAACTCTGATTCCTGTAAAAACAGATATTCTTCTCAAGGATATAGGCCCTACGGAGTGTTATGGAGATTATCTCTTTATGGTAAGTTCAGACAGGGCCACTCTGTATGAAATATACAAAGATTCTGTGATAGGTGTGCTTGACCGTCAGGGACGCGGCCCAGGAGAATATGAAGTAATTTCTTCTCTGGCTTACTCTGTAGAAGATTCTTTGCTGTATATCAGCAGTAACCGTGGCAGTATTTATATGCAGGTTTACAAAGGTAATAACTTTATTTATCAGGGAAAACTGATGCTTGACGAGGATGGTACTTCACAGGTTTCTTCTTTCTGTCTGCTGGACAGCAAAAGAATGATGATTTCCAAACTCGAACAGTCTGGCTTGAGATCAAGTTTTCTAGGTGAAAAATCAGAAAAAGACAATGAAGTTTCTTTTGGAGGCAAGTTTATTATTGACACAAAAACCGGAGCCATAATAGATACAGTTCTGATGTACGATGTCTATGATTTCTGCTGGGAATTGGCAAATGCATCACAATCCGACTATTGCAGACATGATGGCGGTATTTCTTTCCCAAGAACCGGTTTCAATTTTGTAACAATTTACAATTACAGCAAAGAAGGAGTTCTTACACAGGGACCTTCTTTCCGGTATGATGATATGTTCGCTATTCCGGACAAGTATATGATTACAGATCTGGAAAAGAATAACGGAGAGCAGCTTGGCAAATATCTTACGTGGGTATATCCATTTTCCACACATGACCAGCGTAAGAGTATGGGAGCAACGTCTCTGAATGTGAAAGGTGACAGCATCTGTTTCTGGAATACGGTATGCGGTACAGATGGTGAGAACTGGTCCGTTTACAACTACAATGTCTATGACGGGAAGAATGTTTACAGATATTGTTACAAAATTGACAATATGAACTGGCGCGTATTGCCTCAGTTTGTGTACAATGGCCGCTACGGCGAATTGTGGCAAGGTTTCCCTTCAATGCTGAACGACGAGGAAGATTATTCACCACTGCAGAAAAAAATTGCTGACATGTATGACAGTCAGGAAGACAATCCTGTAATATTCCTCTACAACTCTTTGTGATACCGCAAACTTTAACTGTATGAAAAAAACAGGTTTGTATGCTCTTCTGGCAGTAATAGTTCTGATTGTTGTGATGGTTCTGACCTGTCCTTCAAGGGAAAGCCATGTTACTGAAATCAAACAGATTTCAAGCCGTGTTTTTGATGAATATATCCATCAGGAGTACGGAGAAATGGCAGGCCGTTTTGGCGGGTTGGGTCAGACAGCGTTGGCTTTGGGTTCAATGTTCGGAACGCAGGTAACAGAGAAAGCTGTGGAGAACTATCTGCGTGTTGACAATTATTTTATTGTCAGCATAGGACACGTTGAATATGAGGGTGAGAAATATCCTGTTTCTGTAGGCGCTTTCGGACATATATTCACGCAACGCAATACGGAGAAGATTATTGGAATGATCAATAATTATTGAATTCCCTGTCAAGCCACCCAATCCTTTTTTTCAGATATTCTTTAAGGCACATTATGGCACTGTCCTGACTCAGATGTGCATCTTTGTTGGGACTGTGCTCCATACTTGATTCCCAAAGCTGACTGTCGTAGAGACAGGATTTGTATGTTACCCGGTAAAGGGAATCTATCTGAGGCATAATGCGCTCAAGTCTGGGGCGCAACATGTTCCAACGTTGTACAATTGTGTCCTGGAATTGTTTGTCTGCCATAAGATACTTATAGTAGAAGTGTGGACGGGCGGCCCACAATTCCGGTGTTTGAAATGTACCCCAATCATTGTCCCATTGTGTTGCCATACATAGTTTGCCGTCCTTATCTATGTACATGAATACGCTTTTGGGATGTGACAGTTCAGCGTTGTTGATAAGCTCCGTAACCAGGTACCAATCTGCAAAAGAATTGATGTCAATCATACTGCGGTATTCTCCGTCTGAAGGAAAATCTTTTGCAGTGACCAATGTCTCAAATCTGTTGATATAATTCTTTATCGAATCATACATGGACCGGGAAAGCTCCCCATTGTCTGGATATTGTATATTGACAGGCATATTGAGCCTTTGTGTCTTGAATTTGTTGTCTTCGTCAAAATTGATGTCAAATTCCAGCAGACAGCCTTCAGGACTTATGTCTATACGTTTTTTGCTTACCCTTACTTTCTCGCAAAGAAAATAGTTGCCAAGAAACTTTCCGTTGAGAACCAGATCAACATATCTTCCCTCAGGAATCCATGATATTCCGTCAGTCTGTTGTTCTATCAGATATGTCAATGCATTGCGGATATAGGTGCGGTCAAGGTAATTTGCAATAAGTGCCCAATGTTTGTCTTTTGCCATTCCAAGAATTTTTTCTTTGGATTTGAGTTTTATTGAGAAAGGCTTCTTGGGATATTTCCATGTTGTATTTCCGCGTCCTTTTATATTTGCACTGCTGTATATATTACTCATTCCGCCTGCATTTGTCAGGAATACAGTGCTGTTCTCTATCCATGTGATACGGCTGTCAACTTCTGATGGAGTATTTATGTACAGAACAGGCAGATTGCTGTAGGCTATTGATACTGTGTAATAATTTGATACTCCGTTGTTTTTCAGTTCATATATAACCGGCATGCTGAAATTGTTTTGTGTTACTGCTGAGACCTGGTCTGTTCCGTCAACTGTTATATCGGTGCAATCCGATGTACTGAACCGTGCTGTCAATGAACTTATATCTGTTCCGTACGGCAATGAAACAGACATCATTGTAATACCATGAACCGTATTTTCAATCCGGGCCGGTTGTCCGTTGATTGAATATTCAATTATTTGAGGGACAGGTGTTGGATTGAATGAATGGTCATTCTTTGTGCATGAGAACAACAAGAGCACAATAACAGATAGATATATATGCAGATAAATCCTTTTCATTGACAGTTTACACTTGTCCTCCGCAAAGATAATAAAAGAGGTTGACTTGAAGCACAAGCCAACCTCCTGGTATTTATTCAGTCTTTAAATTATTTCTTTGATTTTTTAGCCTTCTTGCCGTTAGAAGAAGCAGCTTTGACATCGTTTACAAAGTTAATCATCTTGTTCAGATTTTCCTCTGAGTACATACCCATGCCGTGACCGCCTTCCGGTTCAAGTGTGAGTTCTGTCTTAACACCAGCATCCTTAAGGGCAAAGAACAGAATCTCGCTGACGCAACTTGGAACCACGTTGTCCTGGAGACCGTGGAAGATGATGATTGGAACATCTTTTTTGTCAATATATGTAGGAGCGCTAAGTGCTGCAAAGTCATCCTGGTGGTCTGCAAATGAAAGACCCATTACTGATTCTTCGGGTGTCTGACCGCCCATGCTCATAGGCTTGAAATTATCGCAGGTCATGTGAAGAAGATCATTAGGACCAGACCAGTCACATGCGCACTGGACTGCGCTGCTCTGATCAAGGTACTTGCCAAGATTACCTTCAAGGTCATATTCTTTTGATGTGCCGCGCTGCCATGTCTTTACACCGCTTGATGTTGCTGCTACGGTTGAAAGGTGACCGCCTGAAGAGAAACCTGATGTTACAACAAAAGACGGATCAAAATTGTATGTCTTTGCTTCGCCGCGGACAAAACGGATGCAGGCGCGGATATCGTTGATCTGTGCAGGCCATTTTGCATCGCCGCTTGAACGGTGGTTGGGGCAAACTACTGCGTAACCAGCTTTAAGGAATGCTGCGCAGATTGTGTTAAGGTCTGCAGCACCTTTTGAATTGTTGCTGAACCAAGCTGAACCGTAAATGTGAATTGCTACAGGGTATGGACCTTTTACATCTTTCGGAAGGTAGATATCGCATTTGTGATATACCTGATTATCTCCTACATAATCAACATCCATAAATGATTCTGAGGTGTATTCCTCCAACTGGTTCCCTTGAGCCTGAAAACCTCCAAATCCCCCGAAACCGCCCATCATGCCACCTCCGAACTGGGCGAAAGCTGCTGCACACATGGCACTGAGTGCAAATGATAAAATTTGTCTTTTCATAAAATTAATATTGAGTAATTATGTTGTAATCTGAACTGACAAAATAATTTAGTGAGTAACTGTCAATTAGTTAAATTCCATTTTAAGTATTTCTCACAAATGTATAAAAAAATTTGTAATTGTTGAAATGAGAGATTATTTTTGTCTGAACGGTTACTTGTATGGAATTCCAACGCAATGCAAATACTATAAACAGCAAACATGCCGAATTTTTCCTGCCGGCACTGGTCCTGAATCTGACCGGCATGATTCTTGGTATTTTTGATTCTGTGATTGCCGGCAATCTGTTAGGTGCAATATCTTTGTCTGCAATACGTCTTATCATGCCTCTAGGGCTGATAACATCGGCTCTGGTATCCATGATAGTAATGGCAAGTGAGATATTTCTTTCAAAAGCAAGCGGTGGTGATGATATACAGAACCGTAACCGTGTATATTCCATAGGTCTGCTTCTTTCGCTTCTTGTCAGTGGTACGTGTGCGGCTGTATGTCTGTTGTTCAAGAATCCTGTCTGTAATTTTCTTACTCAGGACAGTGAATTGCTGGAACTTATAAAGAAATACTATGTGTGGTTTATCCTTGATGTTCCTGCATGGGCAATGGTAGCATACATATCGCTTTGCATAAAACTGAACGGCTTTCCCAAGTTCTCCAGCGGTATAATGAGCGTATCCATTATTCTTAACATTGTGCTTGACTGGATTTTCATGGGCCCAGTTGGAATGGATATTAAAGGGGCAAGTCTTGCTACGTTCTGTGCACATGCAATTGTCCTGACTATTGCTTTGAGTTATTATTTCAGGAAGAATTCAATATTCCGTTTTGACTGTGCAGTACTGGGCTCCGAACTGCAATCGTCGTCCCGAACAGCAGGCCAGATGCTTTCTACCGGTTTTTCAGGTTCTTTTGTAATGACAATGTGTATGTCTGTCAGTGCATGGTATCTGAATACCATGGCTCAGAACTATGGCGGCAACAGTGCATTGCTTGCCTATACCATAGTTGCTACTGCCGATGCCATACTTTTTATGTTTGTGTCGGCAACCATAGGTGCCATGACTCCTATGGTTGGTACATTTCTTGGCGAATGTGATTTTGACGGAATAAGATATGTGTACCGCCGTTCCAAGATTTTTCTTGTAAGCGGAGCGCTGGTTACTGTTGTAATAGTATGCTGCTTTCCTGAACTGCTTGCCAAAGCATTCGGAATAAGAAATCAGAATGATCTTGAATTTACGGCGCAGATGTTGCGTATATGCGCTGCAGGATATCTTTTTCTTGCATATATTCCATTGTTCGGTTCTTACTATGCAACACTTGGACGTCCACAATTCTCTATGGTAATCACTTTAATGCGTTTGGTTGTTTTTACCATTGTACCAACGTATATTCTGACTCATCTTATGGGTCTTGACGGTTTTATGATATCCATTCCATTATCGTATTTCCTGACTTTAGTTTTTATTATAGCTGCAGTAACGGTTATCAGAAAAAAGAATCCCGGGAAATACCGCGGAATATTACTGCTTGATGACTCAATGACCAAACAGGTGGCATCGCTTTCTTTGAAGGCCACTACGGAACAGGCATCGAAAGTGTCTGAATTCCTTCAGAATGAATTTGAAAAAAAGGAAATGGACAAAAAACAGTCTTATCTTATTGCAGTTGCGGCAGAAGAGGTTACGGTGGATATCTGTAGCAGGGTAGAGGATAAGATTACTGATATTGACATACGTATTGTTGAAATTGAGGGACACAATACACTGATTATACGTGACAACGGAAAACAGTTCAACCCGCTTGAGAATGTAAGTGATGACCTGTCATCAATCGGTATGCTGGTGAAAATCTGCAAGAATGTTGAATATTTTAATGTTCTTGGATTCAATAAGCTTAAAATTACTCTTGATTAGGAAGAGATTCTAAAGTTTTTTTGTAACTTTGCAGTTGTAAGAAACGCTTATACAACCTCCTATGCAGCGCAAGCGTAGGGGGTATTTTTGTTATCAAGGCATTACACATATTATGATAGAAGACGCAAGAAATCAAATCAACCGTATTGACAAAGAACTGGCTGGTCTGTTTATGCAAAGAATGCAGGCTGCCAGGGAAATTGCTGAGTATAAGTTGCAACATTCGCTTCCAATTGAGGATCTTGACAGGGAACAGTCTCTTATAAGCCGCGATGCGGAGTATATCCAGGATCCTGAAATCAGAGCATATTTTGTTGATTTTCTTCAGCATATGATTTCTCTGTCAAAACAGTATCAGGCCGGTGTGATATCTCAAATCAAAGGTACTGATGACTGCAAGCGTATTGTAATTGAGCGCGGCGCTCTGAACCGTATAGAAGAACTTATTCCTATGACAGGCAAGATTCTTGTTCTTACAGACAGCGGCGTTCCTCAGCAATACAGCAGAACAATTGCCGCAAAGGCAGAGAACGCTGTCATATTTACCATTGAACAGGGCGAACAGAGCAAGAATATTGACAACTGGTGCAAAATACTGGAGTTCATGAAGGAACACTCCTTTACCAGGACTGATGCCGTTGTTGCTGTAGGTGGTGGCGTTGTGGGTGACCTTGCAGGTTTTGTGGCATCGACCTATATGCGCGGCATCAGATTTTACAATATTCCTACCACACTCCTGTCTCAGGTTGATTCTTCAATAGGAGGAAAGACAGCAGTTGATTTTTACGGTGTAAAGAATATGGTTGGAGCATTCTATCAGCCGCATAAGGTTATTGTTGATACTGATACTCTTAAAACTCTTCCTGAAAGACAGCTGCACAGCGGACTTGTTGAGTCAATCAAAATGGCCGCGACATTTGACAGACAGTTGTTTGAATTGATAGAAAACAGCACAAATCTTGAAAATGATCTTGATGAAATAATCCGTATCAGCCTGAAAATCAAAGGCAATGTGGTTTGTCAGGATCCTTTGGAAAAAGGCTTGAGACGAGTGCTTAACTTTGGTCATACCGTAGGTCACGCAATTGAAACGTTAGGAAAAGGCAAGTATCTGCATGGCGAGGCAGTGGGTATGGGTATGCTCTATTTTTCTGCTCCCGATGTAAAGACACGCATCAAAAGACTACTTGACAAATACAATCTGCCAACCGAATGCGCATATTCTGCCAATGAACTGAAAAACCTGATCAGACTTGACAAAAAAGCCATGTCTGACAATATCCGTATAATCAGAGTGAACACTATAGGTGAGTTTGAAATCTGTCAGTGCAGTATTGATTCATTGGAAATATGAAATACTGTAAGATACATAAAAGTACTGCATGCGGAACTGTTGCTGCGCCTCCTTCAAAGAGCTATGCGCACCGTCTTATTCTGGCATCGTTCCTGGCAAGTCTTGAAAAAGATTCATGTGTTCAGACCATAAGCAACATTGCCTTGTCTGAAGACATCAAGGCAACGCTGAACTGTGTGAAGGCATTGGGCTGCAGGTTTGATATAGAGGCCAATTCCGTATCAATGCAACAGAACAAATTGAACATGACAGATCCAATTGTTCTGGAATGTAACGAAAGCGGTTCAACCATGCGGTTTATGTTACCTGTTGCACTGGCTCTTGCAGGAAACGCAGTGGTGAAAGGTACTCCCAAACTGTTATCCAGAGGTCTTGGCGTATATACAAATATCTTTAATGAACAGGGTGTAAAATACTCATCTGCAGATAATTATCTTTCCGCAAATGGAAAACTTAAAAGCGGAGTTTTCAGAATTGACGGCAGTATAAGCAGCCAGTTTGTAACCGGTCTGCTGTTTGCTTTACCGTTACTGGAGAACGATAGCAGAATAGAGATTTTGGGAGAACTGCAGAGCCGTCCTTATGTTGATATTACCATTGACGTATTGAAACGTTACGGAATATGTGTAAGGTTTGAAGAGAATACAATTCTTGTACCGGGTGGTCAGCATTATCGCCCAGCAGACAGTGTATGTCCTGCAGACTGGTCCAATGCTGCATTTCTTGATTTTTTCAATTACATTGGCGGAAATGTAAATGTTACCGGACTGGATTCCGATTCCTTGCAGGGAGACCGTGTTTACAAAGAGTATTTCAGAATGCTGGATAATGACAGTTGCACAATCGATGTCAAAAACTGTATAGACCTGGGACCTGTTCTGTTCACAATGGCTTCAATAAAACATGGAGCACGGTTTGAAAATACAAGACGTCTGCGTATCAAAGAAAGCGACCGTGTTGCCGATATATGTATGGAACTGGCCAAAATTGGTACAGAATTCAAGATTGAAGAAAACAGCGTGACCATAATGCCGGGAAACGTAACGCATCCTATGCCGGAAATTGAATTTGATTCACATAACGATCATCGGCTTGCAATGAGTCTGGCGGTGTTGGCATCGGCTTTCGGAGCCACAATAAAAGATTGCGGGGCTGTGTCCAAGAGTTTCCCTGATTTCTTTGAAAAGATTGGGAAGTTGAATATTTTTGCAGAATTATATGAAAAATGAGAAAATACTTGTTGTAGGACTGGGTATGATTGGCGCATCTTATGCGTGCAAACTCAAGCTTGAAGGGTTGTATGTAGGGGGTATCTCTGCCAGACAGTCCACAATAGATTATGCGCTGGAACATGGCATAATACATGCAGGCAGCATTGAAGTTACAAAAGAATTTGTAGAACAATTTGATATCATAATTTCGGCTTTATATCCCAAACTGTTTATTGAGTGGGTAAAGAAGTATCAGGACTATTTCAAATCCGGCGCAATTCTGACAGATACAACAGGTGTGAAGGGTAGTGTCTTGTATGAAATCCAGAGCTTTCTGCGCAGTGATGTTGAAATGATAGGGGCACATCCTATGGCCGGTCGTGAATTGTCAGGCATAGAAAGCATGGATATCCATATTTTTGACGGAGCCAATTATCTTATTACTCCTACGGAAAAGAACACACAGCATGCTGTTGGTGTTGCAAGAGAAATTGGAGAAATTCTGGGTTTCAAAAGGATATCAGTCCTCTCTCCGCAGGAGCACGATGAGATGATTGCTTTCCTGAGCCAGCTCACGCACTGCATTGCCGTAAGTCTTATGTGCTGCAAGGATTCCAAACATCTGGTGGAATACACCGGAGACTCATTCCGTGATCTGACACGTATTGCAAATATCAATGAAAATATGTGGTCAGAGCTGTTCCTTATGAACCGTACGCAATTGCTGGAACAGATGACTGTCTTTGAGAAAGAATTTGCAAGACTGCACAAAGCCCTTGAAGAGAGCGATGCCGAAACAATGAAAGAAATGATGCGTTTATCAACCGAAAGAAGAAAATTATTTAACAAATAGATATGGAAACAATGAATATGGATTTCAAGAGGGTTCTGCCTACCCCCGAAGAAATCAAGGATATGTACCCCGTTGATGACAACCTGCACTCAATAAAGGTTGCCAACGACAATTCAATCAGAGACATTTTTTTAGGCAACAGCGGAAAACTTCTGCTTGTCATAGGACCCTGCTCTGCAGACAGAGAAGATGCAGTACTTGATTATATTACCCGTCTGCGCGGTTTGCAGGAGAAAGTTAAGGATGTCATTACAATTGTTCCGCGCGTATATACCAACAAACCAAGAACAACTGGAGACGGATATAAGGGAATGTTGCACCAGCCGGACCCAAACAGCAACTCCGATATGCTGAAAGGTCTTATTGCCATCCGTAAAATGCACATGAGAGTACTTAAACAGACTGGCTTCTCCTGTGCAGACGAAATGCTGTATCCCGAAAATCACAGTTATCTGTCAGATCTGCTGTCTTATGTTGCAGTTGGAGCACGCAGCGTTGAGGATCAGTTTCACCGTCTTGTTGCCAGCGGACTGAACATTCCTGTAGGCATGAAGAATCCTACCAGCGGCGATTTGACCGTTATGCTGAATTCAATCCATGCAGCAATGCATTCCCATACATTCATATATCGCGGCTGTGAGGTAGAAAGCAAGGGAAATCCGTTTACACATGCAATACTGCGCGGCAGTGTGAACAAACAGGGTGTGTCAATACCTAACTATCATTATGAGGATATGATGCATCTTGCCGAGAAATATGCAGAATCACATCTTCTCAATCCTGCTCTTATAGTTGATGTGAACCATTCCAACTCTGGAAAGAAGTTCATGGAACAGATACGTATATCCAAAGAGATACTGCATTCAACAAGACATTCACAGGACATCCGCAAACTTGTGAAAGGTCTTATGATTGAGTCTTACATAGAAGACGGCAGCCAGAAAATTGGAGGCAACGTTTACGGACAGTCTATTACAGATCCTTGTCTTGGTTGGGAAAAAACAGAACGTTTGGTTCTTGACCTTGCAGAATTGAGATAATATTATTATATTCGCCAATATTAAGTCATTAAATTATATCAGTTATGGATAACGAATTGTTGCAGTTAGTTGAGAAAAAAGCTCAGGTTTGGCTTGGAAACTCATTCGATGAGAATACGCGTGCGCAGGTTAAGGCAATGCTTGACAAACAGGACAAGTCTGAACTGATTGACGCTTTTTATCAGGATCTTGAATTCGGAACAGGCGGCTTGCGCGGCATAATGGGTGCCGGTACCAACCGTATGAACATATACACTGTGGGCATGGCTACACAGGGACTTGCCAATTATCTGAAAAAAGCGTTTTCAGACAGAAAGGAAATAAGCGTAGTTGTAGGTCATGACTGCCGTAACAACGGCGTGCTGTTTGCCGAAACTGTTGCAAACATATTCAGCGCCAACGGCATCAAGGTTTATATGTTCGATGCTTTGCGTCCTACTCCCGAGGTTTCTTTTGCAGTCCGTTACCTGAAATGCCAGAGCGGTGTTAATGTTACGGCAAGTCACAATCCGCGTGAGTATAACGGTTACAAGGCATATTGGGAAGATGGAGCCCAGGTTCTTGCTCCGCATGACAAGGGTATCATTGATGAGGTTGCCAATGTCCGCATAGAAGATGTTAAATTTGAAGGCAACAAGTCTCTTATTCAGATAATAGGAGAAGAGGTTGACAAACCTTATCTTGATGCAATAAAGACTGTATCCATTGATCCTGAAGTTATCAAACGCAACAAGGATATAAAACTGGTATATACACCGCTGCATGGTTGCGGTCGTGTAATTATACCGCGTTCGCTCAAAATGTGGGGCTTTGAGAATGTCAACACAGTGCCTGAGCAGATGGTGGAAGACGGAAATTTCCCAACGGTGGTATCGCCTAATCCGGAATATGCCGAGGCTCTTACAATGGCTCTCAATCTGGCAAAGAAAATCGATGCCGACCTTGTGATGGCATCGGACCCCGATGCCGACCGTGTGGGTGTAGCCTGCAAGGATAACAAAGGCGAATGGGTACTTATCAACGGTAACCAGACATGCATGATTTTCCTGTATTACATCATAACCAACTACAAGGCACTTGGCAAGATGACCGGAAAGGAATTTGTTGTCAAGACCATTGTAACAACAGAGGTAATTAAGAAAATTGCAGATAAAAACAACCTGCCAATGTTTGACTGCTATACCGGTTTCAAGTGGATTGCCAAGGTGGTTGCAGATGAACTTGCAAAAGGGAACAAATATATAGGCGGTGGAGAAGAGAGCTACGGCTTCCTTGCTCAGGATTTTGTACGTGACAAAGATGCTGTCAGTGCCTGCTGTCTCATTTCCGAGATTGCAGCATGGGCAAAAGAACACGGCAAGACTCTGTATGAACTGCTGCTTGATATCTATGTTGAATATGGTTTCAGCCAGGAAGGTGCTGTAAGTGTTGTTAAACCTGGAAAGAGCGGTGCCGATGAAATCAAGGCCATGATGGAGCAGTTCCGTGCAAATCCGCCAAAGACACTTGCCGGAGAAAAAGTTATTCTTATAAAAGACTTCAAACTTCTCAAACAATATAATCAGGACGGTACTGTAACACCATTGGTAATGCCTGAAACAAGCAATGTCCTGCAGTATTTCACTGCTGCCGGCGATAAGGTTTCAGTACGTCCGTCCGGTACAGAACCAAAGATCAAATTCTACATGGAAGCCAAACTGCCAATGAGCAGCCGTGCCGAATATGATTCTCTTAAAGTGAAAGCTCAGGAGAAGATTGAGGCAATGAAAAAGGATCTTGGAATATGAGAAAAAGTCACTTGCTGACTCTCTTGCTTTGTGTTGTGCTGTTGGGCTCATGCTCCGATGGCACAGTGCATATTGTAGCCACAAGTGATATTCATGGTGATTATTTTTCATCCGGACCATGTGGCGGTATGTCACGTGTGAGTTCATGGCTGAAGAGTAGCGGTATAGCAAGAAAAAATCTGGTTTACGTTGACTTGGGTGACATTCTGAGCGATTCTCCTGCCAGTTTTTATGACAGGACGTCAAATTTTGACGGAAATACCACAACGGCAATGTGTCTGGATTATATGGATTGCAGTATAGCTGTACCAGGCAATCATGATATTGAAACCGGTGTTGATTTCCTGAACCGCTTCATGTATGAATTCCGCCGGCCGGCAATATGTGCCAATCTGGTGATTCCCGGTTCTGTAGATCCGTACCTGCAACCATACACTATTATCAAACGCAAGGGACACAGAATTGCATTTTTAGGTATGGTAACAACCGATGTCAATGAAAAAGTACCATCTCTCATACTGAATGGTCTGAGTGTAAGACCTATTGCAGAATCTGCTGCCAATTGGGTTAAATACATTCGTGAAACAGAGAGACCTGATGCTGTGATAGGCCTGTTTCACGCAGGAAAAGAAGAAACAGTTGCTGCTCTGAAAGATATAGACGGTTTTGATGCTGTTATTTTTGGTCATGACCATACCCGGTTTGACAGTGCCTGTTTTATAAATCCCGGCGCTGGCGGCAATGCCATTTCTCATATAGAATTGAGTTTTAGAGACAAACAACCTGTATTTGAGATGCAGAACGTATGTCTTGACAGTATGGAAACTGATAAAAAAATTGATCAGTTTCTGAAAGCCCGTAAAGAACGTATTGATCAATATATGGACTCTGTTGCAGGCTCATTTGATGCTTCTGTTGTTGTCGACGACTACCTGTCCGGACCTACAGCATACACAGGATATGTTCATGCTCTGCTTCAGAAAATGGCAGCTACGCCGTATTCATTTGCTTTTCATGCATCACCATCTTTTGATGTTGAAAAAGGAGAGGTCAGGATTAAGGATTTCTTTGAATTGTTCCCATATCCCAATTATATATCCGTACTGATGCTTACTCCGCAGGAAATCAGGAAAATTCTTGAATATTCCGTTAATCTGTTTTATGATAACGGCAAGCATCTGCTGGTCAAGGAATATAATGGAAATCCATCCTCAAGATTTTTGTCATTCAACGGGATTGATTATACAATAGACTTGTCAAAACCTTATGGAGAGCGTGTCCTGCTCAAAACTGATATTAAAGATGCAATACCTGTTGCCGTTGACAATTATCTGTATAACATCAATCACGGTGTTGTAATGTCGGCTCTGAATATTTCAGCACTGGAGATGCGCAGACGTACTGTTTCGGATTGCGGTGCCGATGTAAGGTACGCTTCCATTGTACATGCAGCCAATTCATTCAGTTCCAACAGGAACATTCACATTGAAGCAAATCATAACTGGTCAATCATTGGCAAATGAACAGATTATTATACATATTAACGGCATCATTGTTAGTTCTGACAGCATGCAAGTCAAATGAAATTGCTTACCATCTGGCTTATCAGAAAGCAATAGAAAACGATGCCCAAGCATCTGCGCCCGCTGCAAACAATGACAAAACAGCTACAGTGACCACTGCAGTCAAATATCAGGCTGAAACTGTAAAAGTAGTAACTGGAGCTGACGATTTGAAACCATATAATGTTGTATGCGGCAGTTTCGGACTCAAGACTAATGCAGATGCACTGAGCAAACGTGTTGCGGCAGAAGGGTATAACATGCATGTGGTATATAATGAATCGGCACGTACATATCGTGTGATATGCGCCTCGTGTGAAACGCTGGAAGAAGCAAGAAATGCTTTGAATGAATTCCGTGAACATTTCAGTTCCAACCAGGATTTTCAGGCATCATGGCTGTTATATAAAAGGTGAATATGGGACGCATACTGGCAATTGATTATGGAACAAAAAGAACCGGAATTGCCGTGACGGACCCGTTACGCATTATTCCAGGTGCGCTTGATACCGTTCAGACAAATGCTTTGATTGACTTTCTGAAGGATTATTTCAAGAAGGAACAGGTTGATATTATTGTTGTAGGATATGCAAAGAATATGGATAATACCGATTCTGAAAGCATGAAACAGATTAAACCATTTGTAAACAGAATCAGAAAACTGTTTCCGGATAAAGAAATAGTAATGCACGATGAACGTTTTACCAGTGTTCTGGCACATAAGGTAATACTTGAGTCTGGTCTTCACAAAATGGCCAGACGCGACAAGCCGCTGGTTGACCGGATATCTGCAACAATCATTTTACAATCATACATGGACACTATAAAATAAAGAATATGATACTTCCAATTTATACATACGGACAACCCGTATTGAAAAAAGAAACTGAAGAAATAGATAAGGATTATCCACAACTTAAAGAGTTGATTGATAACATGTTCGAAACAATGGAAAAGAGTGACGGAGTTGGTCTTGCAGCCCCTCAGGTAGGTCTTTCCATACGTCTTGTTGTAATTGGTCTGGATTGCCTGTCAGATGAACACCCGGAGTACAAGGATTTTAACAAAGCATTCATCAATCCATATATAGAAGAGTATGGAACTGAAACTGACGGTTATGAAGAAGGTTGCCTCAGTTTTCCGGGAATACATGAAAAGGTGGTTCGTCCAACAAAAGTGCGTGTATCCTATCTTGATCAGGATTTCAACGAACATGATGAATGGATAGACGGCTTTCTGGCCCGCGTAATACAGCACGAAGTTGATCACCTTGACCAGACTTGTTTTGTTGACCGTCTGTCTCCTTTGCGTAAACAGATGGTAAAAGGAAAACTGAAGAATCTGCATGACGGCAAATTCTACTGTGACTATAAAGTGAAACCACTGAAAAAGTGAAACATCTGACCAAATGGCTTAAATGCATAATTCTGTCTGTGTGTGTTATCCTGACATCGAAGGTTAACGCACAGGTAAATACGGAGCGCATGCTGACTATGGGCCGCAGCGCATTGTATTATCAGGATTATGTACTGTCAATAAGCTATTTCAATCAGGTAATAAAGGCAAAACCTTTTCTTTCCGAGCCATATTTTCTGCGTAGTGTGGCCAAGTTCTATCTTGAAGATTGGAACGGAGCAGAGAACGACTGCAACACAGTTCTTGATATGAATCCGTTCCTTAAGGATGCATACGAAGTACGCGGCTTGTCACGTATGCACAAGGGTAATTTCCAGCAGGCAAAGAGCGATTTCAGAGCTGCTCTTGGGATTGATCCTGAAGCATCTGGGTATATGCACAATCTGATTGTGTGCCATTTGAATTTAGGACAGTTTGACTCTGCCATGATATGTATTGACCGCCTGCTTGAATTCAAACCCAAATATACACCTGCACTGTCAATGAAAAGTCAGGTCCTGTTGCAAAGAAATGATACTGCAGCCGCTCTGGAATGTATTGACAGAGCTATACAGTTTGATAACTACAATCATGAGCTTTTCCATACAAAAGGTATAATTCTTGGTCAGACAGAACGTTATGAGGAATCTGAACAGATGTTTGATAGAGCTATCTATCTGAATCCCGGTGAGTCTGACTATTACATAAACAGAGCCTTGGTGCGCTATATCCAGAATGATCTGAATGGGGCTATGAGTGATTATGATCTGGCTATCAGAATGAATCCCGGTAACATTATGGCATATTACAACCGCGGAATTCTGCGTGGACAGGTTGGCGATGACAACAGGGCAATTGAAGATTTTGACCGTGTACTCAATTCTGAACCCCAGAACTATCTTGCATTGTTCAACAGAGCATTGTTGCGCAGAACTACCGGCAATCTGAAGGGGGCTATACAGGATTTCACATCGGTTCTTAATGAATATCCTACGTTTTTGTACGGACTTCAGCTGCGTGCCGACACCCGTGCCCAATATGGAGACATTAAAGGTTCTGAAGAGGATCAGCTCCGCATAATAAAGTTAAGGACCGAAGGTATTGACAAAAACGATACTATAAGTCAGACAGGAAAGACCAGAAAGAAAGAAGACAAGAATGTGCGTAACTACGGAAAACTGATTCTTCCTGATACACCCGATAATAATCAGAATTTTGCAAGCGATTACCGCGGAAAAGTACAGAACAAGAATATTGATGTCAAACTTCTTGACTCATATTATTTCACATATTATGTACCGGACAATCCTGTTGACCGTCTGGTGCGTTACAGTAATGACATTTCACTGCTGCGTACTGAAAGTTTTCTTCCCAAACTGAACATATGCTGCTCTGACATTCAGTTACGGAACGTTGACATCGAAAATCTATATGACTATATAAGCAAATTAGGTGCGGTAATAAAGAAAAATCCAAGCAGTCTGGTATATGTAACCAGAGCAATCTGCTATTACCTGTTACATGATTATGAAAATGCCATGAATGATTGTGTTGATGCTATCATGATTGGCGATGATGATATCTGGACTGCGTATTTCTGCCGTGCTGCTGTGCGCCTGCGTACCGCTAAAGACCGTCTGGATTACAACATGATTATGTCTGATCTGAATAAAGTGATTGATCTTGCACCGCAGTTCCAATATGCCTATTACAACCGTGCCAATCTCTATGCATCATGGGGTGAATATAAAAATGCCATTTCAGATTTTACCCGTGCAATTGAATTGGACAAAAATATGCCGGAAGCCTATTACAATCGCGGTATTGTTCATGTATTGTCAGATAATGTCCAGCAGGGCATAAAAGACTTGAGCATTGCCGGTGAATCAGGTATATATCAGGCATACAATGTGATTAAAAGAATCTCGCAATAAAAGAACCTGCTAATATTTAGTCTAATAATTGCAATTGAGTTAGGATTTATTTAATTTTGCGAGATTTTATGAATATAGCAGATAAAAAGTACTTTATTATATGATACAAATTACATTTCCAGATGGCTCAGTGCGCCAGTACAATCAGGGCGTAACCGGTTATGAAATAGCTGAAAGCATCAGCCAGCGTTTGGCTCAGGATGTTCTTTCATGCAGTGTAAACGATGAGATTGTAGAACTTAACCGTCCTATTATGGAAGATGCTTCCATCAAGTTGTTCAAGTGGGACGATGCCGAGGCAAAGCATGCATATTGGCATACCAGTGCCCACCTTATGGCAGAGGCTCTTCAGGAACTCTATCCCGGAACACAGTTTGGTATCGGTCCGGCCATTGAAAATGGTTTCTACTACGATGTAATGCCTCCACAGGGCGTGACAATCAAAGAGGGAGATTTTGCTGCGATTGAAAAACGTATGATAGAACTTGCTCAGAAAAAAGAAGCTCTTGTACGTTCTGAAATCAGCAAGGCTGAAGCTCTCAAGTTCTTCGCAGAGCGCGGTCAGTCATATAAAAATGAACTTATTGCCGACCTTGAGGACGGTAAGATAACAATTTACACTCAAGGCAACTATACAGACCTGTGCCGTGGTCCGCACCTGGTTGATACCGGTGCAATCAAGGCTGTAAAACTTACTGCTGTCAGTGCTGCATACTGGCGCGGCGATGAAAAACGTCCGCAGATGACACGTATCTACGGTATCTCTTTCCCAAAGAAAAAGATGCTTGACGATTATCTGCTGCTTCTTGAGGAAGCCAAGAAACGTGACCACCGCAAGATTGGTAAGGAAATGGAACTCTTCATGTTCAGCGATATGGTTGGAAAAGGACTTCCTATCTGGTTGCCAAAAGGCACGGCTCTGCGTCTGCGCCTTCAGGAATTCCTGAGCCGTATTCAGAAACGTTACGGTTACCAGCAGGTAATCACTCCGCATATCGGTTCAAAACAGCTGTATGTAACAAGCGGTCACTGGGATCACTATGGTAAGGATTCATTCCAGCCTATCACAACTCCTGAAGAAGGAGAGTGCTATCTGCTCAAACCTATGAACTGTCCTCACCACTGTATGATTTACAAATCACAGCCGCGCTCATACAAAGAACTGCCTTTGCGCATTGCAGAGTTCGGTACTGTATATCGTTACGAGCAGAGTGGAGAGCTGCACGGACTTACACGTGTACGCAGTTTCACTCAGGACGATGCCCACATCTTCTGCCGCGCAGACCAGGTGAAGGATGAATTTATAAGAGTTATGGAGATTATTGAAATAATCTTCAAGGCACTTGATTTTGACAATTTCGAAGCACAGATATCATTGCGCGACCCTAACGATCACGAAAAGTATGTAGGTAGCGACGAAGTATGGGAAAAAGCTGAGCGTGCTATTGTAGAAGCTTGCCAGGAGAAAGGTCTTAAGGCTACTGTTGAGTACGGTGAGGCTGCATTCTACGGTCCTAAACTTGACTTTATGGTTAAGGATGCTCTTGGACGCCGCTGGCAGCTTGGTACCATACAGGTTGACTACAATCTGCCGCAACGCTTTGAACTGGAATATGTAACTGCTGACAATAAACGTGAGCGTCCGGTTATGATACACCGTGCACCATTCGGTTCAATGGAACGCTTTGTAGCCGTTCTTATTGAACACACAGCCGGTAAGTTCCCATTGTGGCTTACACCTGACCAGTGTGCTATTCTTCCTATTTCAGAAAAAGCCAACGACTATGCATATCAGGTTCAGAAAGAACTTGAAAAATATGACATACGTGCATACGTTGATGACAGAAATGAAAAGATTGGACGTAAAATCCGTGATAACGAAGTTAAGCACGTTCCGTATATGCTTGTTGTTGGTGAGCAGGAAGCGCAGAACGGTGAAGTTAACGTACGCAAGCAAGGATCAGAAAACCTTGGCAGTATGAAAATTGAAGATTTTGCGAAAAAAATCCAAGAAATTGTTAATAATATGATAAATAAATGGTAAATTTGCGCCCGCAATTTACTAACTGCATAACATTACAGACCCTATTTAATGAAGAATGACGGTTTAAAGAACCAGTACAAGATTAACGATCAGATTACAGCCCGCCAGGTAAGAATAGTTGGTGACGGCATTGAATCTAAAGTGGTTACTCTTAGAGAAGCGTTACACATTGCAGATGAGATGGATCTTGATCTTGTAGAGATTTCTCCAAATGCACAGACTCCGGTTTGCAAGATTGTTGATTATTCCAAATTTCTGTATCAGATAAAAATGAAACAGAAAGAGCAGAAGAAAAAACAGGTTGTAACAGAAGTAAAAGAAATCAGGTTTGGACCCCAGACAGATGATCATGACTACAACTTCAAGTTGAAGCATGCAATAGGGTTCCTGCAGGAAGGTAACAAGGTTAAGGCTTACGTCTTTTTCAAAGGACGCTCAATAGTATTCAAGGAGCAGGGTGAAGACATTTTAGGTCGTTTTTCTGCAGACTTGGATGAATATGGAAAGCTTGACCAGAAACCGTTGCTTGAAGGAAAAAGAATGTCAATCATTATTTCTCCAAAGAAGAGCGGTTCAAAGAAAGAAACAGCAGTTGAAAGTACTCAGCCGGCTGAAGAAGAGTAAGATAACATTTACTATTAATTATAAAGTTTAATAAGATGCCAAAAACAAAGACTAATTCCGGTTCTAAAAAAAGATTCGCTCTTACCGGATCGGGTAAAATTAAAAGGAAACATGCTTATCACAGCCACATTCTGACTAAGAAAAGCAAAAAGCGTAAAAGAAATCTTGACAAGTTTACTATTGTAGACGGTAAGAACACCAATATGGTCAAGAGTCTGCTTGCCTTGAAATAAACCACGTAGAGATTAGTAAATTAAGTAATTAACCGGATGTTCCAGCTTTAAGACCTGCAAAAGTGTAGGCGCTGTCATCCAAAAAAGAAAAAATTATGCCAAGATCAGTAAATCACGTTGCTTCTAGAGCAAAGAGAAAGAAAATTTTAGGTCTGACCAGAGGTTATTTTGGTGCACGTAAAAACGTTTGGACCGTTGCCAAAAACACTTGGGAAAAAGGTTTGACTTATGCTTACCGTGACCGTAAAGCTAAGAAAAGAGAATTCCGTGCATTGTGGATTCAGCGTATCAATGCTGCAGCCCGTCTTGAAGGAATGAACTATTCTCAACTGATGGGTGCTATTCACAAGGCAGGTATCGAAATCAACCGCAAGGTTCTTGCAGACCTGGCCATGAATAACCCGGAGGCTTTCAAAGCAATTGTAAAGAAGGTTAAATAAACAATCATAGTATTGTGTTAAAAAATGGAATCTGCTATACAGGTTCCATTTTTTTTTATATCTTTGAGCATCGCATCGGGCTAGATCGGGAGACTCATCAATTAAAATAAGTAACCGGGATTGCTTCGTTTTCTCAATGGCGGGCCACGCCTGGTAACAGGTAACCTTTGAGTCGGTGGATTACAAAGAGGAGCGGGCGCTCAAATCATATTTCTCGGAGTACTCATCACATCACCGATGCGATTTTTTTGTGTATACACTAAACTTACAATTATATGAAAAAGTCATTTTTTCTGTTATCAGCATTGCTCGCATTAGGTGTTAATGCCAAGAATAACGTTGCTGTTAACATTGATGCATCAAATCCGGGTGCTAAAATCAATAAGAACATTTATGGTCAGTTCTCTGAACATTTAGGTTCATGTATCTACGGTGGTCTTTGGGTAGGTCCGGAAAGTCCAATTCCAAACAAAGACGGATACCGTCTTGATGTGTTCAACGCATTGAAAGAACTGCAAGTTCCACTTATGCGCTGGCCAGGAGGTTGTTTTGCCGATGAATATCATTGGATGGATGGCATCGGCCCGAAAGAAAACCGTCCGCGTATGGTCAATAACAACTGGGGCGGAGTAGTGGAAGACAACAGTTTTGGTACACATGAATTCCTGAATCTCTGTGAACTTCTTGGTTGCGATGCCTACGTTAGCATGAATGTAGGTAGCGGAAGTGTTCAGGAAACAGCTCAGTGGATTGAATATATGAACGCCGCAGATGGTCCAATGGCCACATTGCGCAAGCAGAACGGCCGAGAAAAGCCGTGGAACGTAAAATATATTGGTATCGGTAACGAAGCATGGGGTTGTGGCGGCAACATGCGTCCTGAGTATTACAGCGATATTTTCCGCCGTTACCAGACATATTGCCGTAATTTTGACCAGGACAAACCATTGTACAAGATTGCCAGCGGTGCAAGCGATTATGATTACGAGTGGACGGATGTTCTTATGAACAGAATAGGCACTCAGATGAATGCTGTATCCCTGCACTATTATACAGTGCTTGGTTGGAACGGCAGCAAAGGCTCTGCAACAAAATTTGACAACGACGACTATTACTGGTGTCTGGGTAAGGCATGTGCCATTGAACCTGTAATCCGCAAGCATCTTTCAATTATGGACAAGTATGACCCAAACCACAATATTGACCTTCTGGTTGACGAGTGGGGCACATGGTTCGATGTAGAACCTGAAACCAATCCGGGCTTCCTGTTCCAGCAGAGCACAATGCGCGATGCTTTTGTTGCAGCAATGTCTCTCAATATTTTCCACAAATATGCAGACCGTATTCAGATGTGCAACATTGCTCAGGTAGTCAACGTTCTTCAGTCAATGATTCTTACAAAGGATGACAAGATGTTGCTTACTCCTACATACTTTGTATTCAAGATGTACAAACCGCATATGGATGCAACATATATTCCATCTTCAGTTCAGGGCTCAAAAATCATTCCTGTTAAGAACGAACGCTACAACGGAACTATGGAAGAACCTGAAAATCGTGAATTGTCCATGGTCAGCGTAACATCTTCAAAAGATGCCAAAGGCAAGCTGCATATTTCTCTTTCAAATGCCGATCTTAAAGAGGAACAGGCCGTTACAATCAATCTGAACGGTTACAAGGCAAAGAAAGTAAGCGGCGAAATACTGACAGCACAGAGCAAGAACGATTGCAATACTTTTGAAAATCCTGACAAAATCAAGTCAGAAGCTTATGCAAAAGCTAAAATCCAGAAAGACGGAACAATCACTCTTGACATGCCGGCAATGAGTATTGTTACTCTTGAAGTTGAATAATTTATTGTAAAAAATCATTTGATACTAAGGGCAAAGTTGATATATATTTATTAACTTTGCCCTTAATAATATAAGGATATGCGGTAGTAGCTCAGTTGGTAGAGCATTAGCTTCCCAAGCTAAGGGTCGCGGGTTCGAATCCCGTTTACCGCTCATTTTTTTTCAGCCTTATGAAAAGATTCCCATTCATTGCTTTATTATTTGGCACAGTTCTATCTTTACCAGCACAAACGTTTACCAGTGCCAATGCCAATAAAACGGATACAAAAAACAACAAAAACGCTCCGGAAATCAAATTTGATGTTTCAGTCATAAACTTTGGTATTTTTGACATAACCGATGCCGACAAATCCTGTTGGTTCAAGTTTTCAAATACCGGTAAGGAAGATTTGATAATTTATCAGGCTAATGCCACATGCGGTTGTACAAAGGTTTCCGTATGGCCAAAGGACCCAATCAAACCAGGCGGCCGTGATTCCATTAAAGTTGAATATGACGGTACCACCCGTCGTCCCGGCACATTCCGTAAAGTTATTGTTGTCAAGACTAACGCAAAGACTGAGAACGCTTATATCTATATTCAGGGCGAAATGACAGATAGCGCTGCTACAAAGAGAATTAATGAATCAATAAAATAAAAGGTATGTTTACTGAACAGGATTATCAGGATTTTGAAAAGCGTGGCATAGACCTTTCAAAAATCAATTCACAGATTGAGAGTTTGGCAAAAGGGTTCCCGTATTTGCAATTGTCTGCAGCAGCTGCAGCAGGCAAGGGAATTTATATTCCTGAAAAAGACAAACATGACTATTACATTGAAACATGGCAGTCATATTGCGCTAAAAACCACACCGTGACCAAATTTGTTCCTGCATCCGGTGCTGCAAGCCGCATGTTCAAAGACCTGTTCGGTTTTCTGAATGCAGAGTATGATACTCCTCAAACCGATTTTGAAAAGAAATTCTTTGCAAATATCAGACATTTCGCATTTTTCAACCTTTTGAACAAGACATGCATCAGACTGTATGGCAAAGATGCAGATGCCCTTATAAATCAGGGAAAATATAAAAGTGTAGTAGAAGCTTTGCTGAATAAGGAAGGCTTGAATTATGGTGCGCTGCCTAAAGGACTGCTGCAATTCCATAATTATGACAATTGCACACGCACTCCACTGGAAGAGCATCTTGTTGAAGGTGCATTGTATGCAAGTAGCCACAATGAAGCGAATTTGCATTTTACTGTTTCAGCTGAGCATAAGGAGTTGTTCAAGCAACTGATAAAAGATAATATTTCCGGAATAGAAAATAAGTTTGGAATCAAGTATAATATTTCGTTCTCAGAACAGAAAGCAAGTACTGATACAATTGCAGTTGATCTGAACAACAATCCTTTCAGAAACGATGACGGTTCCATCCTTTTCCGTCCGGGCGGACATGGTGCGCTTATTGAGAATCTGAATCAGATAAACAGTGATATTGTATTCATAAAAAATATAGACAATGTTGTCCCTGACAGATTGAAAAGTGATACGGTTGAGTATAAAAAATTGCTTGCCGGAGTATTGGTTTCTGTTCAGGAAAAGTTATTTTCCTACCTCAAAAAACTGGAAAATGATGAGTCTTCTATAGAACTTCAGAATGAAATTCTGATGTTTATGGAAAGCGTTTTGAATATTCAAATAAACAACGCTAAACAATTGAAACCCAGCGCATTATACCAGTTGATTAAAGCTAAGTTAAATCGTCCTATTCGTGTTTGCGGTATGGTTAGAAATGTTGGTGAACCAGGTGGCGGACCTTTCCTTGCTTACGGACCGGATGGTACAATTCAGTTACAGATACTGGAAAGTTCACAGATAGATATGGACAACTGCCAATCAGCAGAAATGTTCAAAAACGGAACACATTTCAATCCGGTAGATCTTGTTTGTGGTCTGAAAGATTATAAGGGCAACAAGTTTGATCTTACTCAGTTTATTGATCCGGCAACCGGTTTTATTTCCAGAAAATCAAAGTCTGGTCGTGAACTGAAAGCTCTTGAATTACCGGGATTGTGGAATGGTGCCATGAGCAATTGGAACACCATATTTGTAGAAGTGCCTCTTTCTACATTCAATCCTGTAAAGACTGTTAACGATTTATTGCGTGAGCAACATCAATAATATCTCCTGATATTGACAATAATAGTGTATCAAATTACGTTACTGTAATAAATTAGAACAATAGAAAATTATGTCCCAAACTGAGATAAAGAAAGAAGTTGACATTGTATATCTGGTAAAGTTACTTTGGAGCAAGAAAGTACGCATCTTCAAAAATGTAGTGATTGCTGGAGTTGTTGCAATAATTGTTGCTTTCAGTATTCCAAAAGACTACACATCGCAGGTAATTATGGCTCCTGAGACATCGTCAAATATGAATATCTCAGGTAGTCTGATGTCTATTGCATCAATGGCTGGTTTTGACATGGGTTCTATGAGTTCAAATGATGCCTTATATCCTGAATTATATCCGCAAATGGTGTCGTCAACACCGTTCCTGTGTGATTTGATATCGTTGCAGGTAACTACAAAAGACAGCACATTGACTACTTCTTTGTATGATTATCTGAAAAATCACAAACGTTATCCTTGGTGGAGTTATATTTTGCAGGCTCCCGGAAAACTGTTGAAAAAGATCTTCAAGAAAGAAGTTGACAATGTTATTCCAACCAAAGATACTCCAGGCATGTTCCTTACACGCTCTCAGCAGATGTCTCTCAAATCTCTTGACAAACTTATTGATGTCAGTGTGGACAAGGGTAACAATGTGATATCTCTCAGCGTTACAATGCAGGATCCTTACATTGCGGCTTATGTAGCAGAATGTACTGCCAACAATCTTCAGGATTATATCCGTCAGTACAGAACTGCAAAAGCCATTACAGATTTGCAATATGCGCAATCAATGTACGATGAGGCAAAAGAAAACTACATAAACGCACAGAATAATTATGCTTCTTATATGGATTCACACAAGAATCTTGTCAGAATGCAGACTCAGATAGAAGCAAAGAGACTGGAGAGTGAAAGCAGTTTTGCATTTAACGTATATACACAAATGGCCGGACAATTGGAACTGGCCAAGGCGAAAGTTCAGGAAAGTACTCCTGTCTGTGTTGTAATGCAACCTGCTGTTGCTCCTTATAAGGCGTCACATCCCAAGAAAATGGTAATGGGTGTTGTTTATTGCTTCCTGGCATTCTTAGGAACATGCGTTTGGTATATCGGTAAGGATAGACTAGTGGGCAAAGACTGATGTCAGGATTCGAAAATTTTCTGATATTATTCTCTTTCATTGCAGAGGTTTCATTGCTCTTATATCTGGAGAAGAAAACGTGGAATTCTTTATCCACGCCGCTAATTATTCTTGCTATTCCATATTGTGTCATCCTGGCATTGTCTTTAGCTGTTTCCGGTCACGGAGAGGTGGCACAGTTCAATTATATAACCATTCTGATATGGAGTGCCGGTTTATTTATTTTTGCCTTACCCAGCTTTGTAATAGGATATACTGTAAAGCGCAAAGGCTTTGAACCTGATGCCGGCATCGATTTCAAGGTTTCTTACTATGACAGAATGCCCATTATAATTGAAATAATGGGATGGGTGCTTGTGCTTCTTTTTGCGTACAGGCTCAAATCAATGATTGCTTCATCGTACAATATGATAGGCAGTGATGATTTTGCAAACGAATTTGCCCAGAACGGTTTGTGGGGCCATTTGTTCAGATTCATCATTGCTATCAATACCTTGCTTGTATATTATGTTGATAAAAAGCACTGGCGTTACATAGTGCTGCTTGTTCTTATGATTGCTATTTGTCTGGTATATCAGTCAAAATCATGGCTTATTCTCCCTATCATGGCCGGATTCTTTATGAGAGTGTTTACCGGAAAAACCAAACTGAACGTCAAGTTTCTTGTGTGGATACTCATTCTGGCATCGTCCTTTTTCTTTATAACATATCTCATTGCCCTTTCATTTGCCGGTGATGATATTTTCGGCGAAAATGTATATGAGTATTTGGGCAATCATATAGTGCATTACTTTACCAGTGGGGTATTGGGTCTGAGTGTTGATCTAAGCCGCGGATTTCCGGACAGAATAGGCCCGGAACTTGTATATACGCAGTTCCTGAACATCTTCAAAGTTTTAGGAATTGACAGCGATTCCCAATTATTGTCGGCTTTCAATCCGTATTATTTTAATCTTGGATTCGGTGCCAATGTAGATTCAAACGTCAGAACTATTTTTGGAACGCTGTTTCTTAATCTGCCGATAATCCAGTTTGTTCTCTATATACTTGTTTTAAGCACATTGTTCTATTTGTCCAGACTGATATTCTGGAAAGGGTCAATGTTCAATAACGTATACACGTGTGCTGCATACGGTTTCTGGTGTTCTTTGCTGTTCATGGGCTGGTTCGAGATATTTTTCCAGCATTTGGCTACATTTGAAATTCCTGTTATCTATATGCTGTTCTGGTGTTGTGATGTGTTGATGAAAAGAAAGAGTGTTAGTGTTGTTTGCCAATGATAAGAGAGTATTTGAAAAAATATAAGGTGCTGGTAGAGAATTTCTTCTCGTTGTCAATTCTGAATGTTATCAATGTGCTTCTGCCTATGATAACAATTCCTTATCTTATGTCTGTACTCAAGGAAGACGGATACGGTTCATATTATTACATCTATACGCTTATACAGCTTATTATCACAATATCAAACTACGGTTTCAATTTTTCTGCAACCAAGAGTATTTCACAAAACCGTGACGACAGACAGACGGTATCAACAATATTCAATTCCGTAATAGCGTCAAAGGCTATCATTTCACTTCTAGTTCTGCTGGTAATATGGGGTTTGTCTCCATTTATTCTTAAAACAAGCATTGAAAAACTTATGTTTCTTGCAGGAATCGGAATGATTATTGGAGACATATTCAACCCAGTTTGGTTCTATCAGGGTGTTGAAAAAATGAGATATATTACAATTGTCAATGTATCTTCAAAACTATTGTTCACAATACTTGTGTTCTTTCTTATTCATTCGTCAGATGACCTTGTTCTGTTGCTTACAATCAATTCTGCCGGATATTTGCTTGCAGGCATATTAAGCATTGTTTTTGTGAGAAAAATATTCGCCATAAACTTTCATTTTGTAAGTGTGGGTGATATAAGCAAGCAGATTAAGGAAGGAGCTGCGCTGTTCGGTTCCACAATGGGTATCAACCTGTACCGGAGAATGAATGTCCTCATTATGAAGTGGGTGGTTGGAGACGATGCCGTTGTTGGTATCTATTCTGCGGCTGAGCAGATTATCCGCGCCGTACAATCTGTAATAAACCCTATTGCCCAAGCATTGTTCCCGCATTTCAGTCAGAAATTCAAGAAACAGAATACTGATGAGAATCTGAAAATGCTACAGAAAATTGCAAAACCTATGGCTCTGGTTGTTATCTTGGGTGCCGTTGTTACAGGACTTTTGGCTCGACCGGACTGGCTTGCCCTTCTTGGTGAGAAATATCAGGGGACATCGTTTCTTATCCGTTTGATGTTACCGGTCATAGTCTTTGGAGAACTGAATTATCTGCTTGGTTTTGTGGGACTTATCAATCTGAACAAACAGAAGTATTTCTTTTCCTCAGTTCTGATTACAGGAATATTCAGCATACTTGTTATGCTTTGTACTGCGTATAGATTACAGGAGGTTTCCGGTGCTGCAGCAATGTCTCTTGCCGAGATTCTGTTATTTGTTTTATGTGTTGCACGCCTTGTAGCATTAAAGAAGAAAAAATAATATATGAAAAAAGCCAGAGTAATAGCATTTTATCTGCCCCAATATTATCCCATTCCTGAAAATGATGAGTGGTGGGGTAAAGGTTTTACCGAATGGGTCAATGTAGCTAAGGCCAGACCGCTGTTCAAGGGTCACTACCAGCCGCATATACCAGCCGATCTTGGTTTTTACGATTTACGTATGCCGGAAATAAGGGAGCAGCAGGCCCAAATGGCACGCGAGGCGGGAATTGAGGGCTTTTGCTATTGGCATTATTGGTTTGGAGACGGCAGAATGCTTTTGGAAAGACCTTTTGCAGAAGTCTTGGCCAGCGGCAAACCTGATTTTCCTTTCTGTCTTGGTTGGGCAAATGAATCCTGGAGCAGCAGAACATGGACAAATGTCAAAGGAAAACAGAGTTCTTCAATACTGATGGAACAGAAGTATTCTCAGGAAGATTTCAAACGCCATTTTGAATATGTCTTACCTGCATTCAAAGATCCGCGTTACATCAAGGTTGACAACAAACCGTTGTTTTATATATACTACTATCAGGACATACCCGATATCCGTATGTTTCTGGATATGTGGAACCAAATGGCAAAACAGAATGGTTTTGACGGCATCTATTTTGTTGCAAGAGTAAGCAACATATCTTTGAAAAGAGTTAATTCGCAAGGCAAAAAATATTATTCTCCCAAAATCGATCTGTCCAATCCGGGACAATATTACAATGATGCATTGAACATGGGCTTTGATGCTGTGAATTCTGTGGGATGGTACAGAGCTTCGGTAATTCTCGGCAACAGACTGGGATACCTGACATCAGCATTCCTGTCAAAATTCTTCAATACAGGTTTTCTCAGAAAATTTGATCATGAAAAGATAATTGAAAACATGTATACTCCGCAAGATGCTCAGGACAACATATTCCCCACATTGTTGCCAAATTGGGACAGAAGTCCCAGAGCCGGAAGACAGGGCGTAATCAATTATAATGCCACACCACAGGTTTTTGACAAAAATATAAAACTGGCTTTGGATCTGGTGAAAGACAGGCCTTATGAGCATAGGATACTATTCTTAAGAGCTTGGAATGAATGGGGTGAGGGCAATCATGTTGAGCCGGATCTGAAATATGGTCACGGATTCCTTGACGCACTGAAAAACAATTTGACAGAATAGTCTGAAAAGTCCCTTAATTCATAATATATACAAAAAAATGTTATATATTTGCGTTTCAGTACGGCAAGGATTGTTACCGTAACTGAAACTGCATGAAGGATTTTGGATTAGTATCTATTGTTACGGCATCATATAACTCTGCACAGTTTATTGCAGAGACAATTGAAAGCATTATTGCACAGACATATACCAATTGGGAATTGTTGATATGCGATGATGCTTCCACCGACAATACCGTTGACATAATCAGACATTATGTTGCGTCAGATCCCCGAATCAAACTGTTTGTGTTGCAGCAGAACTCCGGAGCAGGAGTAAGCCGCAATAAATCCATATCCCAGGCAAAAGGTGATTATATCGCTTTTTGTGACAGTGATGACAGATGGAAACCCAACAAGCTTGAAATACAGCTTGAATATATGGAAGAAAAGAATTGTCAGATCTGTTATTCGTCATATCTTGAATGCAAGGAAGACAATTCATTGTGTGGCATAGTTCTTTGCAAGAGCAGATACACTGAGCGGAATATCTGTCACAACGGCAGTATAGGATTTTCTACATTAATCTATTCTGTAAAGAATATCGGCAGGGTTATGCTGCCTTCAATGCGCAAAAGACAGGATTGGGCTCTTAAAATACTGCTGATTCAGAAAGGAGGTACGGCATATGGGGTAAAGGAACCCCTGGTGTATTACAGAGTCCGTTCCGGTTCTCTGTCCCGCAAGAAGAGGAAACTGATAAAATATAATGTACAGGTATATAGAGAAATTCTGCATTACAGTTGGCTGAAATCGTGGTTTGTCTTCCTGTTTATGTTTGCTCCGCATCAGATTGTGCATAACTGTAATGTCCGTCTTGATAACCGCAAGTACAGTAAAACCAATTTTGAAATGCAGTAAATGTCATCCTGATATGTCTATTAAGAATAAGATTATTATTTTTTGTGCTGTTCTATGTCTTGCACAGGCAAATGCATGGGCTACAGCAAAAAAAATGTTTCAAAATTCTTTGGACATTACTGCTTTGACAAGTGCTTCCTGTTCCTATGGAGAACATGCTCCATTCTGGTTCACAAACAACAGACATGGACTGTCAACTACTAATCCAAACAGTATTATGGCCCGTGCGTCACTGGTGGGTGATATGTCATGGAATAACAGATTCGGAATTGATTACTGTGCAGATATTGCAGCGGCAGCCGGTTTTGAGAAAAGTGTCTATATTCATCAGTTATATGCTGACTTTTCATATAAATGGTTGAACCTGTCAATAGGTTCCAAGGAAAGATGGGGTGAATTAAAGAATCCGGAACTGAGCAGCGGAGGAATGACATGGTCGGGCAATTGCAGACCCATTCCTCAGATCAGACTTGAAGTACCTGATTTTGCTGCCTTTGCAGGCGGTTGGGTTGCTTTGAAAGGACATATTGCTGTTGGTACTTTAACCGACTCAGAATACAGACGCAATGTTGATTATCCAAGAATAGCAACAAACGTGAGATTCCATAGCAAAGCTGGTTTTGTCAGGTTTGGTAATTCAGAAAAATTCCCTCTGAATTTTATATTCGGTCTGGAAATGTATGCTCTTTACGGTGGTCAGGTCTACAATAATCAGACTGGAGAAAAACTGCAGGAACTGCAAAGCGGATGGGCGGGCCTCAAAACAGTGCTTTTACCGTTCAATAAGACAGGAGAGCAGGGTATGAATAACGGAAATACACTTGGAAGCTGGCATTTCGCTTTTACATGGACTCAAAAAGATTGGAATGCCAAGGTCTATTATGAGCATTTCTATGAGGACCATTCATCTATGCTTGGCATCGAGTATAAAAATGACATGAATGGCAAAAAACGCTTTGTGACATACGGATTCAAACATGATTTTGCCGACGGTCTATGGGGTGTTGAACTGAACGGTCCCAAGAGTTGGCCGGTAAGAACAGTAGTATTTGAATTCCTGAATACATACAATCAGTGCGGTGCTTTACTTAATTATCCCAATCCGGATCTTCTTGAAGAGGTATCAGGACGTGACGATTTCTATGCTCATGGAATATATGCAGCATACACACATTGCGGCTATGGAATAGGAAATCCGTTAATTCTTTCTCCGGTTTACAATAAGGATGGCAGCCCAAAATACATAAGCAACCGTATTCATGCGTATCATATCGGAGTTAACGGTAATGCAGGGGATAAAGTTGAATGGAAAGTACTGGCTGATCTCACTTATTCATGGGGTTTGTATCAGGCTCCTTTCCGGAATGTTGTAAAAAACACCATGATTATGCTTGAAGGAGCATATTCATTCGGTAAAAACAACAGTTGGAAAACTATAATGGACCTTGGATTTGATTTTGACAAATCAGATTATCTTGGGAACAATGCAGGCGTTATGTTATCAATTGTCAAACGTTTTAATGTATTATGAAACACAAGGTAATCCGGTACATAAAATATTCTGCTGTTGCTGTTGTATGTGTGTTTATGACCGCATGTGCAAAAGTGTTCCCCAATGGAGATCTGGATAACTTCTGGAGACTGAATACCATTGAGTATACTGCCGGTACAGACTTTGAAGGGAATCCATGCAATATTGACACTTGCATAGGCCGTGCATACTACAGTTTTGCCATGGATCTTGTAGAGATTGACTATCATGACATATCTTCTTATTATTCCATGATTGGAGCAATGACAAGAATGCAGGATTCAATACTGATTGATTTTTCAGTTTATAATGATGAGCATCAGTCCGGGTTTGTACCAGATGGAGGCGATCATTCAATACATACGCCGGCTGATATCCTAAAGTATGTAAGGATGTGCGGTATGGAAACTCTGAAAGAAAAATTCGCGATAGACAAGTTGGACAGTCAATCCATGATTCTGTCAAACAGCAAGGTAATATTGACATTTGAAAAGTGGTAATATGTTCAAACTTAAAGGAAGAATAATAGCATTCATAATTTTGCTGGGGTATGTAGCTCTTGTCTGTTATATGTGTCTGGCAAACTTTAACAATGTCAATTCATCATGGTTGCCTGATACTCTGTTTGGATTTAAGATAGACAAATGCATCCATTTCTGTCTGTTCTTCCCTGTGCCTATATTGTTTTTCATTACTTTTCATGGAAAAAGAGTCATACACTCCGCAATATTTTCAATAATCTGCTGTATTGCAGCCGGTACAGCCATTGAGTTTTCGCAAAAGCTGACTGCATACCGCACATTTGATGTTTATGATCTGTATGCAAACTACTTGGCTATACTAAGCGGAACAGTTATTATATCTGTTGTTTTTGCAATCAGAAATATGTGTTTGCAGATACATGATAAGAAAATAAAACATTAAAACGTAATAATATGATTTACAAAGAATTAGGTAAAACAGGTCTTAAATTGTCAAATGTGGGATTCGGCGCCTCATCTTTAGGCGGCGTATTTCATGACATTAACGAAAAAGAAGGAATTGCTGCTGTAAATGCCGCTCTTGACAACGGTATAAATTTTATTGATGTTTCTCCATACTACGGACACTATAAAGCAGAAACGGTTTTAGGCAAGGCTTTGAAAGATATTGACCGCAGCCGTTACTATCTGTCAACAAAAGTTGGACGCTACGGAAAAGACGGTGTAAACACATGGGATTATTCAGGCAAACGTGCCACAGATAGTGTATATGAAAGCATGGAACGCCTGCATGTGGATTATATTGACCTTATCAACGTTCACGATATAGAATTTTCTGACCTTGAGCAGGTTTGCAACGAAACATTGCCGGCATTGTGTGAATTGCGCAGTAAAGGTGTGGTTGGTCACGTTGGTATTACTAACCTTACATTGCGTCATTTGAAATACGTTATTGAACACGTTCCTGCAGGTACTGTTGAAAGCATTCTTTCGTTCTGTCACTATACTTTGAACGACGATGCCCTGTTGGATTATCTTGATTACTTTGAATCAAAAGGTATAGGCGTTCTCAACGCTTCACCGTATTCAATGGGTATGCTTACCAAACGCGGTGTACCGGCATGGCATCCTGCACCTGCCGCACTTATACGTTTATCGCGCAAAGCAGTTGATTACTGTGAATCAAAGGGTGTTGAAATTGAGCGTCTGGCGGTCAATTTCTCAATGAACAATCCGCGTATTGCATCCACATTGTTCAGCTCTGCACGTGTTGAGGGTGTTCTCAAGACAATCAAATATGCAGAAGAACCTGTAGATCCGCAGCTTATTGCCGATGTCCAGAAAATTTTTGAGCCGGGATACCGTGACTCATGGGTAAACAGTTAATTATAAAAGTATTGAAATAATGCGCGCAGTTCAAATAAAAGAAGCCGGCAAAGTGATATTGGCAGATGTTGAGATGCCACAGCTTAAACCCGGTTACGTTCTGTTGAAAGTTGAGTATGTAGGTTTCTGTGGATCAGACCTTAATACATACCGCGGATTCAATCCGCTTGTAAAACTGCCTGTAATTCCGGGTCATGAAATAGGTGCCCGTATTGAGGCTGTAGGAGAGGGCGTTC
The DNA here is from genome assembly GCA_024398785.1 of Bacteroidaceae bacterium. GTDB lineage: Bacteria > Bacteroidota > Bacteroidia > Bacteroidales > Bacteroidaceae > Colenecus. Next base: position 18,046 of record JAKSIO010000014.1, on the reverse strand, counting down.
CTGAATTTCTCAAACCAGGAATGGCCGCCACTGTCAATCCGTATTCCAATTGCGGCCATTGCTCCGCATGCCGCAATTCCCGTCCAAACGCATGCCGTGACAACGAAACACTTGGTGTACAGCGTAACGGTGCCATGTGTGATTATATCTGTATGCCTTGGGAAAAGGTAATACCTGACGATTCCATCTCTACAAGAGATTTTGCTCTGGTTGAGCCTATGAGCGTTGGTTTTCATGCCGTTAACCGCGCCCAGGTAACAGATCTGGATTACGTTATGGTTATCGGTTGCGGAATGATTGGAGTAGGTGCCATTGTACGTGCCTCTTTGCGTGGTGCAAAAGTGATAGCTGTAGATGTTGACAACAACAAACTGGAACTTGCAAAGACTCTCGGTGCTAAATACACTATCAATTCCATGACAGAAAACATGGAACAGCGTATTAAGGAAATTACAGGCGGAGAGGGTGTTGATGTTACCATTGAGGCCGTAGGCCGTCCGCAAACATACGTTGCTGCAGTAATGAACACTGCATTCACCGGCCGTATTGTTTACATAGGCTATTCCAAACAGCCGGTAGAATTCGACACTCAATATTTTGTAAAGAAAGAACTTGACATACGCGGTTCACGCAATGCAATGCCAACAGATTTTGCTGCAGTAATTGAATATCTCAAACGCGGTACATGCCCTGTTGACAAACTCATTACCGCAATATACGCTCCGGAACAGGCTGGAGAGGCATTGCAGACATGGGCATCGGCTCCTGGAAATGTATTCAGGATATTGGTAAAATTCTAAATAAAGGTAATTATGAAACAATACGGAGAAAAGAAACTATCTATTGTAGTCGCTCTGGCTATGGTATTCAGTCTGTTCTTCCTGTGGGCAATAAGCAACAACCTGTTGCCTACAATGATCAAACAGATAATGAAAACCTGTCAGTTGAATGCGTTCCAGGCATCTTTTACAGAAACATCATACTGGCTGGCTTATTTCATTTCCCCAATACCTATTGCCATATTCATGAAACAGTTCAGTTACAAATCCGGTGTAGTGTTCGGTCTGTTGCTGGCTGCTTTCGGCGGTTTTATGTTTATCCCTGCCACAATCGCACAGTCATACTGGATATATCTGATGGTATTCTTCATCATTGCTGCCGGAATGTGTTTCCTTGAAACAGCAGCAAATCCATACGTTGCTGTCTTGGGAGATCCTGCACGTTCAACCCGCAGACTGAACATGGCGCAAGCATTCAACGGGCTTGGCGCATTTGTAGCTGCAATGTTCCTGAGCAAACTGGTGCTTAGCGGTGATGTTTATACCCCTGATACACTTCCTGCAGATTATGCCGGAGGATGGGACGGATATATTGCCACCGAGACCAACAATATGAAACTTCCTTACATTATATTGGCATCGTTATTGCTGATTATTGCAATAGTTTTCATATTCACCAGACTGCCCAAGATTCAGGAGGAAGAGACCCATCAGGGCAAACTTATCAATTTTTCCGTAATGAAACGCGCTCATCTGCGTAACGGCGTGATAGCCCAGTTCTTCTACAATGGCGGACAGACTGCAGTAAACAGCATGTTTCTTATATACTGCTGCATATACAATGGAATGACAGAGGAAAAAGCCACTACATTCTTTGGGTATTACATGCTCTCCTTCCTGTTGGGGCGTTGGATAGGTACATTGCTCATGTCCAAATTCCGTCCGCAGAACATGCTTGTAGTTTACGGCATTGCCAATGTGGTACTTTGTCTTGTTATTGCCTTATTTGGCGGTATGGCAGGCGTATATGCAATGATAGGTGTATCATTCTTCATGTCCATAATGTATCCTACACAGTTCTCCCTTGCAATTGAAGACCTGAAAGAAGATACCAAGAGCGGTTCCGCTTTCCTTGTCATGGCTATTGTTGGTAATGCTATTCTTCCGCCTGTTACAGCATATGTAATGAAAACCATGTCAGACAGATTTGATATCGGTATGACAGGCTCCAATCTGTATCATATAGCGTATCTTATTCCTATGGTATGTTTTGCAGTGTGTGCATGGTACGGTTGGAAAGGTTATAAAGTCCGTCGCGCATAAAAGGTATGAAAAAAGTATTATTTGTAGTCAATCCGCATTCCGGCACAAAAGACAAAGCCGGTATTGAAGATATCATTGCTGACAATATAGATAACCAGCAATACGATTACAGCATACTTTTTACAACCCAACGCGGTGACGCATTCAAATTTGCAACCGATGCCACCAACAGCGGAACTGATATTATTGTTGCCGTGGGCGGTGACGGTACTGTAAACGAAGTGGCCAGTGGCATATCCTCCATAAACGAACAGCGTGTTTTGCAGGGACAACCAATATCAGACACATCGCTTGCAATTATTCCGTGTGGTAGCGGTAACGGTTTTGCAAGACATATCGGAATGTCAGTCAACCCTATAAAAGCTGTTCAACAATTGAACCAATTGACTCAACGTTGTGTTGATTACGGCAAAATCAACGGCATAAGATTCTATACAACGTGCGGTGTTGGTTTTGATGCATTTGTCAGTCTTGAATTTGCACAGGCCGGTAAACGTGGTCCTATCAAGTATATAGAAAAAACAATCGCCAACTGGGTCAAATACACTCCTAAAGATTATATTCTGCAGACCGATGACATCAGAATTGATGTCAACGCCTTGCTGATTACTTGCGGTAATGCCGCACAATGGGGAAATAACTGCTGGATAACACCAAAAGCGCTTTTGAGCGACGGCTGGCTTGACATAACCATAATCAAACCTTTCCTTACCATTGAAGCTGCAGCATTGGGACTTATGCTGGTCAACAAGTCTATTACCGAATCATCAAAGGTAATCAGTTTCAAATGCCGTCATCTGGAAATAATAAAACCGGAAGAAGGCCCTATACATTTTGACGGTGACCCTATGATGTCAGGAGATAAAATTATTATTGACATTGTTCCGCACGGTCTTAATATAATGATACCGAATGATATTGAACAGATATGATGAAAAAAAACAGAATTCTTGACAGAATTACTAATCTGGATAAAACTTTGTGGAAACCATTAGTTGCTGTTGTCTGCAATTTTGCAATGGCAATGATTCTAATGACCATTTGCCGTCTGCTGTTTTACCTTGACAACAGGGAACTCTTCACAGATCTTGATTTACCACATTTTTTTGAGATTCTGAAAGGCGGTTTATTATTTGATTTATCAATATTGTGCTATGCCGATGCCGTATGGATTCTGCTTATGCTTGTTCCGTTACCATACAACCTGCGTGTATCTGAATGGTACAGAAAAATATGTAAATGGTTTTACGTTATTCCCAATCTTATACTTGTCCTGGCAAATCTTGCCGATACAGTATATTTTCCATACGTAAAACAAAGAGCAACATTCCAGATATTCAAGGAATTCAGTAATGAATCAGGTGGTCTGGCTGGTGTTTTTATAAAAGAGGCGTTCTGCTCCCACTGGTATTTCACACTTCTGTTCATTTTAATTGCAGCGGCAGTATGGTATGTATATATCGAACTTGAACCTGTCAAAGACAGAACAGATACATTAAAGAACAGAATAACATATTGGATTACCACACCTGTTCTTTTTGTACTTATATGGATACCGGTTGTAGGCGGTATGCGTGGCGGTTTTGCCTACACAACACCATTGGGAGTAAATCAGGCAAACCAATATGTTGACAATGCACTGCATACCGGAATAGTGCTGAACACACCTTTCTCCATAGTAAGGACCATGCATACCGGAGAATATATTGTTCCTGATTATTTTGAAGACAGAAACCAGATGTTTTCGATATACTCACCGGTAACTCATATTGAGGGAAAAACTCCAAACAATATGAATGTTGTTGTGATTATAGCCGAAAGCTTTGGACTGGAATATAAGAATATGGGACTGATGCCGTTTGTAGATTCACTCTCACAGCAAGGTGTCTATTTCAAATTCTCATTCTCAAACGGCACACGCAGTATTGATGCCATGCCGTCAATTTTATCCTCAATACCTAAACTGCAGGAATCATTTTTTGTTTCTGACTGCTCTTTCAACAAAGTAACATCTCTTGCGTCAGTACTAAGAGACAAAGGGTACAGTACATCGTTTTTCCATGGAGCCAGCAACGGATCAATGGGATTGGAAGCATATGCAAGACAATCCGGTTTTGAAAATTATTACGGCATGAACGAATATTACAGGTTTTCATCTGAAAACAGCAGTACCGATGCCGACAAAGATGGTATTCCGGATTTTGCCGGACATGCAGATTATGACAAAGGATGGGCAATATTCGATGAACCGTTCCTGAAATATTCCGCATTGCAGATTGGACAAATGAAAGAACCGTTTTGTGCAAGTCTTTTCACAGCCACATCTCATCATCCGTTCCCAATGCCGGATAAATATAAGGATGTGTTTACTAAAGGAACACACCCAATGCACAGATGCATTCAATACAGCGATTATTCATTGGAACAGTTCTTCAAGGTGGCAAAACTTGAGCCATGGTTTGACAACACATTATTCATAATAACGGCAGACCATACGAGTAAATCGGCAAATCCACTCTATATGAACGAGTGCGCTTTGTTCAGAGTTCCTATTATATTGTATAAACCCGGAGGCGTCTACGTTGATGGAGAACAGATACAGGGAGAACAGACTGCTGTAGTTCATCATGCTGATATCATGCCAACGGTTCTGTCTTTGCTTGGGGTAGACACCACACTTGTAACATTCGGTCAGGATATATTCAGAACTCCGGTTGAAGATAAAATTGCATATAACTTCAACCTTGGATTGTACCAGTATTATAATGACAGCCTGATGCTTCAGTTTGATGGTGAAAATGCCGTAGGTCTGTACAGATACCGTACAGACAGTATATTGGAAAACAATATTATTGAAAACGTGCAGTATTCCGAAACAGTTGACGCACTGTCTCTTTCTATGAAATCAATACTGCAACAGTACCTTGAAAGGATGAAAGGCGACAGCCTTGTAATAGAATAAGAGTAGGGTACAGCTATAGACAAGGGCAAAAAAAATTGAGGAACTCAGTCCTCAATTTTCTTATTCATGATTATGTAGGCAATCACACCTACAATCATTAAAGCAATTCCGGTAAACTGAACTCCATTGTTATTGTTCAACCCGGCAAAAGAACTGATTATCAGGAGAATAGCACCCAAAATTACAACTATTGCCCCCAGATACTTTAATAAATCCTTTTTCATTATAATGACATTTTATATTGTTCTATGCATTTAACAGATGCAAATATAAGAGTTTTTTTTGACCGGAAGGGAACAGAAGCTATTTTTTTTCAAAAAAATTGTGTGTCAATATTTTTTTTACTAATTTTGCGCTCGCTTAATAAAAGCACTAACATTAATAATTTAAAATTTTATGAATCAGTACGAAACCGTTTTCATTTTGACTCCCGTTTTATCTGATGACCAGATGAAGGAAGCGGTAGACAAATTCCAGGGTATTCTTAGCAACGCAGGTGCTGAGATTATCAATCAGGAGAACTGGGGTATGCGCAAGCTTGCTTACCCAATCCAGAAGAAATCAACCGGATTCTATGTTCTCATTGAATTCAAGGCAGAGCCTTCTGTAGTAGACACACTTGAAGTAAACTTCCGTCGTGATGAGCGCGTTATGCGTTTCCTTACAGTTAAGGAAGACAAGTATGCAGTAGAATATTCTGCAAAGAGAAAAAGTTTAAAGAATTCAACACCAAAACAGGAGGAGGCTTAAGTTATGGAACAGCAATCAGAAGTTAGATATCTGGCACCTCAGTCAGTAGACATCAAAAAGAAAAAATACTGCCGTTTTAAAAAGAGCGGTATTAAGTATATCGATTTCAAAGATCCTGAATTTCTTAAGAGATTCCTTAACGAGCAGGGCAAACTTCTGCCACGTCGTATTACAGGTACATCTTTGAAATATCAGCGCAGAGTTTCTCAGGCAGTTAAGAGAGCACGTCATTTGGCATTGCTCCCATACGTTACAGACATGATGAAATAACCCTTTAATAAATTGAATTGACATGGAACTTATTTTGAAAGAAGATGTAATCAATTTGGGTTACAAAAACGATATTGTTAAGGTAAAAGACGGTTACGGCCGCAACTATCTTATCCCTACAGGTAAAGCAGTTATAGCAAACGAATCATCAAAGAAGGTTCTTGCAGAAAACCTCAAACAGCAGGCAAGAAAACTTGCACAGCTCAAGGCAGATGCAGAGGCTGTTGCAGCCAAGTTGAACGGTGTATCTTTGAAGATTGCCGTTAAGGTCAGCGAAACAGGCTCTATCTTTGGTGGTGTTACCAATGCTGACATTGCAGCTGAACTTGCAAAGCTTGGTATTGAAATTGACAGAAAGATTATTGTAATCAAAGAAGCTGTCAAGAAACTTGGTGAATACTCTGCTGTTGTACGTCTGCACAAAGAAGTTCAGGCAGAAGTAGCATTTGAAGTAGTAGCTGAATAATTTTATTCTCAATAAAAATGAATGGGCAAACCTTTGGGCTTGCCCGTTTTTTTTGTAATTTTGACAAACTGAACCTGTTATCATAAGCATGGAATCTCTTATAGGGAAAAGGATAAAAAGCTATACATTAGGATGCAAGCTTAATTTTGCTGAAACAGCGTCTATTGTACAGAATCTATGTCAATTAGGTGCCCAACAGTGTCAGGTTGGACAACTTCCTGACATCTGCCTTATAAATACATGTTCAGTTACAATGGTTGCCGATAAAAAGAGCAGGCAACTCATTCACAAAATCATAAGACAATACCCCAAAGCATATATAATTGCAACCGGCTGCAGTGCACAGCTTCGCAGCGATACATTAAAGCAGATTCATGGTCTTGATGTGATTATTGGCCAGGACGGGAAAAAACATGTTCAGGATTATCTTGGCAATTTGTCAAAACAACCGGAACCTTTGGTTGATATTTGTGCGCCTGGGACAGACAATTGTTTTGTACCGTCATGCTCACGGGGTGACAGGACACGCTATTTTCTCAAAGTCCAGGACGGATGCAACAATTTCTGCTCATACTGTACTGTTCCTTTTGCACGCGGCCACAGCCGCAATCCCAGTATTGAAGAACTGGTAATGCAGGCACGGCAGGTTGCGGAACAGGGTGGTAAAGAAATAGTAATTACGGGAATCAATATTGGTGATTACGGTCGCTCAACAAACCAGACATTTTTTGACTTGGTAAAGGCCTTGGATAAGGTTGAAGGCATTGAGCGTTACAGAATATCATCTATTGAACCAAATATGCTTACAGATCTGATAATAGATTATGTAGCTCAATCAAAACGGTTTATGCCGCATTTCCATATACCGCTTCAGTGCGGAAACGATACCGTTCTTAAACTTATGGGAAGACATTATGACTGCCAATTGTTCAAAGAACGCATAGAGCGTATCAAAACCGTTATGCCTAACGCATTTATCGGAGTTGATGTCATTGTAGGCATGCGTGGCGAAACCCCAGAACTGTTTGATGATTCATGCCGTTTTATTGAGTCACTGCCAATTACCAGATTACACGTTTTCAGTTATTCCGAACGTCCAGGTACGCGGGCATTGAATATTCCCCATGTGGTTTCGGAACAGGAAAAGCATGATCGCAGTGAGCGTCTTTCAGCCATTTCGGACAGAAAACTTGCTGCATTCTATCAAAACTATATTGGGAGCACAGTTGATGTTTTGTTGGAACACGCTACAAACGGGAACGTAATGTATGGATTTACAGATAATTACATAAAAGTTGAAGTTCCAAAAGACAATGCGTTGGCAAATAAGATTGTCAAAGTCAGAATAAACGGCATCAATGCCGATACTTCAAAAGAGTGTGTTGTGGGTTCATTTGAAAATTGATGTAATATAAGTATAAAGATGGGAAACAGTAAAACCGCAATAGTAATTCTCAATTGGAACGGAGAGGGTATGCTGGAAAAATACCTGCCTATCCTGATACGTTGTTCAATAAGTCCGTATGTTGAGATTGTTGTTGCAGACAACGCTTCTACAGATGGCTCAGACAAACTGATGAGAGAAAAATTCCCGCAGATTCCGTATATAAAACTTGACCGCAATTACGGCTTTGCCGATGGTTACAACCGCGCATTGCAATATGTACGTGCAGACTATTACATGCTTCTCAATTCAGATGTTGAAGTAACAATGGGGTGGCTTGAACCAATGATCAGTTATCTTGACAACAATCCGCAAGTTGCGGCATGCCAGCCCAAGATTCATCAGATAGTTAACCGTGACATGTTTGAATATGCCGGAGCGGCAGGTGGTTTTATTGACCGTCTTGGATACCCGTTCTGCCGTGGCCGTATCTTTGACTCGATTGAAACAGACAGCGGACAATATGATACTGACGCATCACTTTTCTGGGCAACAGGAGCGGCAATGCTTGTACGCAGCAAAATCTTCAAAGAAACAGGCGGATTTGATGCGGATTTCTTTGCTCATATGGAAGAAATTGATTTATGCTGGCGTATGCGTGCTCGCGGATATCAGATAAGACTTGTGCCGCAAAGTGTTGTTTACCACATAGGTGGCGGAACATTAGGAGCGGAAAAACCTTACAAGACTTATCTGAATTTCAGAAACAATGCTCTTTTGCTTTACAAAAACCTTCCTGAAAAGGAGCTGAAACCTATAATGCGCAAGCGCTACTGTCTTGACATTATTGCAGCCTGTGTCTATCTGCTCAAACTTAAGCCCAAACACTTTGCAGCGGTTCTGAAAGCCAGACACCAGGTGCGCAGTCTTAAGGACAGTTTCCAACAGAAGAGACAGGAAAACATGGCTCTTGCCGTTACAGACAATATCCCTGAACGCACCGGCTTTTCCATATTATGGCGTTTGCACGTAAAACGTCAGAACACTTTCAATAAACTGAGAATTAAAACCACAGAATAAATATGAAACAGATATCCGATTTTGGCGAACTATTCGGAATGATAAACAATACAGGTATGGATAACAGACAAGAATTTATTGACAAGCTAAAAAGTACAAACAGAAAAGGTATTGACTGCGTACTTGAAAAACTTGAAGAACTGGGCTTTTTCAAGGCGCCGGCATCGACCCGTTTTCATCTGAATTACCAGGGCGGACTTCTGGAGCATTCCCTGAATGTTATGCATATTGCGCTTATGTTGCGTCAGCAGCTCATTGACAATTATCCCAATATTAAATATCTCAAGGATAAAGTGACTGAAGAGAGTGTGATAATTTCATCTCTTCTGCACGATGTCAACAAATCTGAAATATATTATATAGAGAAAAAGTGGCAGAAAACAGACGGCCAATGGAAAGAGTACGAAACGTACAATGTCAACTACAACCAGTTCCCGTTCGGTCATGGTGAAAAGTCCGTAATACAGCTGTTGCGCTGGGGCTTGGAACTGACCGACGATGAAATAATTGCTATACGCTGGCACATGAGCGCCTGGGATCTGCCGTTCCAGAGTGCGGAACTCAAATCAAATATGAATGCTGCCAAAGACAAATGTCCTCTGCTTGCCATAATACAGGCCGCAGACGGGTTGGCATCGTCTATTGTAGAACCCAACAGTAATGCTGAATAAACGCTTCATAACGTATGAGAAAGTATATCACACTCATGTTGCTGTTGTTTAGTTGTATTGGAGCAATGGCAAAGACGGAATTCAGATTGGTAAATAATTACCCGGATTTCAAAGAAGCAGTTAAAAATAATGAAAACATCAAACTTACGGCCAATATTGATTTGACGGGTGCTGGTTTTGACATGATCAATGTTACCTACAAAGGTATCATTGATGGCTCTGGAACCGATGAATCAGGAAATCCCATATGCCACACACTAAGTGGCGGTGAAAATACAAAAGGGTCAGACAACCGGGCTCACAAACCTATAATCAAAGCCCTTGAGGGAGCCACCCTGACAAACCTTATCATAAGCAATTTCCGTCTTGAGTGGGACGATGATGACATAGGCGCTGTGGCATGTACAGCCAAAAACACTAAGTTCACTAATGTGATTGTTGCCAATGTATCAGTATTCAACGATGACGATGATGCCGGAGCCATTGTAGGTAAAGCCGAGAATTGCGAATTCCGCAATGTGATGGGTATCAACAACGATGTCACAGTTGATGGCAACCGTGCCGGAGGTTTTGTCGGGCTCAGTTACAATTCATTTTACTGCAACTGCAGCAACAGCGCATATTCAAGTGTCTATGCAGACGGCAGTTGGGGTAATGCATACGCCGGCGGTTTTGTGGGAGATAGCAACAGTGACCAGTTTGTATTCTGCATCAACATGGCCCAGATAGGAGCACTTGACGATTGTGTTGGCGGCATTACCGGCAAAAGCAGAAAATCTCACTTTTCAAACTGCAGTAACAGCGGTTGCATTATGCACAGCAAAGAAGCTGATTTCATCAATGCGGTCAGCAATATGAAGAAAGCCCTCGATAATATAGACCTTACTGAAATTGAAGATGCACTAGAGAAACAATATAAAGATCAGGACTTTGACATTGCCGCAATGGCAGCGTCATATATTGGAGGACTTGGTTCAGGTGTAATAGGAAATGCAGTAGGTTGGATGTTGGCTCTGATAGAATCACCGGCTGCACCTGTTGTTCTGACCGCAGCATTTGTCACTATAGTGGCTGGTGCAGTGGCTGCGCTTGTAGTATATATTGATCAGGAACTGGACGCACACGACGATGTTGGCGGAATATGCGGTTATTGTGTGGGAGGAACATTCAGCATGTGTATCAACTATGGTGTTCTGATCTGTTACGATGCCGGTGTAGGTGGCATTGTAGGAGAAACCAACAGTGAAAGTTGCGGTCCAACCACCATTACCAATTGTCTCAATGCCGGCACAATCAAAGGTTATGAATTTGTTGGCGGAATCTTTGGTGAGGGCGATTATGGAGATATGATAAACCACTGTCTTAACGTTGGAGAGATTAACAATCATCAAAAAGACGGTAAGTCTGATCCGATAGGTAATTTCAATAATAAAGAAGATCTGGGAACTTTGAGAAAGAACTATTATCTTGCCGAGAGTTATGATAATATGAAAGACGATAGAATTCCAGTTACAAGCAATATATTGGAAAATGGAATAGTTGCCAATTTACTCAATGACGGAGAAACAAGCGACAATTCTCCATGGCATCAGGCAATAAATGACGACGGATATCCGGTACCTGACCAGTCTCACAATAATGAAAATATGCAGGATTTCGAGAATATTGACGGTGTGTATATAATTTCAAGCGTTGCAGACCTGGACACACTGCGAAAGCATGTGGAGAATGGGAAGAGACCTACATATCTGGTATATATCAACGCTGACATTGACTGCGAAGGTATTGATTGGGAACCGATAGGTACATCTGATCACCCGTTCTCAGGCAGATGTTTTGGCGGTGGCCATACAATCAAAAATCTTGACAATACCAATAATTATCAAGACAAAGCAGGACAGGGTTTCTTTGGTGTTGTTGACATAAATACAGAAGTACGTGACCTTATTATCGGTTCCGGTTCAATTAAAGGAAAATACGGTGTTGGTGCCATTATAGGTTATGCCAATCACAAAGCCCAGACTGTTGGTTTCATTAAGATAATAGGCTGTGGCAATGCAGCCAATATTACCGGCAGTTATGACTGCGGCGGATTGGTGGGTGGAATATATTCCGACAGTAAAATGACACTTACAATTGACAACAGCTACAACATGGGCAATATAACCGCTGAAAAACAAACCGCTGCTCTCTGCGGATTCAGTAAACATGATGCAATCATAACAAGTTGCTGGAATTCAGGTAAAGTTACAGGTACAGAGTCAAACTTGGGCTTTGCACGCGGAGAAGATACGACTAACATTACTGTCCGGAACTGCTACAGCTTGGACACAACCTTTGAACAGAAAGGTGTATACGAGTTCACTGCAGAAGATGCCAAAGACGGTACACTGTGCTATAATTTGAACGGTAATAGCAACGATGCCAGCGTAGGTCTGCCTTGGGAACAGAACATTGCGTCTGGCGGCGATGCCTACCCCCACTATAAAAGCAGCAAAGAAAGGGCAATCTATACCGACAGAGAAATTTCAGGCAATTATGGAACAGTAATTCTTCCATACGCTGTCCAATCCAATGATTCCATAAGATATTACACACTGGAAAATGTAATTGGCAACGATGAACAGACAGAGTTTGAGTTCTATGCCGTTGATACACTGAAAGCTGGAACCCCCGCCGTTTTCTATTTCCGTGGTCAAAAAGGAAGTCTGTATGAATTTATCAGCATTAGCGAAACATTCAGCAAAGAACCCGATGACATTGAAAACAACGGTTGGACAATGACAGGCAATCTTGGTAGTAACGATACGGTGTTTACTGACCAGACAGATTTGGAGAGTCTGTATTTCATCAGTGATGGAGCAGTGAAAAATGCCACCCAAAGTCTTACAGTTTCACCGTTCCGCGCTTACTTGAAGTCTGCAGGTTCTATCCCAGCCAAACTGACAGCATTATTTTATGACGGTGGCACTGTAACAACCATTCAGTCTGTAGAAACCGGATTTGAGGAGAATGTCCATAGAGATGGAATATTCAATCTTGCAGGTCAGTCCCTTGGCTCCATTGAAAAAGGCTTCAACATAATTGACGGCAAACTGTATTATATTGATGAGTAAGAACCTGTTATTGATAATGAATATTATGAAGAAAGAATATATCAATCCAACAATAAAGATTGTTGCCATCCGCTCAGGGGTTATCATGCAGACATCAAATTTTCCTGACAGTCTTTCTATTTTCAGAGGAGGTTCAGTGGATTGGGGAACGGCAGACTAACGGTATTGCCGAGTGATTTATTTGTAATCCATCAGGTCACTGTCAGTTATTTGGTAATGATCCATAACCGCTCTGATTTGGACATCGTTCAAATTATTGAAGACATTATCTGTCCTTAAGGAGACTTTATTGTTCATGCCGTACTCTTTGTATATGTCAACGTATCTGAGCCTTCTTTCAGCATGAGGTGCAATACGCACCTTCTGCCGGGACAGATAGCCCATGAAAAAGAACCACACATCGTCGGCCTTGGGGCACAGCGTTTCATATAAACATTTGTTATCCGTATCCTTATAAAGAGTGTGCGCCGGATACAATGTTCCGGCACCTCCTGTAGGGAACAGAACTCCGCTTGTAGTCCTTACATTCTTTGGCCAGACGGAATAACTGTTCAGATTGCAGTCATTGAATGTAACTCTGTGAGCGCGGTGTGTTATCTTGTCAAGAGGATACTGTAAATGACATTCCCATAATTTTTCAAGCCAGACGCGGCTATAGAAAATATCATCATCGGCAGTAACAATATGTTTGCCTGGATATTTCCAGATTGCAGGAATCAGTTTCTTGTATTGCTTGATGTCCTGGCAATATTCAAATTCAACTCCATATCTTTTGAAAGGAAGCAATTCGTGGGGTAGTGTGGAATCTGAAAACTCATCTTCTGCAAGCCAGACAACTATCTTCTCCGGATGGACAGTCTGTTGCAGCAATGAAAATAACGTATATTTCAAATCATAAATTCTCTGGCCGAAAGAAGTGACTGAAACAATCAGGTTTTCAATACATTCCTCTTTATGTTCAGTTCTGAAATACGCATCAATTTTCCTGTCCGTCTTTTTTCTGTTCAGTTTTTTTCCGGTAAGAAAAAAATATGACTCATATATCAGTCTGTTGGAAAGTACAAACTGCTTGATTGATTTATTCATAATACAGGCCTTAAGAATGTCGAATTTTGGGCAAAGTTACAAATTAAAACATTTCATTGCAACGCCGTAAAACAAACACCAAGACGGATAGAGTGATACGGACAGAGTTCCTGATCCAGACGTCCGTAATCATGTAATGCTTCAATGCCATAATTGTATTCAAGAATAACATGAGGCACATGGATATTTTGTTTTGACGGACGCACACAGAAACGTGCCTTTAGCTGACATTGCTTGAAATAATCAAAAGGAGTAACCTCAAGATTGGCAAATATCATATTGGTAGCAGAATGGAAACTGCATTTGGCCTGCAGACAGCCAAGGTTACGGAAAAGATACTCAATATTGTGGTAGTCTTCGTCCCACCAGCCTGTTCCAACAAACCCTTTGGCACTTAGCTCCAGACGTGACATATCTTTTAAAGAAAAAGTATGGGTGTAGGTAAGGAATGCGTAATTGAAAGAACGTGATGTGCCGTCATCGGGTCTGCCGTTTGATTTATGCTCATAGCCTGCTTCTATTTTGGAAAAAGAGTCACCGTTACCTGAAAACGAATATCCTGCACCGGCCACAATGTTGTACACTGTTCCGTAAAACGGACAGCTTGTATCATATATCCGTTGCCATGCCGTCTGATTATAGCAAGCATAAGTGGTCCAGTGTTCATTTTCCCACGGAGTATCTTTCAAACTTATATGGTACTGCATATCTTTGGTGCCCACTGTAATTGAATTGGGATCGTTCAGACTGAATCTCCATGGCCATGCCGAATATGTTGGCAAAACAAATAATAGGACAGAACATACTGCAAACAGTCTTTTTGATAATCTTGACATACTGCTTTTTTATTTTCCCTGCAAAGGTACTCTATTATGACAATATTGCCAAATGCCGACCGGTTACAGTTTCAGAGGCAGTTTCGGAGGCCGAACGTTCTCAAAAAGGCGGGTTTTTGTTCACGATCGCCACTTTCAGAGGTTGACTTGTTTGTATTTGGATATATGCGTTTTCAGACGCTCGCAGTTAGCGCTGCGCTGACTAACTGCTCGTCCCTCCAAAAAGTTAGCCTTACATCGCTTTGAAAGCAAGCTTTCACGCTCCTCAATTCTAACTTTTCGGCGCCTCCCGTTCACCTCAGAACGGGTGCTGAGGGTCCTCTACCGCATATATCCACATACTTCCAGTCATCTAGTGAAAACTATTCCCCATCTGTTGCAAAAGCCATTTTCATGCCATATCTTTGTGCTAGAGATAATCTGATCCACGTTCTGCGGCCATAACAAAACCATGATGACCGGCCGGAAGACATGCGTAACGAATAAACAATTTCTAAAACCAATGAAACAGAATCATTTACAGAATGGAGAGTTAGTTATCGCCCGGATTCCGGATGTCTGCAGCAAGGACTGCAACAAGGAAAACTTGAAACGACGCTCGAAGGCGGGACGCTCCTCTTCGGTATACTCTCATAATCGCACTTACTGGAATTGAAATGTCCCATGATAGGCGGTTGAGAAACGGGTGTCGTTTTCTTCCTCAGCGCTTGGATTTTCAAAATCATTGATTACCTTTGTGGCAGAATCAAGCATGTCATTGGTGATTGCCTGTTCATTTGTTTGAACTGAGGACAACCAACGATATGCTTTTTCTTTGTCTGCATACCTGAGTCTATTATTCTCGACAATCGGTTCAATTATATTTTTTGCCTCACGTCCATGTATTGTAAGAATGTCATTTACTTCGAGAAATCTGTGACCCATCTGCCTTTCAATTCCAAGCTCAATAGCCACAAATAAATTATTGCCATCATTGCCTTTCAATTCTGTAAGAACACTAACTGACTCGTTGTTGCTCTTAAATACAAATATGGGATTCGCAATAGATGATGGCAGATTCTTGATGTTGTCAGTGGCCAGCCCATGCTTTTTCAGGG
Source organism: Bacteroidaceae bacterium (assembly GCA_024398785.1). Taxonomy (GTDB): domain Bacteria; phylum Bacteroidota; class Bacteroidia; order Bacteroidales; family Bacteroidaceae; genus Colenecus. The sequence continues at coordinate 2,226 of JAKSIO010000014.1, read as the reverse complement.
CCTTTGTTACAACAGTCTGACGCACTCATAATCGCACTTACTGGAATTGAAATAAGGACTTCAAGTTCACGGGCTGGCATCCGCACTGCCGCTGTTTCGCAACGTCAATACTCAAGACAGACGAGGAGATGAAGCGGGACAGGGAACGCATGCTGCGCGGAGAAGAACCGCTGCAGGACAGCGTGAACACCGTCAAGGACGTCCCTGAGGAGTTCAAGAATTGGCTGCAGGATAACGCCGAGCGTATTGACAAGGCAAGAAGCAAACCGTATTACTTATCGGACAACGAAGAATTAATACGGAGGCTTACAACACCACAGGAAGAAAAAGAATTTGAAGCAACTATTGAGGATTGTAAAAAATTCCTTGTATCAGCGACAGACAAGAGAGGTATGAGGTCTTCAAAGAACTTCAAGTCGGATTTCGACGCTGCCTATGCTACCCTTGCCGCACCGACGGAGGAGGCTTGGAAAGGAGCGTCTATGGAGGTAAGGCAAAGCCTTAAAGATTATACATCAACGGCATATGAGTTTATCAACGCTGTTATGCGAGGTTCTGCTGATGCTTTCCTAAAAGATGAATACGGAAAAGATGCAAAAAATCTCGAGGAGTTTATATCGTTATGTATATCTCCGAAAGCCTTTGCCCTAAACAGAGGGACATCGAGCAAAGAAATACAAGGCGTATTTGGTAACGATGTGCTACAAAAGATTTGGAAAAAAGACAAGTCGGTGATAGGGGCTAAAGGAATCCAAAAGGGATTTATGTCAACCTCGTTTGAAGATGTCGGAGCGGAGCATTTCCGAAACGAATTCGAGTTGTGCATTTATTGCCCCAAGGGTACAGAAATGGCGGCGGCTTTCCCTGTATCAGAACTCGGTTGGGCAGAGGGTGTAGAATGGAACGGAAAACGCCCGAAAGGTAAGTATTGCTACTCGGGCGATGAAAATGAAATGATAATCAATGCGGGTTACGAATTGAAGATTATTGGTTTCGAACAAATCACTTCAAGCGGGCGTTACCGCCTGTTTTTACAACTACTTGACAGGAAGTGATGTGTACCATTCGTACTCTGCTTCTGTGAGTCGCTTCCGCAAAAATCGCAGGGCATTTTGATAGTGAAGTTTAGCGATTTCAGTAGCCTTGCTGACATCGTTTGTTGCGTGCGCCACTATTGTGGGTCGGAAATTACTGTTGTTATACAGTCCCCGCTCAAACTTCCAAGCCGTGCGCTTCTTATGGGAAGCATTCTGTGAAAGGTCTTCGCCGTCGGGCTTGTATAGGCTGAATATAGCAACCCGCCGAACCTCGGCGAGTATCGCTGTTCTCATTTGTTGGTTATATTCAAACATATCGCTGCAAATATAGTTATTTCATCAAATACTTTCCGCACTTCGCCAAGAAAAAGCACCTATTCGGGCATCTTGTCTGGACGAGCCTTGCGAACCAGCAGCTCGCGGGTAATGGTGCATCCAGTGCGCTTGTTGTATATTCACAACATAGCGTGGCCAGATTAACTTCAAAACTTTTGCCATCTGAGATTTCACGAAGGCTCTGCTGAATGTCTGCAAGGACATTGGGGGCCGACATTATGTACTCTGTCTCCATAATGGAATTGTACTCTTCAAGGGATATCATTACGACGCCTGTATTGTTTCCTCTGTAGACGACGAGAGCGTAGTTGTCGGTTATTATTAATATGACAGATCAGTCTTATTGAGTTAGAGAAACCTTAAATTATTATATTCTTAAATAGTTGAAATATTTAGATAATATGACTTAATATGCAACTTTATAGTTGAATTATTTGCTAGTTAACAATTTTCTCAGTAACTTTGTAGCCTAAATGACGTTTTGCTCAAATGGTTACTAAAGAACAAGTAGAAAAGTTTCTTGAAGAACTTCATACAAAGATGCAAATTTTCGGTATATTGTTTCGTGATGACAGGGACAAAAATCGCATCACTCTTCAGGAACTTGAAATAATCCCTTCATACCGTAAAGTGGTAATTGAAAATCTACGTGCGGAAGATTATGTCAATGGACCGGTGGTTGATGAACTTAACCGTTTTGGAGAGATGTGGGTCTTTGGTAAAGACGTCAAAGGACGTGAGATTTACATAAAAGTGATGATTGTTGGAACTACCAACCAGACAATATGCATTTCATTTCATTTTGCTGAACATCCATTGGTGTATCCTTTTAAAGAACAATAGCTATGACAAG
>JAKSIO010000013.1 GCA_024398785.1 Bacteroidaceae bacterium | reverse complement strand
TCTGGATCTGCTGAGTCTTAAAGTTTCGTTTTGTGCGTTATGTCACTGTGAATTTTAGGTGGCTATAGCAACGGGGTTCCACCTCTTCCCATTCCGAACAGAGAAGTTAAGCCCGTTAACGCCGATGGTACTGCGTAAGTGGGAGAGTAGGTAGCCGCCGTCTTAAACGAAGGGTCAGCTGTTAAGCTGACCCTTTTTCGTTTAAGCCGCCGGCTGTTGCCGCCGTCACCTTTGAAAAGGTGCGTTCCGCCCCTGTGACCCCTGTCGTTGCTGCTGCAACGGTCGCTCCGCTCTACGTCAGCTTAACAGCTGGCCCTTCTTATTTTTTGATTATTGCAGTGAGACCCTGGAGAAGATCTGTGTATGTGTTGTGGAAATTGTCTGTGTACCAGGGATCGGCAATGTCGTGGTCCAGAAGCATGCTTACCTTGTCCATGCGTTCCTGTCCCAATATTCCACGTATTAACCGCAAATTCATTCTATCCATAACGTATATGCGGTCAAAACGGTCATAATCTGAGCGGGTAATCTGTCTTGCCCTATGTCCCTGACAGGTTATTCCGTGCTGTGCCAATTCCGCTCTTGCAGGGGGATATACCGGATTGCCAAGTTCTTCTGTACTTACAGCTGCAGATTCAATCAGCGGGAATTCTTTTTCAAGACAGTTATCCTTTACCATTTTTTTGAACATGTATTCAGCCATTGCGCTGCGGCATATATTTCCGTGACAGACAAATAATATTTTCATTTCCAATAACCTTTATCATATTAATAATTAACGCCATGATGTCATCTTTGAAACAAGCGGTGAATTTCGCAACATTTCAAGGAATATAACTGCGGAACGCTTTTGATATTCGTCTGTCAGGCGGTGTGCGCATCCAAGCATTTCATATTTGCCGTTTTCAAAAGGTATTGCAATTAGGTTTGGACGGTAATATGCAGCCAAAGAAGATACTATTGCAACATGATTTGTTCCCTGAACAATGTCCATTATGATGTTTGGGTCATTCAGTTCCATGCGTACGTTCAGTTCTTTGGTATCAATACCTATGAACTGGTCAAATGCTCTACGTGCCTGCAGTCCGCTGCTGGGAAGTATGATGTTCTGCTTTGAAATATCGCACATATTCAATACTTTGCGTTGGGCAAGAGGATGTTCCCTGCGGACAACAACACTAAGTTGTGAGCGGAACAATATTTCAGATTCAATACCGTCATATGCTTTGAAAGGCTTGTATGCAAGTACAATATCAACATTTTTCGCTTGAAGCATTTCCATTAGTTCTGACGCTGTTCTGTACTGCAGATTCAGTTTTACACGCGGGTATTCTTTTATAAATGTTTTTACTGTATCCGTTACCAAACCGCCGAAAGAAGATGTAAGACCAATATTCAGAACACCTCCAATATTGCTGCGCATATCTATCATCCTGTTTCTGCATCTGATTGCAGAATCAATAGTTTCTTTAGCTAATGGAAGCAGTTCTTCACCTGCTTCTGTAAGCTTTACACTATGTGATGAACGTGCCAGAAGCATAACTCCAAATTCGTCTTCCATCTGTTTGATCTGCTGCGAGAGCGTACCTTGTGTTATGAAAAGTTTGCGTGCAGCATCGGAAAAACTCAACGTGGATGCCACGGTAACAAAATATCTTAACTGACGTAGTTCCATAAATGTACCTTATATATAGCGATGCAAATATATTGATAATATCAATAGATACTATTGAAATAAAGTAATAAAATCAATAATAATGATTGTAACTGTCGCATACATTTGCAGTGTTGCAGATGTTCTGAAATTCATAATGCCAAGGGCCCGGCTGCTGAATCAGGAAGAACAGGCATGACAAAAATTTTTAACTATCTAATTTATGTGTGTTATGACTACAAAATTCTTTAAATGTACAATTTGTGGTAATGTTATTGTCAAGTTGGTTGACAGTGGTGTAAAAACTGTATGCTGCGGAAAAGAAATGGTTGAATTACAGCCGGGCACAACTGATGGAAAAGTTGAGTATCATGTTCCGGTAGCGGAACGTTTGCAAAACTCAACAATAAGAATACTTGTTGGAAAACAGCCGCATCCTATGACCAACGAGCATCATATAGATTTTATCTATATCGAGACAGAAAACGGTGGAAACTATGTCAGTCTAGACCCCACTGGAAAGGCACAGGTAGAAGTTTGTGATTGCAGCGAAAAGATTGTGGCAATATATGCATATTGCAATCTGCACGGACTATGGAAAACTGATTTTAAAGATGAATCAGAAAATACCGGTGAAGACAAAGAAATAAGTTCAGATAAGGATTGTCATAAAGACAGATGCTATTGCGGTTGGTTTGCAATGTTGCTGATGTCTATTTTTTCAATATCATGTACAGCGCAGAAAGTGGACAATTCAACTGTTGAAAGTCTTGATATTGAAAGGTACCTTGGCAAATGGTTTGAACTGGCACGTTATGATCACCGCTTTGAGCGCGGTGTCTATTATCCGACTGCAGAATATTCTCTTATGAACAACGGAAAGATCAGGGTTATAAACCGCGGCATGAAGGAAGGGCAGGTTACAATGTCTGTGGGCAAGGCCAAAACTACAGATACGGAAGGGGTGTTGCGTGTATCATTCTTTGGACCGTTCTATTCAGATTACCGTATTATGATGCTCGATGAAGAATACCAGTATGCTCTGGTTGGATCTGCGTCAGACAAGTACCTTTGGATTCTTTCACGAACCCCTCAGATTGACGGTAAGGTAAAACACGATATTTTAACCGAAGCATGCCTTCGCGGCTATAATACTGCAAAACTCTTGTGGATGGAGCAAAAACCTCAGGACAAGTAAGTCCCGGGTGAGGATATTGCCGGTCGCACTGTATTATAGGCGACCGGCCTTATTGTACAATATCCTTTTGTTTTTGATATTTTAATATATGGAAAACGAAATAAATACATAACTTTGACCAGATACTGATATACAATAAGTAATCTTATCTTTTATTTATGAAGAAATATTCTTTGGTGCATATATATGCAGTACTGCTGGTTTTTGTTGGTATGCTGTCTTTTTCACAGCCTGCGTTGTGTAACAGAATAGAGGAACAGCTTGAAAAGTCGGACAGACTGATAGAGGAAGATAAACCGCAGAGTGCTGCCATGGTCCTTGAGTCGGTATTGAGCAGTAAAAAAGCGAAACCGGTTGAGCGGCTTGAGGCTGCAGTGAAACTTGCTCAGGTGTATAAAACTTATAAGGAGGATTGCGATAAGGCTACTCTTGACATATTCAGGGGACTTGAGAACAAACTGTCCGGTCCATATCTTGCAGTTGATTATGCTCTTATTGCCAATTTCTACAGCAATTGTTTGAATAATAATAGAAGGTTGACTGAGTTTGCAAATAATAATGGTACGCTTGAAGAACCGGGGACTGACTACACAAAATGGAGCAGACAAACTCTGCAGGATACAATTTGGTATTATCAGTTGAAATCCGTTGAAACGGCGCAGAATGCATGCCAGAAAACCGATGTCAAGGTATTTGAGGATATTTTGCAGGATTACTCAACGGTGATAGGCGATGTTTGGCTGGACGATGCACAGAAGCATGAACGGGTAAATCTGGTAAAGACCCTTCATCAGATGTTAATCTGCAATGCCATTGAACATGAAATTATTCAGAACTGGACTGGAAATTTATATGGTACCGGAGCCAAGATGCTGTATGACAAGCGGGTTTGTTCAACGGCAGAAGATTTTATTGAACTGTGTACTGAGTATAATGCCAGAACCATGTCTTCAGGTACACTGTATATGCTGTATCTTCTTACAAATCAGTCCAAGGGGATGTCTTCTGACATAAGGGCCGCTGTAGATTTGTATAGAATAAAAACAATTTCTGAGGCTCAGGAACCTGCGTTTTATGATAGTGGACTGAGGAGCATTGCGGAGTATTATTCAGTGCAGAATGAGCCACTTGCCGCAGTTTTTTATTATATGCAGGCGGAACAATGCCGTGAGAGTAATCCAAATGGTTCCGATTCTATTTGTAATGTGGCAATTGAACAATTCCCCAATTCATTGGGTGCTTCAATGTGCGTTTCACTTAGGGAACGTTTGCGCAAGCCGATGATTCAGGCGTCTTTCGATAAGGTGCTGTATCCTGAATCAGATAATATAGGCTTTATACTTACCGCTAACGTTGGACGTATCTATTTTACATTGGTGCCGGTAGATTATAACACTTTCAGGGGATATATTGATAATGCCGGCGGTATTGATAATCTGAAAAAAATCTCAGAAGACAAGAATTCCGGTATTGACTGGAAAAATGCAGTGAAGTGGGAACAGAAAATTGCAGACAAACCTTCTTTTGAAAAGAGAAAACTCTATTTCAATATTCCAAAAAACGAATATAAGAACAGTTTGCTGATAATTGCTGATAAACCGGAACTGAATGAAAACACAACTGCTGTTGTATGTGATATGATTTCACAAGAATATGTGGGAGTACTGTTGAACAGTTTTGAAAGCACTGTACCTATAGGCGTTGTTGCCGATATGAACAGCGGCAAGCCGGCAAGCGGGAAGAAGTATTCCTTTTATTCTACTGAATATTCCAGTTTGTTGAAAAAACGTGTAAACAAAGATCTTTATGCAAACGGTTTTGTGGATAAAAAGGGGTTTGTGCAGATTGACAAACCTGTCAAACCGTTGAAATCCGGAAATTATAATTTCTCTTTTGATGACGGAACCTACTCGTTGGATTATTATTTTTACAAAAACAGTACTGAAACTGCAAACCGGAATTATTGTGATATATATACGGATCGTAAAACATATCGTCCAGGCGATACGGTACAGGTTTATGCAATTTTTGAACGTACAGATCAAAATGGAAAGACCTCTCTGGTTCCACGGAAAAATCTTATTGTTGAGTTGTCAGGTAATTATGGAAAAGTCCGTCAGACGGTTGAATGTATAACCGATGAATACGGAGCATGTATTGCTACATTTGTTTTGCCGGATAATGTTAGACCCGATGCGTTTTCAATTCAAGTTCAGGAACCTGATGAGAAACGCTACTGCGGTTACTGTTCTATTAATGTAATTGAATATGTTCAGCCAAAAATGACGGTAACCCTGTCTGCAGACCAACCGTATTATTCATTTGGAAATGCTATTACTGTTACCGGAAAGGCTGCAAGTTATAGTGGTACTTATTTACCTGGAGCAAGGGTTAATTACTATGTTGACTCTTCTGTCAAATATTATCCGTACTACAATAATGATAACCACAGGGTTCTGACAGGTAAAACTGTTGTTGGCAGCGATGGATCATTCAGAATTGAGTTTGTGCCTGTACTCCCAGACAATCCATTGAATGTGAATGAAATACAGTATAATATTCATGCAACGGTGGTGGCATCGGACGGAAACAGTGAGGAACAGGAGTTGAATATTCTTGTGTCCAAATATCCTTTCAGGATAAACATTTTAGATGTGTATGAAAAATCTGTCTGCAACGGAAGTTTTTCTGTTCACTGTAACTTGGCTAATGCTCAGGGAGCAATATTCAGCGATACATATCAATACCAATTATTCAAGCTTAAAGATCAGGCGCCTAAGTATTCATATAAAAACGAATTTGATTATTACAGTCAGTCTGAATTGTCCATACCGGTTTGTATGGAGAATATTGGTGAACTTGAAACAAAATTCCCGAATTATGCTTTCCTGGGTGAAAATGATTTTGCAAACTGGTCCGTAGAATCTCTGGTTTGTGCCGGAGATGCTATGTCTGATGCGTTTGTTTCTGTTGCAAATAATCTTGAGAACGGAGTCTACAGGCTTGTTGTTCAATATTCCAAAGACGGTATGACTGTTACAGATAAAATGAATTTTGTAAGTGTATCTGCAAACAGTACAAAACCGGTGGGAAACAGGCTGTTCACGGCTGTTCTTGATAAATCTGAATATTTGCCGGGTGAAACGGCACTGTTGACAGTTCAGTCTCCGTATAAAGATGTTACGGTATATTGTCTTTATGCGAATGCTGATGGTGTTTATAGGAAAGATACCATTGAACTGTCCCAATCCGTACGGACATTACCCATTGCAGTGACTGAAAAGGATTTGGACGGTATAAGTATCAGTATGCTGGCGGTTAAGGAGAAAATTGAGGAACACACAAGTGTAAAAATTGATTTCCGCAGAGGAAAAATGAATCTGATTATTGACAAATTTGAAGATAAAATAGAAAGCGGTTCACCAAGCAGGCTTACTCTTCATGTAACCGATGCAAAGGATAAACCTGCAAAGGCAAGGATATTGCTTTCCATGAACGATGCTTCTTTGTATTCTTTCGGTATAAATAATTGGAACCTCCCGTTCAGTAGCGCTGAACAATACGGAAAAACACGTGTTATGAACCCGTTGTTTTCAATTGAAAAATACAGGTCAACGTGGTATTGTGAACAGGATATAAGGTCGAAAGGCGGTCTTACGCTGAAAGTAAGTGCATTGAGAGACTATGCTTATTTTCCTCCTGTAGAAGAATCTGAATTTGAGGGCTTAGCTGTTGGAGCAATACGCCTGAAGGCAAGTTCCGTTAATTCTGCTGCAGAAACAAAATTACAAGGTTCATTGGAGGGACTTGATATTGTGGAAATGAATGATGTTGTAGAGGAGGGTATAGAGGCTGTTTTTGAAAACAGCTCTGTGATTCGAAGCAATTTTGGCAATACAGTTCTGTTCAGAGCTTTGGAAACGGATAAATACGGATGTCTGAATGTCCCCTTCACGGCTCCGGATCTGCTTACTGAATGGAATATGCAGATTCTTGCCTATAACACAAAGTTGGAATGCGATATTGATTCAAAAAGCACAAAGACATACCGTACGGTAATGATTGAGGCTTTGCCGCTTCAGTTTGTAACACAAGGCGATACAGTATTGTTTTCAGCACGTGTGTCAAATGCATCTGATCATGATGCCGATGCACAGATATACCTCAGACTGAAGGATGAGCAGGGAAATGTTCTTGAATCTGCTCTGCCGGAAGGCTCTATTCAGGAAGTGACAATACCTGCTATGGGTTCAACCGGTGTATCCTTTAAAGTTGCAGTGCCTCTGAATATTCAGAATCTGGATTATACATTTGTTGTAAAAACCGCATGGAGTTCCGATGGCGAACATAATGTGTTGCCTGTGCGGTCAAATGTTATGACTCTTATTGAATCTGCGGCATTCTACAATAATGGAAATGAAAAGCGCACGTTCCCGGTTAACTTCAAGAATATCTCTTCCGGAGCAATCAGCAGCTTTAAGCTGGAAGTTACTCCAAGTGCTGTCTGGTGTGCATTGCGGGCTTTGCCGGGACTTACAGATAAAGAAGCTGTAACAAACCTGTCAATTTTCTATAATCTGTATGCTGATATGCTGTATTATTCAATTTTCAATGAATATCCCGCCATACAGAAAGAAGCCGATGCCGACTCTGTCAAACTTCTTGCTGCCCAATCCGGATTAAGACGTAATTTTGACAAACTGCGTGACGCCGTTGAAGATGATGGCGGTTGGTCATGGATTGCAGGACGCGAATCTGATGTCTATATTTCATTGCAGATAATGAAGGGATTTGCGGATCTGCAACGTCTTGGAGTTCTGAAAAGAAGTCTGGGTATAATAACTCAGGAAGAACTTTATTCTTTAATGAAAAATGCCGTAAAATATCTTGATTCAAAGATGTTTGAAAGCTACACCAGGGAAATTGAACATAAAAGTGCACGCACTTCTGTTGGATATACAGAAATGCTTTATCTGTACGCAAGGACAGTATGGAATACTGTTTTTGACATAGATAAGAAATATTCAAAGATGTTTGATTATTATCTGAAACTGGCTCTTAACCAGAAACGGAATTCATTAAATCTCAGAGAGCGTGCACTGCTGTCGTTGACACTATCATTACAGAATAACTCTAAAGCAGCAAAAAAATATGCAGAAGGACTTGTTGAACGTGCCCTGACTGAGGATGAATTCGGCCTTTTCTGGCGTGATAATACCGGATGTTCTCAAATAGAACTTCAATCTCTTATTATTCAGGCATTGTCCTGCAGTGGATATGGCAATGAAGCAGAACTGGCTACCAGATGGCTTGTCAAACAAAAACAGGCTACTGTGTGGAATAATGCTTACGAAACGGCATATTCCATTGCAGCTCTGCTGGACAACGGAATGATAAGTGTTCCTCAAGAGGCATCTGATGTTGTTGTTTCTTTCGATGGCGGAGATATTGCTCCCATAACTGTTTCCGGTATAGCCGATGTAATGCAGGATTTGGATATTGAAACAGTTGGCAAAATCCGGAATGTAAGTGTGGAGACTACATCCGATCAGATGTGCTGGGGTGCTTTGTATTGCGAATATTCCCACACCATTGACAATATTGTACCGTTTGGACAGGGGCTTGCAATAGAGCGTACATACTTTATTGTAAACGAAAGTGATAATGGAACTTCGCTGTCAAGAGTGACTGATCTGAACCATGTAAAGGTTGGAGACAAGGTTCTTGTCCGATTGACTGTAAAGTCTGACCGTGCGGCGGATTATGTAGAATTATCAGATATGCGCGCTGCCGGATATGTAGTTTCTGACCAGCGTCCCCGTTATGAAATATCTTCCGGATTCAGTTATTATGTTGCTCCAGGAAAAGATGCCTGTAGAATCTATATCAATAGGGTAAAGCGTGGCGAGAGTGTAGTGGAATACTATCTTACAAAGATGGCAGACGGTCAGTTTACGGTTGGTCCTGCAACAATAGAATGCACCATTGCACCGGAGCTCCGTGCAAGTACATCAGGTTCAATAAAGTAGATTCTCAAATATTGTCAATAATCTGTTTCAGGCACTCGAACGAAGTGTGTGCCGCCTGTTCCCAGAAACTGGTATAGGATTCTTTCTGATCGTTGTCTGAAGTATGAACATCGCTTATTACGCGTATGCTCAGAAATGGAATGTTGAAATGGTGACATACCTGTGCTATTGCAGCCGATTCCATATCGCAGGCAAGCGCATTGGGGTACAGGGACAGTTGGCGCGCATCTTCTTGCTGTGAAATGTAGAACTGGTCTCCGGTGATGATGAGTCCTTTATGTATTGTTGAACCGTTGACGGAAATGTTGTCCGCTATGCTCAGCAAATGTTTGTCTGCCTGAAAATAGCGCGGACATCCGTCCATGGTTGCAATATTATCCGGGTCTCCGCACCAGACATCGTGATACGCGGTTTGTGTTCCTATTACAACATTCCCTACCTTGACATTACTGTTCAGACTTCCGGCAACTCCGCTGTTTATTATGTACTGCGGATGCTCCAAGAGAATGAGTTTTGTTGCGGCCATTGCGGCATTTACCTTACCCATGCCGCTCAGTACTACTCCCTGGTCAATGCCTGCGTGAGCAAGGGCACGGACCTCTTTTTCCATTGCTGCAATTATTCCCAGTTTCATAGCGTAAAGATATTGTTATTTGCCTATATTTGCAAATCGTTTTTGCGTATATGAAAGTATCTTTCCTTGCAATATTCTTATTCAGTCTCCTATTGATGCCGTCATGTCAGAAAATGGCGGAAAAAACAACAGCCGGATCTGAAGAACAGTCCGGCTGTGAATTTGGGAGTGGCTTTGATGCCACTGAAAATGATTGGAAAGACTCGGTCAATCTTGAATTGTGAAGATTGAACTGAATCCCGTCATATCAAAAACTTCTTTGATTGAATCCTGCAAGCCTGTCAGTACAAGCTGCCCACCGCGTGCGCGGACACTTTTCTGAAGAGTCAGAAAGAGACGCAGACCAGAACTGCTGATATATACCATATCTTTACAGTCCATAACTATGTTTGGATTTGCTCCTTCCATCATTGGTGCCATCTTTTTCTCAAATTCAGGTGAATTTGTGGTGTCAAGACGGCCTTCTACTTTTGCAATGGTATTGCCATCATGTTGTGAAATAATTAAATCCATATTGTCAATGTCTTTTGTTTTTAATTATATTTGTGACAAATATAGTAAATTTTTTATTCATTCAATGATAAGAAAAAAAATATGTACAAAAGATTAACATTTGTAATTATGCTTGCTGTACTGTTTATTTCCGGAGTTTCCGGAAAAACTATAAGGATTACTCCCCAATGGTATCCGCAGGCCCAGTTTGCCGGTTTGTATATAGCAGAAAAGAAAGGTTTCTTCAAAGATATGGGTGTTGATGTGCAGATAGTTCATCCTTCCGGTACAGAGTCGAGTCTTGATATGCTGCGTGATGGAAAAACAGACATAGCCATGTCTCAGCTGATAGATGCACTGACAAATTATGACTCAGGTTTTGAATTGTTGAATATACTGCAGACAAGCGAACGTAATTCCGTTCTTATTGTTACCAGGGAACCCTTGGATAGCATTCAACAGTTATCTGGCAAGAGAGTGGGACACTGGAAATCGGGTTTCAGTGAGGGAGCATTTATAATGAATGCAGAGCTGGGACTTAATCTGCGTTGGATTCCGTATAACAGTGATGTCTCAATATTCCTGTCCGGAGTATTGGATGCAACTCTTACCATGATCTATAATGAATATGATCAGATATTGATGTCCGGAGTGGAACTGACCGAAAAAAATGTGTTTCCGTTGAGCGATTATATTGTTGATGCTCAGGAAGATGGATTCTACACCACTCCTGAATTTTACAATAACAATATTGATGATGTGTGGAAATGTGTGACAGCCATAAAGGAAGCGTGGGAGTGGGCAAGAATCAAATCCCATCGGAAGGAAGCTGTGGAAATCGTTATGTCTATGCTTAAGGATTTCAACTTGAGAAGTAACATAACGCACCAAAGATACATGCTGGATAAAATCCTGGAAAATCAGGAAACAAAGGACGGTGTTGTTCCCTACATGGTGGATCCTGTCCGGTTCAATGAACTGGTTTCGCTTATGCGCCGGTATGGCTTTATTTTCAATGAAGTGGATTACAATGATATGGTGATAACTTTAGAAAAGTGAAATTATGAGACAGAAAAAATTTGCTCGCCGTCTTACCGGCTTTATTATGATAAATGTTGGCTTCTGTTTTGCTTTGGCATCGTTTCTTGTAATCAAATGGTCAACAGATAATAATAGAAAAAACGCAATTGAGAACTCTTTCAACAAACTTGATCTTATTGAACTGAATATAGAGTCACAGTTATCAAAAGTTTCTGCAGTTGTTGACAACTTTGGAAAAACTCTGGAAAACCAGATAAAAAACGGACAATGTGGGTATGAAGACTTTGAAAATGTTACCCAACTGATTTTGCAGCAAAATTCCAATGTTGTAGGTTCAATAGTTGCTTTGAAACCATATTATTTCCCTCAATACGAATATTGTGCAATTTACAGTTCGTATAATAGTGACCATGAAATAGAAACCAATAAACTTGGAGGAATTTCTTATGACTATTTCACAGCAGACTGGTATGTAGTTCCGGTTTTGAGCGGCAAAACATATTGGAACGATCCATATGTTGAAACAGAGGCGGAGTCCATTGAAATGACAACCTACTCATATCCTCTGAAAGATGCCAGTGGCGAAATTATAGGTGTGTTTACTGCAGATATAGCAATCAATGCTATTAATGCATTTGTTAAGAATCTGCAGTTGTACGAACATTCATTCAATATGCTGATAGCTAAAAACGGTACATTTATTTCACATGCCGATTCTACTAAATTGTTGAATGAAACTCCTATGACTGAAGCTATTCTGTATAATTCCGCATCAATGGAGAAAATGGCACATGATGCGGCAAAAGGAATCAGGGGGTATGGTGTCGTTGGCGATCCTCATAAAGATTATGAAAATTCTTATTTTGTCTTTTATACTCCTGTCCCCTCTGCTAATTGGACAATAGCATCTCTATGTCCAATCCCTGACGTGTTTGAAAGCACATACATAATGGGTAACAGACTTATCTTAGTATTTGTTATAGCATTTGTTGTTTTGAGCGCACTTACAATCCTGATTATCTCAAGGTTGGCCTCTCCGCTGAAATTATTTGCAAAATCTGCACAGGAAATAGCTGAAGGAAACCTGACAACTCAGTTGCCTGCAATTAAAGTGCATGACGAAATGTTCCAGATGCATGAATCGTTCCGTTACATGCAAAAATCACTGATCAGTCAGATAAGTGCCTTGAAGACTACGACTGCTGCAAAGGAACGCGTTGAAAGCGAGTTGAATATTGCGCGAAACATTCAGATGAGTATGATTCCCAAGATGTTCCCGCCATATCCGGAGAGAAACGATATAGACATATATGCATTTATGCGTCCTGCCAAAGAGGTCGGCGGAGACTTGTATGATTTCTTTTTGAATGATAATAAATTCTATTTTGCTATTGGTGATGTGTCCGGCAAAGGTGTACCTGCCGCTTTGTTTATGGCTGTGAGCCGTAGTATATTCAGGACATTTGTGCAGTCTGATGCAGATGCGGATTTTATTGTCCGTAGCATGAATGCGGCTGTCAGCAATAACAACGATTCAAATATGTTTGTTACGTTGTTTGTAGGTATTCTGGATTTGAAAACAGGTCATCTTTCTTATTGTAATGCCGGTCATAATCCTCCTGTTGTAATGCGGGCAGATGGCAGTTGTGTTGATTTCATGCAGATAGAAGGACGTAAGAATCTCCCGATAGGATTGTTCGAAGATGCCCCGTATGACAGGCATGAACTGACTTTGAATGATCATGATACATTATTCCTGTATACCGACGGTTTGACTGAAGCTGAGAACCATAAGGCGGAATTATACTCTGATGAACGATTGCTCAAGACGTTGAGTTCCGTAGGTAGTCATATTCCGATGCGTGATTTACTTGACAATGTTCTTGCTGATGTCGAAGCTCATGCTGCCGGTGCCGGTCAGAGTGATGACCTTACAATGATGGCAATGAGTTTTGTGTTCGGAAAGGAGAATTCTTTGGCTTTGGAAGATGAAAAAACTTTGTCTGATGCTCATTCGGAAAATTACCGTAAGTTGGAAATGATCAACAATATTGACCAGATCAACAATATGGCTCAGTGGATAGAATCTCTTACTGACGAGTTTGGAATCAATATGGCCCAATCCATGTCAATTAACCTTGCGCTGGAAGAGGCTGTTGCAAATGTAATTATGTATGCTTACCCGAAAGACGGTAAGGAGTATACCTTTACATTGGATTTTGATGTTGATGAGAATAGAAACTCTACATGGCGTATTGTTGATTCCGGACGTCCGTTCAATCCTACAACCAAGGCCGATGCCGATACTACATTGAGTGCCGAGGATCGTAAGATTGGCGGTTTGGGTATACTTATGGTTAAAAAAATAATGGATTCGGTCGAGTATGAGCGAATCCATAAACAGAATGTTCTGACAATGAAAGTTATCTTGAAAGAGTGATGGTAACAGAAGCGGCGCTGCAAGGTATCTGAACAGGTGGGTTCAGCTTTGATACCGTAACGGTTGCCGCTTTTATTATTCTGTATTGTGAAAACAGTTCCTGTATAATGCTGTTGGCAACACTCTCCAGTAAGTTCTTTGGCTGATTCATTATCTTTTTTACAGATAAAGCTATGCTGGCGTAGTTGATAGTGTCTTTCACATTATCTGTTTGTGCAGCTTTTGTTACATCTGTATATATTGTCACATTAACACTGTATTCTGCACCGACAATACGTTCTTGCGGTTCTACGCCATGGTAGGCGTAGAACCGCAAGTCTGTAAGTGATATAGTCTGATAATTATCCACAGCGTGAAGTTCCGCAGTTAGTGCAGATAAGACATCCTTCCTGATAAACAAGAGCCTCGGCACCACAATGAGGACAAACTTTTCCTTTCACCTTAACTCCGTCCTGAATGTATTTCTTGAGAGCTCTTACAACACCGTTCTTCCAGTTGTTGATACTTTCACTGCCAAGATCAAGTGAGTCAATAAGTCTGATACAAAGGTCAAGCGGCATCTGGTAACGGAGAACTCCCGATATCAGTTTGGCATAATTCCAATACTCTTTGTCGAATTTCTCCGAAAGACCTTCCATGGTAACTTTGTATCCACGCTTGTTTTCAAACTGGAAGTCATAACGTTTATTCCCGTTTTCATCGATGTTCTTGACAATATGTCCGCTTTCAACGGTCTTTGGTAACATAATACCTTCCTCTTCATCAAGAAGACCTGTGAAAATCTCGTATGGACGGCCGTCCAGCAAACCTACAAAGGCAACCCACTTTTCTTTATTGTTCTGGAAACGTACAACATCAGCTTCAAGGCTCTTTGGACGTGTCTCAACTACCTCATGCTGCTCGCATGGACATGGACCTTTGATTGCGGCGGCATCGTTCTTCTTGTCGGCCGGTTTGTCGTTACTGATGAGTACACCGTCACGTGAACCGTCGCGATATACAGTACAGCCTTTGCAACCGCTCTTCCAAGCCTCGATATACAACTGGTTGACAAGATCCTCAGAAACATCCTTAGGAAGATTTATTGTGACGCTGATTGAGTGATCCACCCATTTCTGCATGTGTCCCTGCATCTTGACCTTCTGAACCCAGTCAACATCCTGAGCTGTAGCCTTGTGATATGGTGAACGTGCTACAATATCATCTATTTCTTCCTGAGAGTAGTTCTTTGTAGTGTCAATACCATTGATTTTCATCCATTCAACAAACTTGTGGTGATATACTACAAATTCCTCGAATGCATCTCCATTTTCATCACGGAATGTGATGTTGGCATTCTCATCTTCTTTGTTGACCTTGCGGCGACGTTTGTAAACAGGCATAAATACCGGCTCGAGTCCTGAGGTTGTCTGTGTCATAAGACTGACGGTGCCGGTAGGAGCAATAGTCAGACATGCAATGTTACGACGACCGTATTGTTTCATATCTTCATACAATGCAGGGTCTGATTCCTTGATACGGTTGATGAAAGGATTGTTGATTTCACGGTTCCAATCAAATATTTCAAAAGCACCGCGTTCTTTAGCCATATTTACTGATGAACGGTAAGCCTCAATAGCCAGAGTCTTCTGAACCTTTTCAGCGAATTCTGTAGCCTGGTCTGTACCGTAGCGGAGACCGAGTGCTGCGAGCATATCTCCTTCAGCTGTAATTCCTACACCGGTACGGCGCCCCTTACCGCTTTTCTCCATTATCTTGTGCCAAAGGTTGATTTCAGTACCTTTAACTTCCAAACTTTCCGGATCGCTCTCTATTTTGGCAAGAATCTTTTCGATTTTTTCCATTTCGAGGTCAATGATGTCATCCATAATACGTTGTGCATGACCTACATGAACCTTGAAAAGATCAAAGTCAAAGTATGCTTTGTCAGTAAACGGATTTACAACATAAGAGAACAGGTTGATGGCCAGCAGACGGCATGAGTCGTAAGGACACAATGGAATTTCGCCGCATGGATTGGTTGATATTGTCTTGAATCCAAGGTCAGCGTAACAGTCAGGAACGGATTCTTTAATGATGGTATCCCAGAAAAGAACACCGGGTTCGGCAGACTTCCATGCATTGTGAACAATCTTCTTCCAAAGTTCCTTTGCGTCAATTTCTTTGGAATATAATGGTTCCTTTGAATCGATAGGGTAGCACTGTGTGTATTTTGTACCGTTAATGGCGGCATTCATGAAATCGTCATCTATTCTGACAGATACGTTGGCGCCGGTAACCTTACCGCTTTCCATTTTTGCATCAATGAAACTTTCTGAATCAGGATGTTTGATTGATACACTCAACATCAGTGCTCCGCGACGGCCGTCCTGAGCTACTTCTCTTGTAGAATTTGAATAACGTTCCATAAAAGGAACAAGACCTGTTGAAGTTAATGCGGAATTCTTGACAGGAGATCCTTTTGGACGGATGTGCGACAAATCATGACCTACACCACCACGGCGTTTCATCAACTGTACCTGTTCTTCGTCTATTTTCATAATAGCTCCGTAGGAGTCAGCACTGCCTTCCATGCCGATTACAAAACAGTTGGAGAGAGAGGCTATCTGATATTCGTTGCCGATACCAGTCATAGGACTGCCTTGCGGAATGATGTACCTGAAGTTCTTGAAAAGTTCAAACAATTGATCGGCAGACATAGGATTGGAGTACTTTTTCTCTATTCTTGCCACTTCGTTGGCAATTCTCCAATGCATGTCTTCCGGAGTCTTTTCAAAAATGTTACCGAATGAGTCTTTAACAGCGTACTTGTTTACCCAAACTTTAGCTGCTAGTTCATCGCCACCGAAATATTCTTTAGAGGCGGCGAATGCCTGGTCAAATGTGTAGGTTTTTTGTTGTGACATTTGTTATATGTTATTTTTTTGTTAATTGCTCTATTACCATTGGCAAATGTATTTACAGAAAAATTTATAAACAAACTTTTCATGGAAAAAATCCATAATAGTTATGAACAAGTTGTTGAAAGTTGTCCGAAATCAAAATTCAACAAACCGAATATTAGGCAGTTACGATTTTTATAAAACAAAAAAGTTTCCCGATTTGGAAAACTTTTTCATGTAAAACAATAGTATGGATGTTGAAACAAAACGATTGTCTATAATAGCTTGCTCTCAATTTTTTCCAAATCATTGCGGAATGATTTGTCTACTGCGACCTGATCTTTTACCGTGTTGCAAGCATGCAGTACGGTTGCATGGTCACGCCCACCGATGTACGCTCCAATCTGTGATAACGAGAGATCAAGATGCTGTTTGGCTATGTACATGCAAATCTGGCGGGCCTGAACTATTTCGCGTTTTCTGCTTTTGGTCTGAATGTCTTTGACATCGATGTCATAGTAATGACAGACGGTATCAAGAATTGAGTCAATTGTGAGCTCCTTCTTTGTTATTGCGGAGTTGTTCCCTATAACTTTGTCAATCAGTTCTTTGTTGATTTCATTGCCGCAAATGATAGAATGGGCAAGAAGCGATGTAAGTACGCCTTCAAGATCTCTGACGCTGCCTTGAATATTTGTTGCCATGTAATCTATCAGTTCGTTGCTGATTTTAATGCCATCTTTTTTGATGTGATATGCAAGAATGTCGCGACGTAAGTTGAAATCTGGCTGGTCAATCTGTGCAACCAATCCCCATTTGAAACGTGTGATCAGTCTCTCTTCCATGCCAAGCATATCTTTAGGAAGACGGTCGCTTGTCATGATTATCTGCTTCTGATTAAGGTGCAGATTGTTGAATATATGGAAGAATGTATTCTGTGTCTTTTCCTTATTGATCAGTTCCTGGATATCGTCAATAATAAGAACGTCAAAGTCCTGATACCAGCTTATAAAATTATAGGTGTTATTGTTCAATGCAGCTGACACATATTGTGCATGAAACAAATGTGCAGAAACGTATATTACTTTCTTTGTAGGATCAAGCTGCTGTACTCTATGTCCGATTGCTGTTGCAAGGTGAGTCTTGCCAACACCTGAACTTCCACACAGAAACAATGGGTTGAACGATGTTGTTCCGGGCTTTTCTGCTACAGCAAGAGAGGCTGTGCGTGCAAGTTTGTTGCTCTGTCCCTCAATGAAATTGTCAAAAAGGTAATTGCGGTAAAGCATTGTGCCGTTTTCGGCAATATTCTGCTGTTGTGCATCCGTCTTGATTGTACCTTTTGACGAAGAACTCCCTTTATCTATCAATACTTCATACTCAAGATTCGTGTTGTTTCCAAAGTATTTGCAGATAGCTGCTGACAGAAGCTCTGCATATGTATCTTCCAGATACTCACATACAAAGTTGCTTTTAACCTGAAGTGTAAGGCAATTGTTCTGATATGTTAATGGAATGATACCGGAGAACCATGTATTGTATATCTCCTGCTCCACGTTGTCATGAATAAAATCAAGGCAACTGTTCCATTTACTGTTTAACTGAATATCTTGCACTTTGCTCACACTTATTATGTTCGACTGCAAAGTAATAAACGAAAATTCAGATGGGCAAATGTTAGAATTTAACACTCAATTTTAAGGTTTCTAAGTGTCTGATATTCAATTTGTTTATTATATCTTAAATTTTTTTTCAAAATACTGTTGCTAATAAATAACTTTAAGAAAAACAGTAAGTTATGAACTTGAAAATAACCAATAAAAAATAAAATCAAAATGCTATTTAATGGCTGTAACAGCTTTTCATTATATGATTTATCGCGTTGTCGGATTTTTTTTCGGTTGGCCGTCTTCTTTTTAGATTGAGTCTAAATAAGGACGATGCAGACCATTGTCAGAAACATTAGAATACGGATACCTTGATGTATTTTTTTGGATTGTTTTTTATATTGTCAACTAACACCTGAATGGAATGAACAAGGCTGTCCAGATTGTTGTAGAAAGTATTGTCATTGACAAATTGTCCTATACTTCCATTCCCTTGATTGATCCCTTGCATCAAGACAGAAAACTGATTCAAAAGCTGCGACATTTCATCAGACAAATGAGCTAACTCTATGCTGTTTATCTTTTCCGAGAAAGCAAGTAAGGATGTCTCCAGTGAATCAAGCTTGTTGACTATGCCGGGCAATGACGATTTTGCTTCTGACTGTATGGTACTTGTCATGGAATGCAGTTGGTCTATTAAATTATCTGCATTACTCAAAAGTCTGTCTACAGCGCCTTTGTTCAGAGTTGTATTTATGGAATGAATTGCGTTGTTTAAATTGGACAACAGTTCTTCAACAGCCGGTACAATGTTTTCACCGAGTTCTTCTGTAAGATTTGAAGGCAAAATGCCGTTGATTGTGTCGCTGTTCTGCAGAAAACTCTGACTTGAACCCAATAATATATGTATTGTTACGTCTCCCAGTACAGAGGTTTCCAGCTTTCCGTGAGAATCGTTCGGAATTTTCATCTTGGGGTTGATGTCAACTCCAACAATTATTTTGTTGGGAGCGTCATAATCAAAGTCTATGGTGCTTACGCGGCCGGCCTCGTACCCGTTAATAAAAACCTGATTTGCCGTGGACAACATTCTGACGTCGTCAAAAATTATGTAATATCTGGATTCTGAGTTAAACAGGTTTTTGCCTTTAAGAAAGTTTATACCCAAAATCAGAAACAGAATACTGATTATTGCAAGTACTCCTATTTTAAATTCTTTGGAAAATCTCATTATAAGAGCTATTTGTTTGTTTCAGCAACAGCTTGACTGATGGAAATTCTTTTACCGTCTTTGAATGCTACCAAAAATGCATCTGCGAATATTTTTCTTATTTCTGCAAGTTTTTCTCTGGCTTCAGCGTAATTTGTAGTGGCTCCTACGGTATATTTATATAAGGTCCCGTCCTGATAATAATCCGCTCCGGATAGACCTTGCAGACGTGCGTCTCCGGTTTTGATCAATGAACTGCTTGCCAGGAACTGCACTTTATATATAGGAGCGGATGACGCTGCGGTTTGCCCCTGTTTTGCCGGTTTTGGATTTGCCGGTGTTGTCTTGCTTTGCTCTGTCTGTTGAGGCTGTTGTACAGTGGCAGGCTGTTTTGCGGTAGTGGACTGTTTTGCAGCGGCAGGCGCAGCAACTGGTTTTGTCTGCTCCGGTTTTGCAGGCGCAGCAGGTACAATCTGAACCTGGCGTGCTTTCACTTCGGCAAGATATTTCTTGAAACCGCGGTATATGCTTTGTGCCAACTCTTCAACACCTTTCTTTGAAACCATGTATTTGCACTCATCAACATTTGAAAGGTATCCGAGTTCAATAAGAATGCTTGGCATGGCGCTTTTCCACAAAACCAGAAATCCTGCCTGTTTTACACCTCTGTTAGGTCTTTTTGCATAAAGAGTTAGCTGATCCTGAACAAGTTGCGCCATTCTTAGACTCTCTTTCTGATATTCACTTTGCATGAATTCAAAAATAATCATACTTTCGGGGCTGTTCGGATCATATCCGGCATAATTGGTTTTGTAATCACTCTCGTATAATATGGCCTTGTTTTCTGCCATAGCTACATTCAGATTGTCATTGGTACGTTTGGGGTCTGATCCAAGAAGGTATGTTTCGGTACCGCGTGCACTCTTGTTGTCTGCCGAATTGCAATGGATTGAGATGAAAAGGTCAGCATTGGCTTTGTTGGCGATGTCCGCACGTTTGTTGAGCTCAATGAAACGGTCGTCTTTTCTTGTGTATACTATTTTGACGTCCTTGCAGTTTGCGGCGATAAGTGCGCCTGCACGTTGTGCTACGGCCAGATTAACATCTTTTTCGTAGTTTTTCCCGCTTACTGCGCCTGGATCCTTTCCTCCGTGGCCGGCATCGATTACCAATACGAACTGTTCTGCGGCAAATATCGGGTTATTTACAAGTATCCCGAGTAATACAATTGCCAATATGAGAATGTTTCTTGCTTTCATTAGTCACTATTATATTACAAAGGTAATAAAAAATGATGTAAAAAACAAGCATTCTTGCGTCTATAGAAATTGTTGATTTTTTTTGAGTGAAATAACATGGTAAAACAATGGAATAGAGTACCTTTACATGGTTATAAACAGTAAAAGCGTATGGACCCGTTAACAATAATAAACCACTACTACGGTGATAATGCAAAATTGAAGGAACTGCTTCTGAATCATAGCAACAGAGTGGCTGAGAAGGCTCTTTCCATTGCTAATAAACACCCGGAACTGCATTTGGACATTCCCTTTCTGTATGAAGGAGCCATGTTGCACGATATAGGTATCTTTAAGACCGATGCCCCTTCAATCTTCTGTTACGGAACAGAACCGTATATCTGTCACGGGTATCTGGGTGCATTGCTTTTGGAAGAATACGGTAAAACCCATAGTCTTGATCTGACGCGTCATGCCAGAGTGGCTTGCCGTCATACAGGTACAGGATTGACCAAAGAACAGATTGAGGCGGAGAATCTTCCTTTACCGCATCAGGACTTTGTTCCTGAAACTCCGGAAGAAATTGTTGTGTGTTTTGCCGATAAATTTTTTTCAAAGTCAAAGCCGGATGAAGAAAAATCGGTTCAACAAGCCATACGCAGTCTGCAGAAATTCGGTGAACAAACTGTCTCTTATTTTAACAAATGGACTCAAATCTTATTGTAACTACAAAGTAAAAGTAGTACCTTTGCAAATTTGAAGCATACACTGCAGATATCAGTGATTAGATTGAAGAGAATACATATGGCAATGTTGTTCATGACGGCTGTTTTGCTGTCTGTGCCGTTGTATTCGTACTCACAAACGGATTCCCTTACAGTTTCTGAGGTTCAGGATACGGCTTTGAGCGTGCGTGAAAAAAAGATGGCCGCAATAAAAGACTCTTTGGCGCAGTCCAAAGCTGAACAAAGCAGTTTTCTTGATGATCCTGTCTTTTATGAGTCCAATGATTCCACGGTATGGGATTTTGGCGGAATGGCTTCTTTATACGGCAAGAGTGTTGTAAAGTACCAGAATATAGAGCTGGACTCATATACTATAAAGATGCAGTTGGACAGCAGTCTTGTGTATGCTGACGGAAAGAAGGACTCTCTTGGAAAAACGGTTGATGATGCTCCTGTTTTTAAGGACGGGGCCACTCCTTACAATTCAAACAGCATGAGTTATAATTTCCGGACCAGAAAGGGATATATCCGTGAGATTGTGACTCAGCAGGGAGACGGTTATATGACCAGTGCCGATGCCAAAAAAGATACGTCGGAAGTTTATTATGTAAAAAATGCCATATACACCACATGTCCCGACCACGAAGATCCTCACTTTGGTTTGCGTATCACACGTGCTAAAATCAGACCTGACAAGGACGTTGTGTTCGGCCCTGCATATCTGGAAGCTATGGGTGTCCCCCTTCCGGTTGTAGTTCCGTTCGGATTTTTCCCATTTACCCAAAGCAACTATTCAAGCGGAGTTATAATACCGAGTTATGGCGATGAAATGTCCCGCGGATTC
The DNA here is from genome assembly GCA_024398785.1 of Bacteroidaceae bacterium. Classification (GTDB taxonomy): domain Bacteria; phylum Bacteroidota; class Bacteroidia; order Bacteroidales; family Bacteroidaceae; genus Colenecus. The sequence goes on along the minus strand of JAKSIO010000013.1, from coordinate 32,180 downwards.
TATTTGAAGGACGGCGGTTATTATTTTGCCATTTCCGACAGGGCTGATTTGAAATTGCTGGGCGAAGTCTTTACAAAAGGTTCGTGGGGTGTGTCAGCTGAAAGCAATTATAAAGTCAGATACAAGTTCAGCGGTAACTTCTTTGCCAGCTATCTTGTAACAAAGACCGGAGAAAAGAATATGCCGGACTATGCTGTAAGCAAGGACTTTAAATTGCGCTGGTCTCACAGACAGGATGCCAAAGCCAATCCCAACAGGAACTTTTCAGCCAGTGTAAACTTTGCTACAAGCAGTTATGAGCGTTCAAACCTGTCCTCTCTGTATAATCCGGCGTTGACATCGCAAAGTACAAGAACATCAAGTGTGAGTTATTCAAGGACATTCCCGAGTATAGGACTTTCAATATCCGCATCGGCAAACCTGTCCCAGAACATGAAAGACTCGACCATATCAATGACATTGCCATCTCTGAGTATAGCCCTGAACAAAATATATCCGTTCAAGCGCAAGAAGGCTATGGGTGAAACCAAATGGTGGGAAAAAATCTCATTCTCTTATACAGGAACCCTGTCAAACAGTGTGGTATCCAAGGATAAGGAATTGTTCCAGAAAAACCTGATATCGGATTGGACCAACGGTATGCGCCATTCAATTCCTGTCAGTGCCACATTCCAGTTGTTCAATTATATCAATATATCGCCTTCAATCAGCTATACTTCAAGGTGGTATTCGCACAAGATCAATCAAAGTTGGAACTATGACGACATGGCCGTTCAGAGAGATACTGTCTATGGATTTTACCGTGTAGCCAACTGGAATATGAGTGTGACCGCCAATACAAAATTGTACGGAATGTACCAACCTACAAAATTGTGGCAGAAGGTGTTCGGTGAACGTCTGATAATGGTCCGCCATCTGTTTACTCCTTCGGTAAGTTTCAGTTATGCTCCTGATTTTTCAGCGTCCAGATACGGATACTATGATACATACACCTATACTGATGAAAACGGTGAATGCAGAACTGTTGAATACTCTCCATATCAGGGCCTGATGTATGGTGTGCCAAGTAAGGGCAAAACCGGAAGTGTGTCACTGAGCGTTTCCAACAACGTTGAGATGAAAGTTCGCGATAAACGTGACCCAACCAAAACTAAGAAGGTAAGTCTGATAGACGAACTTGGCGGTTCATTGTCTTATAATCTTGCTGCAAAAACTAAACCATGGAGTAATCTCAGTACCCGATTGAGACTTAAACTGACAAAGAGCTATACATTCAGTTTCAATGCGACATGGGCTACGTATGCATATGAATTTGATAAAAACGGGAGAGTTTATGTGGGCGACAGAACAGAGTGGTCTTACGGACGTTTTGGCCGTTTCCAGGGAATGAGCCAGAACCTTTCCTATACATTCTCAAACAATACAATAAAGGACTGGAAAGGAAAACTGGCTGACATGAAGAAACGTCGTGAAGAACGGAAATATGGTGCTTCAGAAGATGATACTGATTCGGATGGCGCTGATTCCAAGAATAACTCTTCTTCAAAAGGTTCTTCAGACAGCGGTAGTAAATCATCTGCGAAAGTGGATGAGGATGGTTACACAGAATATAAGCTGCCATGGTCCTTATCTGTTTCTTATGGTATCACTATGCGCGAGAATACGTCAGGAAAACTGGATACCGTCAGAATGCGGTATCCGTTCGCATTTACGCATAGTATGAACTTTTCAGGAAATATAAAACTGACCAACAAATGGAATATCTCATTCTCTTCGGGTTGGGATTTTACAATGCATGATTTTTCAACAACCACAATGAGTATAAACCGCGACTTGCACTGTTTCAATATGTCTGCAAGTGTGGTATTAAAGCCTATTGTTTCATACAATATTACAGTTCAGGCCAATTCAAGAATGCTGGCCGATATGCTTAAACTAAAGAAACGCAGCTCGTCGGGAGCATATGTCAATTGGTATTGACATGCATTTTCTGGTATTCCGCAGGTGTGTGTTTGTATAATCTCTTGAAATATCTTACAAAGGCGGTGGTGTTTTCTTCCATACCTACGTAGTAGACAGTGTCTCTTAATGTGCTACCGGGAGATTTGAGTTGTCGTGCAGCATATGCCATTTTGATTGCGATAATGAAATCGTTCGGTGTACAATTATATATGCCTTGAATTATTCTGTACAATTTTGCGCGGTCAATGCCCAGATCAAGTGATAGGGCTTTTACTGTATATCCCTTTGACAGACTGTTGCTGACGCATTTTATGATACTTTCAACAAAGCATATATCCATTTTACCCATTGGCTCTATCTTGGGCTTGTATGCAATTTCCTCTATGCTGATGGGGAAACTGTTACCTTTTTTATAAGCAACTGTATCTTCTCTGATAATTGGACTGTTTTCTGAGAAGAAATATTTATGGCTTGGAGGTACATCTGCATTTGTCTCAACAATTCTTTTGAAACTTGAATGCAATGGCATCAATGTACATATGAATGTAAAGCAGCATAAAATTCCCCAGATTATCTGAATAACTTTTGTGTTTGTACTTTCTGTCAAAGGCGTTACTGCTATGTAACCGAGAAATAGAATCAGATTGATAATCGTTGCTGTTTTTTCATTGAGAATAGATTTTTTTTTCATATTGTTATATTGTTATTAGTGTTGCTTACCAGTTGATGGGTTCTATCCCGTGGTCTATCAGCCATTTGTTTGTCTGACTGAAATGATGACACCCAAAGAACCCGTTGTATGCCGATAATGGAGAAGGGTGGGCCGACTGCAGGACAAGATGTTTGCTGCGGTCTATAAATGCACCTTTTTTCTGTGCGTATGCTCCCCAAAGAATGAAAACAAGTCCTGTACGTTCTGTGGCAAGTTTCTTGATGACGGCATCGGTAAACTCTTCCCAGCCTTTCCCTTGATGGGAACCTGCCTGGTGTGCTCTTACTGTAAGAGTTGCGTTTAACAGTAAGACTCCCTGTCTGGCCCAATGTGTCAAATCTCCGGACTCAGGTATGGGTTTCCCTATATCATTATGCAGTTCTTTGAATATATTTTTAAGCGATGGCGGCTGCTGAACATTGTCAGTTACAGAAAAACAGAGACCGCAGGCTTGATTAGGTTCGTGATACGGATCCTGACCTATTATTACTACCTTAACCTTATTGAACGGACACAGGTCAAATGCATTGAAAATTTTGTTTCCCGGCGGATATATGGTTGATGTGGCATATTCCTGCTTGACAAAACTGGTCAGTCTTTCGAAATAGGGACTGTCAAATTCCGGTTGAAGAATCTGTTCCCAGCTACTCTCTATCCTGACTTTCATGCTTTCTTGGTATTTGTATTCTGTGATGAATTCTAATGACTTAAATCAACGGAATTCCTGCTTTGCGGCATTCCTCTCTATGCTCGTCTGGCCAGATACTTGCCTGGATTTCTCCGATATGTGCCTTTTGCAACAACAGCATACACAATCTTGACTGACCTATACCACCACCTATACTAAGCGGTAACTGGTCTGAAAGCAGGCACTTGTGGAAGTATAACTCTTTGCGGTTGGTGGCATTACATATTTCAAGTTGTCTGAGCATTGCAGCTTTGTCTACACGGATACCCATTGAAGAGAGCTCAAGAGAGTTTTCGAGCACGCTGTTCCATACCAGCAAATCTCCGTTCAAACCAAAGAAACCATCCTTGTTTGGAGTACTCCAATCGTCATAATCCGGTGCACGCAAATCGTGCTGTTCTCCATTGCTCAACTTGCCACCGATACCTATAATAAATACAGAACCGTATTTTTTTGTAATAAGATATTCTCTCTCCTTGGCAGTTTTGTCAGGATACATGTCAAGCAGTTCCTGTGAGTGAATGAAATGTATCTTTTCCGCCAGCATAGGTTTAAGAACAGGGTAATTTTCGTTAATAAGGTATTCTGTCTGGAGCATTGCTGCATATATCTTGTTGACAACCTCCTTAAGAAAATCAATGTTGCGGTCAGCCTCTGTAATGGTGCGCTCCCAATCCCACTGGTCAACATAGAGAGAGTGAATGTTGTCCAGTTCCTCGTCTGCTCGGATTGCATTCATATCAGTGTATAAACCGTAACCTGGTTTGATTCCGTATTCAGCCAGTGTAAGACGTTTCCATTTGGCAAGTGAGTGAACAACTTCAGCCTGGGCATCGCCTAAATCCTTAATCGGGAATTTAACAGCACGCTCGGTACCGCTGAGATCATCGTTGATGCCGCGTCCAGACAATACAAAAAGAGGGGCAGTAACCCTTCTTAAACGTAAGGCTGTAGAAAGACTCTGCTGAAAAATATCCTTAATCAGCTTGATGCCATGTTCGGTTTCCTGAAGAGAGAGCTTGGTCTGATACTTGTTTGGAATCTGCAAAACGCTCATTTTGTCTATGTTCTAGCGGTTATTTAGAGCGGCAAAGTTAATACAATTTAAGATGAATACAAATTAGGAAAAGTGATTTTTAAGAAAAAATCAGTAACTTTGCACGCGAATTCGGTTGGGCCCGAATGTTATTGGCTCCGTAGCTCAGTTGAATAGAGCATCAGATTCCGGTTCTGACGGTCTTGGGTTTGAGTCCCAACGGAGTCACAAGACAAATTACTATTAAACAATACATGGAATTCAAACTCAAGTCTGTCTTTTATCCCAAACTCTGGGGACTGTTCAAAAAAGACAATTACGATTCAAAGAAATTAGCATCTGACTTATTGGCGGGAGTTATTGTAGGTATTATAGCTTTGCCTTTGGCAATAGCCTTTGGTATTGCCAGCGGAGTTACTCCTGCACAGGGACTTATCACAGCCATCGTTGCCGGTTTTTTAATTTCTTTCTTTGGAGGTTCCGATTTCCTTATCGGCGGACCCACGGGTGCGTTTATAGTTATTGTTGCTGGTATTGTGGCGCAATATGGAATGGACGGACTTATTGTGGCTACCATAATGGCGGGCGTTATTCTTATTCTGATGGGCCTGTTCCGTTTGGGTGCAGTTATCCGCTTTATACCATATCCTATTGTGGTAGGCTTTACTGCAGGTATTGCCGTAACAATCTTTACAACACAGGTAAAAGACTTTTTAGGACTTACAGCAACCGATATGCCAGCCAATTTCCTTGGACAATGGGGTTATTATTTTACACATTTGAAAGATATCAACTGGACTGAGTTTGCAATGAGTTGTGCCGGTCTGCTTGTAATTATTGTCTGGCAAAAGTTTATCAAAAAAATTCCGGGCTCACTGATTGCGCTTATTGTAATAACAGCAGCCGGTCTGGTTTTGAACAAAGTGTGGGGCGTTGAACTTGCAACAATAGGAACAAAGTTCCCTGAACTTGCAGGAGGAATGGCATTCCCAACTCCGCATGCTCCTGAAATTACAATAGAAACCGTAAAGCATCTGGCACAGCCTGCCTTCACAATTGCAATATTGTGTGCAATTGAAAGCCTGCTTGCCGCTATGGTTGCAGACGGTGTTACCGGCCGCAACCATAACTCCAATACAGAGCTGATAGGCGAGGGTATAGCCAATATCATTACTCCGCTCTTTGGCGGTATTCCTGCAACCGGCGCCATTGCACGTACAATGGCGAGCATCAATAACGGTGGAAAATCTCCCGTTACAGGTATGGTGCATGCAATTGTCCTGCTGCTTATCTATCTGTTCCTTATGCCTTATGCAGTATACATTCCTCTCAGCTGTCTTGCTTCAATTCTGGTTATTGTTGCCTACAACATGAGCGGCTGGCGCACATTCCGCTATCTGCTGCGTGGCGATAAGGCCGATGTGACCGTTCTCATATTCACATTCCTGCTTACAGTCATCATTGATCTTACGGTTGCAATCGAATTCGGTGTTCTGCTGGCAATTGTGCTGTTCATACGCCGCGTTATGCAGACATCGCAGGTAAAGGAACTGGATACTCTGACATCGACCGAAGACGAGGAAAAAGATCAGATGAACGATACGTACCGTCTTGACATTCCGAAGGGTGTCGACGTATATGAAATCAACGGTCCGTTCTTCTTTGGACTTGCAAGCAAGATTGAAGATATCTGCATAAACCGCAAGAACGAAACCAGGATACGTATAATCCGTATGCGCAAGGTTCCGTTCATTGATTCAACCGGCATAAACAACTTGCGTTCATTGTGTCAGCGCACAAAAGAACGTGGCATAATTGTGGTGTTGTCTGGTGTCAATCCTGATGTGCTCAAAACTCTCAAGAAATTCGGTGTGGACAAGGAAATAGGGCAGGACCATATATTCCCGCACATAGTTCCCGCACTTGAGGCTGTACGCCGTGAGCTGGAAACATTGAAATAACCGTTTTCTGTAAAGTTCAGGACAGACTGTCAATAAAGCGGCGCAACTTGTGGCCGCCGGGCTTGAGGTTGTCCAGCAGGCATACCTGGCCGGTAGCGGCACAGCGTATTTCCGAAACCATGCTGATTGATTCTGCAGTGACATAAACTTTGTCTGCCAGTACTGCAAAAGCCGGTATCGGATTGTATGTGTCCTGCGAACTGATCTGGCAGAAATCCCATGGATATTGTTTGACAAGTTCCTCAATCTCAGAAGGAGTGCGGCGCGATGTTGTTACCCATGCCGCGCAACTGCTGCCGGGATGCTGCTCTTTCCATGCTGACATATCCCTGAAGAATTGGTCCAGATTCTGCCGCATCCACCCGTAATCCATAGTGGCATACTTGGAAGGCCCTCCTACAACCAGAGCAAACGCATGGTCTGCACAATTACTGTTGCGCTTTTTGAACTCTTCAACAGCCTGGTCTTTCATCTGCTGGGACACATATACAAAAGCACCGTGAATCCTCTCAATATTCGGCTTTGACGGCGGATTGTCATGATAGGGAACGTAAATGCGACTGAAAGAACCAGTCCTGTATAATCTTGGATAAAAGATTATGCGTGATTCCAACGGCATTCTAGCGGCAATCACTTTTACAGGATAGAAGGTACCGCTTCCGGTACCCGCCACAAAACTGTATTCACTTGCAGGTGACGGTATTCTTCCGCAAGTGAAAAGACATCCGCTTGAAATATGCAGCCAGTCAAATACAGGTGCAATCAGTTTTGCCAATTTGTTTTTGAAATGAACAGGTACCAGATCATATTCCAATCCCATACTCTTTGCCAAAGCAATTGTCTGGTTCTGGTGTCCGGCCTTCCCATCTGTCAGAATAAGAACTTTCATGACAGTCTGCAAATAATATCTTTTACACAATCTGTAACGGAACCTACATTTGTCTGCACCACCATTTCCGCTCTATGACCCATTTCCACCGCTGCCATAGGCTCATCAAACAAACGTATTATTCCATTGCAGACAGAATCCTCCAATTCACCGGCATCGGCTGCAGGTATTTGAACCAATGCATTGTCCTGCAACAGGATATTCATAACCTGACGGAAATTTTCAGTGTATGGACCAACAATGACAGGTTTCCCGAAAGCGCACGCCTCAATCATATTCTGACCTCCGTGTTCACACAGAGTCTTGCCTACAAATACCACGGTTGCTACTGAATAAAGCGATGTCAGTTCTCCCATAGTATCGCAAATGAAAATATCTGTTCCGGGTTCAGGCTTTTCTCCCGAACTGCGGAGACAATATGCCAATCTGCTGCTACGGACATGTCTGACAATTTCTGCTGTGTTGGTTGCATGGCGTGGAACCAGTACTAGTTTCAAATCCGGATGGTAGGGCTTCAGTTTATTGAAAGCTTTCAGCAATACACATTCTTCTTCCGGCCAAATGCTGCCTCCAAGCAGTATTTCTCCTTCTCCAATCCATTCACGCAATTCCTTCTCTTTGTCAGTGTTGCGGTCCGGCATATCAAACTTGAAGGAGTTCCCAACAGATATGCACTCTTTGGGTACACCTGCTTTCCAAAAACGTTCAGCATCCTGTGCGGATTGTGCGTATACGTGTGAAATACACCGGAAAATATGCCCAAAAAAGAACTTTGACCTGTAATACCCTCTTACGCTGGAGTCTGACATTCTTGCATTTGTCAGATATAATGGAATTCCAAGTCTTGAAGCATTGTAAATAAAATTAGGCCAGATTTCCGTTTCAACAACCACTATCGCGCTGGGTTTCAGACGGCGGATTGCACGCCGGACAACACAAGCTGAATCCATTGGATATAATACCAGTACATCTGGAGATTCCGGATTGTTCTGTATGACTTGGGATGCCATTTCCCATGCCGTCCAGGTGGTAACCGATATGATAAATACCATAGACGGGTCCTGACGCTTGAATTCTTTCATCAGTTTAAGCGCAACCTGGGTTTCTCCCAATGATACTGCGTGAATCCAGATTCTTTGTTGTGAAGTGGAATTGATTTTACTTGTGATTTTCCTGGGGTAGAACCCTAATCTGTCAAAAAATCGGTGAAGGCTACCTTTCTTCCTGATCATTCTTGCTAACAGCGGAACAGAAGCAAGAATATAGATGACAAATACAACTATATTGTACAGCAGCATCAATGCGCTTGCCACTCTGCAGTTTTCCTTTTTCATAACTTGGTATAGGTCAATAATGGTGTCTGCAAAGATACTAAATTTATAGTCATGTCAGTCAAACGGGGTGCGGTGAAAAACGTTATTTCCGTCAAGCGGAAAGCCCATCGCAGAGGCGTCTTGCCCTGAATCATCAAGTTTGAAAATCATATACCGCTGATTTTCTTTTGTATATGGCTCCCAGGACAGCCCGGGATTGCCCGTTTTTGCAAAGTTGGTCCATGCGGTAAGCATTGTGTTTGAAAGGTTGGCATCGCCTTTGGTCCATGGACGGTTGCTGTGTCTCATTGAAGCGAATACATACCACAGGTCTGCGGAATGGAAGGCACCCTCCAATTGGCGCGTACCGTCTTCCGTTGGCAGCGGGCGTGCAAACTGATAGGCATAAACCCTGTCACCACATGAATCGCGGTTCAGGCAGAAAGCGTCTATTGCATAACGCATGTCACCCAGATAGTCATGCATTGTAAACCCTATCATATAGGTAACATGGTGCAGGCTGTCTTTCATTGCTGCATTGTCAAAGCTGCGGAATGACACATAATTGTCAAGTATAGGGCGCTGGGTAATGCCCGGTTCGTAAGCGAAACGCTCTGCAGTTGTTCCACCGTGTACCATGTTGTAAACGCTGCTGAGAGAGAAAATGACCTCTGTCTGTGCCGCACGCATCTTTTGCAGATTAGTAAGACCCGCCCAGTCAAGCACCTCTTTGCAGTTCTGTTCAGCCTCTTTGAGTGTCAGGTCCTGATGCCCTCTGACTGCGGCATCACCGCCCCGCAGCCCATCTCCGCTCATAATGATAGCCTTGTCAAACAGTCCCGCACTCAATGGCGATTCGCACAATTTTCTGACACCGTCGGCTCCGGCGCTTTGCCCCAGCAGCGTGACATTGCCGGCATCTCCACCAAACTGGGCAATATTGTTGCGTATCCATTTCAAGGCTGCAATCATATCAAGCAGACCGTAGTTGCCAGATACGCCGTGAGCGCTCTCTGCACTCAACTCCGGATGGGCCATAAATCCGAATACACCCAAACGGTAATTGAACGTTACAGTAATAACACCTTTCTCTGCCCACTGCCGTGCATCCAACTCCGGCTCTGAACCCCATCCCTCACGGAATCCGCCTCCGTGAACAAACAGTGCCACAGGCAGTTTGCTTTCAGGCTTGCCGGGTGCGTTTGTCCATACATTCAGGTACAGGCAATCCTCGCTGTATGCCGCCTCGTTGCCATAACCCCATTCAGTAGTGTAAAGGCCGGGGTAGTGTGCCGCCTGGAAACTTGGGTGTCCGAAACTGTTGCAAAGTCTGATGCCGCTCCACGCGTTAACCGGCTGTGGCTCCTTCCAGCGCAAATCTCCCAATGGAGGTGCCGCATACGGAATGCCGCGATAGACATACACGCCTTTGGCATCGGTCTTGACGCCTTGGACAAGTCCGCCCTCAACCTGAAGTACCGGGTTATATTCCATGCATCCCGCCATTGCCAGCGCAATGCAAGCCACGCACAGTGTCTTAACTTTCATACTCATATAGGACGTATACGTTTCACTTTTCCAGAAAACGGAGCAGAGGCAGAACCTTTTTCTCACAGTATGGATGTTCTCTTAGAGACAAATTCAGCCTGGTGCTTCCTTTCAATACGGTCGAAGCGTGTGTGAATTCGCGGAACCCCCACTCACCGTGATATGCGCCCATTCCGGAATGACCCACGCCTCCGAAAGGCACACCTTTCACCATCATATGTACGCATACCTCGTTGATGCAACCGCCGCCATACTGATGTGAACGCATCACCCGTTCAGCCCACTTAATATCCTTAGTGAACAGATACATTGCAAGAGGATGCTCTCTTTCTGCTATAACGTCAAGCACTGCACCGACATTGCTGTCCATGAAAGGTACTATGGGCAGCAGCGGACAGAACAGTTCTTTCTGCACTATGCTTTCGTTGATGTCAACCGGATAGATGACAGTAGGAGAGTACCTAAGTTTCCCGGCATTGCCTTTGCCGCCAAAAACAATACGCTCCCGATACTCGTCGGCTATGGATGAACATTGATTGTAGGCCTGCGTAGTAATCAATTTGGGATATTCCTCATTATCCTGCGCGTTCTCGCCAATCTGAGAGCGGAATGCGTCCTTCAGGGCCTCAATGAATTCATCCGCTATCTCCTGCGCAACAGCCACCTGATTGATGTTTATGCATATCTGACCGGCATTGCACAGTTTGAAGAACGCTATCTTGCGTGCAGCGTCCTTTATATCGGCATCCTTGCGGACAATACACCAGTTTCCGGTTTCGCCTCCCAGTTCCAGGGCTACGGGCGTCAGATTCTCTGCCGCTTTGGCCAGAACGTGTTTGCCGACCTTTGGTGACCCTGTATAGAAAATCTTGTCCCACCTTTGTTCAAGGCACATATCGGCTACATCATGTCCTCCGTCAATCAAAGTGACGAATTCAGGAGGAAAGACCTCTGCAATGAATTTTTTCAATGCTTCCGTGCAATGCTGCGACTTGGCGCTGGCTTTGATTACAACCGTGTTGCCTCCGCAGATGCTGGCCGCAACTACTCCAAGCGTAAGCAGAATAGGGAAATTGAAAGGACTTATCACGAGCGTGACTCCATACGGCATCTTATATACCTTGGTAACAAGACTCGGGAAGCACATCAATCCGCTGAAATGCTTCTCCGGGCGTGCCCAGCGGCGCAAGCCGCGTAGCATCTCATTGATTTCCACCACAATGGGACCTATATCACAAAGATATGCTTCTGTGGCACTCCGGCCAAGATCGGCGTACAGAGCCTCTTCAAATGCCTTATCATTGGCAATGACGGCATCGCGCAATCTGCGCAGCTGGCGCAGACGCCATTTTACGTCCAGCGTGGCTCCTGTGCGGAAAAATGTTCTCTGGGCATCAACAATATGCTGTATGTCTGAAACCGTGTATGAAATATTCTCCATATTACAAAAATAACTAACTTATCCATTAACTGCAAAATCGGATCAGTGAAAAAATAGTGGGGCTGATAAATTATTGAAATTTTCAATTAGGTTATTACTGATTATGAAAAGAATATTCAAACTTGCCGTTTATGGCATCGCTGCAATCGCTGCACTCTCATCGTGCTCAAAGCACAATGATGTTCCGTCACAGAAGGATATCGAGACCAAGATTATAGGACGGTGGGAAAAAATAAAGCATAACGGTGATGAAACATTGACGAAATCAAGGACGGCACAATGAAATGGTCTGCCCTCCGCGAGAAGGAGGACGGTACACGTTTCACCACAACATTCACTTGGAGTAAGATCCAGTAGCAATAATAAACTTTTGAAATCCATAATCCGGTGTTCATTTTAGTGCCGGATTTTTTTATCATTTGGTGGCAACAGATAATCGCTTGCCTTTGCCGAGGAAATGGCGGATTTGCCAGTCTTGCTCTCCAATTGCTTGCGTGCTGCTTTGGCTACACTGCCACCTTCCTTTGCTATCCTGGCACTCTGCGCAAAACCTTTGGGGTTCTTTTCTTTTGATATTTCAGCTGTCGATGCTTCGGCCAGCATGTTGAGAGCAAGTTCTACATTGGTCATGTTATCACGCAGGCTTTCTTTCTTCAGTCCCTTATGTTGCTTGTACTGACGTGTGGTCATTCCGCTCCATTCCTTGGTGATGATGTCAGTGAGCGATGCATATTGCTGGCCTTGCTTCACACCGGCGCGGTCCCATTCGTCAGTCAGTTCCTTCCTTACCTCGATGCCCTTTATGCGGCTGTTTATCCATTTGTCGGTATAACCGAGACGCTTGTAGTCTGCTATGGCTTGGTCGATACTGAGTTCAGGGTCCTGCATCTGGTCAAGGCGTTGGGATGCTACTTGGGCCATCCATATTTTGAACGGCTCTGCCTTTGGTGATGGAATGGACTGGATTAGGCGGAACATCTGTTCCTGGTCCGCTACGTCAGTAAGGCGCATTTTGCCATCGGCTGAGAGCAATTTCAACCGGTTACAATTTGTAACCGTTTCGTTTCCCTCCTTTACCAGCCTATGTTTAAGCACTTTCCAATAGTTTCTTGCGTGTTCTTGATCTGGCTGATTGGTTAGAATTCCACAGATATCCACTATAGAAAAGTACCATTTCTCTTGCTCGCTGTCCCAAACGGAGCGGACCTTCTTGTCCTCGTAGAGCTGAATTTCTTGTTTCTTTGTCATCGTTTGCTTTTTTATTAATGTAAAAGAATAAACCTATGCTAATGGTGATATTCCAGTGTATATCATATATGCTTGAAAGTTACACCAAAAATTGCAAAAGTGCAACTTTTATGGACAAATATGACATTCAACCCGATGCCACCATCTGCCTCACTCTATGGTTCTCAATGAAAATGCGGCTGAGTGTGAATGTCAGTGACCTCAGTGTCTTTTCCCTGATTCCTGGTTTCAGCTGACACTCCCACAATGTGATGGAAATCCATCCCATCGATGCCAGCTTCTGCCGCACTTCCTTGTCACGTTCTTTGTTTCGTTCAATTTTCTTTTGCCAGAAATCGGTATTTGATTTCGGTACAACATAGTACCTGCAGCCTTCATGTCCATGCCAGAAACACCCGTTCACAAAAATACAGGTTCTGTACGAACTGAGTACAATATCGGGCTTTCCAGGCAATCGCGGATGATTCAGCCTGTACCTGAACCCATGAGCCCACAAATACTGCCGCACAATAATCTCCGGTTTTGTATTCCGCGCCCCGATGTGCGCCATACACTTGTGCCTCTGCTCCTTTGTCAGTCTGTCACTCATTGCTGGTTGATAAATCCTTCTGGATTTTTCGGACAAAGTTAACGCTTTTTGTCCGATGTCACCACGGTCTCCCTGCATTTGATATTTCTTCTTTGCCGAGTATAACGACATTGATTAATACAGCCGAAAAGACGCAATGCACTGGTCAGACTGGAAATATGTGGCTCACTGGGTGCTTATTATTTTAAAATTTCATATATATTTTTTTCTTCTACTATATTGGTCTTGAACAAAGATAGAAGAACATTGCTCGATATTTCCAATTCTGGATTATACTTCCCTACCTTGTCCAATTGACCCATTGCATCGGAATTTGTCAGATTCCAGCAACCTGGAGAGTGCAGCTGGAATTTTAGATGTAACCAAATCTCTACACACTTTTACTGCAGAAGACAGGTCAACTGTAAGATTTTTATCACCTTCCCCTATTGAGCTGGCATATTTTTGGCCCAGTTCAATAAATTACAAGAAGTGTTCGTTTAACTCGTTTATGACATTCTTCTTCATTAGTCCTTTAAAATGATATGATTTGTCATTCTGGCAAGTGCTTAATCCTGACATTCAGTGCTCCCTTTTCGTTTCCATTGACTTTTCTAATCCAAGGAAGCATTTCAGGAGTTCTCTTTTTTGGAAGTCCTTTACCTCTTATAGAAAATATGAGATAATTCCATACGGCATGTGCAAAGTTTTCTTTCGAATAATATACCCAAGTTGAAGTATCATCCGGCAAGCCTATCGAAAGAACAAAATCCGCAGGTGCAGGGGAATCTTCAGTTCCAGCCCCTTTGAATGCGAAGTATTCAAGAAGTGGAGTTAAATATTGCTCATTTGATGTTCCATCTTCCATTATGCAGAATGGGTTGTCCGGCATTGAAATATTAGAAACGTCCTCACCGCATTTCCCCTTCAGACGCAAGTCCCAATATCTGTCAACAATCCTGTCAAGTGGCAGTATGGACGAATTTACGCTTTGCATTACACGCAAGATTTTTTCTCTGGATGTCTGGTTGATTAGTGTAACAGCACCACCTCTGCGTGATTTCACGGAAATGCCAACTCCATTTACATACACATCGGACTTATGACTTGATGGCGATTTGGCCGCTTTTATCTGATTGCATACATACACTATCATTTTCGGACTCTGACTGTTCCAGTCCAACCATGACCGTGGTATTCCGTATTCTTCATCCTTGGAACCTACACTCCTTACTATCTGATTTTCCTCTCCGATTGGAATAGGCAGTTTCTTTTGACGGCAATCTACAAGAAACAGTTTTATCAGATATTCATCGAGCTCGCCTTGGTTAACACAAACCTCCTGAAGTTCCTGGTCATGAATCACTTCAAACTGTTTGGAGAAATCACGAGCATGCTCTTCTGCATTGAACCTTTCGATTCTGATATGCAAAGCACCTTTCCTCCTGTCATTTTTAACACATATCCATCTCCAAAGATCTCTGTTCTCCGGCAGATCAAGTTCGTCATCCGTTGGCATACCTTTATTGTCACGCAATGAAAAACGCAGATATGGCCACACCGTGTCAAAGTATGTTTCCGCGTTATAGAGGGACCAGGTTGATTCATCCCACGGCACAACATAGTCCAAGATGTTATCTACGGTTTCGGCAATGATTCTGTCATCATTATATGGATAGTCATAATCGAACGAATGAAATACCATATAGCTGAGCAGCTCTTTCAGATAATCATGATGATCAACGAAAGGATTCATTGATGAATAAGGGTGACAGTCCTCATTGAAGATGCCCCAGTTTCTGCAAATCCAGTAATCATCAACCATTTTGTCAAGTTTCTCAATCGGAAGATTTATTCTCTTGCATACTTCCTCGTATTTCCGTCGATGACTATGATTGATAAGCGGTCTGTCAATATAATTGAGACATCGGATACTGTAATTCTTTCCATTGACAGTTATATCAATTTTACTGACAATCTTACCATAAGCATTGCGCTTTTTGCGGTATCCAATCCGCTTGCATAGATCAAGTGCATCAGCAACACTGATGGCTGACAAATCAGTATTCTTCAGTTCGGGAGTGGTCAGCAGTTCCTTACTCCGATATTTAACAGATACAATTGACTGCCCTGTGTGAGACTCAAGGTATATGTCTCTCATCTGTACCAGACGCAATACAACATACAGCAGCTCATGCTTTAAGTTAAAATCCCTGTGTATCACTTCCATAATAAAAACATTTACTTCAACTTCAAGGTTTCCAATAACTTTTCCGCTGTAGCCTGTATAGCAGGTACCGCTACAGAATTTCCAAACTGCTTATATGCAGAAGCATCGGCTACTACGATTTTGAAATTATCTGGAAAACCTTGCAGTCTGGCCCATTCGCGTGGAGTCATTTTCCTGATTCCGTCAGTATTGACTGTACCCTTGATGTGTGTGGTAGGAGTAAGATCCTTCTGTCGCCTATCTATTACAAGATTGCGCTCCCGTCCCATTCCGCCAACTACAATGGCATTTGCAATTCCATCATCAGGAATGATTTCATAACCGAATCCATTCCCCTTGGCTGCATGTCTGGCTTTATGGTTAATCAACGTCTGAACGTATGTAGAGCTGAGATAATATTTTGCAGGAACAGGCTTTTCTTCTCTTATATCAATAAAATGCTTTGTAATTTCCTTTTGATCGGGGTATGAAAAATCAGTTTTTTTGATACCCAGGTCTTTCCTGAAGCCGACAATGTAGATCCGTTCCCTATGTTGTGGCACTCCAAAAAACATGGCGTTTACAATCTTCGGGGCGGGAACGACATAACCGACTTCATCAAGTGTGTTGAGTATGGTTTCAAGAGTCTTACCCTTGTCGTGGATAGCCAGTCCTTTTACATTTTCAAGGAAAATGGCTTTTGGTTGATGTCTGCGTAATATCTCAGCCACATCAAAGAAGAGAGTTCCTCGAGTTTCTTCAAAACCTCTTCTCTTGCCTGCCAGTGAAAATGCCTGGCAAGGAAACCCTGCACAGAGAATATCAAAATTCTTAGGAATGTATTGTTTGATGCTTTCTTTGGTAATATCACCAAATGGAACTTCTCCAAAATTTGCGTAATATGTCCGCTGTGCCTGTTCATCAAATTCGGATGAGTATACACATTCGCCGCCAAGATTCTGCATCGCAATTCTAAAACCACCTATTCCAGCGAACAAATCAATGAAAGTGAACTTTGGCTTGTCTATTGCTCTGAATGGTGCTTTGAACAACTCCTGGAACAGGTATAGCTGTTGGGCACATAAATTTTCTGCAACATTGTTCTTCATGGAATTAACCTTTGGGATATCAATACTTATATCTGTAAAACTCGTCCATAGATCAAGCAATTCCCGACCTTTGGAATAAGTGGACAGATCTGTTTTGTCCAAGTTCTGCAGGTAATGAGTGATAATCGCTGCCTGCTCATTAAAGGACATTATGGAACCGTCATCATTTATACACGATGAGTCATATACCTGTGCAGCTGGTGTTCCTTTCCGCTTGCAGAAATCAATTAATGAAAAGGCGCTGGAATCCATAATTGTAAGTAGTAATGTTAAATTTCGCCAAGATGGATTTTAAAAATAAATCATTTGAAAAAAATATTTCCAAAGATAAGCAAAGCCTATTTTTATTCCAAAATTTTAAGCATATTTTGAGCCCCTTTTGCAATCTACGTCTCTCAACTGTCAATAGTGCGCATTGATTTTTAATTATCGATTCAATACATGATAAATTGTGCTGAGAATGCTAATCGTATTTTTTTCTCGAATAGTATTTGGATATATGCGGCAAGGACCCTCAGCACCCGTTCTGAGGTGAACGGGAGGGACCCTGAAGTTAGAATTGCAGAGCGTAAAAAGCTCGCTTTTCAAAGCGGAGCAAGGCTAACTTTTGGGAGGGACGAGCAGTTAGTCAGCGTAGCGCTAACTGCGAGCGTCCGCAGCGCATATATCCAAATACGTGAGCGCATGGGACCATACGGAATGCTAACTGCGAGTATTCGCGTGACAACGTTCGGGCTGAAGCCCGGTAAGAATTCCAGTGTATTTACAAGGACAATTACATTGGATGACTTGTTCAAATAGCAAGTGCAGGGACCGCGTCTGATTCTTGCTGCATTTACCGCACGGTTGGCCGGTTTGTCACAAAAAAAGTGACCATAAGCCGAAAGACCTATGGTCACTCTATGTATAGGAATGGTTCCCTGTTCACATGGCGAACGGAACCTGTCCCCTGTTCGTCCTGTTCGTCTTAGTTGTTCTCCGGACGGAGACGGCGTACAACAGCGCCTGTCTGCCACATCTCACTCTCACGCAAAGCCTTAAGTTCCTGCTCAAGGCCCTGGCGATAGTCAGGTTTGGAGTTGGCATCGATAGAAATCTGAGCCTCGTTACCGGTTACAACACTGTGGTACAGCTTCTCAACAACAGGCTTGATGGCATCGTGGAACGGGCCCATCCAGTCAAGAGCACCACGCTGTGCAGTAGTAGAACAGTTAGCATACATCCAGTCCATACCCTTAGCTGCAAAGAGCGGGCCAAGGCTCTGGGTAAGCTCCTCAACAGTCTCGTTGAAAGCCTCTGATGGAGTATGGCCATTCTCACGCAGAACCTCGTACTGAGCAAGAAGAAGACCTTGGATAGCACCCATAAGAGAACCACGCTCACCAGTAAGGTCACTGGTAGCCTCGCGCTTGAAAGTAGTCTCGAACATATAACCTGAACCGATACCGATACCGAAAGCAAGAACCTTCTCAAGAGCCTTGCCGCTGGCATCCTGGTAAACAGCGTATGAGCTGTTCAGACCGCGACCCTCAAGGAACATGGTACGCAAAGATGTACCTGAACCTTTAGGAGCAACCATGATAACATCGATATCCTTTGGAGGAACAACACCTGTACGGTCATTCCAGTTGATAGCGAAACCGTGTGAGAAATAAAGAGTCTTGCCTGCTGTAAGATAAGGCTTTACTGTAGGCCATACCTGCATCTGGGCTGCATCTGAAAGCAACATACAGATGATTGTACCTTTCTGGGCAGCCTCTTCCAATGAGAACAGAGTTTTGCCAGGAATCCAGCCGTCTGCAACAGCCTTGTCATAAGTTTTGCCCGGACGCTGGCCAACGATAACGTTGAAACCGTTGTCACGAAGGTTGCAAGACTGACCAGGGCCCTGTACACCGTAACCCAGTACTGCGATTGTTTCGTTTTTCAATACTTCGCGAGCTTTCTCCAATGGAAACTCTTCGCGGGTCATTACCTCTTCAATGACACCGCCAAAATTCATTTTTGCCATTTGTTTTTATAATAAAAAAGTTACTTAAAATTCTATCATTGTAGCAACACAAATGGCAAAAATGAATCTCGTCGCGACTCGGCAAAGTCACAAGACTTTGCACTTGAATGTTCCGTTACATCATCGCTGAGAAACGACTGTTTCTCTGCGCTTCTGTTCCGAAACATTTCTGCATAGGCGCTGCCTATGCTCTCACTGCTCCTTGATTTCATTTTAACCATTGTTACTGTTACTTAAATTCAATCTTTTGCGAAGCGGCGGGAAATCTTGTCCAGATATTCGCTTACATGCTCAATGCGGGCACGTGTAATAGCGATGCGTCCGGAACTTACAAACTGCAGAATGCAGCCTGTTCCTGCCAACTCGCGGTTCAAATCCATTATATCGTCCTTTTTACCGGACTTTTCAACAACACTGAAAGTAGGGTTAACCTCAATAATGTTAGCCTGATACTTTCTGATAATCTGAGAAACCTCCGGGTTGCTCATCATTACAGATGTAATAATCTTGAAGAGAGCAATCTCCTGCATGAAGATTTCGCTGTCCTCAAAGAACTGGCACTGCAGTACATCGACCTTGCGCTCAATCTGCAGTACTACACGCTCAATCTCGCTGCGTGTGGCGTATGCGGTAATAGTGTAGCGGTGTACGCCCTCAATAGACGATGCCGACACATTCAAACTCTCAATGTTAATCTGACGACGGGTGAATACAGCCGTAATCTGGTTCAGAATACCGGCTACGTTTTCGGAATGTACAATCAGCGTATAAAGTTTCTTTTCCGTTTCCATAGTCAATTCAGTCTTGAGGTCCGTAATATACTTGGTCAACATCCGAGCCCGGACGAATCATAGGCCAGACATTTTCTTCGTCTTCAACTACAACTTCCAGGAAGAACGGCCCTTTGGCGGCAAGCATTGCCTTTATGCCGGCCTCCAGATCCTGGCGTTTTTCCACCCTTATGTAATCAAACCCGTATGCTGCGGCAATATCCTGATACATAGGGCTGAGCATGTGTGTCAGAGAGTAGCGGTCATTAAACATAAGATGCTGCCACTGACGTACATTTCCAAGATAGTGATTGTTCATGACAACCATCTTGACAGGAATATGATACTCCATTATGGTGCCGAATTCCTGCATGGTCATCTGTATGCCACCGTCTCCTGCAAACATGATTACCGGTCTTTCGGGAGCGCCTGTTGCTGCACCGATAGCGGCCGGAATGGCAAATCCCATTGTTCCAAGTCCTCCGGACGATACTATGCTGCGCCTGCTGCGGTATTTGAAATAACGCACAGCAAACATCTGGTTAAGACCAACGTCTGTAACCATGACTGTGTTGTCCGGTGCCTGAAGAGCAACCTGATGTACCGTTTCACCCATCTTAATAGGACCCGATGCCGGCGCTATAGCCTTGTCAATGACAAGTTCTTTCTCTTTTTGTGCCAAAGGAGCAAATTCCTTTATCCAATCAGCGTGGCTGTTCTTCTTGATGCGTGCTGTAAGCATAGGCAGAGACTCCTTGCAATCACCTAAGATAGGTACATCGCATGGTACAATCTTTCCTATTTCAGACTTGTCTATATCAAGATGTATAATCTTTGCTTTCTTTGCATAATTGGCAACTACACCCGTTACGCGGTCATCAAAACGCATACCAACGGCAATGATAAGATCTGCCTGATTGGTAAGAACGTTCGGAGCAGCGTTGCCGTGCAGACCAAGCATACCCATGTTGAGCGGATGGTCCGATGACAGGGCTGACAGTCCCAGCAGCGTGCGTGCTGCCGGCAGATTGCCTTTCTCTATGAAATCCTGCAGTTCCTGCTGTGCACCTGCAAGCTCTACACCCTGACCAACAAGAACCAGCGGCTTTCTGCAGTTGTCAATAAGCTCTGCAGCCTGCTCTATTGAGGCGGGGCTGACATCGGTCTTGGGTATATAGCTGCGGATATAGTCTATTGAATACGGCTTGTATTCTGCAAGACCTGCCTGGGCATCTTTCGTAAAGTCAAGCACAACAGGACCCGGACGGCCTGTGCTTGCAATATAGAACGCCTTGGCTACAGCCATTGTTATGTCTTCTGTGCGGCGTATCTGGTAGCTCCATTTGGTGATTGGTTGGGTGATGCCCACCAGATCAACCTCTTGAAAGGCATCGGTGCCAAGAGCTGTACTTGCAGCCTGTCCTGCAATTACAACAATAGGGGTGCTGTCCAGCATTGCATCGGCAATACCGGTTATGGTGTTGGTCACACCGGGTCCGCTGGTGACTATTGCCACGCCCACTCGGCCTGAGACACGCGCATAACCTTCTGCTGCGTGTGCGGCACCCTGTTCATGACGTACCAGAATCTGGTTGATTTTATCACGATAGTCCATCATTACATCAAAGACGGATATGATGTTACCGCCGGGGTAGGCAAAGATTGTATCTACCTTCTGCTCAGTAAGTGCTTTGAGTAAGATTTCGGATCCTTTGATTTTTGCACCCATAGTGTAAAAGTTATTCTATAATTCTAACACCGCCTTTATCTGCAGAGCTGACCATGTTGGCATAAGCTTTCAGGCTCTTTGCAACAACACGCTTGCGCTGCAACGGACGCATTGGGCGAGCTTCAAGTTCAGCTTTGCTAAGGCGTACGTTGATTGAACGGGACGGTATGTCAATCTCAATTATATCTCCATCAATTATTTTTCCTATTGCTCCGCCGCTGGCAGCTTCCGGTGAAACATGTCCAATGCTGAGACCGGATGTTCCGCCGCTGAAACGGCCGTCAGTAATAAGAGCGCATTCCTTGCCAAGATGGCGTGACTTGAGGTAAGATGTGGGGTAGAGCATCTCCTGCATACCCGGTCCGCCTTTCGGACCTTCGTGTGTGATAACTACAACATCGCCGGCTACAACCTTGCCTCCAAGAATTCCTTCAACGGCATCTTCCTGTGAATCAAATACTTTTGCAGGACCTTCAAAGTGCCATAAAGACTCATCAACACCTGCGGTTTTTACAACGCAGCCGTCAACAGCAATATTTCCCTTCAATACGGCAAGACCTCCGTCTTTGGTGTAGGCATGCTCCATATCGCGTATGCAACCCTGTGCACGGTCTGTATCAAGTGTGGGGAATGTGCAGTTCTGTGCACCCATCTCAATGCAGAACCTGTTTGCCGGGGCGCTGCTGTATATGCGCAGGGCGTCGGCATCGGGCTGTGCTTTGCTGAGTGAATATTTATCTGTAAGCTGTCCGTAGTTCATTCCGGTTACGCTTTTTGCACTGCGGTCAAGCAGTCCGGCTGCTGAAAGCTGTGCAAGTATATTGAGTACACCGCCTGCGCGGTTTACATCCTGAACGTGATATTTCTGGGTGTTCGGTGCAACTTTGCACAAGCATGGAACTTTGCGTGACAGAGCGTCGATGTCTGCCATTGTAAAGTCAACTCCTGCCTCTTGGGCAACTGCCAGCAGGTGCAGAATTGTATTTGTGGAACCGCCCATTGCTATGTCAAGAGACATGGCATTGAGGAATGCCGGTTTTGTGGCAATGCTGAGTGGCAGCACGCTGTCATCGCCGTCACGGTAATATTTGAATGCATTCTCAACAATCAGTTTGGCGGCATCTTTGAACAGCTGAATGCGGTTTGCGTGGGTTGCAAGCACAGTTCCGTTGCCTGGAAGTGCAAAACCTAACGCTTCAGTAAGACAGTTCATGGAGTTTGCAGTGAACATACCGCTGCAGCAGCCGCATGTGGGGCATGCTGTTTTTTCTACCTGTGCTACATATTCGTCTGTGCACGATGTGTCTGCAGACTTGATCATGGCGTCAATCAGATCAAGGTTCTCATCTCCAAGTCTTCCGGCTTCCATAGGACCACCGCTGACAAAAACTGTAGGGATGTTCAGACGCATTGTTGCCATAAGCATACCCGGAGTAATCTTGTCACAGTTGCTTATGCAGACAAGGGCATCGGCTTTATGTGCATTGACCATATACTCAACACTGTCTGCAATAATATCGCGTGAGGGCAGTGAGTAGAGCATACCGTCATGACCCATGGCGATGCCATCGTCTATGGCTATGGTGTTGAACTCTGCTGCAAAGCAGCCAAGTTTCTCAATCTCTGCCTTTACAATCTGACCTATTTCATGCAGATGTGTGTGTCCCGGTACAAACTGTGTGAAAGAGTTTGCAATAGCAATGATGGGCTTGCCCATCTGCTCTTTCTTCATGCCGTTGGCAACCCACAAAGCCCTGGCTGCAGCCATTCTGCGGCCTACGGTTGTATCATCGCTTCTTAATGGATGTTTCATTATTTATCCCTGATTTTTCAAAACTTACAAAATTACACCTTTTTGCAGTAAAAGGCAAATTGTATAAATATTTTTTAGTGGCATCCGCAACCGCATCCGTGGTCGTGGTCTCCGCATCCGTGGTCATGTTCGCAACCGCAGTCGCAAGAGTCACATCCGCAGCCGCATCCGCCGCTGAGCTGTTTTGCAAATTCTGCAACCTCTTCTACGGTAGCCTCTCTGTTCTCCAGTATCACACCTTTGAAAGTAAGGTCATCGCCTGCCAGAGGGTGGTTAAGGTCAACAACAACCTTCTCTTCAAGAATCTGTGTAACGAGAGCATTGAAGGTCTGTGTTCCGTCAGAAAGAGGAATAATCTGTCCCTCTTTTACATGCTCGCTGTCAAACTTTCCGTTACGCATGAATATGCCTTTGTCAAGTTCAAGTACGTTTTCCTTGTCATATAATCCGTAACCTTGAGCGGCAGGGATAGTGAATTCAAAAGATGCTCCCTTTTCAAGTTTTACAACATTCTTTTCAAACAGGTCAAGTGTGTAGTTAAGGCCTGATACGAATTCAAACGGTTTTTCTTTTGGGGCAGCCTCAAAGAACTGCGGCTCTTCTCCGTTTTGTGAAATGTATAACTCGTAAGAAAGAGAGATGAATTTGTTTTCGTTTTCCATTATGTCTATTTTTTTAGTTGTTTAATACGTTTGTTGGTATGGTGGCTGCAGCACCCAGTATGGCGGCATCTGCCCCATTGAGTGTAGAAATGAGAACCTTGCACTTGCCACGTAGAACAGGCATTATGTTTTTGTTCATTTCTTCTTCAAGAGAGGGCATGAAGAACTTGTTTGCTGCTGCAAGTCCGCCGAACAGCACTATGGCCTGCGGGTCGGTGACCTGAATAATCAGAGCCATCGCCCGTCCAAGCTGCTTGCCCACCGTTTTGAAAATCTCTATTGCAGTCTGGTCCCCACTGCATGCTGCGTTATATATTTCAAGCGATGTCAACGCCTGTTTGCTATCGCCGTACATCTCTTTGGCTGTGCGTACTACGCCTGTGGCTGAACAGTAGGTTTCAAGACAACCCTGTGAGCCGCAGCCGCACTGGCGGGCATTGTCGGAATAGTCAATACGCAGGTGTCCAACCTCTCCACCGCAACTGTTTGCTCCGTGAATAAGCTTTCCGTGGCTGATCACACCTCCGCCTACACCTGTCCCCAGAGTAATCATTACCATATCTTCAAGACCGCGTGCTGCACCGTATTTCAGTTCTCCAAGGGCGGCGGCGTTGGCATCGTTCTCAAGATAAACCGGAACGCCAAGCCTGCCCGATAGTTCTTTGCATATAGGTTCTATGCCTTTCCACGGCAGGTTTGCTGCATGTTCAATGCAACCTGTTTTGTAATTTGCGCTGGCCGCGCCTATTCCTACAGCCTTGAGCTGGGCGTCCTGTGCAATCATTAAATCATTGATTGCTGAACTTATGGCGTCTATGTAATCGGGGAATTGCACATATTTGGCTGTGGATAAAGTGTTGCTGGCAATAATCTTGCCTTCAGCACTGACCAATCCAATCTTTGTGTTGGTTCCTCCTATATCTATTCCTGCAACTACGCTTGTCATTTATGCTTTTATTTGTTCAGTTCATCCCAGTTCTGACAGAATGCGCTCATGGAAGGGTAGAGTATTTTTGCTCCTTCCTGAAGCAGAAACCTGTCTTCCAGCGGTCCTGTGTTGAGTGCTATTACATCTATGCCTGCAGCAACTCCGGCACGTACACCATACGGAGCGTTTTCTATTACTACAGCCTGGCTGGGACCCACACCCGCTTTCTGCAGTCCGGCAAGATACGGATCCGGGTAAGGTTTGCCGCGTTTGACTTCGAATGCAGTTACCATCATGTCTCTTGTAACGTATGCTCCAAAATCGGTAAGCAGACGGTTTATCATATCTGGCTGACCGGAACCTGTTACTATGACAATAGTCTTTCCGGCCTGTTTTATTTTTTCAAAAACATCCAATGCACCGGGCATTATATCCACTTTCCCCATTGAACGGAAGATTTCAGACTTGAGACGGTAGATATCCTGGCACATCTGGTCTGTTACATCAAGATCGTTGCGCTCGCGCCCCATGTTCTTTATAACCTGTGGACCAGTGCAACCTTCCTGCATATAGACATCCTCTGTTTTCATGCTTATGCCGGTGCGGTTCATGGCTTCTACCCATGCGCGGGCATGATTTGGCATGGAGTTGTAAAGAACTCCGTCCATATCGAACAGAAAAGCTTGTTTATCCTTTATGCTGAACGCCATTTCAAACAGGTCCTTATTATTCCAGAGCTTTTATTTTATCCTTGATGAGAGCAGACTCTTTTTCATATCCCGGTTTGTCCAACAGGGCGAACATGTTCTTTTTGTATGCTTCAACACCCGGTTGGTCAAAAGGATTTACTCCAAGCAGATAACCTGATATACCGCATGCTTTTTCAAACATGTATATGAGCTGTCCCAACCAGTATTCGTTAAGCTGGGGCAGTGTGATGCGTATGTTCGGTACTCCGCCGTCAATGTGTGCAAGGCGTGTTCCCAGTTCTGCCATCTTGTTTACCTGGTCAACGTGTTTGCCGGCAAGGAAATTGAGGCCGTCAACGTTTTCGGCATCGGATGGTACTATAAGACTGTGCTGAACATTGTCAACTGAGATTACAGTTTCAAAGATGGTGCGCTCTCCCTGCTGTATCCATTGTCCCATAGAGTGAAGGTCTGTTGAGAAATCAACGCTGGCAGGGTAGATGGCTTTGCCGTCTTTCCCCTCTGATTCACCGTAAAGCTGTTTCCACCATTCTGCAAAGAAATGCAGCTTTGGACAGAAGTTGACCAGAATCTCTATTTTCTTTCCACCTTTATATAATAGGTTGCGGGCTGCTGCATATACGGCTGCCGGATTCTGCTCGAAAGGTACACTGCCCAGTGTTCTCAGGCGCATGTCGCAGGCTCCCTCAACAAGTTTCTTGATATCGTAACCTGCAACGGCAATAGGCAGGAGTCCAACGGGGGTCAGTACTGAGTAACGGCCGCCTACATTGTCCGGAATGATGAAACTTTTGTAACCTTCTTTATCTGCAGTAGTACGGGCAGCACCTTTTTTGGCATCGGTTATGGCAACAATCACTTTGCGTGCCATATCAATTCCGCGTTGTTTTTCGCACTGCGCTTTGAGCAGACGGAATGCAAGAGCAGTTTCTGTTGTAGTTCCCGATTTTGAAATGTTGATTACACCAAAATTCTTGTCTTTCAGAAACTCTGTGAGCTCAAACAGGTAATCTTCTGATATATTGTGTCCTGCAAATACTATTGTGGGATTCTTTTTGTCACCGATCAACCACTGGAAACTGTTTGCGAATGCTTCAATGACTGCGCGGGCACCAAGATAACTGCCTCCTATACCTGCTACCACAACTACGCTGCAGTTCTCACGCAATGTCTTTGCTGCGGCATCAATTTCTGCTATGAAATCGGGTGTGATTTCACAAGGAAGGTCAAGCCAGCCGGTAAAATCGTTTCCGGCACCGTTCCTGCTTTCAAGAGTGGCAAGAGCAGCGGCAACACTGGCTTTGTAACTTTCAAGTTTGGAGAGTCGTTCTTTCCCTATCTGGTTTATATCTATTGTTATCATAAGCTGATTATTTGAAACAGTCTGTCAGTAATTTGATAGCCATTGTGGGCTGTATGTGTTCATAAAGAATGTTGTACATGGCATCGAGAATAGGCATATTTACTCTGTAGTGCTCATTTATCTCTTTCATGCACTTGACTCCGTAGTAGCCTTCCGCTATCATCTCCATTTCCATTTGAGCTGCCGTTACGGAATATCCTTTACCTATCATTGTACCGAATACGCGGTTGCGGGAGAACTTTGAGTATGCGGTAACAAGAAGATCGCCCAGATAAACTGAATCGTTAACGGCTCTGTCCGGCCATGGTCTTGCCACTTCAAGAAAATGGTTCATTTCCTGAATGGCATTGGAAATAAGCACTGCCTGGAAATTGTCTCCGTATTTCAAGCCGTTGCATACACCGGCAGCTAAAGCATACACGTTTTTAAGAACGGAACTGAACTCTATTCCGGCTACATCTATGCTGGTTGATGTCTTAACGTAGCTGTTTGTGAATTTTTTTGCCAAAGCAGCGGCCGATTCAATGTCCGTGCATCCTATTGTCAGATATGAACGGCGTTCCATTGCAACCTCTTCAGCGTGGCACGGACCTGCCACTACGGCAATGTTTTCCTGCGGCACTCCGTAGAACTTATGGAAATACTCTGACATGATAAGGTTGTCGTCAGGAACAATACCTTTGACTGCAGAAACAATGAATCTGTCTCTGAGCGGCAGTGTCAGATTTTTCAGATGAGTCTTGAAATATGGCGACGGAGTCACAAATATCAGAACCTCTGAATCTCTTACAACCTGATCAATGTCTGAATAGAAATTAATCTGGTTGATGTTGAATTGTACGCTGGTAAGGTATGCCGGGTTGTGTCCCAAGCGTTTGAAATCCGCAATGCGGTCCTCGCGGCGTATGTACCAGTTGATGGAATCTTCGTATGTAAGAATGATTTTGGCAATGGCAGTAGCCCAGCTTCCGCCACCCATAATTGCAAGTTTACCTTTTGGAAATCCCATAAAATAAGTTTTATGTTAGTAATTATTCCTGTTTCTCTGCAGGTGTATCTTTTGGCTCAGGCTTCATCTGAGGGAAGAGCAGAACTTCCTGAATTGTAGGTTTGCCTGTAAGAATCATTACAAGACGGTCAATGCCGATGCCGATGCCGCTTGTTGGAGGCATACCGTATTCAAGAGCACGTACAAAGTCCTGATCAATGAACATGGCCTCGTCATCTCCTTTCTGGCTTAAGCGCAACTGATCCTGGAAACGCTCATACTGGTCAATAGGATCGTTCAGCTCGCTGTAAGCGTTGGCCAGTTCCTTACCGTTGACCATCAGCTCAAAACGTTCTGTAAGACCAGCCTTGCTGCGGTGCATCTTGGTAAG
The DNA here is from genome assembly GCA_024398785.1 of Bacteroidaceae bacterium. Lineage (GTDB taxonomy): Bacteria > Bacteroidota > Bacteroidia > Bacteroidales > Bacteroidaceae > Colenecus. The sequence continues at coordinate 4,131 of JAKSIO010000013.1, read as the reverse complement.
AGGAGACATCTCAACAGGGTAGTCAGTAATGAATGTAGGCTGTATGTATGTACCCTCGCAGAACTCACCGAATATTTCATCAATGAGCTTGCCCTTGCCCATACTTGGGTCAACGTCCATTTTGAGAGCTTTGCATACGGCACGGATTTCGTCCTCGGACTTGCCTTCAAGGTCATATCCGGTTTTTTCTTTTATTGAGTCGAGAATGGAAATACGCTTGAACGGAGCCTTGAAACTGATTGTGTTTTCTCCGATAGTTGCTTCCGGTTTGCCGTTAACTTCGGTACATATCCGCTCCAGAAGTTTTTCGGTAAAGTCCATCATCCATATATAATCCTTGTACTGAACGTAAAGTTCCATACATGTGAATTCAGGGTTGTGGTTCTTGTCCATACCCTCGTTACGGAAGTTCTTGCCAATTTCATACACACCCTCAAAACCGCCTACAATAAGACGCTTAAGGTAAAGCTCTGTTGCTATGCGGCAATACAGGTCTATATCCAGAGAGTTGTGGTGAGTAATGAACGGACGTGCTGCGGCACCACCTGGAATGGACTGCAGAACCGGTGTCTCAACCTCTGTGTAGCCGGCCTCGTCAAGAACGGCACGCATTGTCTTGAGAATCTTTGAACGTTTCAGGAAAGTCTCCTTTACGCCGTCATTTACAACAAGGTCAACGTAGCGCTGGCGGTAACGCAGATCAGGATCGTCAAAACGGTCATATGCAACACCGTCTTTGTATTTTACAATCGGCAGCGGACGCAGGGATTTTGCAAGAACTGTCAGGCGCTGTGCATGAACTGTGATTTCTCCCATCTGTGTGCGGAATACAAAACCTTCAATACCGATAAAATCTCCAATGTCAAGCAGTTTCTTGAACACTTTGTTGTACATGTCGGTATTTTCGGCATCGGGACAAATGTCATCGCGGGTAATATATACCTGAATGCGTCCTTTTGAGTCCTGAAGTTCAATGAACGATGCCTTTCCCATAACGCGGCGGCTCATTAAACGGCCTGCAATGCATACCTGGCGTTTAGGTTCCTGATCGTCTTTGAATTCTGCCTTTATATCTGTAGAAAATGCGTTTGTAGGGTACATCGCTGCCGGATACGGGTCGATGCCCATGGCACGCAATTCATTCAAACTGTTTCTTCTGTATTGTTGCTGATCGTTTAACTCGTTAATATCCATAGCGTAGTGTTGCGAATATGTTTTTACTTGTTGTTGATAGAAATTTTAAGTTCGTCAAGCTGTGACTGGTCCAGATAGCCGGGGGCATCGAGCATGACATCGCGGCCGGAGTTGTTCTTTGGGAACGCAATGCAGTCACGGATGCTGTCAAGTTTTGCAAACAGACTGACAAGACGGTCGAGACCGAATGCCAGACCTCCGTGAGGTGGTGCTCCGTATTTGAATGCATTCATCAGGAAGCCGAATTTCTGCTGTGCCTGTTCAGGTGTAAAGCCAAGAACCTTGAATATTTTCTGCTGCAGTACTGAGTCATGAATACGTATGGAACCGCCGCCAACTTCAACGCCGTTGATAACCATATCGTATGCGTTTGCCCTTACGCTCTCAGGATTGGTGTCAAGCATATCCACATCTTCCAGTTTGGGCGATGTGAACGGGTGGTGCATAGCCATAAGACGGTTTTCTTCCTCGCTCCATTCGTACATTGGGAAATCAATAACCCAAAGACATACAAACTTGTCCTTGTCTCTTAGTCCAAGTTGCGATGCCATCTCAAGACGCAGTTCCGAAAGCTGTTTGCGGGTCTTCATGGCATCGTCTCCGCTGAGGATAAGAATCAAATCTCCGGCCTCGGCTCCGAATGCCTTTTTCATTTCCTGAAGTACATCCTGCGTGTAGAACTTGTCAACGCTTGACTTGACGCTTCCGTCCTGCTCAACGCGTGCGTAAACCAAACCTTTGGCTCCGATTTGCGGACGTTTTACAAATTCTGTCAGGGCATCGATCTGCTTGCGTGTATAACTTGCAGCCCCTTTTGCGCAGATACCGCCAATGTATGCGGCGCTGTCAAATACACCGAATCCGTGTCCTTTCATTATGTTGTCAATCTCTACAAAACGCATGTCAAAACGCAAATCCGGTTTATCACTGCCGTAATACTTCATTGCATCCTGCCATGTCATGCGCGGGAAGGCCTCTTTCATGTCGATGCCGAGTATTGTCTTGAACAGATGTTTTGCAAGGGATTCAAAAATTCCTATGATATCTTCCTGTTCAACGAAAGACATTTCGCAGTCAATCTGTGTGAATTCAGGCTGACGGTCAGCGCGAAGGTCCTCATCGCGGAAACATTTTGCAATCTGGAAATAGCGGTCAAAGCCGGATACCATAAGAAGCTGTTTCAGTATCTGCGGGCTCTGCGGCAGAGCGTAGAACTGTCCGGGGTTCATGCGTGACGGAACAACAAAGTCACGTGCGCCTTCCGGAGTGGAGTTGATAAGTATAGGGGTTTCAACCTCCATAAAGTTCAAACCGTCAAGGAACTTGCGTATTTCCATAACAATCTTGTGGCGCAGTTCCAGATTTGCGCGTACTGCCGTGCGGCGCAGATCAAGATAACGGTATTTCATGCGGATGTCATCTCCGCCGTCTGTATTGTCTTCTATTGTGAAAGGCGGTGTCAGCGCCTGGTTGATGACGTTAAGCTGTGAAACAAGAATCTCAATGTCTCCTGTTGGCATCTTGGGATTCTTTGAACTGCGTTCGCTTACAGTTCCCTTGACCTGAATTACAAATTCGCGACCCAGTTGCGATGCCGCTTTGCAAAGCTCTGCATCTGCACTTTCATTGAAGACCAGCTGTGTTATGCCGTAACGGTCACGCAGGTCAACAAAAATCATACCGCCCATTTTGCGGACACGCTGAACCCAACCTGCCAATGTGACGTCCTGTCCGGCATTCTCCAGTCTGAGTTCTCCACAAGTTTTTGTTCTGAACATAGAAATTTCTCCTATATGTTTTATTTTACTTAATTCTCTATTTGAATCTTTTGTCTCTTTTGTTTTCGGTATTGCCTCCTGCTTTGCTGCTGCGTCTGCTTCTTCTGCATGAAGCAATGTCTGAATTTGAGTTGCAAAATTAGCAAAAAAAACGTTATCCATACCTTAATAATAAGAACAAATTTGTTTGCGAGCGTATTTTCTGATTATTTTTACCGTAAATATTCCGATGTTATTTGAATTTCAAACAGAGTAAGATGATAAGTATTCAAAAAAATTGCTGATTTCTTGCATTTATTCAAAAATAGATATAATTTTGCACCGCTTTTCCAAAGAAAGCATTCGGGATGTAGTTCAGTCCGGTTAGAATACCTGGTTTGGGACCAGGGGGTCGAAGGTTCGAATCCTTTCATCCCGACAAAAAGTCAAAAAGCAAAAAGCAGAGAGCAATCTCTGCTTTTTTATTTTGCGCATGATGTAGCCGTTGAAAGCTCGCTTTCATAAGGCTGAATTGTGCGCAAAATACAATAGAAGCAGCCTTCGCGCTGCTTCTATTGTGCTTTTTGACTTCTTGCAGCCGACCCGCGGTAGCGCAAGGATGGAGCGAGCGCAGTGAGCTCAATCCTTTCATGTCGGCGTGGACGGGGTGACGGTATTCTTCTTGCCTAACCGTTCTCAAACGCCCGCCATCTTGCCCACGTTCGCCCTTTTGGGCAGCCGAACGTTCTCAAATGCTAGGCGTTTTGCCCACGTTCGCCCCTTTTGGAGGCCGAACGTTCTCAAACGGTGGGGAATTTGCCCACGTTCCAAATTGAATACTGCTGCTGGTGCCTTCAGAACACCTTGTGGACGGGGTGACGGTATTCTCTTTGCTGGAACGTTCTCAAATGCCCGCCATCTTGCCCACCATCGCCACTTTCAGAGCCCGACTGTTCTCAAACAGTGGGAAATTTGCCCACGTTCCAAATTGAATACTGCTGCTGGTGCCTTCAGAACACCCTCTGGACGGGGTGACGGTATTTTCTTTGCCCGAACGTTCTCAAACGCCCGCCATTCTGCCCACGTTCGCCCCTTTTGGAGGCCGAACGTTCTCAAACAGTGGGGAATTTGCCCACGTTCCAAATTGAATACTGCTGCTGGTGCCTTCAGAACACCCTCT
>JAKSIO010000012.1 GCA_024398785.1 Bacteroidaceae bacterium | reverse complement strand
TGCAGAATGTGATGAAAGCCTTCAAGTATGTCTTTGTCCTTGCATCTGCCACTGATATAGAACGATTGGCAACAATCAAAGAGGCTTCTATTGATGCAGCAAAGCCCTTTTGCATCTGGTCTTTGTTTATGAAGAGGACAATGGAGTATTTCACAAAGCGCGAATCAAAGTTATCAAAAGGTTTGTTCTCATTTGAGCCATTGTTCTACAACGACCGTATGCTTAAGAAACTAAAGCAGACTGGTATGACAATGGTAGTTGGAACTTCGCAGATGGGGCGTGTAAAGGGATTGCTTGAAAAACTCCCACATGAAGAAACACTCCTCATTTACTCTTCATGGGATGGCTATTACAAGGATCCAGAGCAGGTAAAGGTCAATCCAAAGTACAAGCAATTTCGCGAGATGTTCCACAATGTTGTGGACTTACATACCTCTGGGCATGCTGACTGCCAGACAATTGAGAAAGTAATAAAAACAGTTAAAACAAAGACGGTCATCTTCATTCACAAAGAAGCAGATGCTGAATTTTGAACTATGTATAAGAAGATGTTGGACTAGGAGTATATCAATTATCAAGACAAACAGTAATCACCCCAAATAATGGGTTGCGAATTACTAATCAATACAGAAAAAACAATATGAAGGATTTTGAAACATTCATTCATGCACAGAATGAGAAAAAGAATGCTGGATGTACCATCCAGATTGAAAAAGACGTGTTTAATGCAAATGCTGAATTATGTCTAAGGCTGTATCATGAGATTACAGAAGATCCAAAAGCTATGATTAGACTAGATAGCCGGGATTTTGAACATCTGATTACTGATGACAGTGATGTGTACGCCTACGAATTCAGTATTGATGGCACAGTACCGGAAAGGATGACAAAACTTGTTAACATGATGAAGGGAAAAACAGGTTCCTCATCATGCCCGCAAAAACTGTTTCTCTATTTCTTTACTCCTCCAAAAAACGACTTGACGGCAGGCGAGATGGAAGTTATAAATGATTGGATAGATGGCTTTTCCAACGATATGGAACTAATGTTCGGGATTGGTATTAACAAGAACAGCAACGAACTGAGAATAGCACTATTGTTAGTTCGTTGATGGACACCCTCGTTTTTTGACGTCTCAATATTAGCAATTCATAGCAACTTGCTTCCTGACGTCCCGGCATGTAGTTGTTGCTGGTAGAGAATAGGGCATTGATGTCTAGTTTGTTTGGTCATTTCTCTAATGAGGAAAAGGAGGAGGCGAAAAGAGCATATGAATTTTTTCAATCGAAGATATTTGTATAAGTTTGCATTACTGATATGCAAGATATGGGAGAATATAAAATTCGACTTGAAGAGCCTGCCGACTGGCAGGAAGTGGAGAATCTTACAAGAGAGGCATTCTGGAATGTATATCGTCCGGGATGTCTGGAACATTTCGTATTGAACAGATACCGCAGCAATCCAGATTTCATCCCGGAACTTGACTTTGTGATGGAAGTCGGAGGCCGGATTATAGGCCACGTAATGTATTCCCGTGCAGAGCTCACATCGGACAATGGTGATGTCCTGCAAGCCTGGACATTGGGTCCAATCAGCATACATCCCGACTGGAAACGCAAAGGCTATGGCCTCAAATTGCTGAATTATTCAATTGAGAAGGCCCGCAAGATGGGAGTCAGTGTGCTTTGTTTCGAAGGCAACATTGATTTCTACGGAAACGCCGGTTTTGTGCTAGCCAGCAGTCTTGGTATACATTATCACGCAGAGCCCAAAGATAGTCCTGTGCCTTATTTCCTTGCACAGGAACTGGTTCCCGGTTACCTTGGCGGTAGGGAGTGGACGTACTGTCCTCCCAAGGGATACTTTGCCGCCGACCATGACCCGGAAGGTTTTGAGACCTATGAGGCCGCTTTCCCCACTAAGGAGAAACATTTCCTTGAGGGACAACTGCCGCAGTTTTGTCAGAGTTGCGGTATGCCCATGACAGCCGATGCCGTATGCGGTACCGATGCCGACGGCAGCGCCAACTTTGATTACTGCAAATACTGCTATCAGGACGGAGAATTCATAGACAAGGTGTCAATGGAGGAATACATAGAAATGTGTTCGCAATTCGGTGCGCAGGCAGGGATGACAAACGATCAGATGAGAGAGCATTGCCAGATGCTTTTCCCCATGCTGAAGCGTTGGCGTAATAACACGCACAACGATGGAAAGTAATGACGACAGACAGTAAAAGACGATATGGAAACGTGGAAACTGACATCATTTGACCTGTTCTGCCTTGATATGGTCATCAAGGGAGCCTGGGTTTATAAGAATTTGCCCGATGCCCAGGCGCTGCAGACATCGCTTGATGCTGTTCTCAAACCGTATCCGCAACTGCTGGGAAAATATGATGAAAGGCAGAAATGCGTGTTGTGGACCGGCCTGGAAGAACAAATCAGATTAGTGGAGCTTGACCGCAGAGAACATTCCGTATTGGAGGATATGTACGCTCTTGTGCCAAAGTTCGATACGGGCAGCTTCAAAGGCGGGAAATCACGGATACTTGAGGCGTACAGAATAACGCTCGGAGACGGTGCTGCGGTTGTACTCCAGGGAGCCCATGCTCTGATGGACGGCACCACATTCTACAGAATAGCCGCTGACTGGGGCAGAATAACATTGGGCCATGCTGTGGAAGCAATGACGGTGGACCAGAATCTCATTCCGAATGCAGATGCGCTTACAAAAGAGCAGACGCTCTCCAGGATTCAGGAACTGGGTTGGAGCAAGATTGGATTCAAGTCACTGTTCAGGATGCTTTTCAATATGGTCACGATGAAATTCATCAAGGAGACCTATACATTGCAGGTCAGCCAGGATGAGGTTGCCAGTATGCGCGCAGAATCGGGTGCAGGGACAAATGCGGCATTGTGCCACTACGCCATCGGCAAGTTACTGGAAAAGCTGCCTTCAAAGGAAAACTTTACCATTATTGAGACAGCTGACCTCCGCGGCAGGGCCTGCGGGATGCCGGAGAACTTCTGCGGCAACTTTTCGCAAGCCGTCGTAATAGGAGAATTCAGCCGCAATGCCACTGCCGCTGACATCCAGGAGGCGGCATCGGCTATTCTGAACAACAGGAAGGCGCTCAGTGAAAACGTGCAGCTTTCCACCAGCTCTTCACTATACAGACTGCCATACTTCATGTTCGATGCAAGCGACATGAACAGTCCTGACCCGCAATTGTTCTACATCAACAACCAGCTCAAACTTAAGGCCTGCCAAGTGGATTTCGGTACCGGACTGCCTTTGAAGGCACAGCAGGCTATGCTTCCCGATATGATCAAGTTCTGGCAGTCTGAGCCGAACGGTCCAATACAGATAATCTACGGAGGCTATGCTGCAAAGATTATGAAAAGAAAATGACTATGCAGATATTGGAAACAGAAAGACTGATCCACGCCAGGACCCTTTGCAAAGCCTTCCCGTTAAGACCATAGCCATAGTCACTATCAATTCCGAATACAAAAAGGTCAACCTTCGCAAAAAAACGGCGAACGGAACCTGTCCCCTGTTCGCAATAGAAACAAACATCAGATATTTTATCAAATCTGCCACATCGGGAGAGATTTTCTTTGACAGAACCTGCGACCTTGTACTTGACCTTCAGGTTAAGTACAGCGGAAACTCGGCATTAGCTTCTCTAATCAGTCTTGCCGCATCCACAATCAGTACGGCCACAACGGACCATATAGTTGCAGCACGAAAGGCTAACTACTATATCTTCCGTGATATCCCAAGAGGAAAATACAGTCCGCAGTATGGACTGGATATGGATGTCGCCGCTGAAGATGCTTATGTAAAAGCCCGCATCCAGTAAGCCCGCATCCAATAACTTTCCCACTCCCACATTTCCTTGCCAACGTGATAATTCTATATCTGGCATGAAGGTGTATATGTTGTGATATCAACAACTGGCAATTTGCTGCCATTTGATAGGACTTCTTGAATAAATTGACTGCACTCAACTTTGGTCAATTTACCTCTTACAAATGCATAATATAGAAAGTCAAGTGTTGTCAGATAGGTAATATTTTCAGACACACAGTATTTCTTTACGTCTTTTAAATTGCTGCTTCCTATTACATTGTTAGTGTATTTACAGTATGCCATGCAAGAACTTTCTCCCTTGCCAAATCTGGACGATAACATTGCATATTCTTTTCGCATTTCTCCAGATGGGGCAAATTGCTCTATTGAAATATTTTTTAATAAATACACTTGGTTGTCAACCTGTTTCTGAATTGACTTGATTTCTTCATATACAGTTGACAGTATTATGTGGTCAAACTCATTGAGAATAGACGGTAACAATGATAGCTTACCGGCTTCAGAAAAGTGAATTAACACATCAGCGTCCAATACTATCTTCACTTTTGCCATATCCTATCAGATTAAATAATTCCCAATAATGACCTTCCGAAATTATTTCATCGTCAAATAGTTTTTTTGCCAGAGTACCATAATCACCAATGATAACACCCTCGTTTCCCGGTTCGTACATACTGTTATCATAACCTCTAAGATGAGATTCCCGCTTTATTGATAAAGATAAAAGGTACTCTATGCATATTGGTTTGGCAATATTCAATTCCTTAAGACGATATACAAGAGTTCTATGAGAAACTCCGAACAGATATTCCAGACGAATAACGGTATCTACACTTATTATACCGGTTTTAATTTCATCATTAGGAATATTCTTAATCAATCCTCCTTTTGGCATCAATAAAGCCGATGCGAACATATTTGCAGATCGTTCAGTAGGATTCTTTTCAGATTCATTTCCACAAAAATGCGGTTCAGGATTTGAATCAAAATAAAGATGGTAAAGTTCGTGAGCAATAGTAAAATGCTGGCTTCCTTTATTTGAATTGCTGTTAACCAACATGAATTTCTTGCTGCCGTCAAAGGATTTCAACGAAAGCCCCCACAATTGCTCTGATAATGGTCTGTACAACGTGAGGATATTCAACTGTCTTACAACAGTCTTCATGTTCAAGGGCTCATTGTCTGATACTTGAAGTATTGCCCTCATCTTCATAGCAAAAGATTCTGCTGTGTCTATTGAAAATTTAGCCATTATTTATCAAACTGTCCATTTTCAAATAATTCATAACAACACTTTTGAATGTTGCTATTTCTTTCATGTCATTATCGCTAAGTCCATCAGCACGGAATGCGCAGATCAGCATATTGTTCACGGCTTGTTTGTCTTCAGAGAATAACATATCCAAACTGCAACCGAACAAATCACATGCTTTTTCAAGAATATCAATAGGTGCTTCTCTATCTCCAGATTCGTAATTTGCGTAGGCAGATCTTTTTACTCCAAGATAATCTGCTATTCTTTCCTGTGTGAATTTATTCGCTTCCCTTAAAGCTTTAAGGTTACGTCCAATTACTTTGTTCATTTCAGTTTTGTTTCATTTCAGTTCCGTGGCAAAAGTACACAATTATATCCAAATAATCAAATTTTGCCACATATTTTTAGCTTCATTTTTTAATTGATTGATACAATCCAGCTTTTGCAAAAATGATAAAAAAATAATTATATTTGCAATGTTTATCAATAGGTTTGCCCTCATCGTATATCAATAGGTTTGCCCTCATCGTAATTGTCTGAGAATTAATTGAGAATGAACCTTTATCATTAAAAAACAAACTAACAAACTATGTTATCTGAACAAGAATTTAAATCTTTTCTAAAAAAGAGTCCTGGTACTAATAATAGTTACGTCAGTAGTTTGAAATCTCAAGTTTTTCTTGACTACGCTAATACAATAGGAGTATCAAATGTATTCTCTGAAAGGGACATCAGAATTGTAAAAGAATTATATGACGGATTATGTGACGAAACCAATATGCTTGCTATGGCATCTATTAAAAGTTGTCATGGTGCAAGTCGCAGTGCTATCCGAGAATATGCCTATTACCTAAGAGAATTTAGATATGCAACAAATGATTCTGGCCAGTCGTTTGACAAAATGAAGTCAGTTCATACGACTTCCGTATTAACTGATGTTTCTTCAAAACCTTCGAAAAAAACTACCTATACGTTTTCTTTCCTAAATGACCTTATAAATCTTATAGGGAGAAAGAAGATTGCACGTTACATGGTTGAACATTCACTTTTCTTTTCTGAAAAAACCGTTAATGTTGCCCATGACATCATGAAGGAAAGGATTCGCAATGAAAAAGGACCTGACAGAACTCCTTTTCCAGTCAGAAGATCTACGAAATTAGGTGACTTTTATGTGCTTGGCCCAGATAAAAAACCTATCAAGCCTAAGAAAGACTGTTTTGTTTATAACAACGACATATTTGGATACAAAGGGATGTATCTTTCCATAGACAAGGATGGAAATTCACAATTACGTCAATTGATTAATGGACTAACCCAAGCCAAACCTAGTCAGGGCGCGAGCAATAGTAATATTGACTTTGGAAAAATCAGCCATATTTGGGGACAAGCATTCCGTCCATATTTATTTACCTCATTATGGAATGTTGTGATTGTTCCTGCATATTTAAATGATTTGCTTGACAAACACGCTGATAATGCTGGTATTTTAAGCATATCGGACAGTTACGAAGTATTAGATGAACAAGAGAGGAAGATAATTGAAGAGATTCAGCACATATACCGTTGTATTTGCTGGACAAAGTATGATGTTGAGAACAAGTTAAAAGATCTTTGTGTTGCGTCCACACAGATAGATGGGATACGTCCTGACTTGTCTGGCTTCGACAAAGGTAAATATAGAATTGTAGAAATTGGTTATAATTATAATATTAATTGCAAACTTGGTGTTTCGAAGCCATCTATTTTGGAACGGTCACCTTCACCTGAACCAGAAATTCCAAATAAAAGATTTAATTTTCCGATTTCAGACAAGGCTATTCTTGACATTTTAAATCAGAAAACAACAGAATAAACATATGAAAAATTTGGATGAACTTTTAAATGCATTAAGAGATATTACAAACATCGGTACTGTTAAGTATAAAGACATTAAACCGAAATTTGAGGATATTGCCCATACATTGTTGTGCGACTGTGTGATAGTAAAAGGTGATATTATATATAGAATTCGTGAAATTGAATTTTATCTGTTTCGAAAAGACTATCAGGATTTTGTGACATATCCCAGAACCTGTAATGCCGGTGACTGGTATTTTCATAATAGCGGTGTTGACCTTGCTTTTCAAAGTTCATGTACGGTCCCCAATGCTAATCCAGAAAAGGATTCCTTTGGTGGTGTATTGATCCGGACTATTGAACAATTAGATAAGAACTATCAGCCAATACCTGGCAAAAAACTTTATGATGGACCTCTCAAGGTTGTCAATGAATTGTTTGATAAGTTCAGTGCTATTTGCCCTGGTAAAGATTTGGCTTGTTTGGCAGTAAGTGAAGGATTATTCAATGACAAGGTTATTTCATGGAAGAACAGATATATTCCTAACATGGCAACGTATTCAAAATGTACAAAAAAGTACTTACCTGGGTGTTCCTATGATTCAACTAAAGGAATGGATGCATGTTCATTCTTTACAAAATCCACCTCAACGTGTTCCAATTCATCATCATACAAAAAGCTGATAAGTATTGAATAGTGATTGTCAGCTGATTCGTACTGTGAATTTTTATGTCATTGACAATAGGAGTTAACCGTTCTTATAAATGGTCCAGCTGGCGCAGTTCAGGCAACACTTTGGCTGTCATTATTACCTTGTTGACGTTATGAATGACATTACCACCGTCAAGGACGATGCCGCGGTGATCTGAAATGTGCGCTGAGGCAAAGGTAATAGGTAATTCTGAATTCGCAAGGGAATTTCGCAAAAAAATGCGCTGCCACTTTTGAAAGCGCAACGCATAAATTATCAAAACCATGTGGCTGCAGAATCATCCATTGCCTTTCATGATGCTAACTATTGTGTTGAAATTGTCATGAAGATTTCCTTTTGAGATTGATTGGTTTCTGTTTGTATTAGTAATAACTTTAGCTTTAACTGTCATGTCCTTCAAATTAAGAACTTTTTCCCATTTGCTTGCTGCCCTAAGAATCAACACAATGCAATTTTCTCTTTCCAGAATATGTTTTACAAGATCAATCGTAAATGCGATTGACTTTATATTATCATACTTTTTGTCTTTGTACGCAATGGATGTGTATGGTAGATATTGTATAATAGCGACTTTCTTAAAGAATTCAACTTCATCCATTTTTAGTTCTTCCATTAAAGGAGTGAACTTCTTATACCAATACCAGTCTCCTATGATGTTTAAGTAATCTGCAGTTGTCAGCCCAACACAACCAAATTCTGGTTCTGGAAGAAATGATTCTGCTGTGAGATTGAGTGTTGCTGCTTTAAAATCGGCTATGGCTTTGTTTATTCCTTCAATCTTTTGGATTTTATCGGCCAATATATGATTTTGCTTTTCAATATAACCAGGATTAAGAGTTAAGATAACCAGTTTTGCTTTTAATGGATTGCCTCCCCATGGCTCAGGGGGTATTGATGTTATCAGGTTGAAAATATCTTTTTTATCTTTAGGTAAATTATTACTCATCAATTCATCATAATCTTGTTTAGCTATAAATGGCTCTTTGTCATTGAATAATGCTGTACTTGGGTTATTAACCATTCGTTGAGCTATTAACTTCCAAGGATTATTGTTTTTATCAAATTGTTTCATTGTTACATATAATTATCAAACCAAGTATATAAACAACTACTATATTTTCATTGATTGTATTCAGTGATGTTGTCTTGCAGCGAAATTATGATTATTTTCCTGAACAGTCAAAATTTACCACACAATTTTGCATCTATTGGGAAATTTTGAAATAAATCCAGATTTTGTAAGAAGCTGTTTTGAAATGAATAAAAAATAATGTTATTAGAGGTATAAATTATGGATGCAATTCTTTATATCAACAAGACTGGCTGCCAGTGGAGACTTCTTTCCAGAGAATTCGGTCCTTGGCAGACGGTCTATTACTATTTTGCAAGTGGAAACTTGAGGGTGTCTTTGACGACATCATGGATACGCTTCATTCTCTCGTGCGCAAACTTGCCGGCAGGGAAGAGAGTCCCAGCATGGTATACGGACTGCCTCTGAAGGCACAGCAGGCGATGCTTCCCGATATGATCAAGTTCTGGCAGTCTGAGCCGAACGGGAGGGCCCCGAATGTTAGAATACAGAAAAGTCAACCTACACAAAAATCGTGAAAACGTGCAGGGTGGTGGCTGAAATAAAATGGCGGGACCTGGAGAAAGCAGATTTGTGAATAATGATTATCTTTGCGGATTGTAAACGTTGCAAACGGATTGTAGAGGAACGTAAACGTAGTAACGGATTGTAAAAGCTGCAAACCAAATGAAAAGAGGGCACATACTGCTGTTTATATTTGCCATAATACTGGTGCTGGGCGTAATATGCGCCTTGTACCCCAAAGACGGCATACTGGGGCTCAGATTCCCATCGCTTTCAGAAATTATAAAGGGAGAGGAAAAAGATACCGTACCTGCATTGTCGCCGGAAGAGATAATGGCCATGCGCCTGCGTGCCATAGAAGAAGAATCGTTCAGACAATACGCACTGACAGACCCGTCACGTTTCAGTTTCCCCAATGACAGTCTGGAATACTTTGACGCACTCTTTACAGCACTCGAAATGGCAGACTCAGTACCGGTAAGAATACTGCACTGGGGCGACTCACAATTGGAAGAAGACCGCATAACAGGACACATCAGACCCGCACTGCAAGAAAAATTCGGTGGTTCCGGACCTGGCAGAATGCCGTTCATGCGCCACTACACATACACAATGGGCGTGGGTACCAGCGTAAAGTTTGAACGCTATTCAGTTTACGGATACGGCATCAAAAACGAGACCAGCAACTACGGCCCTTTTGGAGACTTCCAACGCATAGACACCACGGCAACATTCACCTATTATCCTAATCCAAAGGTAGATACGGCCGATATCTTCAACCGTCTTACCATATATTTGGGCAACGTTGCCAATCCCGTAACATTCAAATGCGGTGGCGTAAGACAGACCGTAGAACCTGGAGAACTGATGTCAAAGGTAGTATTTGAACTGCCCGACAGCACAAGCAAAGTAACAGTATCGGTGAGCGGCGGTCCTGCAGACTGCTACGGAGCGCTGCTTGACAATAGAACAGGCGTAAGGATGGACAACATAGCAATGCGCGGATGCTCCGGCACAGTGTTCACAAAAATGAACCGTGAACAGATAGCAATGTTCTGCAAAGAAGAAAACGTACGCCTAATAATAATGCAGTTCGGCGGCAACTCTGTTCCAGTGCTAAAGCCCTCAAAACTTGGAACTTACATAAGTTCAATTAAAAATCAGATAGACATGATGAAACAGGTTGCGCCCCAGGCAGCAATTCTGTTCATAGGTCCGTCCGACATGTCCACCATGGTTGCAGGCAAACGCCAGACCTATCCAATCATTCCGGAACTGGTAGATTCCCTGCGCAGCGTAGCAAACGCAAATGGTGCTGCATATTGGGACTTGTACGGTGTGATGGGCGGTTACAATTCAATGATAGAATGGGTCAATTCAACGCCCCCGCTTGCACATACGGATTATGTACACTTCCTGCAGGCTGGTTCCGCAAGGGTCAGTGAGATATTCTGCAAGACATTCTTCAAGTATTACAACAACTACTATGAGTTCCGCAAACATTAACGCAAAAAATAACATAAGAAATAGCGTCAGATGTGCTCTGATGTTTGCCGCAGTGCTGCTGAGCGTGTCCTGCAAAACGGCAGACAGAAACAACCGCCTGCCGGCTTGTGCCCGTCCGGACCTGTCAGAACTGATATTCCCTGCAGAGAGCCGCAGCTTTGACACATTGGCACACAAACTGCAAACCATGCAGAAAAGCCGTGGTGGCAACGTAAACGTTTGGCACATAGGCGGATCACATGTCCAGAAAGACCACTTCCCAAACCGCATGAGGCATAACTTCACAACCAGTTTCATGTGCGGCGACCGCGCCTTTCTGTTTCCGCGTGCGCTTGGGAACACCAATGTTGACTCAACATACTCTATTAGCACAACGGGAGAGTGGTTCTGCCCAAGAATGACACTGCCGTCTGACCGCACAAAACCTGATTACGGAATTACCGGTTTTGCCGCCATTACAACAAGCGCCGATGCAAGCGTAGGTTTCAATCTGAACCCTGACGGAAAGAAGCGCTACGTATTTTCAAGCGTGCGCGTACTGGGTTACGCATCGTCTTGCGAATCTTTTCCGTACATAGAGAAGACTGATTCCATTCAGAAAGCTGTATACGATGACGCCACATGCAGTTTTGTGTTCAATCTTGATGCCCCCACAGATACGCTTCTGATAAAATTCCACTTAATGGCCGGAGACAGCTTTGTTCTGAACGGACTGCAACCCATAAGCGGCAGGGCAGGGGTGAACTACTACGCATCGGGAGTAAACGGAGCGGCGGTGACATCGTGGACAAATGAATGCGTAAACTTTGAGCGCGACTTCAACAATCTTATCAATCCAGATTTGGTTATTTTCGGTTTGGGTATCAATGATTCCGCTGTTCCAAAAGAAGATTTCAGCATAGAAAAGTTCAAAGCCAATTACCGCAGGCTCATTGACATGATTCTGAAAAAGAACCCTGACTGCGCGCTGCTGTTCCATACCAACAACGACAGTTTCCGCTACGTGAAAGGCGGCATGGAATACAACCGCAATGCAGAGAGTGTAAGACAGGCCATGCTTGAGCTTGCCGCAGAGTATAACGGCGCCGTGTGGGACCTGTACGGCGTGATGGGCGCAGAAAACAGCGTCTATCAGTGGGAAGAGGCCGGACTCATTCTGCCTGACCGTCTGCACTTTACAAAGGACGGCTATGAACTGATTGCCGACATGATGTTCCAAGCATTGGTTAAAGATTTGAAAAACAGATGATTGACTGGGCCGACATATCAAACTTTATAGGGAGGTTGTTCTCTTTTGACCCCAACTCTCCGCTACTATTCACCCAATTCTATTTCTGGGCATTCTTTGCCCTTGTATTTGCCGTCTTTTCCCTGGTTGGCAACAGACGTCTGCTCAGAAACTCGTTCCTGTTCTTTGTGAGCCTGCTGTTCTACTACAAAACCAGCGGCCTGTCGGTTCTGATACTTCTGTTTGTAACGTGTTCGGACTTTCTCATATCGCACAGGATATACAATTCCAAAACACCCGTGGCCAGACGCATATGGCTCATTACAAGCGTTACCATTGACCTGCTCTTGCTGTGTTATTTCAAATACGCCTATTTCTTTGCGGATTTTCTTCAGAGCGCATTCGGCATAGAGATTCAGATACACGATATTTTTGCCGCCATAGGCAACTCGATAACCGGCCAGGAACGTTTCAGCGTGGACAGCATTGTACTGCCCGTAGGCATATCCTTCTTTACGTTCCAGATAATAAGCTACTCTGTCGATGTCTACCGCGGTCTGGTAAAGCCTGTAAGCAATCTGCTTGACTTTGGTTTCTACGTAAGTTTCTTTCCGCAGCTGGTAGCAGGTCCCATTGTACGTGCAAAAGATTTCATCCCGCAGCTCTACAAGCCGTTTTTCCTTGGCCGCCGCCAGTTTGGAGTGGCGGTATTCTGGATTCTGAACGGTCTTGTCAAAAAGATTGTGCTGAGCGACTACATTGCCGTAAACTTTATTGACCGCGTATTTGAAAACCCCACACTGTTTACCGGATTCGAAAACCTGTCGGCATTGTTCGGCTACTCGCTGCAGGTTTATGCAGACTTCTCCGGATATACAGATATTGCAATAGGCGTTGCAATGCTCATGGGATTCTATCTGCCGCAGAACTTCAATTCGCCGTACAAGGCAAGCAACCCGCAGGACTTCTGGCGCAGATGGCACATGTCTCTAAGTGCATGGCTCAAAAACTATCTCTACATTCCTTTGGGAGGCAACCGCAAGGCTACATTCGGAACGTTCTTCTGGATTATTCTCTTTGCAGTGATTGCTGTAATACTGTCCGGCAGCTGGATAGTCTCCGTAATCTTTATAGGACTGGCTCTTTTGCTATGGATTGTTGCCGTAATCAAATCTGAAAGCAAGAAACGTATTCTGTCCAACATAAACCGATTCATTACAATGCTGCTTGGCGGTATGTGGCACGGTGCATCTTGGAACTTTATAATCTGGGGCGGACTGAACGGCATTGGTCTTGTTATCTACCAGTTCTGGAAAGATATGGCATGGTGGCTCAGAATGACGCTTGTTGGTATTGTTACCGTTGCTCTTGGCATATTGAGCCATAGTTTTGATGCTCCGGTCTGGAATCTGCTGTTTGTATGGATGGCAATAGTATGTGCAGGAACGCTTGTGCGATACATCTATCATCTGGCCGGCGGCAGAAAATGCAGACAGATAGGGTATGTATGGGGTGTTGCACAGACATTCACATTCATAACATTCACGCGTCTGTTCTTCCGCAGCGGCAGCAATCTTGACCCGGCCACAGCCAATCAGGTTGCATGGGAAACCGCTCAGAACATGGTGTATCAGATAGGCTCAAAATGGGATATGGGCCTTATTCCGCAAATCTGTGCAGAGTACTGGAAAGTGTTCGCGCTGGTTGTTGCAGGACTTGCAATACACTGGCTGCCCGTGCGCTGGAAACGCTGGTACAGACTTAATTTTGCCCTTATGCCTGTGCCGCTCATAGCACTGGCAGTTGTAATTGCGGTCATTCTGGTATATCAGTTCATAACTGCTGATTTACAGGCGTTTATCTACTTTCAGTTCTAACAGGTTCAAGGCTTTGGCAAATGAGTAAAATAATATATTTTCATGGATTCGGTTCCAGTGGTGCAAGCGGGACAGTACAGTTGTTACGCCGCTCTCTGCCGGACTTTGATATTGTAGCTCCGGACATACCCCTTGACCCGCGTCAGGCATTGCCGTTCCTCAAGGAACTGTGTGCTGCAGAGCAACCGGACATAATTGTAGGTACAAGCATGGGCGGCATGTACGCCCAGCAGATGCGCGGCTACAAGCGTCTGATTGTCAACCCGGCATTCTGGATGTCACGCATGAGCCAGGTGCTTAAACCCGGTACTTTCACCTATCAGAACAAACGCCGTGACAAACAGATGACGGCACGCATAACAAAAGATATAATTCTTGCTTTTGCCGAAATGGAAAAGCACCAGTTTGAAGGTATGACAGAGCAGGACACAGCGCTTTGTTATGCCATGTTCGGCAAACATGACCCAACGGTGCACACATACGATACTTTTGTAAAATATTACCCCGAAAGCCAGGCCAGCTGGTTTGACGGCGAGCACCGGATCAACGACCTTGTCATGAAACACGCCATTCTGCCCAAAATTGAAGAGCTGTTCTGTATGTAAACAATGTACGTAAATAAAAACGGCATCGGACTAAAGAAAGACCGATGCCGCATTTTTTTATCTTTTCAGACTGTTTATTTCTGAGTATCAAGCCATTTGGCCAGTGTCTCAAACAACTCATTCTTGTATGCAAAGAAATCGCCGCAGCCGTAGCCGTGACCGCCTACAGGATAAATCATCATTGTAGCCGGAACCTTGTTCTCTACAAGAGCCTCGTAGTAGAGCAGAGAGTTCTTTACCGGAACAAGAGGATCGTTGGTTGAGTGGATAATGAATGCAGGAGGTGTCTGCGGAGTAACCTTAAGGTTGTTGCTGTATTCGCGTTCAAGTTCTTCTGATGCATCCTCGCCAAGAAGCAGGTCATGACTGCTCAAGTGAGTTATGGATTTGTCCATTGAGATAACAGGGTAGAACAGAATCTGGAAATCAGGACGTGTATCTTCGTCGTAATGTGTAGCAGCCGTAGAAGCCAGGTGACCGCCTGCACTTGAGCCCATAACACCTAATTTCTTTATTCCCCATTCGTCAGCATGCTTCATGATTATGCGCCATGCCTGCTTAACGTCTGACAAAGGAACGTCTGTATATGTGTGCGGCATACGGTATTCAAGAAGAATGAATGTAACGCCCTGTTCGTTGAACCATTTTGCATGTCCGTAACCTTCCTGGCTCTTTGACAAAACGGCGTAACCGCCACCAGGCAGACACAGTACTGCAAGACCGTTTGGATTCTCAGCAGGATATACATTTATGAACGGTTCAAAACCTATGTCGCGCGGATCTGTTGTGTGATTGTCATTTGGAGCTTTATTCTTACCCTTACCCCAAAGCATTATCTTGGTAGCACCTTCGGGAATGGCTTCCTGTCCGGGGGCACCGCCACCGAATCCTCCAAAACCACCAAAACCGCCTCCGCCAGGGAACTGTGCAAAGGCAAAAATGCTGCTGACAAGAAGAGCAGCACTCATCAAGAACTTTTTCATATTCATATTATTGTCTTTTATTGGTTATTTGCCGTTAGTAGTCGAGTACTGGGCAAAGATACATTTTTCTGTAAACATAACATGTTTTTGCGGCAATTTTATAACTTTGCGGCAAACCGTATGAAATGAAGAAATCACTGGCCGTCATATTTGGTATGTTGCTGTTGCTGTGTGTGTCCTGCACAAAGGTGGACAAGTTTACCACAGACATAAGGTATGGCATTTCTTTCAGTTCCGATACCATAGCTTTTGATACGGTTTTTACTTCGGCAGGTTCTTCAACAAAGCGCGTAAGTGTTTATAATTCAAGTAAATATAGTCTAAGACTTAAAGCATATCTTGCAGGTGGTGAACAGAGTCCTTTCCGCCTTAATGCCGACGGGGAGAGCGGTACCGTGTTTGACGATCTGGCCATATGGCCCAATGACAGCTTGAGCGTTTTTGTAAGTGTGACAATTGATCCCAGGGATAGTGATTTGCCCTTTTTTGTCCAGGATTCCGTAATATTTGCCCTTGAAAGCGGAGGAGAGTACAAATTGCTGCTTACTGCTTTCGGTCAGGATGCGGTTATTCTGCGTTGTGTGGAATTCAGCAGTGACACAACATTGTCTGCCGCCCGTCCGTATATTGTATTTGATTCACTCTGTATTGGCAGTGGCGCAAGGCTTACAATAAACCCCGGGGCAAGACTTTGTTTCCATAAGGATGCGTTTATTAAGTGCAATGGCGCAATCAATGCGTCAGGTACTGCTGACAGCGTGATATGTTTCTCTACCGACAGACTTGATGAAATATACAACGGTCTTAAATTCAGATTGTTGCCTGGCATGTGGGGCGGCATCCGCCTTGAGAATGTTACTGACACATGCCTGTTTGGATTCTGCAACATTCAGGGTGCCGAAACTGCGATATCAAATGTTGCTGACTCTCTCTCAGCTCCGTTCCTTTCCCTGAAACTTGACTGTTCGGTTATTCACAACAATTCGGACTATTGTGTTTTTACCCGTAATGCCGATGTCCTGATACGGAATTGTCAGGTTACCAATGCTGCAGAGAATTGTCTACACGTGGAACGTTCCGGAAAGGTTGTGTCGGAACAGAGCACGTTTGCCAATTTCTATCCTTTTGCATCGTGCGGCAGTGCCGTTCTGGTTGACAGTACCGATGAATGTTCGTTCACAGGTTGCATAATAACCGGAATGAGCAATAATGAACTTTCCGTAACATCAGGTTCTAATGTTAGTCTTGGCAACACCCTTGCCATGGTACGTGATACGGCAGTATTGGCACTTGCCTCTGACTGCGTATTTGAGACGGCTGATTCCGGAAAGTCTCAGGACAAGAACTTCAGAAATATTGACCACATAAACTTTGTATATAACTTTGAACTTAATCCTGAAAGTCCTGCCGTAGGTCTTGTAAAGATCCCGCTCAGCGACTGCGATTTGAAAGGCAGGCCGCGTTATACCGGAGCATGGGCACCATCATCGGCAGGGTGCTACGAATATACCAATGAATAAACTCAAGACTGTTTCACGGGCGGCAAGTATGTTTTTCTGCTTGTTGTTTTGCATGCCGCTACTTAATGCACAAACAACAAGTGTTATGTTCTATAATGTTGAAAATCTGTTTGATACAGTAGATGACCCGTTGACCAATGACGATGATTTTACTCCCGGCGGCTTTAAGCGGTGGACCGATAAGCGCTATTGGACAAAGCTTAACAACATTTCAAAGGTGATTGTTGCTGCCGACCAGCAGAACGCACCCGATTTTGTGGGTCTTGCCGAGGTTGAAAATGATACTGTTCTCTATGACCTTACACGGCGTGCGTTGCTTAAAAGGGTAGGATATGACTATCTTATTACCAGCAGTAACGATGCCCGCGGTATTGACGTGGCGCTGCTTTACAAGAAGCGTTCGTTCCGTCTTGTAGGGCAGGAAAATCTGAATGTTGATCTGAAACCGCATTCAAATGGAACAACGCGTCAGGTGCTGCACGCGTGGGGCAGGGTTGTAAGCGGTGATACGCTGCATCTGTATGTAGCTCACTGGCCAAGCCGTATCAATGGTACAAAGGCTACTGAGGTGTTGCGCATGTGTGCCGCAAAAACAATCAGGGAATCTGTGGATTCTGTTTTAACTCACTGCACAAAGCCGTATATAATCATAATGGGTGATTTCAATGAGACTCCCAACGATGAGGCCACACGCCGCACATTATGCGCACATGCTTTGGACAGTGACAAAGATTATGAACTGCTGAGCGACAGTGTGCTGGTTTCTCTTATGGACCATGCAGCCGGATCATATTGTTACCAGGGGAAATGGGAACAGCTTGATCAGTTTGTTGTGACGGCATCGTTTTTGAACAGGACAGGGGTGATGGAATTGAAAGACGTTCAGGTAATGGATGCCGGTTTTCTGTTGGAAGAGAATAAGGTCTATGGAGGAAAGCAACCTCACAGAACTTACAACGGAGCGCGATATTTGAACGGTTTCAGTGACCATCTGCCTATTGTGCTTACTTTTGATAATGGAACTTTATGAAATTGATACTTATTGTAGTGGGGCGGACCGTAGAGGAGTATCTGCAAACTGGAATAGATGATTATGTGGGTCGAATTGGCCATTTTGCGCCGTTCGGCATAGAGGTGATTCCCGAACTCAAAAATACCCGCAACATTGACTCCAAGACTCAGAAACAACAGGAAGGTGCGCTTATTCTTAAGCAGTTCCAGCCTGGAGACTATATTGTGCTGCTTGATGATAAAGGAACTCAGTTTACTTCGCCCGGCATGGCGCAGTGGCTGGATAACCGTATGGCTGCCGGTTATAAACGTATTGTGTTTGTAGTGGGAGGCCCGTACGGTTTTTCACAGGAGGTATATGCAGCGGCACATGCAAAGCTCTCTTTGTCCAATATGACTTTTTCGCACCAGATGGTGCGTCTGATATTTGTTGAGCAACTGTACAGGGCTTTTACAATATTGCGCGGATTACCTTATCATCACGAATAGTTTTTTGCTTATTCTGTTATTTGCAGACAATAAATTTAGTATATTTGCAAATTAGATATATTCTATAGATTCAATTGTAACAATGTTTGAGACTTTATCTCAATTAGATAATATACAGCTGTTTTTCAACAGCACCAATGCACAGTTCCTGAATATTTTTCTTGCAATTGTGATGTACGGGGTAGCGCTTGGCATCAAACCCCATCTGTTCAAATCTGCACTTGATTCACCCAAACCGCTGGCGGTGGGACTTGTCTGCCAATGGGTGGTACTTCCTATTCTGACGTTTGCGGTTCTGCTTGTTTTCAAGTCTCTTATTCCGTATCAGGTTGCGTTGGGACTTATTCTAGTGGCATCATGTCCCGGTGGCATCAGTTCCAATTTCATGGCGCAGTTCGGCAAGGGAAATGTGGAGCTGTCTATTCTGATGAGCACTATCACTACTCTTGGAACACCAATATTCACTCCATTGAATTTTGCTCTTTGGGGCGGACTTTACGTTAAGTATTTCAATAAGTTAGGATACGCTTCCTACCAGCCTTTGCAGGTTTCTTTTGGCTATACGCTGCTGATAGTTATACTTGTGATTCTACTGCCTTTGCTACTTGGCTGGCTTACAAATAAGTTTGCACCGGTATTTTCTGAAAAACTGAAGCCAATAATGCGTTATCTGTCAATTGCTCTTTTCCTGACAACGGCATTGATAATGCTTGTGAATAACTTTGAAGCTTTCAAAAAGTATATCGGATACATTTTCCTGATAGTCCTGATACATAATATTCTGGCCTTCTGTCTTGGTTACGGGGCAAGTGCTTTGTTCAAACTGCCTGTGAAGGAAAGACGTACGGTTACTTTGGATACCGGAATCCAGAACTCAGGACTTGGTCTTATGCTGCTGAACAATCCCAAGATATTTCCTTCCACTATGATAAACGGCGGAATGATGTTCGTTACAGCATGGTGGGGTGTTTGGCATATCATAGCAGGCCTGTTACTGGCCCTTGCTTTAAGAGTATTGAAATTTGATACGTTGGACCTGCGTAAGAGAGTACGCAAAATCTAATGAAATATGTCGGAGATTCAGGACGCTACATTTCTATACAGATTCTGCAGATTTTTTGTAGATAAAGTTACCAAGCATTCATACCGCAGATATCAGGTTGTAGGTAAGCAGAATATTCCGGAGAAGGGATATGTTATATGGGTGGCAAATCATACAAATGCTTTAAGCGATGCCCTTGCCCTTCTGGCTTCAAATAAAAAACCAAAGGTATATCTGGCACGTGCGGACATATTCAAGAATCCTACTGCCGCAAAGTTTTTGCGTTTTCTCAAGATTATGCCAATATACCGTGTCCGTGACGGTCTGGAATCTGTGAAACAGAACGGAGAGATTATTGACAAGTGTGTTTCCGTGCTTAAAAGCGGGGTCCCTATTACAATGTTCCCTGAAGGAACACACCAGCCCAAGCATTCTCTTTTACCTCTGAGCAAAGGTGTCTTCCATATAGCATTGGAACTTGAACAGGCCAAGAATGATGACATGCTGGTTTATATTCAGCCTATCGGACTCAATTACAGTGATTTCTTCCGCTATCGTGCAACCTGTCTTGTCAACTTTGGCAGACCGTTCAATGTTACGGAATATCTGGAACAGCACAAGAATCTGGATGTTCCCAAGCAGATGCTTGAGATGCGTAGTATTCTTACAGAACGTATGACTGAACTTATTGCATATGTTCCAAACAATACCGATTATGATGCAATATGGGAATATGCAAAAATCAAATCGAATAACCGCAAGTATTTCCGTCATGCGCTTACTCAGGTTGAGAATGACTGCGGAAAACATTTTAACGGTTTGGAACGCCGCCTGAACGTTAACCGTTACGCAATACATGAACTTCTGGAAATGCAGGCCAGTGAACCGGAAAAGACGGCTACCATGCTCAGTTCTATCGATGCCTTCAGACTCTGGAGAATACAGAATGGAATATCGGTATATTCTGTAGCAAAGAAACATTCGTTACTGCGGTTGATAAAGCACATCCTGTTGCTTTTGTTGGGACTGCCGTATTATCTGTATTCAATTGTTGTGGCAAGTCCGGTTTGGATTACATGTCTTGTTCTGATGCGCAAGACGCACGATGATGCTTTCTATAATTCAATCCGTGTGGGTGTACGCATAAGCGTTGGTGCTATAGGATTCCTGTTATGGATTGCGTTGCTGTTTATCTTTGTTCCTTACTGGCAGTATGCATTGTTGGGAACATTGCTACTGTTCCCCTCATATATGTACTATACGGATTATCATGAACTGGCAAGAATAACTCTGTCAGACATCAAGTGGTCTGTTTCCAAGAAACGCTTCAAACACCTGGGCTTTCTGTTTGAATAATTCTGCAACACATTTATAAACATATCTTATATGAAAAAGTTTAACGTATTAAGTCTATTGGTGGCATCGGCAGTTACTATGCCAATGACAGCCAAGACTGCTATTCCCCTGGTATATGAACAGGAGAATACCGGTGCTTCTTACGCAGCACCCGAAATGAAATCAATGGAGGAGACTCCAAGTGTTACAACATTGACAAACCCGTTTGAGTTTTCAAACAGTAAGAAACAGGTTAAGAAATTCCAGGACTGGGGCAAACGCCGTGCTGAGATTCTTGCCGAAGTACAGCATTATGAACTTGGTGTAAAACCGCTGCCTACAGAGGATCTTAAGATGGATGCCTCTTTTGAAGGTTCTACTCTTAAGATTGTACTTACCCGTAATGGTGAATCTCTGACAATTACAACTACTATCCAGTATCCTCAGAACGGTACAGCACCATATCCGTTGCTTATTGGTTGCGATATGTGCAGTTTCTCACGTCAGTTGCTTGAGCGCGGTGTAGCTTATTGCTCATTCACATCTACACAGGTTAACAAAAAAGAGGGCGGTTTCCCTGGATCTACAGGAGATTTTGACCGTCTGTATCCGGAATATACCGATGGTGGCGGTTATGCCATGACATCGTGGGGTGTAAGCCGTATAATTGATGCTCTTCAGGAACTGGGTGCAGAGAAAACAAATATCGACACAAAACATCTTGCTGTATCTGGTTGCTCATATGCAGGCAAGATGGCTCTCTATGCAGGCGCTCTTGATGAGCGTATTGCTCTTACCATTCCGCAGGAACCGGGTGGTGGTGGAGTAGCTGCATGGCGTGTTTCAGAGACTCTTGGCAAGGTTGAGAATCTTGGTGCAACAAACCACAACTGGTTCATAAAGGATCATGAAAAGTATCAAGGTGAGAATACCCAGTATCTGCCGTTCGACCAGCATGAGCTGCTTGCTCTCTGTTGTCCGCGTGCCGTTCTTGTATTCGGTAACAACGATTTTGAATGGCTTGCAGAACCTGCAGGTTATGTTTCATGTGTAGCCGCACGTAAGGTATGGGAAAAGTTCGGTATTGAAGACCGTATGGGATTCTCTATCAACGACGGACATGGACATTGCCAGCTGCCGCAGGTACAGTATCCTGAACTTAACGCATTTGTTGACAAGTTCCTTCTTGGCAAAGATGCCGATACTGACAATATCACATACATGAATGCTAAAGGTATCACCATTGACCCGACTCCTTGGCTCAAGTGGTAAGCAGTAAATAAGAAATAAATAACCCCGGCAAACTGACCAAAACAGTTGCCGGGGTTGTTTTTTTATTGTATTCTCTTACCAGACTACTCTCAGCTGATAGACAAGGCGCATTGGCGCATTGGTGTAGAGATGAATGAATTCATATCCCTGTTTCCTGTCCGCCCGTGTAGAACGTACAACACGCACATTGGTCTGAACAAAATGTCCCGGATAGATAACCTGGCCGTCTTTCAGTTCCAGTTGTGAATGGGTGTCATTTTCAATATGATGTATCACCAATGGGGCGTTGCCTACATTGGTAATGGTAACTGGCATTTTTACCTTTTTCTTCCACGATGATACATTGAAATCTGTCTGGGAACAATGTATTGAAGCGTAATCACCTTCCATTGAAACATTATCGGTTACATGGGCATCGATTACAAGGGGACGCGCCTGTATTCCGTCAATAAGAACGTTTACTGTATCGTGACGCGGACCTATGCGCTGTGTGGTAGTTGGAATGTTGTATGTAATTACAACAGGCTCTACCTGATTCCCTTTTATGGCAGCCGGTGCGTCAATATCAATTTCGGGGTTGGCGGCCGACAGGTCTATGCGGCTTAATGTGTTTGAGATATTGGCTATCATTACCGTTTTTGAAGATTGGGTTCCATAAGTTATGTAGTTCCAGTCTATCTGACGGTTGGTAACTCCTATGCTGTCGGACAGACGGATAGGGTAAATCTGTCTCATTGTAAGCGGAGAGGGTTCTATGTTGGCACATATCATCAGTTCCTGACAATCGTCAATGTTCCTGAAGCAGACATATATGTAACGGTAAACGTCCAGTGACAGCCCCGACGGGTCAAAGTTTACACGCACGGAGTCTTTTGCTCCGGGTGCGATGCCTGCGTTGTTATGTTGTGTGGTTGTACATCCGCAGCTTGTGGCAATGGACTGGATGAATACTGTGTCGGAACTGATGTTTCTGAATCTGAAGACTGTACTTACCGGACCGTCTCCTTCGTGAATGGTTCCAAAGTCAAAATATGTGGAATCAAATACAACCTGTGCATTACATACCATGGAGCAGGCCATGAGCAATGGAAATATGATTTTTTTCATACTAAACGGTTATTGTCAAGTTCTGAACCAATTGTTGTGTTTGGACCGTGCCCTGGGCATACTACGGTATTCTCAGGCAGTGTAAACAGCTTGTCGTGGATGCCTTCTGTCTGCAGCTGGCAGTTGCTGTCTTCAAAATCGGTACGGCCAACACTTCCGCGAAAGAGAATGTCACCGCTGAACAGCAGGTTTTCCTGTTCACAATAAAACGCCATGCATCCTGCCGAATGTCCTGGAACAAAAATGCATTTCAGGGTAGTGTTGCCGAATGTAACCAGTTCTCCGTCTTTGAGATAATGGCCAATTTCGGGCTGCATGGCTGGAAATCTGATGCCTAATTTGCTGAACATGGTTTTGCTGCCGCTCAGCCACATTTTGTCTCCACCGTTAGCCCATGGCTGTACGCCGTAATGTTCACAGACAAACGGATTCCCGAAAACATGATCAAAATGCAGGTGGGTGTTGAGAAGGTATTTTACTGTAAGGTTGTGTTCCTTGATAAAGTTCTCAAACGTCTTTTCTTCCTGCGGGAAATACATTCCGGGGTCAATAACCACTGCCTGTAATGTGTCGTCCCACAATATGTAGGTGTTTTCCTGCAGAAAATTAAACTCAAATGAATGGTATTGCATGTTTCAAGTTGTTTTCTCTGTTTGTCTTATCCTTCTGAATTGAAATACAGCTTGTAGAACTTGCCTTTTTCATCCGAACCGGCTTCAATCAGATCGCGGTTGCCATGAATGTAAATATGAAAGTTCTTGTCAAGTTTGATAACGCTTTTGAAGGCACGCTTTTCTTTTTTAACCGCATCAGGATTCAAATCAAAATTGTCTCCTATACATATATCGCGGTCCTTTTCGTATTGGGTACGGTAGTCGTTGAAACGCTGTGTGAGTTCAGGCTGGGCAAGAACGCGTTCCTGAAATGTCTCCGCATCAAATTTCGGTGTCTTGGCAAAATAGTTCATGGATTTGTTGAGCAGGTCAACCTGGTCTGCACGGCTTACCTGGAAATCCTGAGGCAGCTGGTCTATCAGGTAACCGCGGCACATCTGCATCATGTTCTCTGTCTGGAAATATGCATCCTGTCTGCGGCTGAGATGCAGAAAATCATCTACCCAGTACTGGGCATTCGATTTGTTGGAATTATCTACAACCATTACATAATAACCGTTCTGACGTTCGTAGTTGAAAATGAGACAACCCTTATCAACCTTTTTCAAGCTGATGCCCTCTAAAGTGCTCATATCGAACCTGTTATCTGTGTCATGCTCAACTGTCAGAAACAGGTCTTTGTTCTCAATTTTGAACAGGCCGATGGCATCGCATTCCTGATTTGCCACACCGCATCCGGTAAAGCGTACAACATAAAAATCTCCGCCCTTTATCTGCGGATGCTCACTGCATTCATAAAGCTGGGTTGCTATATCAACTGAAAAGTCAAGCAGCATACCGGGGTTGTCAAAGATATTGCTCACAAACTTGTATATCAGATTATCAGCAACATCTCCGGTGTCGCTGCTGAAATTGAAACGCTCTCCGCTTTTGAACGAACCTATGAAATAATCTGTGAGCAGCTGGTTCATTTCAGGATTCAGCGCGAACAGTTTGTTGCTTGTTATGCACTGTTCATCATTTGCCTGATTGCCAACCCAATGTAATGCTAATGCGTCTATTGTAGGTGTCATATGTCTAAATATTTTATGCAAATGTATGATTTAATATTTATATTTATTACTTTTGTGATTTGGAATATTATTATTTGTTGTAAGATGACTTTGAAAGAGCATTTGAATAGCGATGACAGGTTTGCCTCAGATGCAGGGATGCAGGTGATTGAAATCAAGTATGGTTATGCCATAACAAAAATGGTGGTTGAGAAAAGACATCTTAATGCCGGAGGCATATGTCAGGGTGGTGCTATCTTCACACTTGCTGATTTAGCTTTCGCAGCTGCGGTCAATTCGTTGGGCAATCTGGCTTTTGCAATAAATTCCACAATATATTACCATACGGCAGCAACTCTTGGTATGGAACTGACAGCAACGGCACGTCTGGTCAGCGACCAGCCCAAGTTACCTGCAATAGAAGTCATTGTTACTGCACAGGACGGAACTCATATTGCAACATTCTCTGCCCAGGGATACAACAAGCGTATTCCGAATAATTTTAGTGCATTGGAATGAAAAGATTATTTCCTACATTATTGACAATTGTACTTGCTGTTGTATTGTTTGCATCGTGCAAGGGTAAAAAACAACAGACCACATCGGTTGTGGAATCAATTACATTGGATAATGTTTTTGCAACCAGAAGTGTTGAAGTTTCCATCTACAAACCGCCATACTTTTCAATAAGAGACGAATATCCGGTTATCTATGCATTTGTAGGCCGTGAGGTTCCGGTTCAGACATATTACCACAGATTGGACTCTCTGATTGCGTGCGATGCCATTGATCCTGTTGTGATGGCTTGTATTGTTGACTTGCGCAAGAAAATTCCGACAGAGCAGGTGGATGCCTACGAAATGCTTTTCAGCAGTAAGTTTGTATCTATAGTTGATGATTATTTTGCTGATGGCGGTATAAGCAAAAACAGCAGTGACAGGTATTTGTACGGAATTGGTTTTATGGCCGATGCCGCATTGCGCATCAGTATGAAATTCCAGAACCAGTATTCAAATTTCTGGTGTGTAGAGCCTTCAAGTACAACATTGAAGCAGATGCCACCTCTCAAGCATGAGACAAACTATTATATTGCATGGAATCCTAAAAATGAACTGAATACATCATTTGACTATTATCCTAACCTTATAAAGGATATTGAGAAACGTGGAGGATATGTGCAATCGCATGTATTTGAATTCATTGAGGATCAGGTTCAGATGTATGCAGACCAGTTTACAAGTTTTGTAGAACTCTCATTAAAAAAAAAACTAATGACAGATAGTAACATTTTATTGAAATCAGATTGGGGAACACCACATAATACCATACCATTTGACAGTATAACAGAAGATTTGTTCAAGCCTGCTTTGCTGGAGGCAATAAAGATAAACCGTAAGGAAATTGACGCAATCATCAACAATCCGGAAAGTCCTACCTTTGACAATACTATCAAGGCTTTGGAGTATGCCGGAGAGATGTATGGCAACATCTGTTCAATTTTCAGCGTTTACCAGAACAGTGCTACCAGTGACAAACTGGAACAGATTGCCGAAGAAATGTCTCCGGTTATGAACGAATTGTCAAACGACATTATCCAGAATGAACGTTTGTTTGAACGTGTAAAGTATGTGTATGATCATATACCAAAGGATATGGACCGTGAAGATCTTAAACTGCTTGATGATACATACAACAGTTTTGTACGTCACGGTGCCAGGTTATCAGACAAACGTAAGCTTGAATACCGCCAGATCAGTGACGAACTGAGTCTTGCAACACTCAAGTATGAGCAGAATATTTTACGTTCAACAAATAAGTATTTCATGCATCTGACAGACCCCAAGTCTGTTGAAGGCATGCCGGAGTCTGCTCTGGATCAGGCATCGCAGGAAGCAAAGAACCGTGGTCTTGACGGTTGGGTATTCAATCTGCAGGGACCCAGTTACGCTGCGTTTATGACCTATTGTCCCGACAGGGAGTTGCGCCGTAAGATGTATATGGAATACGCATCTATTGCGTACAGAAATGAATTCGATAACGAGGATCTTGTCCGTAAGATAGTAAACCTTAAACAGCGTTCTGTCCAATTGCTTGGATATAATACTCTGGCCGATTTTATTCTGCCAAAGCGTATGGCCGAGAACAAGGAAAACGTATATGAACTGCTTGATGTGCTGCGTGAAGCATACATGCCTGTAGCTCAGAAGGAGATGATGGAGATGCGTGATTTTGCCGCCGAGACAGAGGGACCCAAGTTTATGCTTGAGGCCTGGGATCTTGCCTACTACGGTGAAAAATTGCGTCGCAGCAAATATTCGTTGGATATGGAGGCATTCCGGCCGTATCTCAGACTCATTGATGTAATCAAAGGCGTTTTCGGTCTTGCTACAAGATTGTACGGTATCACTTTCAAACGCAACACTGATATTCAGGTATATGATCCAAATGTCAAGGTTTTTGAAGTTTTTGACAAGGACGGGTCTTTCCTTGCAGTTCTTTATACCGACTTCTTCCCGCGTGAAAACAAACGCTCCGGAGCATGGATGGATCTTATCAGCGGTCAGTACATCAAAGACGGTGAGAACATACGTCCTGCCGTAACTATCAACATGAACTTTACAAAACCCACGGAAGAAAAACCGTCTCTGCTTACCATTGGAGAGGTGAGTACATTCCTGCACGAATTCGGTCATGCTCTTCATGCCATATTCTCTAATGTCAAATATGAGTCTGAATGCAGCCCTAATGTGTATTGGGATTTTGTTGAACTCCCATCGCAGTTCATGGAGAATTATGTTCTGGAAAAAGAGTTCCTTGATACGTTTGCCAAACACTATGTTACCAGTGAACCTTTACCGCAGGAACTTCTTGACAGACTGATTGAAGCACGTCACTATCATGCCGCATATGCATGTATCCGTCAGTTGTGTTTCGGATATGTAGATATGGCATGGTATACTCTTGACAAGCCTTTTGACGGCAACGTCCGTGATTTTGAACTCAAGGCGGGGGCTAAAGCTGCTTTGGTTGAACCGGTGCCCGGTACATGTATGTCCACTCATTTTTCACATATATTTTCCGGAGGCTACAGTGCCGGTTACTACAGTTACAAATGGGCCGAAGTTCTGGATGCTGATGCATTTGCATTCTTTAAGGAAAAAGGTATGTTTTCTCAGGAAGTTGCTGAATCTTTCCGCAGAAATATATTGGAAAAGGGTTCTACCGAAGATCCGATGGAACTGTATACCCGTTTCCGCGGCAGTGAACCGAAAATAGATGCCATTCTTGCACGTGACGGCATCACTAAGTAATTACCCAGTACCATATCTATATATATGAAAAAAACACTTGCTATATTGCTTGTACTATGTTTGTGTCTTGACATAAATGCCAGAATTATCAGTTCTGAGCAAGCGGAAAAACTGGCTCAGAATTTTCTGAACAAGAAAACTGGCACCCGTGCATCTGTTGCCGATGCGGATCTGACACTTGCATTGGAGAAGAACAATCTGTTTTATGTTTTCAATAACAATCAGGATAACGGATTTATTATTGTGTCGGCAAACGATGCCACCACGCCTGTTCTTGGTTATACCGACAGTGGCTCATTCTGTGATGAGGAATCTTTGCCTGACGGACTTAAGGATCTTCTGGAGAGTTATGAAAAGCAACTGGAACTGATTTCAGACAGTTATTTTCTGGATTATTCCGATGATTCTGAAGGTCCGAATTATGGTACCAGAATATTGACTACACCGGAATGGGGACAAAGGGCTCCTTACAATAATGCTACACCGAACAAATGGGCTACCGGTTGCGTTGCCACAGCAATGGCCGAAATTATGTATTATCATCGCTGGCCTCAGTCTGGAGTAGGTGCATACGACCTTCCTTTGTATTATATGGCTTATTCTTCAGACGAGCCTGCAGATACTGCATTTGTTGATTTCGGTTCTACTGAGTATGATTGGGACAATATGCCGTTAATACATAAATCTGCATATACCACGCAGGAAGTCGACGCATTGTCCACGTTGATGTATCAGACTGGAATGAGTGTTTCCATGAGATATGGATCATCCGGCAGCGGAGCTCCGTCATCAGAGGTAGGGTATGCATTGACCAGATATTTCCGTTATTCTAATCCTATTGAAATTTTCCGTGATTCATATCCTTCTGTAGAATGGGAGAGAATAATGCGTGACGAAATTGACCAGAACCGTCCGGTTCTGTACACCAGTTCAACACATAAGAATGAGGGTCATGCGTTTGTCCTGGACGGATATCAGGATAATATGTTCCATTTCAACTGGGGGTGGAACGGTAAGTACAACGGATATTTTATATTGTCTGACCTTGTTCCGGACAGCTATATTTTCGATGTAGACCATTCTGCAATTGTTGGAATAGAACCTAACAGATCAGGAAAACTGTGTTCTCCTGTTCATTTTGACAACCTGAACCACGGAGACGGAGATGTACATTTGAGTATGGATGTAAACAATGTAGTTAAGAACGGAAACTTTTGTGTGTTCTCAAACTGGTACACCTTTCAGAAAGAATCATATAGTATTGCTGCCGTACTCCTGGATGAAGATTATAACGTAAAGGAAGTGTTGTCTGAAATTGAGACTTTGAGCATACCAAACTCCAAGTGCATGCTTTTTGAATGCAGCGCCGGCAGTAATGCAGCCCAAGGTGATATGATAGGACTGGTTACAATAAACCCTTCTACAAATGAATATGAGCATATATGTTCAAGCAACAGCGCCGGTTTTTATCCATATACTATTCCTGCAAAAGATTATAATGTTGAGTATGTTAAAGTTAATACGGATTTAGTTGGCCCAATTGCTGTACAATGCAGTGACAGTGTTATCAGAGGTAATATCTGTTCCATGACTGTTGATTTCAAGAGGGCAACCCAATTCAAACGAATGCTGGCATACAGTAATGACGGTGTTTTTATCAATGCTGTTTCAGACCATATGGCCGGTGTAAGATTTGATTACATAGAATCAAGGGATTATGTATTTTGGGTTACAGATACAGGTTCTGTTACAATCAATTTGCATGCATACTATTCTTTAGGAGGAGCATATTATCTTCATTGCCCAGAGCCGGGATTGTTGGACGGCCTGTTGACTGCGAATTTACCTCAGTTGGAAGATAAGACAAAACTTGTAGTAACCGGTTCTATTGATGTGCGTGACATGTTGGCTCTGTCAAAAGTAAGTTATATAGATACAATAGACTTGTATCAGGCAAATATAGAGGCGTATGACAGATTCCCTGCAAATACCATACCTCCAAAGACATTCCAGAATTCCGATATAAGTGTATTGATGTTGCCTAAAACTGCCACTACAATCCAATATGATGCCTTTACATATTCAAACTTGAAAAGCATAACTATGGAGGATGTCAGTTCTATTGATATTTATGCGTTTTCTTACTGCACAAAACTTGAACATCTGTATGTTCGCAATGAAACTCCGCCAACTGTTGCCAATACAACAGCTTTTTATTATGTCAATGCCAGAATCGTTGTCCATGTTCCGATACTTTACAGAGTGAAATATATAACGGAAGATGTCTGGAAACTTTTACCGGAAATCAAGGCGGATATTTATATGTCAAAGCCTATTGCGTCGGATCCTGAAATTGAGAAACCTGCCGGACATGCAAAAATCTTCAACCTTTCAGGACAGGAGATTGACCGGATAACCAATTCCGGAATTTATATAATCAACGGAGAAAAAAAATATCAAGAGGCCTATTAACCTCTTGACATTTCAGACAAAATAGAATCTGCAAGTTCCAGATTGTCTGTCCGCAAGAAAATATGTGCGTTCTTTGAATCGGCATAGGCGTACATATATTCAACGGAGATATTGTTTTCCGCAAGCAGTTTGAGAATCTTTGACATCTCTCCGGGACGGTCAGAAATGTCAAGACATATCACCTTTGAAACATGAACACCTATATTGTTTTCCTGCAGAACACTTTTGGCACGTTCCGCATTGTCAACTATTATATGCGCAATTCCGAATTTTGCAGATTCAGAAACTGTGAATGCTTGCATATTGATGTCATTTTCACCCAATACCTTAGAGATAAAGGCAAATCTGCCGGGTTTGTTCTCAAGGAATGCTGAAATCTGTTCTACTAACATAACGTTTAACGGTTAACGGTTATTTGAATATACGGTGGTCAATGGCACGCTTTGCCTTGCCGGTAGAACGCTCTATTGAACCGGGTTCTGCAATTTTTATACTTG
The DNA here is from genome assembly GCA_024398785.1 of Bacteroidaceae bacterium. Classification (GTDB taxonomy): domain Bacteria; phylum Bacteroidota; class Bacteroidia; order Bacteroidales; family Bacteroidaceae; genus Colenecus. The sequence goes on along the minus strand of JAKSIO010000012.1, from coordinate 29,152 downwards.
GACGAATGCCTACAACACTCTGAATACGACTGGACAAAGCCTTGGTGTATTCCATATAGACCGAAATCTGATCGGAGTAGGCATCGGGCATAAGTTCTACATGAATATCGAATGTATCGGTATTGTCAATGCGGTCAACTTCTATAAGGAAGTACGGCTGGAACTGCTTGAACTCAAGCAGGATTGACTCTATCTGAGACGGGAATACGTTTACACCGCGAATAATGAGCATGTCATCGCTGCGGCCAAGTATCTTGCTCATGCGTACCATTGTACGGCCGCACTCGCACTGTTCGTAGTTAAGACTTGTAAGGTCACGCGTACGGTAACGTATCATAGGCATACCCCATTTGTCAAGAGTGGTAAATACAAGTTCACCAACCTGACCCGGTTCAACAGGTTCAAGTGTATCAGGATTAACAATTTCCGGATAGAAGAAGTCTTCCCAGATATGTGTACCGTTCTGACACTCACACTCACCGCCAACGCCCGGACCGCTTATCTCTGTAAGTCCGTAAATATCGTATGCTTTTATTCCAAGTTTGTTCTGCAATTCCTGACGCATTGAATTGGTCCACGGTTCGGCACCGAATACACCAATCTTAAGTTTCAGATCCTTGTTTACGTCAATACCAGCCTTGGCAATTTCTTCGGCTATGAACAATGCGTAAGACGGAGTACAGCACAAGCCTGTAACACCGAAATCCTGCATTATCTGAATCTGTTTCTGGGTGTTTCCGCTACTCATAGGCACAACGGTAGCGCCTATTTTCTGTACACCGGCATGAGCACCTAAACCGCCTGTAAACAGACCGTATCCGTAAGAGACCTGAATTATGTCGTTTTTGGAAAATCCGTATGCGGTAAGACAGCGTGCAACGCACTCTTCCCAATTACTCAGATCTTGCTGCGTATAACCCACAACAATAGGTTTGCCGGTTGTTCCGCTTGATGCATGCAGACGGATAATGTCAGACATCGGCACAGACATCATACCGAAAGGGTAGTTGTCACGCAGATCCTTTTTGACCGTGAACGGCAGTTTTGTAATATCGTCAATGGAACGAATGTCGCTTGGGTGTACTCCGTGAGCATCAAATCGTGCACGGTAGAACGGACTGTTGTTATACACATGTTCAACCATACGTACAAGTTTTTTGCTTTGGAGCTCGCGCAATTCCTGGCGAGACATACACTCACGCTCTTTATTCCAGATCATTTTCAATTAGTGTTTATCAATCTAATCGCAAAAGTACTCATTTTTAGGAAATCTAATCTAACTTCTAAGGTAAAATTAAGATAACGTTGTTCAATATTTAGTACCTTTGCAGCAAATTTCAATACTGAAGTGGAAGAAAAAATAGTACTTGGCATAGAATCCAGTTGCGACGATACCGGAGCCGCAGTCATCAAAGACGGTATTCTCCTTTCAAACGTAGTTGCAAGTCAGAATGTCCACATGGAATACGGCGGGGTAGTGCCGGAGCTGGCATCGCGAGCCCATCAGCAGAATATTGTGCCGGTTGTTGACACTGCGCTCAAACGTGCAGGCGTAAAGCCGGAGCAGCTGAGTGCGGTAGCTTTTACAAGGGGCCCTGGACTTATGGGATCGTTGCTTGTTGGAGTTTCCTTTGCCAAAGGCTTTGCGCGTTCGCTGAATATCCCCATGATAGAGGTCAATCATCTTCAGGGACATATCATGGCGCATTTTGTACGCACGGCCGATGATGACCACAAATCTCCTGATTTTCCATTCATCTGCCTGCTGGTTTCAGGCGGCAACTCACAGATTGTACGCGTTGACGCATATAATAAAATGACAATCATAGGACAGACCATAGACGATGCCGCCGGCGAGGCTATAGACAAATGTTCCAAGGTTATGGGACTTGGGTATCCGGGTGGTCCTATTATTGACAAGCTTGCAAGACAGGGAAATCCCAAAGCTTTTGAATTTGCCAAGCCGCATGTTCCCGGTTACGATTACAGTTTCAGCGGTCTCAAGACATCGTTCCTTTATACATTGCGCGACAAAGTGGCTCAGGATCCTGATTTTATTGAGAAGAACAAAGCGGACCTGGCTGCCAGTCTTGAACGCACAATTGCAGAAATTCTGATGAAAAACCTGCGTGCTGTAGTTAAAGAGACAGGAATCAAAGAGGTTGCACTGGCCGGAGGTGTGAGTGCAAACACCGGACTCAGAAACGCATTTCTTGATCATGCAAAGAGGTTCGGCTGGAACGTCTATATTCCAAAGTTTTCCTACACAACGGACAACGCTGCGATGATTGCCATGACTGGCTATTTCAAATTGTTGGATAATGATTTCTGCAATATTGACGTGCCAATTTTTGCAAACACTACTTTGTAGTAAATTTTATCTCTTTTTTTTGGTTTTTTTTCTAATTTATTTGGAAATACCAAAAAAAAGCAGTTACTTTGCACACCGATTTTAGAACAAGAATTCAAACTACAAAAATAAAGATAGAAATGTCGAGAATTTGTCAAATTACCGGAAAGAAGGCTATGGTTGGCAATAATGTTTCTCACTCTAAGAGAAGAACAAAGAGAACATTCGATGTCAATCTGTTCACCAAAAAGTTCTACTATGTAGAGGAAGATTGCTGGATTAGCCTTCGCCTCAGCGCTGCAGGTTTGAGAACTATCAATAAGAAAGGCTTGGATGCCGCTCTTAAGGATGCAGTCGCCAAAGGTTATTGTGATTGGAAAAGCATTAAAATCATTGCTTAATTAAGGAGTTTTATCATGGCTAAGAAAGTTAAAGGAAATCGCGTTCAGGTTATCTTGGAATGCACCGAAATGAAAGACAGTGGTATGCCGGGTACTTCACGTTATGTTACCACTAAGAACAGAAAGAATACTCCGGAAAGACTTGAGTTGAAGAAATACAACCCAATTCTTAAGAGAATGACAATTCATCGTGAAATTAAATAATACGATATAGCACTATGGCAAAAAAAGTTGTTGCAACCCTGCGTACAGGTAAGGTCTCAATGGCCAAACTGATAAAGATGGTTAAGTCACCAAAAACCGGTGCTTACGTATTTGAAGAGTCTATTGTTACTGACGATCAGCTCAAGGCTGCTCTCAAATAATCACAGTATATTCTTTTTTACTACATAAAGTGAGGAGCTTACGCTTCTCACTTTTTTTTGTATATGTCATTTCTTGAAATAACAGTTTTTTTTATACCTTTGTAAGATAAGTATTCATTATTGGTAATGGGATTATTTTCATTTTTTTCAAAAGATAAAAAACAGGTTCTGGATAACGGACTTGAAAAAAGCAAGACCTCTTTTTTTTCAAAACTGGGACATGCAATAGCCGGAAAAAGTAAAGTTGATGACGATGTACTTGATAACCTGGAAGAGGTCCTTATTACAAGCGATGTGGGTGTTGAGACAACATTGCGCATAATCAAACGTATTGAGGAACGTGTAGCCAGAGATAAATTTGTAAGCACGTCAGAATTGAATTCTATTCTTAAGGAGGAGATTGTTGCGCTGTTGCAGGAAAACGGTTCAGTCACAGACGGTACAGGCGAATTTGCCATACCGCAAGGTCTGAACGGTCCTTATGTGGTGCTTGTTGTTGGTGTTAACGGTGTTGGCAAGACCACAACAATAGGAAAGCTTGCATACCAATACAAGAAAGCCGGTTACAAAGTTGTTCTTGGCGCGGCTGATACATTCCGTGCTGCAGCTGTAGACCAGCTGATTGAATGGGGTAAAAGAGTTGATGTCCCTGTTATTCATCAGGAAATGGGCTCGGATCCGGCATCGGTTGCATTTGATACATTACAGTCTGCGCTGTCAACAGGGGCGCAGGTAGTTCTTATTGATACAGCAGGCCGTCTGCATAACAAGGTAGGCCTTATGAACGAACTGACCAAAATCAAGAACGTTATGAAAAAGATTGTGCCGGATGCTCCGCACGATGTTCTTCTGGTTCTTGACGGCTCAACCGGTCAGAATGCATTTGAGCAGGCCAAACAGTTTACACAGGCCACCCAGGTATCCAGTCTTGCCATTACAAAACTTGACGGAACTGCTCGTGGTGGAGTGGTGATTGGTATTTCGGACCAGTTCAAGATTCCTGTAAAATATGTAGGACTTGGAGAGAAAATGGAGGACCTGCAGTTATTCAACAGAGAAGAGTTTGTAGATTCACTTTTTTCATGATAATATGCGCAAAGGTAAGATTGATGTCATAACATTGGGCTGTTCAAAGAATCTTGTTGATTCCGAGAAACTGATGGGTATGCTTTCCGATGCAGGTTACACCATGCATCATGACCCGGACAAAGTGACCGCCCCCGTTGTGGTAATCAACACCTGTGGTTTTATAGGCGATGCCCAGGAAGAGTCTGTCAACACTATTCTTGAATGTGCTGCAATGAAAGAACAGGGCATTATCAGGAAACTGTATGTAATGGGATGCCTGTCCCAGAAATACAAACAGGAACTTGAGCAGGAGATACCGCAGGTTGACCGTTACTACGGTAAGTTCAACTGGACGGAACTGGTAGAAGATCTGAAAAAAGAAAATAACGGCATTTGCAATCCATGCAACACTCCAAAGCGTGTTATAACCACCCCCAGGCATTACGCATATCTTAAGATTGCCGAAGGGTGCAACCGCAGTTGTGCATATTGTGCAATTCCTTTAATGACAGGCAAGTATCAGTCTTATAATCAGCAAGATATATTAGACGAAGCCAAATACCTGATTGATAACGGAGTTAAAGAAATCCAACTTATTGCACAAGATCTTACCTATTACGGATATGATCAGGATAAACGTTATCATATTGCAGAGCTTGTTGACAAACTGGCTCATCTGAACGGACTTGAATGGATACGTCTGCATTACGGGTATCCCAACAATTTCCCAATGGAACTGCTTGATGCCATAAACAGCAACAGTAATGTATGCCGTTATCTTGATCTTGCTCTGCAGCATATAAGCAATCCTGTGCTCAAACGTATGCGCAGAAATATAACCGCAGCAGAGACAAAAGATCTGATTCAGGCTATTCGTGAAAAAGTGCCTGGCATTCATTTGCGCACTACGCTTATGGTAGGATTCCCGGGAGAAACGGAGCAGGACTTTGACCAGCTTATAGATTTTGTGCGCACTGCACGTTTTGAACGTATGGGAGCTTTTGCATATTGCCAGGTTGACGGTACATATTCCGCCTTGCATTATAAGGACGATGTTCCTGAAGAAATCAAGCAGCAGCGTCTTGATGCTCTCATGAATCTGCAACAGGAAATTTCTGCCGACATCAACAGTAATAAGGTTGGACAGATTTTCAAAACGGTAATTGACAGAAAAGAAGGGGATTACTGGGTTGGCCGTACAGAATTTGATTCACCTGAAGTGGATCCGGAGGTTCTTGTTCCGTGCCATGATTCAAAACTTGAGATTGGAAATTTCTATAACGTATGTATTACAGATTCGGAACCTTTCGAACTGTATGGACATATTTAATATTATCACATATGAACAACAAAGAGTTTATCGGAGCTTTATCGGCGACTACTAAACTTTCTGAGAAGAAAGTTCAGGAGAATGTAGCTTGTCTTATCTCTACTATGCTGCAGGTCTGGCAACAAGGAGATGCAATAAGTATTAACGGCTTTGGCACTTTAGAGGTGAAAAAGAAAATGGAGAGAATCTCTGTCAACCCGGTTTCAGGCAAACGTATGCTGATTCCGCAAAAACTCACACTGACATACAAGAACAGTGATATTTTCAAGGAAAAAATTAATAGCTGACAATTATGAACAACAAGATTAATCTTAACCAACTTGTAGAATTGTTCAGCGAACAGTCTACTATCAACAAAAATACCAGCGAGGATTTTGTACGTTCGTTCTTTGATCTTATTACCGACACTTTGCAGGGCGATGACGAAATTGTAAAGGTGAAAGGATTCGGTACGTTCAAGAAGATTCGCGTTGCTGAACGTGAAAGCATCAATGTGAATACAGGTGAACGCATTACAATAGGTGCCTATAACAAAATCCAATTCCAGCCAGACGCTGATTTGAAAGAGACAATCAACCAGCCGTATGCATCGTTCCAGATAATAGACCTGGACAATGTTTCCGGCCAGACCCAGGCTGAAGAAACAATAGAACAGCCTGCCATTGCACCTGAACAGGAAACTCCAAAAGAAACAGTGGATGAACAGCCGGCTTTGACCGATGCCGCCAAACCTGCAGAACCTGCAGAACCTGAAAAGGCAAAACAGCCCAAACAGAAGAAAAAACATGTATGTCTTACAATACTTATTGTAGTGCTGGTTCTGCTGCTTCTGGCTACCGGACTCTTGTTTTATGCAGACGCATTTGATTTTGAGAACGGGTTCAGAATACATTTTGAGAATGTTATTGATTTGTTCAACCAGTGGTTTGGAAATAATAACACTCCTGAAATTTAATTATGATTTTTTATAAAATACGTAAGATTATATTATATACTTTTGGAAAAACAAAAACTATAACTTATGAATATTGATATACGCGAACTAAACCAGCGCATTGAGGAAAAAAGTGCGTTTGTTACCAACCTGACAACAGGAATGGATCAGGTTATTGTTGGCCAGAAACAGTTGGTGGAGTCTTTGTTGATAGGTCTTCTGTCAGATGGACACATTCTTCTTGAAGGTGTTCCAGGCTTGGCTAAAACACTTGCAATCAAAACATTGGCAAGTCTGATTGATGCCAGTTTCAGTAGAATACAGTTTACTCCGGATCTGTTGCCTGCCGATGTTGTAGGTACAATGATATATAGCCAGAAATCGGAACAGTTTGTTGCAAAAAAAGGTCCGGTTTTTGCCAATTTTATTCTTGCCGACGAAATCAACCGTGCTCCGGCAAAAGTACAGAGCGCATTGCTTGAAGCTATGCAGGAGCGTCAGGTCACAATAGGAAGCGATACTTTCACACTTCCAAAGCCATTCCTTGTAATGGCTACACAGAACCCTATTGAGCAGGAAGGTACATATCCTCTGCCCGAGGCTCAGGTTGACCGTTTCATGCTCAAGGTTCTTGTTGACTATCCAAAGATTGAAGAAGAGAAACAGATTATCCATGCACAATTGAACGGACTGATTGCGGATTCGGTACGCAGCGTGGTTACAACCGCTGAAATTGAAGACGCCAAGAAAGTGGTGAAAGAGGTCTATCTTGATGAAAAAATTGAACAATATATTGCAGATATCGTATTTGCAACCCGTTTCCCTGAACGCTACGGATTGCAGGAGATCAAAGGACTGATATCATTCGGCGGTTCTCCGCGTGCATCAATCTCACTGGCACTTGCCGGACGTACATATGCGTTCATCAAACGCCGCGGTTATGTAGTACCGGAAGATATCCGTGCCATTGCACACCTTGTTCTGCGTCATCGTATCGGTCTGTCATACGAGGCCGAAGCTACAAACGTTCAGGCTGACGAAATCATTAGCAGAATATTGAACCGTATTGATGTGCCATAATACCTTTTAAGATACAGGTACAATGGAAACATTGGATTTGATAAAAAAGGTACGCAAGATAGAGATCAAGTCCAGAGGACTGTCCAACAATATCTTTGCGGGGCAATACCATACTGCATTCAAAGGACGCGGTATGGCATTCAGTGAGGTCCGTGAATACCAGTACGGAGATTCTGTGCGTGACATCGACTGGAATGTTACTGCACGAATGAACCGTCCGTATGTAAAAGTGTTCGAGGAGGAACGTGAACTGACTGTCATGCTTATGGTTGATATGTCCGGCAGTCTTGATTTCGGTACTGCGGTACAGACCAAGCGTGAAATGATTACGGAGATAGCTGCCACTCTTGCATTTGCTGCTATTCAGAACAACGATAAGGTGGGTATGATTTTCTTTACGGACCACGTAGAGAAATTCATTCCTCCGCAGAAAGGAAAAAAGCATATTCTGTATCTTATTCGTGAACTGCTTAACTTTCAGCCTGAAAACAGGACAACCAACATCAAAGCGTGTCTGGAATTTCTGACAAACGCAATGAAAAGGCGTTGTACAGCCTTTATGCTCAGTGACTTTATTGATAACGGCAATTATCAGAATGCTCTTACAATAGCCAACCAGAAACATGATGTGGTAGCCATTCAGGTATATGACCAGCGTATGGAATCTCTTCCTGATGTTGGTCTTGTCAAAATGTTTGATGCCGAAACCGGCCGTGAAATGTATCTTGATACCTCAAGCCGCAGTGTACGCATGCGTCATAAGCAGGCCTGGGATAACAGACAGGAGACACTGAAGACTTATTTCAATAAAAGCCGTGTTGATTCCGTATCGGTTCGTACCGATCAGGATTTTGTTAAAATGTTAATGAACTTATTCGCATTAAGGAGTTGATTATGAGACGCTTACATACGCTATTCATGCTGCTTGCCATAAGTGCTGCGGCTATTGCCAAAGAGGCTGTAGTTGAATTGGAGTGCGATTCAATCAATCTTCTGATAGGCGACCAGACAAAGGTACACCTGAGTGTTACATGCGACAAGGGGGCACAAGTGTCAGTTCCGGAATACAAGAGTTACATTGTTCCAGGATTGGAAATAATTCCACCTGTTGAAAGCGATACCCAGTTCATCAATTTTGGCCAGCGCATGACAATAAACATGCACTATACGGTTACTGCGTTCGATACGTCAATGTTCTACATACCGCCAACAAAAGTTTTTGTGGACAGTGTAGAGTACAAGGCAACGCACGGTGTTCCGCTTATGGTGTATGCATTTCCTATTGATACAACCAGTTACTCAATATTCGGACATAAGGAGCAGCTTAAAGAACCTATAATCTGGAAAGATCTTGACGATTCGGTGTTGAGCATACTGCTCATTGCTTTGTTTGTCACGGCATTTGTTTATCTTCTCAACAGATACAAAAAGGACAAGCCAATTTTGAAGACAATTAAAATTGAGAAAAAAGAGCCGGCCCATATTGTTGCGAAAAATGCCATTGAGAATATCCGCGAGCAGAAACTGCAACATGGCTCCGATGCCAAGGCCTACTATTCTCAGTTGACAGACATTATCAAGGTCTATATTGAAGACAGATTCGGTTTCAATGCTACAGATATGACATCGGACCAGATTATTGACAATCTGAAAAACTCTGCAGATTATCAGGGATTGAAGGAGTTCAGCGAACTGCTTCAGACTGCTGATCTTGTCAAATTTGCCAAATACACTCCCATGCTGAATGAAAATGATATGTTTCTTGAGGTTGCGCAAAGTTTTATTCAGGATACATTTGTTCAGACAGAACCGGTTGAGCAGCAACCTGTAGAACAGGTTATTCAGGTGTGTGGCATGTCAAAAAAGGAAAAACTGATTGTTTTGACATTGACAGCAATTGCTGCTGTTGTGGCAGTTGCCGCGTTTGTTTATCTTATGTACAGGATTTACATACTATTCTTTTGATTAGATTATGACTTTTGCAAATAGCGCCATATTACTTTTCCTTATATTGATAATACCGTTTACAATATGGTATATCTATATGGGACGCAAAAAAGACAGTGCTGCAATGCGCATATCTTCTCTTGAAGCGCATACCGGCAGGACAAGCTGGAAGGTATGGCTTATCCATCTGCGTTTTGCACTGCGTATGCTTGCTTTTGCCATGCTTGTTATTATTCTTGCGCGTCCTCAGACTACGGAAAACTGGCAGAATACAGAAATTGAGGGTATTGATATAATGCTCTGTGTTGACGTTTCAACCAGTATGCTAGCTGAAGATCTGAAACCAAACCGTATTGAGGCGGCAAAGCAGGTGGCATCGGAATTTATAAACGGACGTCCCAACGATAATATAGGACTTACATTCTTTGCCGGTGAAGCCTATACGCAATGTCCGCTTACTACGGATCATACTGTACTGCTTAATCTGTTTTCAAGCGTAAGCTGCGATATTGCTGCAGAAGGAGTTATTGAAGACGGTACGGCAATCGGTATGGGTCTGGCCAATTCCATTTCAAGACTGTCCCAAAGCAAGGCCAAGAGCAAGGTAATTATCCTGCTTACCGACGGTAGCAACAATGCTGGTGAAATATCACCGTTAACTGCAGCGGAAATGGCAAAGAGTTATGGAATCAGAGTTTACACAATTGGTGTGGGTTCCAATGGAACTGCACCTTATCCTGCCAGAACATATACAGGAGGAATTCAGTATATAAATGTCCCTGTTGAAATAGATGAAAACGTATTGACAAAGATTGCCAATACCGCTAACGGACATTACTACCGTGCTACCAACAACAGCAAACTGAAGGCTGTGTATGATGAGATTGACAAATTGGAGCGTACAAAGCTCTCTGTCAAGGATTTCAGCAAAAAGAACGAGGCATATCAGCCGTTCGCATGGATTCTGCTGTTAGCCGTTCTTGTTGATATCCTGTTGAAACAGACTGTATTAAGAACTATTCCTTAAAAACAGACGTAACCTATGTTTAGATTTGCAAATCCAGAATATTTATATCTGCTGCTGATACTCCCGGTATTGGTGCTGATATTTATTATTGGAAATATAAGATACAGAAAAAGACTTGCAGCCTTTGGCGATGTCAGCATGCTGCAGGCTCTGATGCCGGATAAAAGCAATACCAAAAGGGTAGTGCGTTTCTGGCTTATGTTCTCCAGTGTAGCATTTATCTGCATGCTGCTTGCAAGACCGCAGTTCGGTTCATCGCAGACAACAGTCAGAAGAATGGGAATTGAAACTGTCATTGCACTTGACGTATCCAATTCAATGCTGGCACAGGATGTGGCTCCCAGCCGTCTTGAAAAATCAAAACGGCTTATAAGCAGTCTGGTAGATGATTTCCAGGACGATAAGGTAGGACTTGTTCTTTTTGCAGGCGATGCCTATGTCCAGATTCCTATTACGTCTGATTTTATATCGGCCAAGCTGTTTCTGAGTACCATTTCAACCCAATCTGCCATGAGACAGGGCACCAATATCAAAGATGCACTGAATCTCTGTATGAAGAGTTTTACTGCTCAGGAAAATATAGGGCGCGCCATTATTCTTATCACTGATGGTGAAAACCACGAAGACGGAGCTCTGGAAGCTGCTAAAATGGTAAAGGAGAAAGGCTATTCACTGTATGTTCTTGGCGTGGGTTCCACACAGGGTTCACCATTGTCAACTGACGGCGGCAACTCATATAAAAAGGATAAAGACGGACAGGTTATTATTACGCGTCTGAATGAATCCATGTGCAAGGAACTTGCGCAGGCCGGAGCAGGCAAGTATTTTTACGTTGACAATTCCAATGCAGCTGAGCGCGCTTTGAAAAAAGAAATCAGTCAATTGGCAAAGGCTGACATTGAATCTACAATATATGCTGCATGGAACGAACAGTTCTGGATTGTGGCAATAATAATTCTTGTATTGCTTCTTCTTGAGATGTTTATGAGTGAACGTGAATCATTATTGATCAAAACTCTCAAGAAACGCAATCTGCTGACATTGGTAATACTTTTTGCTCTCCCCGGAATAACACAGGCTCAGTATTCTGATCGTGATTATGTACGTAAGGGAAACAGGTTGTACAGCGACAGTCTTTTCCTGAAAGCCGAAACAAAATACCTTCAGGCAATAGATGCTAATCCGCAATCAATTAGCGCTTTATACAATCTATGTAACACATACATAGACCAAGACAAAATGAAAGAAAGCGTTGGTAAAATTGATACGGTCATTGCTTTCCAGAAAGAACGCATTGCCGCTTTGAGTACAGAACCTGGTAAAAATTCAAAAGAGATAGGAAAGCAGAAGAAACAGCTTTCTATGTCATACCATAACAAAGGTATTATCCGTCAGGCCGGTCAGGATCTGGATGGTGCCATTGAAGCTTATAAGGAGTCTTTGCGGTTGAATCCAAGTGATGATGAAACACGTTATAATCTGTTGCGTGCAATGTATGAGCGCCAGAAGCAGCAGGAACAGCAACAACAGCAGCAACAACAGCAGCAACAGAACCAGAATAAGAACCAGAATCAGCAGCAAAATCAGAATCAGGACCAGAATCAGGACCAGAACCAGAATAAGAACCAGAATCAGGACCAGAACCAGAATCAAGATCAGCAGCAGAATCAGGACCAAAACCAGAATCAGGACCAAAACCAGAACCAGGACCAGCAGCAGAACCAGGACCAGCAGGATAGAGATCAGACTGACAGACAGAACCAGCCGCAACCTACTGATGAAATGTCCAAAGAAGCAGCCGATCAGTTGCTGGAAGCTGCAATGCAAGATGAAAAAGATGTTCAGGAACGTGTAAAACAGGCTTTGATGCAGCATCAGAGTCGTTCGTTGGAAAAAGATTGGTAATCCAGGTTTACTATAAATTGAATATGATGAAGCATATACGTTATATTTTTTCGTTAGTTCTTTTTCTTGCAGCATCAGGAATATTGTATGCTCAGGATATTGAATTTACAGCCAGTGCCGATAAAGCGGTAGTACTGGGACAAAACTTCAGACTGTCCTACACAATCAATGCCCGTGATGCCCGTGATCTTAACGTTCCGGACATTACAGATTTCAGGATATTGTCAGGTCCGAACAGTTCTGTCAGTCAAAGTACCCAATACATTAACGGCAGGACCACATCGTCCTACAAGCAGACTTTCACTTATATTCTGCTTGCGCAAACAGAAGGTGAATTCACTATTCCGGCAGCAACCATACAGGTGGGCAACCGTACTTACGAATCAAATTCAGTAACAATCAAAGTCTTGCCGCAGGATCAGACCCAACAGTCTTCCAATACTATTGGCACTGGTCAGAACCAGCAAAGCCAGAATAACAGAACAACTGTGAACAACAAAGATCTGTTTATGACGGCATCGCTCAACAAAAATGTGGTATATGAACAGGAACCGATATTGCTTACATATAAGATTTATTCACGTGTCAACCTGACCAATTTGAGCAAACCGTTCCCCGATATGCAGAATTTCCATACCCAGGAAATAGAATTGCCTGATCAGGACTTTGAACTTGAACATTATAACGGACTTAATTATCAGTCAAGATTGTGGAGCCAATACGTGTTGTTCCCGCAAAAGTCAGGTGAACTTGAAATACCTGCTACAACATTTGAGGCCTATATTCATCAGCCTATTGAAAGCAATGATATTTTTGATATCTTCATGAACTCACGTTATGTTGAGATTCAGAAAAATCTGACTACGCCAGCTATCAAAATTAATGTCAGACCGCTTCCGGCTGGAAAAACCGATAAGTTTTACGGTGGTGTAGGACACTTCTCAATTTCCGCTTCCTGCAGTAATACCTCTGTTAAAACAGGCGAGGCTGTAACGTTCCGTGTAATTGTTTCCGGTACAGGAAATCTTAAACTGATAAAGACTCCGCAGGTTGATCTGCCGAAAGATTTTGAAATATACGATCCTAAGGTAGAGAACAAATTCTCTTTGAAACAGGAAGGACAGACAGGCAACAAAGTCTTTGAATATCTGTTTGTTCCACAGTATCCGGGAACATACACAATTCCGCCTGTAGAGTTCCAGTATTTTGATACCAAGATACGGCAGTACAGAACAATAACTTCGCAGGAAATCACGCTCAATGTTGAACGTGGAGCCAACGCAAGCCAGATCAGTCACGATGCAGCAGGTGATATTGCCACTACTATAGTCAATCAGGCAGATCTTAAATTTGTTGGTCAGGATGTACGTTTCCATTTGAGTGACGGTAAACTTATGGATATAAGACATCTGTTCTACGGCTCAGCACTGTTCTATTTTTTGCTGTTCGCTCCGTTTGTATTGTTGATTGTGTTTGTTTCCTTATATACAAAAATGCGCAGAGAAAATGCCAATGTGGTAGTAGTCAAAAAGAAACGTGCTAATTCAATGGCTGTAAAGCGTTTCAAGGCTGCGAAAACAAACATGACTCTTGGAAACCGCACCCAGTTCTACGATGCCGTTCTTGGTGCCGTATGGGGTTATTTAAGTGACAAACTCTCTATTCCTACATCGCTGCTTTCAGCAGATAAAGCTATTGCGGAACTTGAAAAAATCAAGGTAAGCAATGAGCTGATAAGTAAATTGAAGGAACTGATAGATAACTGTCAGTTTGCACGTTACACACCTGCCGGACAGACAGATAATCTTGAAGAGATATACAACCAGGCTATTACACTTATCAGTGATATTGATGAACAGATAAAATAAGATTCCAGATTATGAATAAAAATATAATTTCAATACTACTGTTCCTGACGGTGTTCCAGACAATGATGGGGCAGGAGAGCACTACATATAGAATCAGTATGGGAAATGATTCTGTTCCGGTATCTGTACAGGCGGCAGATCAGGCCTATGTTGCCGGACAGTATGTTCAGGCTATTGATATGTATCAGGAGATATTAGATACAAAAGGTGTGTCTGCAAGTCTGTATCTGAATTTGGGCAATGCATACTATAAAACCGATAATCTGGCTCAGGCACTGATAAACTATGAACGTGCCATTCTGCTTGATCCAACGGATCAGGATATACGTTTTAATCTGGAACTGGCACGCTCAAAATGTGTTGACAAGACAACGCAACCCAATGTCCTGTTTATTACGGCATTTGCTCACAAGTTGTCAAATCTGTTGAATATAAACCAGTGGGGAAGTGTAGTAATAATATGCTTTGCCATAGCCATGATACTGCTTGCGGTATTTTTTGTAATAGGAGGCGGCAACAGCTTCAGAAATATATATCTGTGGAGTGCAGTTGTAATGATTCTGATTTCAATCACATCGTGGATAATAGCTGGAAGTCAGAAACACGCATTGGCCAATCACGAATATGCAATAGTTACCGCACCCAGTGTTACAGTGCGCAGTACGCCAAGTGAGCAGGGTACAGAGATTGTTATTGTGCATGAAGGCTACAAGGTCAAAGTAGTTGACAAGACCAGCATGAAACAATGGATGGAGATTAAACTTGACGACGGTAACGTTGGATGGATAGAGTCAGGAATGATAGAAATAATTTAATCCTGATTTATTTATGCTTGATAAACTAATTGAGGCGGATAAGGCTGTTACTTTGTTCCTGAACGGTTCAGACTGTCCTGTATTGGACAATATAGTGTTTCTGTTGACATCGGCCAAATGGATGTATATTCCGTTACTTTTGACTTTCTTATACATAGTCTGGAAAAACAACAATTGGCAGAAAGCTCTGTTGATATTTATTGGTATTGCTGTAACGGTATTGGTATGTGACCAGTTTTCCGCTAGTGTCTGCAAGCCGCTGTTCCATAGATTGCGCCCAACGCATGACCCTTCAATACAGGATCTTGTTGACACAATATATAACAGAAGGGGTGGTATGTACGGCTTTATTTCCAGTCATGCCACAAATGCTTTTGGTGTAGTAACGTTCCTGTCTCTGCTTATAAGAAACAGGCGTTTTGTCATCTCATCTTACGTATTTGCCGTTATATTTTCCTACACAAGAATCTATATGGGAGTTCACTTTTTTGGTGATGTCCTGTGCGGTGCCTTGTGCGGTGCTTTGTTTGGATGGCTTATTTATTTGATATATAGTAAAATACGCATACAAGATCCTGATCATAACGGAATTTACAATGTAAAGGATGTCAATTTGTTCAGGTGGGTGCTGTACGGAACATACGGTTTTGCAATTATTTTTTCAATAATTCGTCAATGTTTCTTGCTTTTTAATATTTAATGTTATATCTTTAGGGAACATAATATTAAAACCTTTTAAAACTTTATAACATTATGAGTAGATTAATTACGTTCAATGAGCTTCGTAGAATCAAGGATTCTCTGCCTGATGGAAGCATGCATCGCATTGCCGATGAGTTGAACATAGATGTTGAGACCGTAAGAAACTTTTTTGGAGGTGACAATTATAAAACCGGTTCGTCTGTAGGTTTTCACGTTGAACCGGGTCCTAACGGTGGCGCTGTAATTATTGACGATACAACTGTTCTTGACAGAGCTCTTGAAATATTAGCAGAATCAAAATAATAAATACATAATCAGATTTATTTCAGCCTCGGGATTTTCAGTTCCGAGGCTTTTGTTTTTACTATATATAAAATTTACATAATTACTATTATGTTAAGTAAGGTAGAATAAAAGAAGACCATAGATATTTCTACGGTCCTCTTCTATTTAAATGATACCAGCGCTTTTAAGCTGTGACTCAACCTCTTTCATTTCTTTTTCCATGTTGAGCTTGTAGTAAATTTCCTGCAGACGCAGACCCCATTTTCTTACTTCGTTAGGAATAAGCTTGCGAGCTTTTTCATAACAAGGTTTTGCACCCTGATAATACTGTTTCTCTTTTTCCATAACTTTCTTGTAAGCAGCTGAGTTGTAACTTACATTTCCCTGTTTCTGCATATATTCCTGAGCCTCAATCAAATAACAGAGACCAAGGTTCAACCATGCGTCAACAAATTCAGGATCTGAATCAACAGCAGCCTGGAATGCTTTGTGAGCATCGGCAAACTTTTCGCGGTTATACAGAACGTATCCCTTTACATAGTTGAATTTTGCATTTGTAGGATCACCTGCCAGCATTTCTTCAATAAACTGATCCAGTTTGTCCATCTGTTTGGTTTCGTTGTAATAACCAATCAGTTCCATGCAGATAGCTTCGTTTGAAGGATATCTCTTAACACCTTCCTGCAGTGCTGCAACCCACTTTGCTGTATCGCCCATCATCTTGTAGGCATCGTTTCTGATCTGATAGCTGTACTCGCCGTATGTTGAATCTTCAATGGCGATGTCAACGTATTTCAGAACTTTGTTGTAGTCACCCATTTTGAGTGCGGCTACTGTTGGGTAATATGCACATGCAGTATCCATTTTTGCGTTCTGAGGATTGGCATCAACAGCCTCTTTCATGAACGGAGTCTTACCTAATTCATAATAAAGGTCAAACATTTCATAAGCCTTATCGTTCTGGTCTTTCTTAAGATAGAACAAACCTGCATGCAACAGATTCGGACGGTGTGGCTCCAAAGCTTTGGCTTTTTCAGTACGGCAAGTATTAAGTACTTCACCCTTAGCGTTTGGAATGTGCTGCAGAGAGTCACAGATAATGTAGTAATCAAAAGCCTTTACAAGATAGTTATACATTCCAACAGTATCAAACTGTTTCTTGTCATAGCTCTTGAATGATTCCTGAAGGTAGCGTGCTTTGTACAAATCGCCTGCAACCTCGTAAGTTTCAGCCTCTTTCTGAGCATACTGATTGTTCAGTGCTTCGTCAACAATTTTTGACGCGTTGTTAAGGTTAACCTGAGTTGCTGTTTCTGATATCAGACCTTTAGCCTCTTTTACCTTTGTCATAATCTCTTTTGTCAGCTTCTTAGCCAACTTTGCCTCCTCTTTTGCGGCATCTGCACTGAATGCATTAGCACATAAAGCAAGTGAGAGACAAACAAACAATACCTTTTTCATATTATTCAATTATTAATTATTGCTTTGTTAATTGTATCAACACTTATATTAATTGTTAAATCTGCTGATCATCTTTCTGTCCGTTGTCAGTATCTGCTATCTGTTCAGAATCCAAAGCCTGTTCAGCATCTGCTACCTGTTCAGCATTGTATTCCTCTTCCTCATCAGGATCCTTGTCAACCTTGCATATTGATGCAATGGCATCGTTACGCTTGCTCAGGTTGATAAGAGTTACACCCTGTGTGGCACGGCCCATAACTCTCAACGATGATACATCAAGACGGATTGCTACCCCACTCTTGTTTATAATCATAAGATCGTTGTCTTCAGTAACAGACTGGATAGATACAACAGGACCGGTCTTTTCCGTAATGTTCAGGGTCTTAACACCCTTTCCGCCACGGTTGGTGATACGGTAATCCTCAATATCGGAACGTTTGCCGAATCCCTGCTCAGAAACTACAAGAACTGTTTCCTCTTCAGGATTTGAAACGCAGATCATACCTACTACATAATCGTTCTCGTCATCAAGAGTGATACCGCGAACACCGGTAGATGTACGGCCCATGTCGCGTACGGTCTTTTCGTTGAAACGGATAGCACGACCATTACGGTTTGCAATCAGGATTTCGTTTGCACCATCGGTAAGCAGAACGTTTACAACTTCATCGCCTTCAACAAGGTTGATAGCATTGATACCGTTCTGACGCGGACGTGAATATGCTTCAAGAACTGTCTTCTTGATTGTACCGTTGCGTGTACCGAACAGCAGGAAGTGTGATTCATTGAATTCCTTGTCTGTCAAAGACTTGATTGCAATGTATGCTGTAATCTTGTCGTCAGGTTCAATATTCAGAATGTTCTGAATAGCGCGGCCCTTGCTTGCCTTTACACCCTCAGGCAGGTCATATACCTTAAGCCAGTAGCAGCGGCCCTTGCTTGTAAAGAAGAGCAGGTAGTTGTGCATTGTAGCAGAGAATATATGCTCAATAAAGTCTTCCTGACGTTTGTCACTACCCTTTGAGCCTACTCCACCGCGGTTCTGCAGCTTGTATTCTGTAAGCGGTGTACGCTTGATATAGCCAACGTGTGAAATGGTAATAACCATAGGATCATCAGCATAGAAATCTTCAGGATTGAATTCCTCTGAAGAATATACAATCTGACTCTTGCGCTCATCGCCGTATTTCTCTTTTACGGCAAGCATTTCAGCTTTGATTGTAGCAATGAACTTTTCAGGAATTGCAAGTATGCTCTTCCATTCATCTATCTGTTTCAAAAGTTCAGCCATTTCGTTACGCAACTGTTCCTGTACCAGTCCTGTCAACTGACGCAGACGCATCTCAACAATTGCCTTAGCCTGGATATCGTCCAGGTTGAAACGGTTCATAAGATTTTCGATGGCATCCTGCGGAGTCTGGCTTGCACGGATAATACGGATTACCTCGTCAATATTATCAGATGCAATGATAAGACCTTCAAGTATGTGGGCACGTTTTTCGGCCTCGCGTATATCATATTGGATACGTCTTGTAACAACCTCTTTGCGGTGGTCAATATAGCACTGCAGCAAACCTTTCAGTGAAAGTGTGCGCGGACGTCCCTTTACAAGAGCCAGGTTGTTGATTACAAAGCTTGACTGCAGCTGGGTCATCTTGAACAGTTTGTTCAGAACAACGTTGGCGCTGGCATCGCGTTTGATGTCAATAACAATGCGCATACCGTTACGGTCTGTTTCGTCATTGATGTTGCTGATACCTTCAATCTTCTTTTCATTTACAAGGTCGGCAATTGATTTTACAAGATCAGTCTTGTTCACGCCGTACGGAATTTCCGTAACAATAATCCTGTCATGCTTGTCTGTTGACTCAATATCTGCTTTGGAACGGATTACAACACGACCACGGCCTGTTTCATAGGCATCTTTCACACCTGAAATTCCGTAGATGAAACCACCTGTAGGGAAATCAGGAGCCTTTATGAAATGCATAAGGCCTTCAGTGTCAATTTCCGGATTTTCCAGCAATGCTACCGCTCCGTCAATAACTTCTGACAGATTATGTGTAGGCATGTTGGTTGCCATACCTACCGCAATACCTGTAGAACCGTTTATAAGAAGGTTAGGCAAGCATGTAGGCAGAACGGAAGGCTCTGTCTCCTTATTATCATAGTTGGGAACAAAATCAACGGTATCCTTGTTGATGTTCTCCATCATATCCTCACCAATCTGCTGCAGGCGGCACTCTGTGTAACGCATGGCAGCCGGGCTGTCACCGTCAACTGAACCAAAGTTTCCCTGACCGTCAAGCAAAGGATAACGCATTGCCCAATCCTGAGCCATACGTACCAAAGCTCCGTATACGGAAGAATCTCCGTGCGGATGGTAGTGACCAAGCACATCACCCACGGTTCTGGCGCATTTGCGATATGGTTTGTCATGAGTGTTACCCTCATGCATCATACTGTAAAGAATTCTGCGGTGCACAGGTTTCAGACCGTCTCTGGCATCAGGCAACGCTCTGGCAACAATTACTGACATAGAGTAATCAATGTAAGAAGATTTCATCTCCTCTTCTATGTCTACCTTAATAATTCTGTCTTGTGTATCCAATTTTATCAGTTTTTATATTATACCTTGTAAAGGTACTCATATTTCTACTATCAGGCAAATTTGCAAAGGACTTTTTTATTGCTTGTTCATAACATTTTCATGCCATACAATTGGCATTGATTTTTTGGCACGATATTTGTATATAGTCTTTGTGAAATATGTTTAATTAATTGTTTCTACAGATGAATCTGAACAATAACGACGACGATTTTGGAGATTTGCTCGATGCCGAAGAGAATGATTCCTCCCAGCAGCCCCAGCGTTCTTCAGCCAAGATAGACAATACATCGGAAAAGAAAGATAAAGGCAAATCCAGTGCCACTCCGGCATTGGACAAATTTGCCTCTGACATAACTGCCGCAGCCGAAAACGGCAAGCTTGACCCTGTTGTGGGCCGTGAAACTGAGATTGAACGTGTTGCCCAGATTCTGAGCCGCCGTAAAAAGAACAATCCCATTCTTATAGGAGATCCAGGAGTAGGTAAATCTGCCATTGTAGAAGGTCTTGCCCAGCGCATTGCCGACAAGAAAGTGTCGCGCATACTTCACGGCAAGCGTCTGCTGTCACTGAATATGGCCCAGGTTGTTGCCGGTACAAAATACCGCGGACAGTTTGAGGAGCGTCTTATGACCATCATTGATGAACTTAAGCAGCATCCCGAAATAATCCTGTTCATTGATGAAATTCATACAATAATAGGTGCAGGAAATGCCGAAGGGTCAATGGATGCCGCCAATATACTCAAACCGGCCCTTGCGCGCGGCGAGATACAGTGCATTGGTGCAACCACAACCGAAGAATACCGCAAAAGCATAGAAAAAGACGGTGCTCTGGAACGCAGATTCCAGAAGATTTTAGTTGAACCCACTACCCTTGAAGAAACGCTGCAGATCTTGCAGAATATCAGACCGCAGTACGAGGATCATCACAACGTGATATACACTCCTGAAGCCTTGCAGGCATGCGTACATTATGCCGACCAGTATATTACAGACCGCAGTTTTCCGGACAAAGCTATCGACATTATGGATGAGGCCGGAAGCCGCGCGCACATAGTCAATCTGACCACTTCAAAAGAGATTGTTCAGCAGGAACAGTTCATTGAACAGATGAAACAGCGTAAGAATCAGGCTGTTGCAGACCAGAAATTTGAACTGGCCGCAGACTTCCGTGATCAGGAAAAACAACTTGAGGCACAGCTCAGTCTTATGCGCAGGGAGTGGGAAGAAAAGGAACGCTCAAACCGCATCAGCATAAATGCTCAGGACATAGCCAAGGTGGTAAGCATGATAAGCGGAGTTCCCGTTGAAAATATAGCCAGTGCCGAAAGCCGCCGTCTTAAAGACATGGACAGCAAACTCAAGCATATAGTTATTCAGCAGGACAAGGCTGTAGATACCATAGTACGTGCAATCAAGCGCGGACGTGCCGGACTCAAGCGTACCGACAAACCTATAGGAACCTTCCTTTTCCTTGGTCCTACCGGTGTTGGTAAAACATTGCTGGCCAAGCAGTTAGCTAACATTATGTTCGGTGCCGACAGCGCACTCATAAGGATTGACATGAGCGAATACATGGAGAAGTTTGCAGTGTCCAGACTGGTGGGAGCACCTCCGGGATATGTAGGATATGAAGAGGGCGGACAGCTGACCGAAAAAGTACGCCGTCACCCCTACTCCATCATTCTTCTTGACGAGATTGAAAAGGCTCATGCCGATGTCTATAACATGCTTCTTCAAGTTATGGACGAAGGCCGCCTGACAGACAGCAACGGGCGCACTGTAGATTTCCGCAACACCATAATAATCATGACATCGAACGTAGGTTCACGTCAGGTTAAAGAGTTTGGAAAAGGTATTGGTTTTTCAAACGGAGCCGATGCCAACGTCAATGCCGGAGACCTTATACGCAAGGCGCTGAACCGCACATTCGCCCCTGAGTTCATTAACCGTATAGACGAAATCATTACGTTTGACCAGTTGTCAAAAGAAGCTGTAAAACAGATAGTTAACATAGAACTTAACAACCTGGCAAAACGTGTTGCAGACAAAGGCATCGAGGTTAAATTCTCTGCCGGAGCAATAGATTTCCTTGCAGACAAAGGCTATAATCCCGACTACGGAGCACGTCCGTTGAACCGTGCAATCCAGACATACGTTGAGGACAAATTGTCAGAAATGATTATTGACGACGTGTGCCACAGCGGACAGACAGTAAGGGTCGGATTGGCAAGAAACGGAGAACTGTCATTCAAGGTAACGGACAAAATGGCAGACAAATAAAATTTTGAAGATAACTTAAAAAATAAATAATTATGAGTAAAGCAGCAAAAACAACAGGAACCATTGGAGTAACAACGGACAACATTTTCCCTGTCATCAAAAAGTTTCTTTATAGCGATCACGAAATATTCCTTCGCGAACTTGTATCAAACGCAGTAGATGCAACACAGAAACTCAAGACTCTCTCTTCCAAAGGAGAAATCCAGGGCGAACTGGGAGACCTTGCAGTACGCATCACACTTGACAAAAAGACACTTACCGTAAGCGACCGCGGTATTGGAATGACTGCAGAAGAAATTGAAAAGTACATCAACCAGATTGCATTCTCAGGTGCAACAGACTTCCTTGAGAAATACAAAGACAACGCAAATGCAATCATAGGTCATTTTGGTCTTGGTTTCTACTCTGCATTCATGGTTGCAGACAAGGTTGAAATCATTACCAAGTCTTACAAAGATGCCCCTGCAGTAAAATGGAGCTGCGACGGTTCTCCTGAATTCACAATGGAAGAAACCAAGAAAGAAGACCGCGGAACCGATATTGTACTGCACATTTCCGATGACTGCAAAGAGTATCTTGAGAAATACCAGATAGAGTCTCTGCTTGGCAAATACTGTAAATTCATGCCTGTACCGGTAATATTCGGCAAGGAGACAGAATGGAAAGACGGAAAAAGCGTAGAGACAGACAAGGATCACATTATCAATTCAACAGACCCAATCTGGACCAAAGCTCCGTCAGAACTGAAAGACGAAGACTACACCAACTTCTACAAGGCCCTCTACCCCATGTCAGATGAACCTCTGTTCTGGATACACCTTAATGTAGATTTCCCGTTCCACCTTACAGGTATTCTCTACTTCCCCAAGATAAAGAGCAACCTTGAACTGCAGAAGAACAAGATACAGCTCTACTGCAACCAGGTATATGTAACTGACTCAGTAGAAGGCATTGTACCGGACTTCCTTACACTGCTGCACGGTGTGATAGACTCACCTGACATCCCTCTTAACGTATCACGTTCATACCTTCAGAGCGATGCCAACGTAAAGAAGATTTCGGGCTACATCACCAAGAAAGTTGCAGACCGTCTGACATCGATTTTCAAAACAGACCGTGCATCTTTTGAATCAAAGTGGGACGATCTGAAAGTGTTCATGGACTACGGAATGCTTACAGAAGAAGAGTTCTACAGCAAGATAGAGTCAATAGCTCTGTTCAAGGACACAGATGCCAAATACTACACATTCAAAGAATACCGCACACTCATTGAGCCCGAGCAGACAGACAAAGACGGCAATGTAATCTACCTGTACGCAAACAATCTGCAGGAGCAGTACAGCTTTATAGAGATTGCAAAGGCAAAAGGATACAACGTTCTGCTTATGGACAACCCTCTTGATGTTGCACTGATAGGTATGCTTGAGCAGAAAATTGAGAAGTGCCGTTTCAACCGTGTCGATGCCGACAGCATAGACAAACTTATTGCTAAGGAAGACAAAAAGGAAACCGGTCTTTCCGAGGATGCAAGCGCATTGCTCAGCAAGGTGTTCCAGAACGCAATGCCTGCTCTTGACAAGATAAAATTTACTGTAGAAGTCAACGCACAAGGTGCTGATGCACTGCCAGTTATGATTACTCAAAGCGAGTATATGCGCCGTATGAAAGAGATGAGCAACATACAGGCCGGAATGGCATTCTATGGTCAGATGGACGATATGCTCACAGTGCTTGTCAACTCAGACCACCCTGTTACAAAACGCATACTGGAAGAGGCTCAGGCTGCCATTCAGGGAGACGATGCCAAAGACGATGCCAAAGTCAAGGCATGGGGTCAGAACGTGAAAGTTCTGAACGAACTTGTAGACCTTGCACTGCTCCAGAACGGACTTTTGAAAGGTCAGGCTCTGAGCAACTTTATACACCGCAGTGTAGATTTGTTGTAAACAGTACCACATAGGTAAATAATATTTCATAACTTTGTCATCAGTGAAAAAACTATTGACCATATTACTGATGGCAACATCGTTGCTTGCCGCTAATGCGCAGGGCGTAGGCCTTGTACTTAGCGGCGGCGGTGCTAAAGGTGTTGCCCACATTGGTGTAATCCGTGCCCTGGAGGAAAATGGTATCCCCATTGACTACGTGACGGGAACATCAATGGGAGCAATTATTGCTGCGTTGTATGCAAGCGGATACACTACTGATGAAATGCTCCAGCTTGTCAGTTCAGAAGAGTTCTATACATGGTTTCTTGGCCAGTCTCCAAGCGAATATCAGTACTACTATCGCGTAAATACCAACAACCCTACTCTGCTGAGCATTACAATTAACCCTAAGGACTCCGTTAACAAAGTCATATTGCCGGGCGTCCTGTCCATCATTGACCCTCTGCCCATGAATATTGCCTTTTCGCAGATATTCTCAGCAGCAGGTGCGGCATGCGGATATAATTTCGACAGCCTGTTTGTCCCTTTGCGTACAGTTGCTGCCGATGTTTACAACAAAAAACAGGTAATCTTCAAAAACGGATATCTGGACGATGCCGTACGCACCAGTATGACATTCCCGGGCTTCTTCAAGCCTCTTATGCTGGATTCAGTCTTTTTGTACGATGGCGGTATATACAACAATTTCCCCACAGATGTAATGCAGCGTGATTTCGCTCCGGATTTCATAATTGGAAGCGATGTCAGCAGCAAAAAGACCATTCCCGGCGAATCGGACCTGTACGGCCAGATTGAAAGCATGATAATCCAGGAAAACAGAAACACAATCGGTTCTGATGAAGGTATTACCATACATTTCGATATGGACAACTATAACTGGTTGGATTTTGCAAAATTCGGCGCACTGTATGAATACGGATATAACTACACTCTGCAGTTCATTGATTCAATAAAGAACAATGTTCCATATTTTGTTGATCCGTCAGACGTTGAAAAGAAACGTGCCGCTTTCAAGAGTAAGATTCCGAATATCAGAGTCAACAACATACTTGTATCCGGAACTGATGAAAGAACGGGTTATTATATAAACCATTTCCTTCTGAACCATAACAATAACAGTATTGTAAGTCAGGCTAATGAGACATCGTTTGAAAATTTCAAGGCATCGTATTATTCGTTGCTCAGCGATGATTATTTCCGCGAGATTCTGCCGCATTTCAAGCAGAATACCTATGACTCCTGCTTCACTGCCCTGCTGAACGTAAAGATGAATGACGGTATGCAGCTGCATCTTGGCGGTGCTCTGTCAACAGTATATTCAAGCCAGCTGTACTGCAGTCTGTGTTTCTCACATATCAATAAGATTTATACAAAAATACTTGTTGAGGGACAGTTGGGACGCAGTTACAACAATGCACAGGTTACCGCCAGTTGGGATATGCCGTGGAATGTTCCTGTATCATTGCAGCTTATTGGCGGATATTCCGACATGAAATATTACAATGCCAGGTATCTGATGGCATCGCCGCGTCCGCCATATTTCAAAGACAAAGAGTTCTTTACAAAGGTTCAGGTGGTACGTCCATTCATGAATAACTACAAGGCAGAATGGTATATCGGAACTGCATTGCATAAGGACTTTTATACATACAGCCGCGATTACACCAACATAAACTACAACAAAAACACCTCTACAATCTTTGGTGGCGGTGTTACGTTGAGCGGATCAAGCCTTAACAACAATATGTTCCCTACAAAAGGCCATTCACTGTTGCTTCAGGGACAGATATATAATGCCAACATAAGGTATCATGAATATCAGACTCCGGCATTTTACAAGAACAATTCCTGGATGCAGTTCAACTTTGAAACGGAGAACTATGCCGATGTCAGCAAGCAGTTCCTGATTGGCTTTCATGCACAGTTGCGCTATTCAACACGCGACCTTGCGCCCGATTACCTGTCATCAATAATGCAGGCCGGATATTATGCTCCTACTGTAGGAGGCAAGTTTACCATGAACCAGGCTTTCCGTGCCAACTCGTTCATAGGTCTGGGTGTTATGCCTATATTCAAACTGAACTCTTTTATGCAGTTGCGTACAGGTTTGTACGGATTCATTCCGTTAAAGCCTATTATTCGTGGTCTGGACAATACTGTTTACTACGGCAGGGCTTTCTCAACATCTGCATATATGGCCATTGCAAACTTTGTTGCGCAGTACCACAACATTACTATGAATGCCTTCTTCCAGATTGATACCAAGCAATGGAAATCTCCGGAATTCGGCATCACAGTTGGTCTGCTTATGCTTAACAAACGCTTTATGGACTGATGAATCTTGCTCTGGTCCTGGTTCTGCTGATTCTTACAGCATCTGAATTATTTATTCTGTTTATTGATGCTATTGTTGCTGCCATGGCTGCGCTGCTATGGCATAAGAAATTCATAACATGGTATAAATATGGACTTTACGGACTGTTGGTTCCATTAGTTTTCATCCTGACAGGTACTACCTGCGGCATCAACGGTTACAAAATAAACCGGATCTGCATTCAGTCCCCGGCTGTTCCTGAGAGTTTTGACGGTTACCGCATTGTACAGATATCTGATATGCATCTGCAGTCGTTCCGTACTGCTGGAGAGCAAGACAAAGTGTCTTTCCGTATTTCCAAAAGTGTGGGTTCGCGCGGCAGGTTTGTTGATATGGTACAGGGTTCGGAACCAAAACGCACCAGTACTCTGGTAAAATTCGTTGATGCGATAAATTCACTTCATCCTGATATTATTGCCTTTACAGGTGATCTTGTTACATTTCTTCCGTCGGAATTGGATGGCTTTGAATCTGTTCTGTCTTCTCTTAAAGCAAAGGATGGTGTGTATTCTGTGTTCGGCAATCATGATTATGCATCTTATTCGCCATATTTTATCACTAAGGCCGATTCTATAGAAAACAGCCTGTACATGCGCCAGACTGCACTTGGATGGACCGTTCTGCGCAACGAGGGCATAAATGTTGTACGTGGAACCGATTCCATAGGTCTTGCAGGTGTTGACAACATATCGGTCAATCCGCGCTTTGTGTCAAAAGGAAATCTGTCCCATGCCGTACGCAATCTGAACCGGGAGAACTTCAATATACTGCTGAGCCATGATCCCACCCATTGGGAAGCCCAGGTGCTGCCGGAAACGTCAATAGACCTGATGCTGGCCGGACATACGCACGGTATGCAGTTGGGCATATTCGGTTTCACACCATCAAGATTCATATACAAACAGGATCACGGGTTGTACAGGTGTGACAAGGAGTTTGAACATAACGGTAATCCCAGGTATCTGTATGTCAACACCGGACTTGGACAGACTCTGTTGCCAATGCGCATTGGTCTGCGTCCGGAAATAACCCTTATCACCCTTAAATCCTGTCCAGAACGCTCTGAATGAGCTGTTGCATAAGAGGTTTGTAGTTGGTGTTCATCTCTTTTGCGTGGCGGTTGGCAATAACCATACAGACAGTCATTGCACGGTGTCCCAGCAATGCGGCCAGTCCGGCCAGAGCAGAACTCTCCATTTCAAAGTTGGTGATTTTGTATCCCTTGTATTCGAAAGCCTCAATCTTTGCATTCTGGTCCGGGTCCTGAAGCGGAATGCGCAGCACCCTGCCCTGCGGTCCGTAAAAACCTCCGCAAGCTATTGTAACACCGCGCACCATGGTGGCATCGTCTGCCATAATGCGTCTGAGCAAGTCTTTGTCAGCATTTACCACGTATGGGGCGGGACGCTTTTCAGACCAGTTCATGTAGGTGCGGAAAGCCGCCTCAAAATCAAGGTCGCAAACGGTGTCACGACCGCCGTAATAGTTCAGCAGTCCGTCAAACCCTATGCTCTTTTCCGAACACAGATACGTGCCTAACGGAGTGAACGGTTGCAGTCCACCGCAAGTGCCAATGCGCACAATATCAAGACTTTGCATTGTCTCATTTAAAGTGCGTGTCTTGAAGTTTATATTTGTCAGGGCATCAAGTTCGTTCATAACAATGTCTATGTTGTCGCACCCTATTCCGGTTGACAATACTGTTATTCTTTTGCCGGCATATATACCGGTTACCCACACAAATTCACGGTTGCCGCCATCGCATTCAATTGTGTCCATTTTTGAAGCTACTATTGAAACACGGCCCGGATCGCCCACAAGTATTATTTTGCGTGCCAGCTGCTCCGGTCTGATATGCAGGTGGAAGCATGATCCGTCATCGTTTATTATCAGCTCCGATGGTTCAAAATATCTCTTTTCCATTTTCTGTGTGATTTATGTGTTGTGTTATGCAAATATACAAATTATTCTGAAGGTGCTGAACAGGGGACAGGTTCCGTTCGCCAACTTTTCCGCCTGCCATTTGTTTGTATTCGGATGTATGCGTATCGGACGCTCGCAGTTAACGCTACCGCTGACCTGCTTTGCTGCCGCCTTTTTGCGAATGGTATTTGGATATATGCGTTTCGGACGCTCGCAGTTAGCGCTACCGCTGACCTGCTTTGCTGCCGTCTTTTTTTACATTTGTATTCGGATATATGCGTTTCGGACGCTCGCAGTTAGCGCTACCGCTGACCTGCTTTGCTGCCGTCTTTTTGCGAATACTACCTTGGAAGGTGTGCAAAGTGCTGGCAATTTGAGAACGTTCGGCCTCTGGGAGTGGCGATGGTGTGCAAAAAGCCGGGCATTTGAGAACGTTCGGGCAAAGAGAATACCGTCACCCCGTCCAGAGGGTACT
>JAKSIO010000011.1 GCA_024398785.1 Bacteroidaceae bacterium | reverse complement strand
TGAATACTGCTGCTGGTGCCTTCACAGTACCCTCTGGACGGGGTGACGGTATTCTTCTTGCCCGACCGTTCTCAAATGCCCGGGTATTTGCACACCATCGCCCCTCTCACAGGCCGAACGTTCTCAAATGCCCGCCATTCTGCACACGTTCCAATTTGAATACTGCTGCTGGTGCCTTCACAGTACTCTCTGGACGGGGTGACGGTATTCTCCTTGCCCGACCGTTCTCAAATGGTGGGGTATTTGCGCACCATCGCCCTTTGCAGAGGCCGAACGTTCTCAAAGGGTGGGGAATTTGCACACCATCGCCCCTTTCACAGGCCGACCGTTCTCAAATGCCCGCCGTTCTGCACACGTTCCAAAATGAATACTGCTGCTGGTGTATTCAAAACACCATGTTCGTTGATTGAGTTTGATTTTTGATTATATTTGCAGGGCGATAAGAACTTTTATCAGATACGGACTCTTATCAGATAAGAACTTTTAGTATGGATCTGTTAGTTGACATCGGAAATTCAACCTGCAAGTTTGCAATCAGCAAAAATGATACAATTTTGTTTGGGGGCAAAAGCAATTCTCCCGCTGAATTGATAGATTTGATTGCAGGATACGCAGAGCAAGTTGCTGCTGAGCAGGTCGCTTCTAAACAAGCCTCTGCTGAACAGGAACCTGTCCCCAGTTCGTCACCCAGTTCGTCAAAGTTTGAGAATGTTGTGCTTTGTACGGTACGCAATGTTGACAATGACTTTTTGGAAAAATTGGCACATTTCGGTTCAAAATTTGTCCAAGTCAACGGGGAATTCATGCAAAAATGCATTGCAAGTGGAAAGACGTATCCCAAGATATTCAATACATTGCGTCACGATTTCGGTGCAGACAGAATTGCCGCCGTAGTTGGTGCATTGTCATTATATCCCAACAGCAAACTTCTGGTAATTGACATGGGAACAGCGGTTACATATGACCTGATAGATGGAGACCGCTATATTGGCGGCGCAATCTCCATGGGTTTGAATACGCGATACCGTGCCTTGGGTCTCCTTACGGACAAGATTCCTACATTCAGTCCTTTTGACAGACTCTCCAAACAAAATGTGGGGCAGATACCTGCTGTGGGTAACGATACAAGTGATCATCTTGCCGCCGGCAATATTGTTGGCCTCAAGTTTGAGTTGCAAGGTTTTATTGACCGGTTCAAAGAATACAGAACAATCATGACAGGTGGCGATGCCAAATTTTTCATTGAGGCACTTGAACGCCCTGTAGAATATATCCCGGACCTCACATTCCGCGGCTTAGTTGCAATCCTTTGCCAAACTGATTGATGAACAGGAACCTGTCCCCTGTTCGCGGTCCCCTGTTTGCGCTTGTTCGCACCTGTTTCAAAAGAACAACTGGTCTTAATTTCGTACTTGGAACGCGCTGTGGATGTCTATAAATCTTACACATTTGTCAGATTCAATAATTCAGGACTGTCTACAACCACAAACATCTTGCAATCTGGTTTGGAAGCACCATTCTCTTTTTCAGATTTTCCACCAGGTTTTCTTTGTGTTCATTGTCAAGATAGTGAAAACTGTCAACTCCGATACTCTTGGAATACAAATCTATCATTTGGCATACATCTATGTCGGACATAGAACTGGTCCTCAAGTCCAGAGTATCCCAATCAATGAGCGACGCGGTGGCATCGGTTACCGAAGAATTCATGTCATAAAGAAACTTTTTGACATTACCGTCCCACAGAGCTCGTGCACGTTTTGTTTTGACAAACGAATCAAACGTAATCATGCCATTCGTGTTAATCATACATTTGTTTGGCACCAAATCCCTGCCGAATATCGCCCTGCGTTCTCTGTATTTTAAGTCTGCCGGGGTCTTATACAAGCTATTATTCTGCTGCATCAGAAATTCCGATGTTATCTCATCTGCAAACAATGAGTAGGCGCTGCAATATTTGTACTTTAACGGAAGTATCGAAACATAATGATGCGTAGGATTTCTGAGTACATATAATGCCTTGGTTTTCAATTCATTAAAATCCTCTATTGTGTTGTTCGATATCTTGAAGTTGTTGCCTAAGGAATATTTGTATTTGTGGTTGTAGTATATTCCATACACTTTTTTGAGTTTTGACTGAAAATAAGCGATGTCATCGGCATCTGCAGCTTCAACAATTGTATGAAAATGCGTCGACATAGTAGTGAAAGCCAACACTTTAAGTTTGAGCCGTGCCGATGCTATTGCAAATTTGTTGTGAAAATAAATGTAATCAGAATTGTTACGGAAAAGGACATTTTCTCCCTTACTGTAAATGTGGAACATTGCATCCATGGTTTTTTCATTTTTTTGTTTATAGTTGATTTTATTGTTGAGCTTTTAGTTGAACGTTTAGCTGAATGCGTGGTTGAACGCATGGTTAGACGCTTAGCAACTATACGCAACAGTATTTTTCATGGTTACTGTATTGTTGCAAACACTCAATTGTCTTCTTGTATTGTACAGAGTTGTTTTGTACTGTTCTGTTCTGTATTGTACCAGCCTGTATTGTCTGCTAAGATACATGTTATTTTTCACATTGCAAGTAATACAATACGAAATTCCGGCATTTTACCGCATTTTTTGTTGGGTAGCTGATAGATTTGGGCGATGGTGTGCAGAATGGTGGGGGTTTGAGAACGTTCGGCCTCTGGGAGTGGCGATGGTGTGCAAATACCCGGGCATTTGAGAACGGTCGGGCAAGGAGAATACCGTCACCCCGTCCACAGGGTACTGTGAAGGCACCAGCAGCAGTATTTAAATTGGAACGTGTGCAAATCCCCGGTTATCTGAGAACGTTCGGCCTCTGGGAGTGGCGATGGTGTGCAGAATGGCGGGCATTTGAGAACGTTCGGGCTGTGAGAGTGGCGATGGTGTGCAGAATGGTGGGGCTTTGAGAACGTTCGGGCTCCAAAAGTGGCGATGGTGTGCAGAATGGTGAGGTTTTGAGAACGTTCGGGCAGCCAAAGGAAAGTGGTGAACGGAACCTGTCCCCTGTTCACGCTTGAACGCGCCGTTTACGAAGAATTGTGCGGGGTGACACAATAAAAAGGGGGCGGTTGCGTTTAATAGTAACCGTGCGTGCCATATGCGGTCGTGCGTGCGTATACGTGGAGGCAGCAGGCGGTGAGAGCACGCAGCAACCAGCAGGCGGTGGCAGGCAACGGAATGCAACTAGAATAGAATAGTAAACAAATCAAAAAATTGACGGTATGATTGAGTATATTGTTGGCAGAATTGATTCGCTGGAACCTACACAGGTGGTTCTTGAAACAGCAGGCGGAGTGGGATATGGCTTGAATATATCCCTGAATACTTATTCGCGTATCAATGAAACGGAGAACCCCGATAGGGTAAAACTGTATGCGGTTGAGATAATCCGTGAAGACTGCTACACCCTGTACGGTTTTTATGACAAAGTTGAACGCGAAGTGTTCCTGCTGCTGCTTTCAGTATCGGGAATTGGAGGAAATACGGCCCGTACAATACTCTCGGCCTTCTCGCCGGCAGAGTTGCAGAGCATAATCAGCAACGGAAACGATGCCCAGTTAAAGCGTGTCAAGGGACTTGGTGCCAAGACAGCGGGCCGCATAATTGTTGACCTGAAAGATAAGGTTGCCACAATCGGCCTGGATATGACCGGTGCCGGAGTTCAGCAAGAACAGCAGGCTACAGGCGCAACCGTTGATTCGCTTGTGGCTGACGGTGCAGTTCAGGCTCTTGCCGTTCTGGGCTATCCGCAGAACCAGTCGAAGAAAGTTGTGGACAAAATCTGCGCGGCAAATCCCGATATTACCGTTGAACAGGTCATAAAGCAAGCTCTTAAATTGCTGTAAAATGTGATTAAAGCCGATGCGAACTTTGCTGCAGAAGGTTGTGAAGATTACATAAAAGCTGCTGCAGAAAGGTTGTGCAGATGATATAAAAGCCGATGCGAATGCTGCTGCAGAAAGGTTGTAAAGATGACATAAAAGCTGCTGCAGAAAGATTGTAAAAGATTACTATGAGTCTGAAAAAGTTTGTTGCAATAATAATGGCATGTTTAAGCTCCTGCATATGCGGGAGCTTTAGTGCGTTATATGCACAGACCAGCGGGCGGCAGACACAAAGCGTGCAACAGACGCAGACCGTGCAACAGACGCAGGCCAGCTCCCTGCTGGCCGGCTCACAGCGGCAGACACTTACGCTGCGGAATCTGCAGCAGACTCAGGAATACGACGATAAGGAAAACTCCTATTCCATCGGCACCAAGTTGGGCGACAATTACCTTGAAACTCCAATGATAATGACCCAGCAGGAGTATCAGGAGTGGAGTATTGAACGCTCCATGCGTGAGTACTTCCGTCAGAAAAACAGTGAGACGTTCCAAGAGGAAGGACACGATAAGTTCGATTTTACCGACATGCATTTTGACCTTGGCCCGGCAGAAAAAATCTTTGGCCCGGGCGGTGTGCAGGTAAAGACTCAGGGATCAGCCACAATCAAAATTGGCGGCGACCACAAAGTTGTGAACAATCCTGCACTTACTCCGCAGAACCGTACCACAGGAGGCTTTGATTTTGACATGAAATTCAACGTGAATGTCAATGCAAAGGTGGGAGACAAGATAGACATGCGTCTTAATTACAATACCGAATCTACCTTTGATTTCGATGCCAAAAATATCAAACTCAAGTACGAAGGCAAGGACGATGAAATAATCAAGCTGATTGAAGCTGGTAACGTCTCTTTCCCCACAAACTCAAGACTGATACAGGGCGCACAGTCTCTGTTCGGTATCCGCACCGATTTGCAGTTTGGCAAACTCAGACTGCAGATGGTTCTGTCTCAAAAGAATTCTTCTTCAAAATCAGTATCGGCCAAAGGCGGCAATCAGGTAACTGATTTTGAAATCGATGTTACAAATTACGATGAGAACCGCCATTTCTTCCTTGGACATTATTTCCGCGACACATACAACGACAACATGTCAATGTTGCCCACAATCATGTCCGGCATCAACATAACCAGAATTGAACTGTGGGTTACAAACAAACGCAGCAACTATGAAAGCCCGCGTAATATAGTAGCTTTTGCCGACCTGGCTGAAAGCCGGCATATAAGCAATACCGATGCGTGGACCCCAATGGTTGGCGCTACGCAGAATCCAAAGAATCAGAACAATACGCTGTATAACGATGTGGCACAAGGCCCTTTGTCTGCTATCAGGAACATAGACCAGGTGGCCGCAGTTCTGAACCCGATTCTCCAGAACGGAAACGGCGACTATGAGAAAATATCCAACGCACGCCGCTTGGCATCGAACGAATACACCCTGAATTCAGCGCTTGGCTATGTGTCGCTGAATACAGCGCTGTCGGCCGACGAAGTGCTGGCAGTTGCCTATGAATACACCTTGAACGGTCAGGTGTATCAGGTGGGCGAATTTTCTACCGATGTGCCCGATGCCGACCAGTCTCTTGTTCTTAAACTGTTGAAATCCAACTCCAATTCTCCGGGAAGCGGAACATGGGACCTGATGATGAAGAATGTCTATTCTCTTGGAAGCGGACAACTTAACCAGAATGGTTTCAAACTCTATGTATGCTATCTGAACGACAGCACAGGATGTTACATAAATTATCTGCCGGAAAGTGATTTGAAATCTGTTCCGCTCAATCAGTTGTTAGGACTGGATAGGATAGACAGTAAAGGCAACGCCCTGTCTGACGGTGAATTTGACTATCTGCAGGGTTACACCGTCCAGGAACAGCGCGGCAGAATTATATTCCCCGTTGTAGAGCCTTTTGGCGCATATCTTGAAGAAGTTGGCGGGGAATCCGCTCAGAAATATGTGTTCAACGAACTTTATGACTCAACAAGAGTTATAGCAAGCCGTATTGCCTCAAAGAACAAATTTGCACTTACCGGACAGTACAGTGGCAGCGCCAGGAATGTTATAGACCTTGGTGCTTACAATATCCCGCAGGGTTCCGTAACAGTAACAGCCGGTGGAACAACCCTTATCCCCAATCTTGATTATACCATAGACTACAGCCTTGGACGTGTCACAATCATAAACCAAAGCATTATCGATGCTGGCACACAGGTCAACGTGCAGATGGAAAGCAACACGGAATTTTCCATGCAGCGCAAAACCATGGCGGGCATCAATCTTATATACAATCCTACAAAGGAACTGAACCTGACAGGTACAGTAATGCATATGAACGAACGTCCGCTCACCAGCAAGGTTGTGATGGGTAACGAACCGCTGGTCAATACAATGCTGGGCGCCGGCATCGACTGGAAACACAAGAGCAACGGACTCACAAAAGTAGTTAACCTGCTGCCGTTTGTGAATACAACAAGACCGTCGGAAATCAGGTTCAATGCAGAAGTTGCGGGACTTATCTCCAAGGTATCGGACAAAGTGCAGGGTAGTTCTTCATATATTGACGATTTTGAATCTGCAGAGGGTGGCATCGATATCAGTGCTCCAACTGCATGGACACTGAGCGCCATTCCAATGGATGTTGAAGGCTCCAACCTGAGCGACAATATAGAAACGGGCTATCGCAGAGCTCTGCTTAACTGGTTCTCTGTTGATCCGCTGTTCACCCGCCGCAATTCAATGCTTACCCCGGCTCATCTTAAAGGCGATTTGGACCAGTTGTCGAACCATTTTGTACGCGAGGTCTATGAACGTGAGCTTTATCCCAACAAAGAGTCGGTATCGAGCGAGAGTACAACACTGCGCGTGCTCAACTTAGCGTTCTATCCAAATGAGCGCGGTCCGTACAACCTTAATCCGGATCTGGACAGTGAGGGCTTTCTGCGGAGGCCTGAACAGAACTGGGGCGGTATAATGCGCAGCATAACAACTACCAACTTTGAGGCTGCCAATATTGAATACGTTGAGTTCTGGCTCATGGATCCGTTTGTGTATGACGGACCTGCAGCTGCGGGCGGCGATATGTTCTTTGAACTTGGTGAGGTTAGCGAAGATGTGCTCAAGGACGGCAAGAAATTCTTTGAGAACGGACTTCCAACCAATGACGATGCCACCAAATATACTGAAACAGTATGGGGCCGTGTTCCCAATATCACCAGCCTTGTGTATGCTTTTGACAATAGCGAGATAAACAACAGAAAGAAACAGGATGTGGGTCTGAACGGATTGTCGTCAGAGCAGGAACGCAACTTCCCGACATATTCTGATTATCTTGCACAGATTAAGCCTGTAGTGTCCCCAGAGCGTTATAAGGATTTTGAAGATGACCCGGCAAACGACAACTATCACTATTTCCTTGGTGATGATTACGATGATCAGCAACTCTCAATCCTGGAGCGCTACAAACGTTACAACGGTACCGAGGGCAACTCTCCGAATTCAGACGAACTCTCCCAGAAGTTCAATTCGTCGGCATCGGTAAAACCCGATGTGGAGGATGCCAATACCGACTACACTCTGGACGAACATGAGAAATATTTCCAGTATCATATTTCGGTACGACCGTCAGATCTGGAGATAGGACGCAACTATATTGTAGATAAACGTGTGGTAAACAGCAAGTTGCGTAACGGAAATACAGAAGAGGTAACATGGTTCCGCTTCCGTATTCCTATTGACCAGTATTCAAAAGTGGTGGGCGGAATACGTGACTTTAGCTCAATACGTTTTGCAAGAATCTGGCTCAAAGGCTTTGCACAGACTGTTCACCTGCGCTTTGGAACCATGCAGTTGCGTACATCAAGCTGGCGTAACTATGAACAGCCTATTGCCAATGCCCAGAACCAGAATGCTTTCCTGTCGGGAGAGATGTCCCAGGCAAGTGTCAATATTGAAATCAACGGTGACCGCAGACCTGTCAATTACGTTGTTCCTCCAGGAATAACACGTATTCTTGATCCAACACAGACACAGTTGGTTCAAGATAATGAGCAGGCGCTTAGTCTGCGTGCCACAAATCTTGCGGCAGGTCAGGCAAGAGGTATCTACAAACCGTCCAATCTGGATTTGCGCCGTTATGAACGCTTGCAGATGTTTGCTCATGTTGAGTCTCTGATTGGCAGCGTACAGCAGATAAACGATGGCGATATTTCCGTGTTTATCCGTTTGGGAAGCGATTATACCAACAACTACTACGAATACGAAATTCCACTGAAAGTTACCCCTGAAGGCATTTACAGCGGAGAAAGTACAGCAGACCGTTATATAGTCTGGCCAAAGGAGAATATGCTTGACATTCCTATTACTCTGTTGAGCCAGATCAAACTGAACCGTCCTGCCGGGCAGAACGTATATTCGGAATATGACCCCGACAAACCAGAGAACAGAATAACCGTGGCCGGTAATCCGTCAACCGGAAATGTGCGCGCCATTATGATTGGTATGCGCAACAACAGCCAGAATACCAAAGATGCCGAAGTCTGGGTAAATGAATTGCGTCTGTGCGGGTACGAAAGTAACGGTGGAATGGCTGCACAAAGCACGCTTAACATAAAACTTGCCGATGTTGCCAATGTAGACATGAACGGCCAGATGCATACGCACGGATTCGGCGGCCTTGAAGACAAGGTGGCCAGCCGCAGCCTTGATGACTACTACAAATATTCGGTTACAACCAGCGGTGATGCAGGCCGTCTGCTGCCGGCAAAGGCTAAAGTGTCAATTCCTGTGTACTATTCCTATACCAAGGAACAGTCCAGTCCGCAATACAACCCGTTTGACACCGATGTAGAACTGAAAAACAGTTCAGATTCCATCAAAAAGTTGGCATCGACAGTGAGTGAACAGAAAAATTTCAGCATTACCGGAGCCAAGGTCAATATTTACAGCAAAAAACGTCACATGCCGTATGATCCGGCCAACTTCAAGTTTGATTTCTCTCATTCTGTAGAAAACAACAGGTCCGGTACAATAGAATATGAACGTCAGCTTGACTGGCGTGTTGCCCTGACATATCAGTATGAACCTCAATACAAACCGTGGAAACCGTTTGTAAAGGAAAAGTGGGGCAACGCTCTCTGTGCACTGCAGGTAAACTGGCTGCCGCAGAGTGTTCAGTTCAATACCGACCTGCAGCGCAACTACTACGAAATCCAGGACCGTGACATGAGCACTATCCGTTTCGGCGGAGAAAACAGCATTCCGGTACGTTTCTCACAACAGTATTACTGGAACAGAAAATTCTCCATGCGCTGGGATCTGTTTTCATCGTTGAAAATGAATATTTCTACAGCTACGCGCGCCGAGATTGAAGAACCGTATGTTGTTGTAAACAAAGCTATATATCCGGATCAGTACACCATGTGGAAGGACTCCGTGCGCCACAGTCTTGAAAAATTGGGCAACCCGCTTGACTATCAGCAGAACTTCAGCGCTTCATATCAGATTCCGTTGGACAAATTTTCAATATTCTCTTGGCTCAAGAGCGATGCCAGCTATTCCAGTGCATACGCATGGAAGCGTGGCACAACCCAGAAGAACGGAATGAACTACGGAAACACCATAAACAATAGCAGAACCATAGGTGCCAATGCCCATCTGAACTTTGAAACATTGTACAACTTTATTCCTGGTGTAAAGAATATGCTGCAGGAAATGCAGAAAATACGTGACAAACGTACTGCTGCAGCTAAGAATCCTGCTCTGCAAAAGAAACCTGCAACAAATACAACCAAGCAGTATTCACAGGAGATGGATCTTGTTCCCGGCCAGAAAATTGTTGTAAGCCATAACCAGAATTCAACAAAACCCATTGTCAGCGTGATTCTGGCCGACGGCACAAAGTACAGCGTCAAGGTGAAGACCATTGATGAAAATACTGTGGAATTGCGTGCAAAAGACTCAATACACGCTCGCGTTGTTGTAAAGCCGCAACCTGCAGACCCAAAAGGGGATAAACTGAACGAAAATACCCGCATGCTGCTTATGGGAACCGCACGCATGCTCATGATGATACGCCGCATAAACATTACCTACAAGGGCAACTATTCTACATCGCTTCCGGGCTTTGCACCCAACATAGGGGCTGCGTTCGGACAGAACAATGCCAGCGGTCTGGCTCCGGGTCTTGCTTTCGCCTTTGGTGCCACAGGTCAGGAGTTTATAGACAAGGCTTATGACAACGGCTGGCTGGTAAGAGACAGGAGTTTGTCCTACACCACAAACTACAACAGGTCACATAACGTGAATGTTCAGGTTAACCTTGAGCCGTTCAACAACTTCCGTATAGATGTCAACTCCAGCTGGAACAGGTCATACAGCACAACCACGCAGATTGCCTTCGATGCCAGAACCAACACATACTCTGGCTCAATGTCAATGACAACAATATCAATGGGCAGCTGCTTTGAAGGTCATAATGCCAAACGCGGTTACGCATCAAAAACATTTGACCGTTTTGTCAGAAATCTTGATATTGTCCAGGCACGTGTTCAGGCACAGTATGCAGGTGCCGTATATCCGGAATCAATGACAGGAGAGGGCGGCAAGAAATTCGACCCTGAAACCTACGGCGGCGTTGACAAATACAGTGCCGATGTCATGATACCGGCATTCCTTGCCGCATATACCGGAGGAAATGCATCCAAACATTCTCTGGATATATTCCCAAGACTGTTTGCCATGCTGCCTAACTGGACTCTGTCATACGGAGGTCTGTCAAAACTTGCCGCATTCCAGAAAGTATTCAAGAGTTTCAACATAAACCATGCGTACAAAAGTCAGTTCAGTATGGGACAGTACAGCACCTACGCATCGTTCCATGAATACATGGACGGTTTAGGCTTTATCTCAAATGTCCAGACAGGAAATCCTATACCGAGCAGCATGTACAACATAAACACAGTCTCTATCAACGAAAGCTTTGTACCGTTGATAGGCGTAAGCTGTACAATGCAGAACAATGTCAGTGCAAGACTTGAATACAGAAAAACACGCGTTCTTAATCTGAGCATGTCGGCACAGCAGATAATGGAAACCACATCGGACGATATTGTAGTAGGAGCAGGCTACAAAATAGTAGGACTCAAACTCTTTGGCGCAAAGCCGGGAACAGGCAATAACAAGATTAGCAACGACCTTGACATCAACCTTGATTTTTCATTGCGCAACCAGAGTGCCTTGAACAGAAATATAGCCAAACAGTACACACAGGCAACCAGCGGAAACCGTGCCGTCAGATTTGCATTCAAGGCAGATTATACATGGAGCCGTATGCTTACCATGAGTCTGTATTACGACTACCAGAGCAATTTCCCGCTTGTGACAACCAGCGCATTCCCAACATCAACACATGACTTTGGAATGACTCTCAAATTTTCTTTGGCTCGCTGATTATCTCTTGAGAAATATTTTATAAATTTGAAAACTTCAAAAAGCGAACGCCTTTTTGGAAAAAACAGAGAACAATCAAACTTTAAATACTTACAAAAATGAAAAAATCATTTGTTCTT
This sequence comes from Bacteroidaceae bacterium, assembly GCA_024398785.1. Classification (GTDB taxonomy): domain Bacteria; phylum Bacteroidota; class Bacteroidia; order Bacteroidales; family Bacteroidaceae; genus Colenecus. Next base: position 59,407 of record JAKSIO010000011.1, on the reverse strand, counting down.
TCCCTTATGCTTATGGCTGTTCTTGCCATCAATGCACAGGATCCAAACTTCTACATCTATCTTTGCTTTGGCCAGTCCAATATGGAGGGCAACGCACGTATCCAACCACAGGACAAGGAAAACATTGATCCACGTTTCCAGACCTATCAGGTAGTTGACTGCGGCGAAAACAAAGCAGGGCAGTGGCGCACCGCTGTACCACCATTGGTACGTTGCAACACAGGTCTTACACCGGTTGACTACTTTGGCCGCACACTTGTAAGCGCTCTTCCGAAAGAGATCAAGGTTGGTGTTGTTGTAGTTGCAGTTGGCGGCTGCTCAATAGATTTGTTTGACAAAGACAAATACCAGGAGTATATTCCAAAACAGGCAGGTTGGATGCAGAACATGATTAAAGAATATGGAGGCGATGCCTACAAAGCATTTATCGATGCCGCCAAAGCCGCTCAGAAAGACGGTGTGATTAAGGGCATCCTTCTGCACCAGGGCGAAACCAATACAGCAGACCCACAGTGGCCTCTTAATGTACGCAAGGTTTATAACGACATTCTTGAGCAACTCAATCTTGAGCCAAACTCAATTCCTCTCTATGCAGGCGAAGTTGTAGCCGCAGACCAGAAAGGCCAGTGCGCTGCACACAACGGTACTGTACGTGCCCTTCCTTCAGTAATCCCGATGGCCCGCGTGATACCGGCTTACGGCTGCGAATGCGGTTTTGACCATCTGCACTTCAGCGCAAAAGGTTACCGCGAACTTGGCCGCCGCTACGGTGCTGCCGCACTTTCAGACCTTGGTTATTAAATGAAATTTTCAATAACAATCCCTGCCTATAAAAAACAGTTCCTGAAAGAGGCAATAGGGAGTGTTTTGAATCAGACATATCAGGATTATGAACTGATAATTGTAGATGACTGTTCACCGCACGATTTGAAATCTGTGGTGGACAGTTTCTCTGATACGCGCATACGCTACTACCGCAATGCTACTAACTGCGGAGCAGAAAACCTTGTGGATAACTGGAATATCTGTCTTGGCTATTGCTTGGGAGAGTGGGTAATCTGTATGGGCGATGATGACATACTACTCCCGTCCTGTCTTGAAGAGTATGCTGTAGCAATAAGTGCACATCCTGAGTTTGATGCATTCCATGTCAGAACAAAACTTATAGATGAACAGGGAAACTTTATCAAACTCTGTCCGGACCGTCCTGAGTATACCAGTGCATACGGCAATATTATACAGTCATTGGAGGGCCGTGAACAGTTTATTGGCGATTTCTGTTACAGGACTGAACGGCTCAGAAGCGAGGGCGGATATTATTATCTGCCGTACGCATGGGCGGCAGATGGTGTAATATCTTTCATTATGGGATGTCCTAATGGAGTTTATAATATCCAGAAACCCACATTCTGTTTTAGAATGAGCAACTGTTCAATCAGCGGCTCCGGTAATTATGAGAAAAAACTGGAGGCTATACTCCAAACAGCACAATGGCTTACAGATTTTGTCTCAAAACAAAAACCTGAAAGTGAGTTTGAAAAGGAAGAACTGCAGTCATTAGAAAGACTTATACCGCAATTTGCCAGCAGATTCCGTTTCTCACATATATTGGATTCCATAACACAGCACAAATACAAAGTCTTCTATTGGATAGCCAACAGGAAAAAATATGGCGTGTCAATAGGAATGGTATTAAGAGCTGCAGTCTTGTCTTTGGAACGCTTGTTCAAAAAGTGATTTGTGCCTGTTTTATACAACAGCGTATTGAAAAAATCTGTATCTTTACACATTTAGAATACTGGCTAGGCAAAAATGCCTGAGTAATCTGAAAGGTCCACGGAAAATACTCTTTCGTTTGTCGCAAGAGTCCCGCAGAACTGAATGAACAAATATTAATGCAGTCCGGACCTGATTTCCCGCACATCATAGTGCGGAGATGGCTTTTTGTCTCCAATTTTCTAAAATAAGAATTAATTATGATACCAAAAATTATCCATTATTGCTGGCTTAGCGGTGAGCAATTTCCGCCTTTGATTGAGAAGTGTATTGCTTCGTGGAAGGAAAAATTGCCTGATTATCAAATAAAGAAATGGGATACTTCCAATTTTGATATAAATAGTGTTCCCTACGTAAAGGAGGCCTGTGAAGAGAGAAAATGGGCATTTGCGGCTGATTACATCAGACTGTATGCTATCTACAATGAGGGCGGTATATATCTGGATTCTGATGTGTTTGTCAACCGCTCATTTGACGATTTCCTGAACTGCAGAGGCTTTTCTGCTGTTGAGTTCAACAATAGAAAACATGAAGAGTCCGTTCAAAATAACATAATTGACAGTAACGGTAACTTGTTGGCAGATACGGATGTTGTCAGTGGGTGTGGTATTCAGGCTGCAGTAATAGCATCTGAAAAAGGACATCCGTATATCGAAGCTTGTCTGAACCATTACAATGGTAGGCATTTCAGACAGGACGACGGTACACTTGACAACAAAATAATAGCCCCAGATGTCTTGGCATCGGTAGCCGTGAAATTCGGTTTCAGGTACATGGATCAGGAACAGCACCTTGATGATGATTTCATAATTTATCCATCTACGTGCATAGGTGGGCATATAGGAAGTATTTGGGAGTCTAAATCCAATTACCTGGCAATACATTGTTGTGCAGGGTCGTGGAGAAAAGTATCAACGTACTCCCGATTGAAGAAATACATCAGATACAAAGTCAAATTGAATGGCAGATAATTCTGAAAAATATGTTCTCTACTTCTGTCAATGCGCAGATTATTATGTCTGTCATTGCGGTTTTAGTGCTTGAGGTATTAGGATTGTGGTTTCTCAAATGTGGAACAAATATACCGGAGGGAAGAGAAACTGCCGCATTTTGGGTATTCCAATTTTCGCTAATAACTCTTGTTATTGGACTTATCAGTTCACCATACAATTCGTTGATTGTTGCCCACGAGAAGATGGGTATATACGCATATGTCAGTATTGCAGAGGCAATACTTAGATTGGCAATATGTTTTGCTGTTATGGCATTTGATGGAGATCGTCTAATTTTCTAAAATAAGAATTAATTATGATACCAAAAATTATCCATTATTGCTGGCTTAGCGGTGAGCAATTTCCGCCTTTGATTGAGAATTTTATTCAAAAGAGCGTGAATTATGAAAGTTTTAATAGCATGTAATATTAATTCATATATCAATCCATATGTAAACACTCTTTATGAAGGATTGATTAGAACTGGATTGGATGTAACGTGCTCAATATCAGAGTTCTGGAACAATGCAATAATATATGATATTGTTCATTTACAATGGCCAAATTTGTTAGTTGATAATACTGATCCTGATTGTAAAAAATTACAACGGGTTATTCAGGCTATTCATAGTGCAGGTCATATATTGATGTGTACATGTCATAATATTCATCCGCATTATGACTCGGGAATAGCAATAAACAAGACATATCAGCTGATTTATGAAAATTGTGATTGTATACACCATCTGGGTGAAGCAAGTATTAAACTGCTTCAAGGTGCATACCCAAATATCAAAGCGCAACATGTGGTAATTGCGCATCATGTGTACGATGAGTTATACAATTTAAATATCACGAAAGAAGAAGCTCGTAAACGTTTGCATATTCCTCAAAACAAAAAATGCATTTTGTCTTTTGGTAGTTTTAGAGATGATGAAGAACGTAATATTGTGATTAATTTGAAAAAACAATTGGGTTCTCATGACTATTATTACCTGATGCCTGGTTTTTATGTAGCAAGAATAAGGAGCAAAAATATTAGACGTAGTTTGACTGTTTTGCAGAGAACAATTCGCTATACACTACTAGCGAAATTTAATGGCATACACATATCGCATGAATATATTCCTGATGATATGGTTCCATATTATTTAGCAGCAGCTGATGTGATGCTTATACAGAGAACTAAAATTCTTAATTCAGGAAATGTACCGCTTGCAATGTTAGCAGGGCTTCCTATTGTTGGACCTGATGATGGAAATGTAGGGCGAATCTTAAAAAGTACTGGAAATTATCTGTTTGATTCCAACAACCTGTCAACCGTACCAGTTGCAATAACAAATGCATTAAATGATGCAACTTTAGGCTTGTCAAATGAAAGATATGCTCTCCAGAACTTGACTACAAGATCTGTTGTTGAGCAATTGATTAAGTTGTATAGTTCATTTATGGATTGCTAATATATCATTCTTAAAGAATGGAGTATTCCAAGCGTCCAAACATAATCAGAAAGGATGTTGATGTTCTTTATTTCAATTTGACTTAACATAATAACATAAATTCAGGAAATAAGACTACTATAGAGCCAGTAGATTAACATGCCAGACAATTCTGAGAATAATAAGCGAATAGCGAAAATGTTTTGTACTTATCTTGTTATCTCAATGTGTATATGTAAAGATGCCTATAAACAATAAATTAATAGCTAAGAATACAATATCGCTATATGCGAGAACATTTATTGTATTATTAATTTCATTATATCTTTCCAGAAAAATACTAGAAATACTTGGAGAGGTAGATTTGGGCATTTATAATGTTGTGGGTGGAATAGTTACCCTTATAGCATTTTTTATAAATGCACAAACAACTGCAACGAGTCGTTTTATTACATATGAATTAGGTAAAAAATCCGGGAATCCTTCAAAAATTTTTTCGGAATGTATTACCATTCATATTCTCTTGGCTGCTGCCATCATATTTTTAGGAGAGACATTTGGTCTATTTGTCGTATATAAATTTACAAACATTCCACCTGAACGTTTTAATGCAGCATTATTTGTATATCATTTTTCTATATTGACATTGGCTCTTCGGTTTTTGATAATTCCTGTTAAATCTGTTGTTATCGCTCATGAAAAGATGAAATCGTATGCAACTATTTCAATTGCAGAAATAGTCTTGAAACTGGTATTGGTCTTATTAATAGGATACGCTTCAATAGACCATTTGAAATTATATGGGTTAGCGTTATTCTTGATTACAGGAATTATATTAGTTGTGTTTGTTGTTTATGTTTCTCATACTTTTAAGGGATACTCATTTTGGTGGAAATGGGATAAAGATGATTGCTTGAAAATCGTTTCTTTTTCTGGTTGGACTTTATTGGGTTCTTCAGCTAATACCGCGACACAACAAGGTGTGTCACTTTTGTTTAATAATTTTGTTGGACTTGTGGCCAATACTGCATTGGGATTTGCAAATCAGGTTAATGGAGCTGTCTGTATGTTTGTGTCAAGTTTTGCTACAGCTTTTCATCCTCAGATAGTCAAGACATATGCGGCAAATAATTTTCAAGACATGCATACTTTGATGTGCCGAGCATCAAAAGTATCTTTCTTTCTAGCGTATGTTCTTGCCTTGCCATTGTTAGTTAATATGGATTATGTCTTGGAAATCTGGCTTGGAAACGTACCAAAATATACTGTGGAATTCTGTTCTTTAATAGTGATATGTTCCGTCATAGATGCCACTACTGGGGTATTCAATACAGCAATTACTGCATCTGGAAAAATTAAAGGATATCAAATTGCCATTTCGATTTCGTTTACATTAGATTTAGTGTGTGCATTTTTGTTGTTAGAGTGTGGTTTGTATCCTGCTCTTGTGTTTGGTAGCAGAATACTGACTAGAGGTATCTTGAATATGTTAATAGGAATGTATTATTCAAAGAAGAATATTCATTTTAAATTACTTTATTATATAAGATATGATGTGTTACCAATAATTGTCACTATTTTTCTAACAGGTTTACCTCTTTTCGCATTAAACGGAATTTTTGATGGTACTGAAAAACTATTTATTACTATAGGCATATCAACGGTTTTATGTGTGTTGTGTCTTTTGTTTGTCTTATTGGACAAAGCTGAACGTAAAAATGTAATATCGTTAATTGTATCATATGGAAAAAGAAAACTTAGAGTATAAGTTTATCGTCTGTAATAATATTGCTGGTGGTTACTATGATTTTGGGTATAAGGATTTTCAAAACAATGCTTCAGTAGTTTATTTCCCTACTAGATTGTCTAGACAAAAATCTTTCCTTTCAAAATTGCTAATTCGGTTAACATTCTCAAGGAAAGTGAACAGAATAGTAAAAGAACCATTTAAAAGATATACATTCAAACACTTGTTTCCTCACGATTTCTGTAGAGAGCAAAAAATCTGTTTTATATTTTTTGGCTGTACGGAAGAAATCTTTCAATCTTCTTATATACAATATCTTAGAGCTACATATCCTAAACTTAAGATTATCTTGTACATGCAGGATATTGTTGAACGGAATTGTTATCTTGACATTAAGAAGTGCAGAAATAACTTTGATTTGCTTATCTCTTACGATAAAGGAGATTGCCAAAAATACGGTATGCTCTATTATCCTACGCCTATGTCATATTATGATATACAAGTTCAAGATGAAAAGAAATATGATCTTTATTTCTGTGGAAAGGCGAAAACAAGATATGAATTGATATATCAAATATATAATAAAGCTACGTTATTAGGCCTTCAATGCGACTTTTATCTTTTTGACATGCCAGAAAACTCACCTCGGATAAATGGTATTCACTATCCGACAAAATGTTTCTCGTATGAAGAAAATCTCAGGTGTAGTCGAAGGTGCAAGTGTATAGTTGATATTATGCAAGAAAATGCAGATGGATATACCCCAAGGGTATGGGATAGTATAATGAACGATAGACACTTGTTGACAAACAATGCTAGTTTGGTCGATTCATGCTACTATCATCCTGAATCTATGCATTTTTTAAATACATTTTTGAAATCAAATGAATCTCCTGAATGGTTGAATAAATATGTTTCATATTCAACCGACTTCAAGAAACAACTATCCCCCAATAATTTATTATACTTCATAGAGCATAATTTATAATATGTGGATATTTTTACCATTTGTTTTTTTTCTTGTATATTTCTTAAATAGGAATAAAGACCTTCAACACTTTGACATTGCTCAATTCATTATTGTAATGTTTGGAGTATCAAGTGTACTTAGCATTTTTATATATCTTCTAGATATGATGTCCGGTGATACTTATGGTTATGAGATATCACTTAAAACCTCATTAATTTATGTCTCATTGCTTTTCTTGTGTATAAGACCATTCGCCAGAAATAGTCATAATAAAATTATAAAGTTAGAACCATTACGTAAGCCGTGGATAGTATATTTAATAGCAGTAATAGCATTTGTGTGGTTCATCATCAGTATATTGTTTATTAAAGATACTGTTCTTTTTGTCTTGAATGGAGATATGGGCGAAATCAGGAATTCTATCTATCAAGGGCAAGGACCTACTTCATATCTAACCAGTTTATCGGATGGAATTAGACAAATTTTAGTTTCTTTGAATATGGTTTTTTCCTGTCCATGGGTTTCCCTTTTTTTAGCTTTCTTCCTTCGTTACGTCCAGAAATCACCTATAAGGTATAGTTTTTATTTTATTCTTGCCTCGTTATTTAGTCCCATACGTGGAATAGCAGGGGCGGATCGTAGCACTTCAGCATATTGGATTATTGCTGTAGGTGCAATGTATCTTTTTTTCAGACATAATATGAGCAATGAAGAAAGAAAAAGAATATTACGAATACTTTTAAGTATTGTTGCAGTGATGATTCTATATTTGGTTGCTATGACAATATCAAGATTTGGAACAGAAATCAATGGCTCAGGATTTTCTGACTCACAGTCAAGTTTAATTAGCTACTTAGGTCAATCTTATATCAATTTTTGTTATTTCTTTGATAATTATCAGCCTCCTTACATTAATTTGGGTATTCTGTTTCCTACTACGATGCATCTCTTATTAGGAAATGATGTAGGAGGAACTATTATTCAACAAGAGGCGACACTTCTTACAGGTATGCAAACGGGTGTATTCTATACATTTATTGGTCATATAATGGTTGGAGCTGGCAAATCAATTGCAGTCGCTTTTACATTAATATATGCTTTGTTAAGTTCTTTTATGATACCAAAAATTACAAAGAATATGGTGACTGCAGACAATGCATTTCTATACATTGCAATGTGTTCTATTGTGCTTTTTGGACTTTTTGCCCATTATTATGCGGCAATTGGGTATATGGCATCTGTCATATTATGGTATATTGTACTTAGAATTGCTAAATGAGACAATAGGCTAAAGAAGGATATGTAAAGTAAGAAAAATTTTCTACGAATGTTCAATAAATCAATCGTATTTGTAAATCGCTCACGTCAGTTGGAAAGAGGTGGAGCAGGCAAAATGACAATGTATGTTGCCAATATATGTGCAACCATATTTGAGAAAGTTTATGTCATTCTTCTTTCTGACGGGAAAAGACCAGAGACGTTGGATAAAAGAATTTCTTTTATTAACATTCCTAGGTCAAACAGTAAGAATTTAATAATATGGCGCTCTAAAGAAATCATAACATTAAGAAAAGCAATCAGAAACATTAACCCAAATATTGTTTGCCCTTTTGTTTCAGATGTTGCTGTTGTGTCAAGGATTGCTACATTAGGACTATCAGTCACGTTTTGTCCAGCGGAGAGAGGTGATCCGTATACAATGACGTTTCCATGGAATATATTGGTGAAATGGACGTACAGTCATAGTGATTATTGCTTTTTCCAATTAGATAAGGCACGTGATTATTTTGGAACTAAAGTCATCAATAAAAGTTTTGTTATTCCCAACCCATATCTTCCGAAAAACAATCAGAAACCATATTTTGGCGAAAGAAAGCAAACTATAGTTAGCGCTGGTAGGTTTGAAAGAGAAAAATGTTACGCTGATCTTATCAATGCCTTTTCAATCGTATATAAAAAGCATCCAGAATATAAATTAATAATATGGGGTGATGGAAGCCTTTTACGTACATATAAGACTCAGGTTGAACAACTTGGGTTAAATGAAGTGGTGTCTTTCCCTGGTTACACATGGGATATCCCAGAAACTATTAAATATGAAGGAATTTTTGTCCTACCATCTCTTTACGAAGGAATTCCAAATGTATTGATAGATGCTCTTTCGGTTGGAATTCCTGTTGTTTCAACAGATTGCACTCCAGGTGGACCTTTTTTTTTAACTGATAGTGGAAAAAACGGACTTTTAGTTCCTGTAAAAAGTCCAGACAAATTGGCAGAGGCTATACTAAAAATTATAGACAATTCGTCACTTGCTGATGAACTGTCGCGAAAAGGCCCTTCAATACTTTCTTCTATATCAGTTGACCGCATTTCCGAGATGTGGATTAATTCATTTGAGAATATAGTTAATGCAAAACTTTATAACATTTAAACTATGAAAAAAATAACAGATGTCAGTGAATTGCGTCATATCCAAATGGATATACTTAAGTATGTTGATACGGTTTGTCGTGAAAATGGAATAAAATATTCATTGGCTGGTGGCACATTAATCGGTGCTGTGCGACATAAAGGTTATATTCCTTGGGATGATGACATTGATATTATGCTTGTTCGTGATGAATATGAAAAGTTGATTGACGTATTATCTAAGAATTATAACGATAATAGCACTCCATATAGAATTCTCACTCATTCAAAAGAAAAAAAATATTTATACCCTTTTGCAAAAGTAATTGATACTAGAACAATATTGAGGGAGAATCTTTGCGGTGGCATGGATTTGGACATTTATATCGACATTTTTCCAATGGATTCCATACCATATGATGAAGGTAAACCAGATAAAACCATTAATAGGATAAGATGCTTGTATAACATTTTAATGATTAAGCGTCTTAAATATTCCACTCATCGTCCGGTATGGAAAAACCTCACCATTACACTTTCCAGATTAGTACTTTTTCCAATTTCATATAATTGTATTATAAACAAAATAGAACGTAAAGCAGTTTCCTTTTCAAATGTTAAACCATGTAGACGAGCCTGTCTTGTTTGGTGCTATGGCAATAAAGGAACGTCTTATTCTGTTCATGATATATATATTGAACTCCCTTTTGAAAATGAAAAATTTATGGTTATTGCTGATTATCATACTTATTTGTCAAATGTTTATGGCAATTATATGGAATTACCGTCTGAAGACAAGCAAATTCCGCATCATAGATTTGAAGCTTATTGGAAATAATTATGCCAACCCTCTTACAACTAAACTGTACTTCCAACTGGGGCAGCACAGGAAAGATTGCTGAACAAATTGGAATGAAGGCGCAAGATGCCGGATGGAAGTGCTATGTGGCTTTTTGTCGGAACGCAAATCCTTCTTCTTTGAATAATATTAAAGTGGGGAATATGTTCTGGACCTTGGAGCATTATGCAGAAAACCTCTTTTTGGACAACGAGGGTCTTGCATCACGTCTTTCCACAAAACGTCTTTTGAAAGAAATTGACAAGATTAAACCTGATGTTGTTCATCTCCATAATATCCACGATCATTGGCTGAACTATAAAATGTTGTTTGAATATCTGATTGAAAAACAAATTCCAGTGGTGTGGAGTCAACATGACCAGTGGGCTACTACAGGTCACTGCTACTACTCTAATATTGTTGGGTGCGAACTATGGAAGACAGAATGTTGCCATTGCCCGTTGAGTAAGTGGTATTCTTTAGACAGGTCAAGACGTAACTTCAACCTTAAGAAGAACCTTTGTGCGGGATTGAAGTCTCTGACCATAGTTCCAGTGTCTGAGTGGCTAGCGGATAACATTCGTCAGTCTCACCTGAAAAACTATACGATAGAAGTGATTCATAATGGAATTGATATCAATGTGTTCAAACCGCAAATTACTGATGTGAAGGCAAGGCTCGGTATCGGTTCAAAGAAGATTGTTCTTAGCGTTGCAACTTCTTGGAGTGAACGTAAGGGGCTGCTGGATTATATTGCATTAAGTAAGATTCTGTCGCATGAATATGTTATAGTGCTGATAGGATTGAATAAAGGACTGATAGAATCTCTTCCACATAATATGGTAGGCATTGGTCTCACTCAAAATAATGCTGAACTGGCAACATACTATTCAATGGCGGATATTGTGATGAGTCTTTCGTATTCTGAAACATTTGGCCTTACAATTGTTGAAGGTATGGCATGTGGGAGTCCTGCAATTGTATACAATAATACAGCACAGAAGTATCTAATTGATGAGAATACAGGATTGGCAGTTGAGACAGGTGATATTGCAAGTGTAGCAGAAGCTATCAAGATGATGGATACAAAGCTAATTGCAAATAAAGAAAAAATCTCAACAGCATGTCGCAAGAGGGCAGAAGAATACTTTGACAAGGACAAGTGCTTTGAAAAGTATGTAGAGTTATATGAGAGGTTGATACGTTAAAATTTGTAATTGTAGATTATTTTACGTTGGGTTGTAAATTATAAAGAATTGAAAATATGGAACAGAAACGAATAGCTCTGATAACGGGCATAACAGGACAGGATGGAAGTTATCTGGCGGAGTTCCTGCTGGAGAAAGGGTATGATGTGCATGGCGTAATACGCCGCAGTTCAGTGGATTTCAGAGAACGTATTGCCCATTTGGAGGGTATGCCTGATTTTCATCTACACTATGCCGATATGGGTGATTCTATGAGTCTTGTAAAGTTGGTTGGTGATGTTCAACCTACAGAGATATACAATCTGGCGGCTCAGAGCCATGTACAGGTATCTTTTGATTCTCCTGAGTTTACTGCCGATGTTGATGCCGTTGGCGTATTGCGTGTGTTGGAGGCTGTACGCACAAATCATCTTGAAAAGGCATGTAGAATCTATCAGGCAAGTACCAGCGAACTTTACGGTAAGGTGGAGCAGGTTCCTCAAAATGAAACAACACCGTTCCATCCCTATAGCCCTTATGCAGTTGCAAAGTTATACGGATATTGGATAATCAGAGAATACCGTGAAGCCTATGGAATGTTCTGTTGCTCGGGAATATTGTTCAATCATGAATCGGAACGCCGTGGGGAGACCTTTGTTACACGCAAGATTACACTTGCTGCAGCACGTATTGCTCAGGGTTTGCAGGAAAAACTCTATCTTGGAAACTTGTCTTCTTTGCGTGATTGGGGCTATGCAAAGGACTATGTAGAATGTATGTGGCTCATTTTGCAACAGGATAAACCAGAGGATTTTGTCATAGCTACCGGGGTTCAGCATACCGTACGTGAGTTTGCCACATTAGCATTCCACTATGCTGGAATAGAACTGAAATGGGACGGCGCTGGTGCTACAGAAAAAGGAATTGACAGTAAAACAGGTAAGGTCCTTGTTGAGGTAAGTCCTGATTTTTACCGGCCTACAGATGTAGTCAATCTTTTGGGTGATCCAACAAAAGCCAAGTCGCAATTAGGCTGGAATCCGTCAAAAACCAGTTTTGAGCAGCTTGTAAAACTGATGGTAAATGCCGATATGGCAAAGGTGGCGGCAGGAGTTGCTGCCACACAAGTCCGTACTAATCTTGCAGAATACCTTGAAAAGGGTATTGTGAAATAATTTGTTACAATTATGATGGACATTGATGCAAAAATATATGTCGCGGGTCACCGCGGAATGGTTGGAAGTGCAATTGTGCGCGAATTGCAAAGACAGGGCTACAATAATATAATAACACGCACCCATAAAGAACTTGACCTGACGCGTCAGGAACAGGTTGAGGCTTTTTTTGCGGCAGAGAAACCTGAGTATGTTTTTCTTGCCGCTGCAAAAGTTGGTGGAATAGTGGCCAATCAGAACGCGCTTGCGGACTTTATGTATCAGAATATGATTCTTGAAATGAATGTAATTCATTCAGCTTGGAAAAATGGTTGTAAAAAACTGGAATTTCTTGGTTCCAGTTGCATCTATCCCCGTATGGCACCGCAACCAATGCCCGAAAGTTGTCTGCTGACAAGTGAATTGGAGAAAACCAATGAGGCTTATGCACTAGCCAAGATAAGCGGACTCAAATACTGTGAGTTTCTGAACCGCCAGTATGGGACCGACTACATAAGCGTGATGCCTACAAACCTATATGGCCCAAATGATAATTATCACCCAGAGCATTCACACGTATTGCCGGCGCTTATACGCCGTTTTCATGAAGCTAAGGTATCCGGCCTGACCCAAGTTACATGTTGGGGTGATGGCAGTCCTCTGCGTGAATTTCTGTATGTTGATGATCTTGCGAATCTTTGCGTGTTTCTGATGAACAACTACAGCGGAAATGAAACTGTAAATGCAGGTACCGGAAAGGAACTTACTATTAAGGCTCTTACAGAACTTGTTGCAAAGATTGTGGGTTTTGAAGGTACAATAAATTGGGATACATCGCGTCCTAACGGCACTCCGCGCAAACTTCTTGATGTTAGCAAGGCCACAGCCCTTGGCTGGACTTACAAAACAGAACTTGAAGATGGAATCCGTTTAGCGTATAAGGATTTTCTTGAAAATCCGGTACGTGCCGAAAGATAAATCCTGAAAAACAATGCAGAGTTGTTTCTTTGAACTGTTACGGGTTTCTTTAGGAGTACAAAAGAATCTATCTTACATTCCTTCTGAGCAGGAGTGGATGGAAATATATAGTACGACTGTCAAGCAATCTGTAGCGGGTATCTGTTTTGCCGGTTTGCAGGCTCTTGGTGTTGACACCATCAGCGGCTGCGGCATAATTGGAATTGACGAAAAACTCTATCTTAACTGGATGGCAACAGCTTTGCATATTCAGCAGAATAATGAAAAACTTAATAGACAAAGCATGGAACTGCAAGCAACCTTGTCTGAAAAAGGAATCAGGTCAAGTATTCTGAAAGGGCAGGGTATTGCATTGCTATATGGTGAACTTGCATTGTTGCGTCAAAGTGGTGACATTGATATTTATGTTGATTGCGGGCGTAGAAAGGCGTTAGATTATGCTAATACTATACAGAAGAATGTTGAATGGGATTACAAACATCTGCATTTGAATATATTTGATGACACTGAAGTGGAAATGCATTATGTGCCTGAAATATTCCTTAATCTGTCAAAGAATAAAAAACTGCAGAAATGGTTTGCTGCGCATAAGGATTGGATGTTTGATCAAATCGGTGCTTTTGTAACTCCCAGTGCCCAATTCAATCTATTTTATATTCTGTTGCACATTTACCGTCATTTTTTGTATGAAGGAGTTGGAATGCGGCAATTGACGGACTATTATTTTGTTCTCAAGTCGGCTTCTAAGGATAAAATACAAGCTACTCACAATTTGCTTGTAGAGTTTGGGATGCTTAAATTTGCCAGTGGTGTTATGTGGATTATGCAGAATTTTTTTGGTCTTTCTGTACAAATGATTCTTTGTGAACCCTGTGAAAAAGAGGGCCGTTATATTCTTGAACAGGTGATGACTGGCGGGAATTTTGGGCATTATGACAAAAGGCTTGTATCTGCAAAATTCTCAGGCAAGATTGGAACATTCAGAAAAATTATAAAACATAATTTGCATTTGTTATCACACTATCCTGACGCATTTTTCTGGACTCCAGTATATTTTGTGTGGCATAAGTTGTGGAAATTATTTAATAATAAGTAATTGGTTATATGACAGAAAGTTATCATAGTGAATTAGGGCTCCGTCATAAAGTGGTACGACTCATTTTTGGTATAATATGGGGTGTTACAGCAAGACCTTTGCCAAGAAGTGTAGGAAGACGTTATAAAAGACTGCTTCTAAGAATGTTTGGAGCTAAGGTTAGCAAATATGTACAAGTGTATTCTTCGGCAAAGATATATTATCCACGTAATCTTGTAATGGAGGGAAGGTCTACAATAGGTCCTGATACTACAATCTATAATGTTGATATTATTACTATCAAAGATGGTGCAGTAGTGTCTCAAGGAGCACATTTATGTACGGCAAGTCATGATATATCGGATCCAAACAATCACTTGATTTCAGCACCTATTGTATTAGAAGAACGTTCCTGGGTTGCTGCCGATGCTTTTGTGGGAATGGGTGTTAGAATTGGACAAGGTGCTGTTGTTGGGGCTCGTGCTGCTGTATTCAAGGATGTTGAAGCATGGACAGTTGTTGGTGGAAATCCCGCTAAAGTAATTAAAAAGCGTGTGATGAAAGAGTCTTGCTGTGAAATTGAGAAATAGTATGCATGATAAGATTGTTTTGATTAATCAGTCAACAGGATATCTGATGATAGATACTGTCAATGCTTTTTGTGAAAAATCCAGCAAAGTGGCATTGATATGCGGTTCGTTGTCACCCGTTGAACGCAATTTATGTGAAAAAGTTAATGTTGACAAAATAGTAAAATATAATCGTAAATCAGCCCTGAGACGCATTCTCAGCTGGGGCATAGGTTCTCTACAAATTTATTTGAAACTACTGTGTAAGTATAGAGATTACCATGTTGTGTATGTAACAAATCCGCCAATGAGTTATATGTGTTCAAAGTTGTTGCATAACTCATTTAGCATAATAGTGTATGATATCTATCCCGATGCTTTGCGTAACGTTGGAATAAAAGAGAACAACCTTATACATAGGTGGTGGAAAAAACAAAATAGAAAACTGTTTGCCAAAGCGGAGAATGTTTTTTCCCTCAGTGACGGTATGGCTGATTCTTTGTCTGCATATATGCCAAAAGAGAATATTAAGGTTGTTCCTTTGTGGTCGGCATCTGAAAAGTTTGTACCTATTGATAAGTCTTGCAATGAATTTGTTCAAAAATATGGATTGCAGAATAAATTTGTTGTAATGTATAGTGGAAATATGGGTTACACTCATAGTGTTGATGTGCTTGTAGAATTGGCAAGTCAAATGAAAGCTAATAATCAGATTCATTTTCTTCTTATTGGCGGTGGACAGAAAAAAACTATGCTTGAGGAACGCGTAATGAATGAAAAACTGACTAACTGTACAATTCTTGACTGGCAAACACAATCAATACTGCCGCAATCGCTTGCTTCTGCAGATTTAGGTGTTGTTACCTTGAATACAGAATCTGCAAAGGTTAGTGTTCCAAGTAAAACATTCAATCTTATGGCAGTAGGAGCTCCGTTGATGTGTATTTCACCATGTGAAAGTGAAATACACAGCCTTATTGAAAAATATAGAAATGGTTGTTGTTTTGATCCTTCAGATATTGAAGCTATGAAAGCATATATCGAACAGTTGTCATTGGATAGAGTGTTAAGAAATGAATTGTCGGCAAATTCATTGAAGGCCTCTAAAGATTTTACAGCTGCCAACGCAAAGATGTATTTAACTACATAATAAACTGATTCCAATTTATTTATGACTGCATTTACCCCCTCCCAGAA
Source organism: Bacteroidaceae bacterium (assembly GCA_024398785.1). GTDB lineage: Bacteria > Bacteroidota > Bacteroidia > Bacteroidales > Bacteroidaceae > Colenecus. Next base: position 43,076 of record JAKSIO010000011.1, on the reverse strand, counting down.
ACTATATATGACCTGTGTAAAGCGTCCTATTGGATTTCTTGGGGCATTGGTGGCACTGATACTGCTGTCGCCATTGTTCATCGCTACAATGGTGCTGCTGTTCTTTGCCAATAAGAACGGCTTCAAGGGAATCTTCTTCACCCAGTACCGTCCTGGCAAGAATGAGAAGATATTCAAGGCCCTGAAGTTCAAGACCATGACGGATGAACGTGATGCAAATGGCAATCTGCTCCCCGATGCTGACCGTCTGACAAAGGTGGGCAAGTTCATCCGCTCGACTTCAATTGATGAGCTGCCTCAGCTTATCAATATTCTGAAGGGCGATATGGCATTCATCGGCCCACGTCCTTTGCTTGTGCAGTACCTTCCACTATACAGTGAGGAGCAGCACAGGCGCCACGATGTAACTCCCGGCATGAGCGGTTGGGCGCAGGTGAACGGACGCAACAACATAAGCTGGCAGAAGAAGTTCGAGCTGGATGTTTACTATGTTGATCATATCAGTCTTGGCATGGACTTGAAGGTGTTCTACACGACCATAAGGAAGGTGCTGGGGCGGGAGGATATCAATACAACTACAGGAAATAGTGCAACAATGGAAGCGTTTAACGGGAAAAACTAAATGTATGAATAATATGAAATTTACCCCTTCCCATTGTTCAAAGAAGAATCTTATCAAGAAGTTTCGTTCGAGTAGAATGATTTCGGAATTGTACTATGGACTCCATATCGATGATTTGTTGGTTGCCATAGGAACAGATAGTTACAATAAAAGTCTTTATTAAGCAATTGAAAAATTCGCTCCAGATATAATTGGTAACAAAGCAGATCTAGCAAATTTGAAGAAAGATATCAAACATTGTTATCATGTATGCAAGGCAAATCCTGAAGAATATTTTTTGATGGGATTGGCAGACTGTGATGATGAAAAGCGCAAAACGTTCATCACGGATAAGTATATGTATATGACTATGGGAAGGTACGTATCTCGTAAGAAACATGATCAAGAAATAGAGGATAAGTATAATTTCTACCTCCTTGCAAAACAGTATTTCAAACGAGAAGTCATAAGGGTCAATGATGTTGGAAATTACGATGAGTTCCTCCATATGGCATTGAGAGTTCGAGAACTAATTTTGAAACCTCTTGACGCCTCAATGGGATTTGGCGTTTTTGCAGCTTCTGCGAATAGTGAAGAAGAGACAAAAAAAATCTTTGAGTTGTTGATGGAAAAAGGAGGCTCTTGGGTAGTTGAAGAGCGAATAAAACAAAGTGTTGAAATGGCTGTCTGGAATAGTTCAAGTGTAAACACGGTCAGATTTCATTCGTTCAATAACAAGAAAACCGGTTTCCATGGAATGAAACCTTTTCTTAGAACTGGTAGAAAAGAATCTGTTGTGGATAACGCCGGTAATGGAGGCATTTTTGCTAATGTCGATGTCGCAACTGGTAGGTTGTCAACCTGTGGAATTGACGAGATGGGAAGACGTTATGAATGTCATCCCGATTCTGGTGTAAAGTTCGAAGGGTGGCAGATACCACGATACGATGAACTGGTTTCTACAGTAAAGAAAATGCATTTGACAATAATGCCCGATCATCCGTACATTGGTTGGGATATGGCCCTTACGAATGAAGGATGGGTTGTCATTGAATGCAATTGGGGCCAGTTGGTAAATCAGTATATTGACCATATTGGTCTTAAGAATGAGTTTATGGAGTATGTGACAGGTTTTGATAAATAATATAAAGTTCAGTATTTATGAAGATGCGATTGATTGTTAGAAAATACTTTCCTATTAAGGCAAAGTGGCCTCATTTCCTCTTAAAATATGTTGTAAAGAAAAGATACAAGACAGTAATGGGGTATGAATTGGATTTGGATAACCCTAAAACATTCAATGAGAAAATACAATGGTATAAGCTGTACTATGATAACCCTGTAGTCCCGACTGTTACAAATAAGCTTACTTTCAAAAAATATATAGAAGACAAACTCGGGTCTGATAAATATACAGCAAAACTATATGGTCATTGGTATTCTGTATCTGACTTGAAAAAAGAGTGGGATAATCTTCCAAATGAATTTGTGTTGAAATCAAATATGTCATTCGGCGGGAATAATCTGATATTTGTTTCAGATAAAGCGTCTGCTGCGAAAGAAAAAATATTCAACGATGTGAGCAACTGGCTTGATGTTCATAATACGATGATGAACACTTGCAGCTGTAGGTTCTATAATGGCACTCCGTGCATTATTGCGGAGGAGTTCTTGAAACAGGATGGTCACAGCCCTGATGATTACAAGTTTTTCTGTTTTGATGGTATGCCTTATTGTGCATATGTAGCAACTGGTCATTTTGAAAAAGGTGGGTCTGCAATATCTTTCTATGATATGGATTGGAATTTCATAGATGTAAAATACGCAGATTACAAATCCGTTAAAATAGAGAAGCCTCAAAGGTTTGAAGAAATGCTGGAAATTGCCAAGAAACTTTCGGCAGGTTTTCCTTTTGTGAGAGTTGATTTTTTCAACATCGGTGAAGACATTTACCTTTCTGAATTAACCTTTGATTCTGGAGACGGACATCGTAAGTTTACTCCGGCATCATTTGATGAAGAACTGGGCAAACAATTTAGATTAACAAGGAGATAATGAAAGAAATAGCAATTTATGGTTTTGGTGGTTTCGGCCACGAGGTGGCGTGCTTGATAGAACATATCAATCGCAAGGAGCCTACATGGAAGCTGATAGGCTTCTTCGATGATGGTGTTGAAGTGGGTACCACATGCAAATATGGTGAGGTGCTTGGAAACATCGATGCCTTGAATACTTGGGATAAGCCCATCAGTGTGGTTATCGCCATAGGAAACGTGAAGTTTCTTGAGACGATATCGTCAAAGATTACAAATCCCAATGTGGAGTTTCCTAACCTGATTGCACCTAACTGCTTCTTCTTTGATAAGGAGTCGGTGGTGATGGGTAAGGGAAATATCATTACCTTTGGGTGCAGAATGAGTTGCAATATACATATGGGCGATTTCAATATCCTCAATGGATGTGTAAGCTTTGGCCACGATGTGATTCTGGGAAATTACAATGTGATGTTCCCAGAAACAAGAATTTCCGGTCAGGTTACCATAGGTGACAAGAATTTCTTTGGGGCCAGATGTTTTGCTTCTCAGACCATAAAAATTGGTAACGGGAATCGTTTTGGAGCAGGCACATTCGTATTGAGAAAGGTCAAGGACGGAGCACTCTATATGGGCAATCCTGCAAAGAAAGTTGATATCGATTAAAAAATAATAAACCATTAATTAATTAACAATGGAAGAATTTATAGAATTATTTGCTGAAGCACTTGAACGGGAAAATGAAATAAAGATGGAAGATGAGTTCCGCAATTATGAAGAGTGGAGTTCAATCGCATATCTCTCTGTAATAGCTATGATGGATGAGAAGTACGACACTCAGATGGAAATGGCTGATTTCAAGAAACTCAGAACCGTTCAGGCTGTTTATGAAGCTTGCACCAAGAAATAAGATATGGCAGTAATGAAGTTCAGAGGCGTAGGCATCAGTGCAATGGCTGGTGCTGTGCCTTCTCATGTGATTGAAAATCTCAAATACACAGAGTTCTTTCCGCAGGATCAGGTAAATGAGGTGGTGGAAAAGGTGGGTGTGTATGAAAGACGTTTTGCCGATGCTGCCACCTGTTCGTCAGACCTTTGTTTTGCTGCTGCCCAGAAATTGTTTGCAGATAACGATGTTGACCGTTCAGAGATTGACTTGTTGGTGTTTATCAGCCAGACTCAGGACTACCGTATGCCGGCCACAGCGTGCACATTGCAGCACAGACTTGGACTGTCTAATTCGTGCGTTGCGTTTGACATCAATCTTGGTTGTTCAGCATTCATATATGGAATGAGTGTTGTCTATTCTATGATGCAGTCATCAGGTTTGCGTAAGGCTTTGATACTTGACGGTGAGACCCGAAGCAAGGTGTATGGTCCTCGTGACAGGCGTTCCGCTTTCATTTTTGGTGATGGTGGTGTGGCTGCTCTTGTTGAAAGGAACGAAAAGTTTGGCGAGACAACTTTTTCACTGAATTCGGACGGATCACGTGCTGACCTTATTATGATAAAGGCTGGCGGTTACCGTCATCCTTCCACTCCTGAGACTCTGAAAGAGCGTGTGGTTGACGAGTACGGCAATATGCGTTCCGAGGAGCAGGGGTATATGAAGGGTGGCGATGTGTTCAATTTCGTAATCCGAGAGATTCCGCGTGACCTGAAGAAAACCCTTGCCGAAAGCGGTAAGACAGTCGAAGATCTTGACTACATTGTGTTCCATCAAGCAAACAACTTCATCAACAGCTATCTAGCCAAGAAGATGAAGCTGGATTTGGAGAAGATTCCTCACACTATCGAGAAGTTCGGCAACACCTCTTCCGTGAGTGTTCCGCTTACTATCGTGAGTGAGCTTCGTGGAAAGATGGAAGGTCAGAAGACGCTTATGCTTAGTGCCTTTGGCGTTGGTATGACCTGGGCTTCAGCTATCGCTTCGTTTGTGGATACCAAGATTTCGGAGATAGTGGAGGTTTGTGAAGGTCAGCCTGTAGATGAATCACTTCGCAGAGAATACACGCCTATCGAGGGTATAAGTGAGGAATCTGATACCCACCCTAATAAAGATGAATGATATGTTCAATCCGTTTTCACTTGAAAATAAGGTGGTGGTGATTTCCGGAGCAGCTTCGGGAATCGCCCGTCAATGTGCGATAAGCTGCTCCAAAATGGGAGCAAAGCTCATACTTCTTGACTTGAACGAAGAAGGCTTGAAGGAGACAATGACTATGGTTGAAAGACCTGAGGAACATTATTGGGCTTCGGTCAACCTGTTGGAGTATGAGCGTGTTGGCGAGATTATCAAAGAGGCAGTGGCGAAGGTTGGCCGTATCAACGGACTGTTGAATTGTGCCGGCATTTCTACTACCAATCTGTTCAAACTGACAAAGCCTGAGGAATTGGACAAGTTCTTCCACGTCAATGTCTATACAGGTTATTTCCTTGCGCAGGAATGCTGCAAGATGGGTAATCTGTCAAAAGAAGGTGGCAGCATTGTCTTCTTCTCGTCTGTAGCAGGAAGCTTTGGAGAGACAGGTAAGGGTACTTACGGAATGACCAAAGCTGCACTTTTGAATCTTGCAAAGCATCTGGCTTGTGAACTTGCCCGCAAGAACGTGCGTGTAAACTCGATTTCGCCAGGTGCTATCTGTACGCCAATCAATATGAATCTTCCTCACATGAAAGACCCTGAGAAGCGTGCAGCTCTTGAGGCTCAACACCTGCTCGGACTTGGTGAAACCTCTGATATCGCGAATGCCTGCATCTACCTGCTGAGTGATGCTTCAAGATGGGTTACTGGAACCAATTTGTTTGTGGATGGAGGATTCAGTGTAAGATGAATATGAATATATATAAGTTCAAGGAACGGTTCCCGATTTTATTCAAAATAGCATATAGGCTTTATTTTGGTAACTTGTTCCGCCGTTTTGATCAGTTCACGCAAAATAAGCTGAAGAAAGCTGATATGAAATTGTTCCGTCAGCACATGGGGTACTCGTTTGACTTGGACAATCCCCATACATTCAGCGAAAAGATTCAGTGGTACGCATTCAACTGGCATTATGAAGAGATAGTCAAAGCTACGGATAAGGTGCTGTTTAAAGAGTATATTGAAAAAAGACTTGGGCCTGGCTATACAATACCCTTGCTCGGACATTGGACTGATATCAATGAATTCAAAAAGGCTTGGTGTGGTCTCCCTGAGAAGTTTGTTCTCAAGTCAAATCTATCTGCTGACGAAAACAATATCAAGATTGGTTGTTGTGTTACTTCTTCGTGACTCTTTATCAGCCATTTTTGGTGGAATAATAAGTTACCAGTCATGGCTTTGCAGACGTTCAAAAATCAGTGGTCGCTTTTCCTTGTATTATAATTATGCCAGCAGATGGTAAGACCTATGTGTTCTGTTGCCTCTGTGCTGAAAGATGTTTAGATGAAATTGATTATTTTGCAGAATCTAAAACTATGAAGTATATGAATAAGGAGAAAGACATTTCTGATGACATAGATGACTTTACCAGGTTGGTAAAAGGAAAGTACAATGTAATAAAACATTTTCAACCAGCTTGCAATTGAAACTTGATTGAGTTATGGATGTAGACAAAATACAATTGAACGGAGGAATTCCTAAGATTATCCATTTGTGCTGGCTTAGTGGCGATAGATATCCACATAAGATCCGTAGATGTATTGAAAGTTGGAGAAGGGTATTACCGGACTATGAAATTATGTTATGGGACACCAATCGCTTTGATATAAATTCGCAGGTATGGGTAAAAGAAGCTTTTGAAAAGAAAAAATATGCTTTTGCTGCAGATTATATTAGGTTTTACGCACTGTATAATTATGGCGGTTTTTATTTGGATTCCGATGTGGAGGTACTGCGTTCGTTTGATGACCTTCTGAATCTGCCCCTTGTGATAGGCTATGAATTTGCCAGGTATTTTGAAGCTGCAACCATTGGTGCAGTTGCTCATCATCCTCTTATGCAAATAATGCTGGATTATTATGAGGGAAGGCATTTTGTCAATTCTGATGGCAGCATGAATACGGGCATCCTGCCTGTGGTAATGCGTCAGGTTTATAGGCAGAACGGTTGTATTATCAAAGAAATTTCTTCAATTCAAGACTATGACAAATCAGATAAAATAATTAACGTGTTTCCGAATGATTGGTTCAGCCCAATAGAAACTAAAAACAGATTGGTGCTTAAACTAACACAAAATACATATAGCATACATCATTTTGCAAATGCATGGGTCGGTTTGCCCATAAAAATTCTAAATGCCATTTTTGGCAGGTCCTCAAAAACCAAGTTTTTTATATTGGATTTATGGAATTTGAAGCACAAACTTGTCATGAGACTTGGAAAATGAGTGGTCTCGATAGAATTATGATTAATTTTTCTGTCATTATTCCGCATTTTGGACCGGAGAAATTGTTGCAACGTTGCGTTGCATCTATTCCAAAACGTAATGATACGGAAGTGATAGTAATAAGAGACCATGAGCAAATAGGTGCAGGTTGGGCAAGAAATCAAGGCTTGGCCAAAGCTAACGGGAAATGGTTGCTGTTTGTTGATTCTGATGATTTTCTTGAAGATAATGCAGACTGTGTTTTTGATATGGTAGCTGAAAGAGAGGAGGATATCCTTTTTTTCTATAATAGAACCGTGATGTCTGATAATATTGCAGTGCCTTCAAACAGGTATAATTTTGAAAGTTGTTTCACTACATATTTTAAAAATGGAGACGAATCTGCATTAAGATACGGTATGCCTTCATTATGGGGAAAGTTTTTCAAACGGTCTTTGATATTGGATAACAACATAAGATTTGATGAAGTGCATTATTCAAATGATGTCTATTTTTCCTTTTTGTCTGGGTATTATGCAAACAAAATTGCTGTATTCAATACCATATTGTATGTTCTTACGGAGAGAGAAAATTCATTGGTATCTGGAGGATGTAGTACTATGTCAGAGTGGAGCCAGAGATATGCTGTGGCACTGAGGAAATGGAATTTTGTACAGAAGCATAATCTTAAATATAATGAAAACGGTTACAAAGAATTACTATTGGTGTTACATAGAAATCATAAAATGGAATTTCATGTAGAACTTAAAAAACTGGTAGGGTCAAGGGCTTTGCCAGCTTTTTTATCTTTTTACATTATGTTCTTTTTTCAAATGGTAAATCGGCATTTAAAACGTATGTTCCACAGATCAAACAGCGGGGTGTAAATGGTACCTGCAGTAAAGTCTTATGTCCTAAGCGCTTTATGATTAATTTTGCATATGGCAAGAGAAAAAATTGAAACAACAATATATTATGTCAGAAGAACGTAAGATGATATATCTGTGCCTGGCGCACATGAGTGAAGATGGTGCTGAACAGAAATATGTGAAAGAGGCGTTTGACACCAATTGGGTGGTGCCAATGGGACCTAATGTGAATGCGTTTGAGCAGGATTTGGCCAACTTTGTCAATGATGGCAGCAGGTTGGACCGCAAGGTGGTTTGCCTTAGCGCAGGTACGGCTGCAGTGCATCTGGCATTGCTGAACTGCGGCGTTGGTCCCGGTGATGAGGTGTGTGTGCAGAGTTTTACTTTCTGCGCATCGAGCCATCCAATCACGTATCTGGGAGCAAAGCCGGTGTTCATAGGTTCTGAGCCTACAACATGGAATATGGATCCGGAACTGTTGGAGAAGGCTATTCTGGACCGCAAGGCTGTGACTGGCAAGTACCCCAAGGCTATTGTGCCGGTGGCCTTGTACGGCATGCCGTATGACTGCGCCCGCATTATGGCAATTGCAGACAAGTACGGAATTCCGGTTATTGAGGATGCCGCCGAGGGCATGGGCAGCCGTTTTGACGGCCAGGTGCTTGGCACGTTCGGCAAGTACGGTGTGCTGAGTTTCAACGGTAACAAGATGATTACCACATCGGGTGGCGGCGCTCTGATTTGCCGTGGTGCCGATGATGCCAACAACATTATGTGGTACGCCACCCAGGCCCGCGATGCGTATCCTTACTACCAGCATACTGCCATTGGTTACAATTACCGTATGAGCAATATCTGCGCCGGCATAGGCCGTGGTCAGATGACTGTGCTCAATGACCATATTGATCACCACAAACATGTGCAGGCTCTCTATGAGGAACTGTTTAAGGGTGTGAAGGGCATACAAATGCACAAGCAACCTGCAGATGAACGTTACGATGCCAACTTCTGGCTTTGTGCTGCAACAATTGACAAGGATGTGCATGTGAAAGGTCAGGAAAATGCATACAGGGAAGTTATTAAGACTGCTGTTGGTGGTGCTGCAGGAGTTATTCACGCTGTTGATAGCGCAACAACGGACTGCCAACCTAACGATAACGTAGAGGCTCTGCGCGTGTTCATGCTGGCAAAGAAGGTGGAGTGCCGTCCGCTTTGGAAGCCAATGCATAAGCAACCTGTTTATGCGGAGGCATCGGTCTATACAAACGGCATAGAGGAAGATTTGTTCAAGGTGGGCTTCTGTCTGCCAGCAGGTCCGTATGTAACTGATGATGACGTATGCTACATAGTGGATTGCATCAAGGAAGCAATAAACAAGTAAATATTAATTTTGTAAATATATGGAAGAACTACTGGGGCTGAGTGCCCTGCAAATGGAAACGCTGACGGTTCTGTGTGTAATTGCAGCGTGCAGTGCGGCGTATTGTTTTATAGTGGGAGAGATTACCCGCAATAACAGTCAGATGGACAAACTGTGGAGCGTGTTGCCGGCTGTATATGCGTGGGTGGTGGCATGCAAGGGCGGCTTTGATGTGCGGCTGGTAATTATGGCGGTTCTTGCTACCGTCTGGGGTGCGCGTCTTACGTTCAACTTTGCATTGAAAGGAGCCTATACATGGAAGTTCTGGTCCGGAGAGGAGGATTATCGCTGGCCATGGCTGCGTGCCCGCAAGGAGTTCCAGCCACGTTGGAAGTGGGTGATTTTTGATTTCCTGTTCATATCCATCTATCAGAATCTGCTGGTTCTGCTTACTACACTTCCTGCCGTTGCTGCTATGGAAGCTTCCAATAAGTTTGGCTGGTTGGATTTTGTTGCTGCCGTGCTGATGGCCTGCTTTATTGCTTATGAGGCTGTAGCCGACATACAGCAGTGGCGTTTCCAGAGCACCAAGTGGAGCATGATTAACTCTGGAAAGAAACTTGGGGAACTTCCGTATCCGTATAACTTGGGCTTTAATACAAGCGGTCTGTGGCGCTACAGCCGGCATCCGAACTATCTTGGCGAGCAGTCTATATGGGTGTCTTTCTACATATTTTCTGTTGCAGCAGGGACCGGAATCATAAATTGGAGCATATGTGGTGCAGTTCTTCTGATCCTGTTGTTCCTTGGCAGCTCCACCTTGGGTGAATTTATCAGCAAGTCAAAATATCCGGAGTACAAGAATTACGTGAAGACTGTTAACAGATTCTTTCCCGGCCGTCCGTACAGTGAGTAGATAATAATTGTGACATAGATATTTTAGTATATGAAATCAAATTTGTTTGAGAAGGACGGGCGCAGTACGTTGCTGCCGTTTTGTCTTGTAGCGGTGCTTTTTCTGTTGTGGGGTATAGCAAACAATATGACAGACACTCTACTGTCTGCATTCAAGAGAATTATGAGTATGACCGATGCGCAGACATCGCTTATACAGTTTGCGTTCTATGGTGCGTATTTCTGTTTTGCCCTGCCGGCTGCAATTTTCATACAGCGTCGCAGTTACAAAGCTGGAGTGGTACTGGGTCTTTGTCTGTACGCAGCGGGTGCCATTCTGTTTTTCCCTGCAAGCAAGGCCGCCAGTTACACGTTTTATCTGATTGCAATATACATTCTTGCCGGCGGGTGTTCAATTCTTGAGACTACAGCCAACCCGTATATTATGGCCATGGGTAGTCCCGAGACCGCTACACGCCGTCTGAATGTTGCACAGTCTTTCAATCCGCTGGGATCAATAACGGGAATCCTGCTAAGCCAGTTCTTTATTCTGTCAGAGTTGTCCTCTGCCGATGCCGCAGACCGTGCGGCAATGACGGCAAGTGACCTGGAACAGATGCAGGCTCATGAATTGGGTGCCGTCACCGGTACGTATATGACGGTGGGCTTTGTGCTGATTGCCATCATGATTGTGATGCTCTGTGTCAAAATGCCGGAAGGAAGCGATGGTGGTGCACAGATCAGAATAGGGGAGTCTTTCCGCCGCCTGTGGAGCAGGCGTGTGTATCGCGGTGGCGTGATAGCTCAGTTCTTCTATGTTGGAGCACAGATAGGCGTATGGTCTTTCACTATCCGTATTGTGATGCAGGAACTTGGAATTCTTGAAAAACAGGCTGCCACCATCTATCTTGTTTCAATTATCTGTTTCTGCATTTCAAGATTTGTGTTTACGTGGCTTATGAAATATTTTAGACCGGCAAAACTGCTGCTGGTGGCAAGCGTGGGAGCTATTGTGGCAAGTGTTGTTGTTGCTCTTGGTGCCGGAAGCGGTTATGTGATGATTGTGGCGCTGATTTTTGTAAGTGTGTTCATGTCTCTTATGTTCCCTACAATTTACGGTCTTGCTCTTTGCGATGCCGGACAGGATACCAAGATAGGTGCCAGCGGTCTTATTATGGCTATTCTTGGCGGTGCGCTGCTTACCCCGTTGCAGGGTGTTGTAAGTGACCGCTGCGGTGTATATGTATCATATTTTGTACCTATGGTATGTTTTGCTGTAGTCCTTTGCTACGCATGGAATTGCAGTAAGGATGTGAAATAAGTGTATGCGGAAATGAAACATCGCGTGTTTGTTAGCGGCTGCTATGATATGCTCCACAGCGGTCATGTGGCGTTCTTCAAGGAGGCATCGTCTTATGGAGAACTTTATGTTGGAATAGGGTCCGATGCCACCATTATGGAACTCAAGGGCCGCAAGACCATTTATTCCGAACAGGAACGTCTCTATATGGTCAAGGCTATCCGTTATGTAGCCGATGCCTGCATAAATACTGGCCATGGCATGATGGATTTTGTGGAGTCTGTTGAACGTTTCAAACCGGACCGCTTTGTTGTGAACAGCGACGGAAGCAGTCCAGTCAAGCAGCAGTTCTGTGCCGAACGCGGCATTGAGTATATTGTTCTTGAGCGTATACCTGAACAGGGACTTGCTGCAAGGAGTACTACTGATTTGCGCAAGACGGAATGTCTGTTGCCAACGCGTGTTGACCTGGCAGGAACGTGGATTGACCAGCCTTACGTTTCAAAGTATTGCCCCGGTTGGGCTATTACGCTTTCTCTTGAACCTACTTTCCCAATAGTGGAGCGTTGCGGACTTGCTACATCGACCCGTAACATGATTAAGAAAATCTGGCCGTATGAGTTGCCCGATATGGAGCCTGAAATGCTGGCCAAGTTGTGTTTCTGCTTTGAGAACGAACCCGGACGCCAGTCTCATGTGAGCGGTGCGCAGGATTCAATAGGCATATGTATGCCAGGCTTGGTGCGCCACTATTACGATAACTATTTTTGGCCGTGCCGTATAGAGACGTGCAACGACCCCAAGGTGCTTGACTGGCTGGAGCAGCATCTGGCAATGGTAATGCTTGCTCCGCGTCCCGACGGCTGCATTGTGGTCAAAGGCAATGTGTTCGGTGCCGAGGCCGGAGGTGAGGGCCCTGCTCTTCCAAAGGAAACGCTTGTCTCTATGGTACGCGCATTGGCCGATGCCGCTTCTGATTGCTGGGAAGCCATACTTGCCATGGATCTTGAGGCTACTGCCAAAGCTTACAACGCCAGTTTCCAGGCACAGATTGCAATGTTTCCCGCTATGGTTACGCCACTTGTGCGGCAGGCTTTGGACAAGTACGCTCCGCATGTGCTGGCATCAAAACTGTTTGGTGCCGGAGGTGGTGGCTGTATGTGTCTTCTTGTAGCCGATGCCGCCGCTTTCTGCGCTCTGCACCCCGAGTCTTTCCGCCTCAAGGTCCGCCGCAGTTATTGACGGCACTGTATTCCCGAACAGGGGACAGGTCCCGTTCGTGAACAGGGGACAGGTCCCGTTCATCTTCCGTTCATCCTGCAGATATGGTTGACTGGCTCAGTCCTGTCATTCTTGCTAATTGTCTCACACCTGCTCCTTGTTTGCGAATTCTAAGGCAAACTGTTTTACGCTCATTGAAAGGAAGTCTCTGAAATTCCGCCATGGAACTACACCCTGCTGCTGCCAGCAGTCTTTCACGAACTAATGAATCAGGCAGCATTGTTTTAACATTGATATCATCTTCATCGGCATCCAAAAATTCGTATTCAGAAGGTGATTCATATTCCATTTCCATCATCTCCCGTAAATCGTCAAGCGTAACAACCGATAGTGCAGAGCCCGCATTGCATATGTTGTTTGCCGTTGGTCTTAAAAATTCGTGCCAAGACGACCATCTGTAATCATCGGCCTTTCGAACTATCCCCGCTTTCACAGGATTTAGATGAATGTATCGTAGCAAAGCTATGAAATATTCTGGGCTTTCAACAGGCTCGCTTTTGAACCGTTCTTGAAACAGATGTCCAATGCGGCAATGACATCGGTTGAAATAGAATACGTAGCGCGATGCCAAAGACTTGATGATGTCACCAATCTCTATATCTATCTCTTTGATAAGTAGATGTATATGATTGCCCATCAGGCAGTAAGCGTATATTGTACAACATTTGTTGGATACAATGTGTCCGACATCGTCCCATTTAACGTGCAGTGCCGCTAATATTTCCAGCATCTGCAGATAATCACTCTCGGTTTCAAAAATACATTGACGGTTTACACCTCTCAGCATGACATGGTAGATACCGCTTTGCGATTTTTTTCTGGCTTTTCTTGGCATATATAAATTTTATTGTGTTGCATTCTTAAAATGGCACACAGACAATCCATATAATTATGTTTTGCTGACACCAATGCGACTTTATGCAACGGGTATTAGTTTTTCAAATGTACAAAATATCTGCAAAGATCAAACATCCCACGCATAAAAATCCTCACATCTATCATTGCAACAAGCTGCATCCGGACATGTCTGGATGCAGCTTGTTGAATATAGAAATAATGCAAACATTTTTGCAAAAGTATTAAAATGCTGGAAATGGAAAATGGCGAACGGGACCTGTCCCCTGTTCGGCGAACGGAACCTGTCCCCTGTTCTGCGTTACTCTGAGATGGGGGAGTACTTGGGAACCAGAAGGTGCATGAGCATCCAACCGATAAGGTAGCACAGACCGCATACGCAGAATACAATGAAGTAACCAGCAGGTTTGCCTGTGAATCCCATGAATTCCATTGCGGGGCGAACGTACTCAGCACCTGCCGCAAGCAGGTCTTTTGTCATTTCCACTTCTTTTCCGTCAACCAGTGTAGTGCCGCTGGCATACACGAACAGCAGACCGGACAGTTTGTTGAAAATGAAACAGCTGATGCCACCTGCCATGCCGCCTATACCGGTAACTGTGGCAATAGTGCTGCGCGGGAACATATCGCTGACGGAGCTGAATACGTTTGCGCTCCATGACTGGTGTGCTGCGCCGGCAATACCTACAATGATTACCGGGAACCAGAATGATATACTTCCCAATGGCTGTGCAAACAGCGTGAGCAGCGGGAAGAATGCAAATATGAGCATTGATTTCATGCGGCTGTCAAAAGGATGCATTCCTTTCTTTTCCACAAAGTATGTGGGCAGGTAACCGCCGATGATTGAAAACAGGCATATGAAGTATATCACAAAGATTCCCCATTTGCCCTGCGGAGAGTCTGATGTGTATCCATATACGGAACTCAGATAGACCGGCATCCAGAAAAGGAAGAACCACCATGCTCCGTCGCTGAAGAATTTGCCGGCGGCAAAGGCCCATGTCTGGCGGTATGTGAAACACTTGAAGAATCCTATTGATTTTTCCGGGGCGGCACCAGCGGCAGCAGCGGAAGCAGCAGCGGTATCCGGGGCAGCGTCGTCTGACTGGATGTAAGCCAATTCCAAACTGTTAACGCGTTTGCTTTCTGCCGGTTTGTCATACAGGAAAAGCCAGATAACCATCCAGATAAAACCAAGCGCACCTATTACTATGAATGCCCATTCCCAACCGAATGCTTTTGCAAGTGGTGGAATGCAGAGCGGTGCTATCAGTGCACCTATCTGTGCGCCTGAATTGTAAAGGCTTGTTGCAAATGCACGGTCTTTCTTGGGAAAGTATTCGGCAACAACCTTGTTGGCGGCGGGGAAGTTTCCGCTTTCACCTACCGCAAGAATAAAGCGCGCACCTATGAACAGCCACATGCTGACCGTGGATATGGCAAGTGCTATGTTGCCGCTTGCTTCTATCATGGCTGCTTTGCTGCTGACTTCAGGAACAAACCATTGTGTCATAGCGCCGCAGAAGGCATGAGCACATGCTCCGAATGACCATATGGCAATAGCCCACATGTAGCCCTTGCGTGTGCCAAGACGGTCAACCACGCGCCCAACAAACAGCATGGCGCATGCGTATAGTAATGAAAACCAACCGGTTATGTTACCGTAGGTGGCATCGTCCCAATGGAATTCGGGAGCAATGAAATCGTTATAGGTTAATGACAGTACCTGACGGTCCAGGTAGTTTACTGTTGTTGCAAAGAACAACATTACGCACATGGTCCATCTGAAACTGGAACTGAGTGTCTGCTGTTTTTTTTCGGTCATAAGAATACTTTATAAATAAGAGTGTTTTATAATATATGTTCAAAAAGCGTTATAATCTACGTTCAAAAAAAATATTACTCGCTGTAATATACGCGTTTGACGCGTGGCGAAATGCCGGTCAGAACCTCGTAGGGAATGGTGCCTAATGTGTCTGACAGTACCGTTATTGGCAGGTTGCGGCCGAAAATCTCAACTATGTCACCTTCGCTGCAATTTATATCGGTTACGTCTATCATTGCCACGTCCATACAGATGTTCCCCACATATTCTGCTTTCTCTCCGTTGACCAGACAGTAGCAGGCGCGGTTGCCAAGATGGCGGTCAAGCCCGTCGGCATATCCTATAGGAATGGCGGCTATGGTCGATGCCTTCTTCAGCGTTCCCTTGCGTGAGTAGCCAACCGTTTCGCTGCGGTTAAGGTGACGTATCTGCAGAATGCGCGTTTTGAGTGTGGCCACTGTGTTCAGTGCGCGGTTGTCTATAGGGTCTATACCGTACAGTCCCAGTCCCAACCTTACCATATCAAAGTGATACTCGGGGAAGCGTTCAATTCCGGCCGAGTTGCAGATGTGACGTATTATTTTATGCTTGAATGCAGCCTGCAGCATATCTGCCATCTCTGTGTAGAGCGCAGCCTGCTTTCTTGTAAAGTCGTCGAACAAAGCGTTGTCGCTGCCTGCAAAATGGGTGAACATGGATATTGGGATAACAGAGTTCTGGCATGTCAGCGTATTGATCAGTTGCGGCATGTCTTCTTTCTGGAATCCCAGGCGGTGCATTCCCGTATCGAATTTGATGTGGATAGGGAAGCGCGTTATGCCTTCGTGCTGGGCGGCTTTGATTATTTCGTTCAGTACCTTGAAACTGTAGATTTCAGGTTCAAGTTTGTTGTCAAACATTGTTTTGTACGATGTGGTCTCCGGATTCATAATCATAATGTTTCCGGTTATTCCGGCACGGCGCAGTTCGCGGCCTTCATCAGCAACGGCAACAGCCATATAGTCAACGCGGCACTCCTGCAGTTTTTTTGCAATGTCAATTGAACCTACACCGTAGGCATCGGCTTTTACCATACATACTATGCCGGTGTTTGGCTTGAGTTTGGAACGGTACCAGTTGAGGTTGTCGGCAAGCGCCTGCATATTGACCTCCAGAATGGTTTCGTGAACTTTCTGTTCTAGGCGTTCAGTTATGTTGTCAAATTCAAACTTGCGGGCTCCTTTCAGCAGTATGGTCTCATCGTGGATATCGTCAAGCAGACCGCTGCGTATGAATTCTTCTGTGGTTTCAAAGAATGTGGCATCGGGTAGTGTTATATAATTCCTGAACTGACTGATAAAATGACCTATTCCTATGAAACGGGTTATTCCGTGTCCGTTCTGCGCACTTTTTACGTTGATGAGCTGATCCACTTTCTTGTACAGCGCACGTGGCGACATTCCTGTCTGCAGTACGTCTGACAGTATGAGCGTGTATCTTGGAGACTGCTCTTTCTGGGGCAGACGGAACATGTGGTCAAGAGCGATACCTAATGAGGTAAGGTCTGAATTGTAGGTATCGTTTATGATTATGTTTCCGTTCTTTCCCTCTTTTATTTCAAGACGCATGGCTACAGATTCAAGAGATGCCATGTTTTCGCGTATATCGTCGGGAGACATCATTAGGTACAGCGATACGGCAAGTACCTGCAGGGAGTTGTCTATCGATGCCTGGTCTGTGAACGGTATGGTGTAGAAATTGTCAAATCCAAGGTATTTGTAGCGGATAGTTGTTAAACCGTGTTCCAGATCAACTGTTTCCTTGTATATGTACAGCGGCTTTTCCGGATTGGTGCGCGACCATGCAATTTCTCTTGCTGTTACAACGCTGCGGTTGATGCATTCCTGCAGCAGTTCGTTGTCGGCATTGTAGATTATTACCTCGCATTCGCGGAACAACTTGAGCTTTTCAAGACATTTTTCCTGCAATGATGAGAAATTTTCCTGATGTGCTTCTCCAATGTTGGTTATAACTCCTATAGTTGGCTTGATAATCTGCCATAACTCATCCATCTCTCCGGGTTGGGATATGCCGGCTTCGATAAGTGCAAGTTCCGTTTCCTGGTTTATTCTCCAGACTGAAAGGGGAACACCTATCTGTGAGTTGTAACTGCGCGGTGAGCGTGTTATTTTGAATTTGTTTTCGAGTATGTGGTACAGCCACTCTTTTACTATTGTTTTTCCGTTACTGCCGGTGATGCCCACAACCGGAATCTGAAACAGGCTTCTGTGATATGCAGCCAGTTTCTGCAGTGCGGCAAGCGGGTTGCTCACAATCAGAAAGTTGGCATCGGAAAAACGTTCTATATCCGATGGAAGGCATGTGACAACAAAGTTGCAGACACCCTTGCTGTATAGTTGTGATACGTATCTTTCTCCTGTATCGTGCGTGCCTTTCAAGGCAAAGAATATGGACTGCTGCGGAAAAAATAATGATCTGGAGTCTGTCAGAATCCAAGACACAATACTGTCTTTGTTACCGTGACGTTTCCCACCGATTATCTGGGAAATCTGGCTGATACTATATTCCATTATCTTTTATTTAAATATCCCAAATATACGCCTTTATTTTGTAAAAATTCAACATCAAAGAGCTTTTTTGTGTACTTTTGCCGCATATAACAATAAAACAGACATTATGAGACATTTTACAAGTGTGTTTGATCTGCCGGATATGAAAGATGCGCTGCGTCAGGCATTCGAGATTAAGAAAGACCGTTTCAAATATGTGGAGCTGGGACGTAACAAGACCCTGCTTATGATATTCTTCAATTCCAGTCTGCGTACGCGTCTGAGCACACAGAAAGCTGCTATGAACCTTGGTATGAATGTTATTGTTCTTGATGTGAACCAGGGCGCATGGAAACTTGAGACTGAGCGCGGCGTGATTATGGACGGGGACAAACCTGAGCATCTGCTTGAGGCAGTTCCTGTTATGGGCTGTTATTGCGATGTGATAGGCGTGCGTTCCTTTGCCCGTTTTGAGAGCAAACAGGATGATTATACTGAAAAGATTCTTAACCAGTTCATCAAATATTCAGGCCGTCCGGTCTTTTCTATGGAGGCTGCTACAGGACACCCGCTGCAGAGTTTTGCAGACTGGATTACAATAGAGGAGCATAAGACGGTTGAACGTCCAAAGGTTGTAATGAGCTGGGCTCCGCATCCAAAAGCTTTGCCGCAGGCTGTACCTAATTCATTTGCACAGTGGATGGTGGCTGCCGGCTACGATGTTGTGATTACACATCCGCACGGGTATGAACTTGATCCCAAGTTTACCAAAGGTGCTACCATTGAGTATGACCAGATGAAAGCGTTTGAAGGTGCCGATTTTGTTTATGGCAAGAACTGGTCTGTCTGTGAGGATGCTCATTACGGTCAGGTTCTGAATATGGACCGTACATGGACCATTGGCGAACGTCAGATGGCGGTAACAAATAATGCGTTCTTTATGCACTGTCTGCCGGTACGCCGTAATATGATTGTTACCGACGATGTAATTGAAGGCCCCCGTTCATTGGTTATTCCGGAGGCCGCAAATCGTGAAATATCTGCTACTGTAGTTCTGAAGCAGATTCTTGAATCTCTGTAAGATATTTTTGTAAAATATGACTTTAGGCGGGGCGGGTCTGACCCTCTCCGCTGATAAGCCATTTGTATGTGGTTATCTCTTCAAGAGCCATAGGTCCGCGGGCATGCATCTTCTGTGTGCTGATGCCTATTTCTGCACCAAGTCCGAACTGTGCGCCGTCTGTGAATGCTGTTGATACGTTGTGATATACGCAGGCTGCATCGACGGTCTGCTGGAATATCTGTGCACGCTGGGCATCTTCTGTTACTATGCATTCGCTGTGCTTTGATGTGTAGCGGCGTATGTGCTGCAGAGCCTGTTCAAAGCTGTCAACCGTTTTGATGGACATTCTGTAGTCAAGATATTCGTGACCGAAACTGTTTTCCGTTGCATGTTCCAGAAGGGCAGCGGGGTAGTTGCCGTCAAGTGCTGCGTAACTTTCAGCGTCGGCCTCGATTACAACGTTCTTCTCTGCAAGTTTTGAGCAGAGTGCTGCAATGTCTTTAAGACGGCTCTTTTCTATTACAAGGCTGTCCATGGCGTTGCAGACGCTAACGCGGCGTGTCTTGGCATTGAATATTATGTCTGATCCTTTTTTCAGGTCTGCGTATGTGTCAAAGTATGTGTGGCATACTCCTGCGCCTGTTTCAATGACAGGTATCATGGAGTTTTCCCTTACTGCTTTTATCAGTCTTGAACTGCCGCGCGGAATAAGCAGGTCAACGTAACCTACGGCATGCATCAGTTCTTCTGCTGCATCGTGACCGGCCGGTAACAGTTCAACTGCGTCTTTGTCTATCCCGCATTCTTCAAGTACACGGCGTATCATGTCAACCACTGCACGGTTTGTAGTGAAAGCATCGCTTCCGCCTTTGAGAACACATGCGTTGTGGGTCTTGAGGCAGAGTGAGAATACATCGAAACTTACGTTTGGACGGGCTTCGTATATAATTCCAATAACTCCAAATGGAACGCGCACACGGCGTATTGTCATGCCGTTGGGGCGTACGCGGCTGTCAATCTGACGGCCTACTGGACATTCCAGTGATGCAACTGCACGCATGTCGCCTGCAATGCCTTCCAAACGCGCTTTTGTCAGTTTGAGACGGTCATACAAAGGACTTGCCGGATCCATTTTTGCAAGATCTGCGGCGTTTGCTTCAAGAATCATGTCCGCATTGTCCAATGTGGCCTGTGCTACTGCAAGCAGAGCCTTGTTTATTGTCTTGTTATCAACAGCGGCCAGACTGATACTGGCGTTCTGTACGCGCTGGAGCAGTTCTGTTATCATATTTATTTTGTTTTTGGCAGAAATTTTGTGAACAATGTGTTTTCTGCGTTGAACAGCAGGTTTGTAATTATATTCTCTTTCTTGCCGTTGGCTATATAGACAGGGATGCCCTGTTGTGCCAGGTGACGTGCGTTGACCATTTTTGACTGCATGCCTCCGCGGCCGAGTGTTGAACGGATTTCTGATATGCAGTCCGAATAATCCTGTTCAAGGTTGATTTCAGTTATCACGCGGGCATCGGCAAGACCAGGATCTTTGTCGTAAATCCCATCCACGTTTGTCAGAATAATCAGAAGGTCAGCGTTCATCATTTCCGATACAAGAACTGACAGTTCATCGTTGTCTGTGAACATGAGTTCCTTGATGGCTACCACATCGTTTTCGTTTATTACCGGAATAACGCCCGATGCCAGCATTGTGTCCATGCAGCGTTTCTGGTTTGCCATCAGCTCCGGCTGTTCAAAGTTTTCCTTTGTAGTAAGAATCTGGCCTGATACAATGCCGTATTCCTTGAAAAAACGGTAGTAGTGCTCAATAAGTTTTGCCTGTCCTACAGCAGCCTGCAACTGTTTGTTCTGCACGCTGTCCATGTCGATATTGCTCAACTCTGCACGGCCGGCAGCCACAGCACCCGATGTTACCAGCATAACTTCCATGCCTTTTGCATGGAGTTCTGCCAACTGGTCAACGATGGCTGACATACGTGTTATGTCCAGGTTACCGTCTTTCTTTGAAAGTACGTTACTGCCTACTTTGACTACTATACGTTTATAATTCATTGTCGTTTTTTTCTTGTATTATTGCTGTGGCGCGTTCAAAATCTTCCTGGAAAACCATTACCTGCGGCAGTCCTGCAAATGTTGAATACGGTGACATTACGGCACCAAGGGTGTTGTTCTGCACCATGGCCGGAATGCCGCACGCCTGCAGTTTGTTACATACAAGCTCCACCTCAAAAAGGTCTGCGGTAAATACTGCTACCAGTTTTCTTTTGTCTGTTTCCATAGCTGTATTGTATTGTATTGTATTGTATTGGGTTTATACCAAATGTCTTATGTTTTCCGTGCGGTCGCCCGGCAGCATGTCAATGACAGGAATCTCTATCATTGTGTAGCAGCCAGGTTTCTGAAGCATGGCTGCACGTGCCATATTTACAAGTATCTGGGCAGTAAGCGCAGGATTGTTTATCTTCATGTTGAATTCGAACAGCTGGTTCTGTGTGCAACCGCTTACACCTTTGCGTGTAAGGTTGACTCCGTGTCCCATGTCTTTGAGGGCATCAACGCTCTCTACCTGCATTACATGGGTTTCGTCGTTGACAAAGTACGGGTCATTCTTGATGGCGGCAGAAACCTGCTTGAAATCATAACCGTCTTCCAGTTCGATGTAAACCATACGGCGGTGCAGTCCTGTGCCGATAGGAATAGTCATGGACAATGCGGCTTTGACACCCTTGATTGCCTTGACAGCAACCGTGTGTCCCATTGACATGCCCGGACCAAAGTTGGTGTATGTTATGCCTTTGGGTGCCATGCTCTGCATGAGGGCGCGTACAATGGAGTCCGAACCCGGATCCCAGCCTGCTGAAATGACGCTTACCTTGCCTGCCTTTTTTGCTATGGCATCAAGGCGTGAGCGGGTATCGACAATCTGTGTGTGAATGTCAAAACTGTCAACAGTGTTGATGCCGTTTCCCAGCATCTGTGCTGCGTATTCTTCTGCCTTGCGGCTTGGAACGGCAAGAATGGCAACATCTACCTTGCCCAGTTCCTTTATGTTGTCCGTAACTTTGTACGGGGTTAATTCCAACGGAATGTTCTCAGGAACAGAACGGCGTACAACACCTGCAATCTCAAAGTCCTGAGCTGCCTCAAGAGCGTCCAGAACAAAGTGTCCTATATTGCCGTAACCTACTATTGCGGCACGAATCTTACTCATTGTAAATGAAGGTTTTTATATTATTATGGTGCAAAAATAATAAAAAACATAATAATGGGACCGGAAAAGGTACATCAAATGATAAAATAATTACATTTGCATAACACATTAAACATTCTCATATGGAAGAGATACATTCAAATACATACAAAGCTCATTTGGCCACTATCCAAAAGGCAAGCGGTACTCTTGAGACTTTTCTTGAAAATATAAAGCAGGCTCCGCAGGTGAATTTTGAGCTTCTGAAGAAAATCCTGGATGACAATAAGGATACTGAGTACGGACGCAAATACGGATTCGATACAATTGATTCTGTTCAGGAGTATCAGCGACGTGTTCCTGTTATTGTCTATGACAATATTGCAGAGCATCTGGAACGCATGCGTGACGGCGAAAAGAATGTCCTTACAGCCTATCAGTTTGATCACATGAATACAACGTCCGGAACGGTTGGTAATCCCAAACTGGTTCCTATGACGGTTGAGCAACAGCGAATCTACACTTATTACAACCATCTTATTCCGCAAGTTGTCCTTAACAATAATCTGCCGCCGCGTTGGATGGAGGGCCGTGCATTCTGTACTACCGAGGGTAGTTACAAACGTATGCCAAGCGGTATTACAGTAGGCTGCGCATCGTCCAAGATGGCGGATTATATCAAAGGCGGAGCCGCTACGGTAGATATCATCCTGCGCACGCTTTACACATCGCCTGTTGAGGCAACAAACCCTATTATGGGCGACAATAATAAATACGTTCATGCTCGTTTTGCATTGATGGATGGCGATATTACCGGTATAGTGACCGGTTTTTACAGTCATCTGGTGCTTTATTTCAA
The DNA here is from genome assembly GCA_024398785.1 of Bacteroidaceae bacterium. Classification (GTDB taxonomy): domain Bacteria; phylum Bacteroidota; class Bacteroidia; order Bacteroidales; family Bacteroidaceae; genus Colenecus. The sequence continues at coordinate 20,030 of JAKSIO010000011.1, read as the reverse complement.
ATATATTTCCGATAACTGGCAGTTGTTGATTGACGATATTGAAAAGGGTGTTATTTCAGACGAAGTGAATCTTACCGCATCGGTACGTGAGTCTCTTATGACAAAGATTGCTCCTATGCCTGAGCGTGCAGCGCAGTTGCGTGAGATTTTCAAGAATGGTTCTGACATCAAATGGGTTTCAAAAGTTTGGCCTAAATTGTTGTATATCAGCGGAGTGGGTGCTGACGGTTTTTCAATGTATGACAAGATTATCAAGGAAAATTATCTTGAAGAGGGAACCGTAAAGCATTTTTACAGTGGAGTGGTGGCATCGGAAGGTCTTTGGAGTATGACTCTTGAACCTGACTGCCCGGACAGCGTTCTTGTTCCGCAGAGTGCGTTCTTTGAGTTTCTGCCTGTGGAAGCCGATGGTGATTTAAGTCAGATTGTGACCATGGATAAGGTTCAGAAGGACCATATTTATGAGCTGATTGTGACTAATCTGTGCGGTTTTTACCGTTACCGTACAAGCGATGCCGTGCGCGTGACCGGTTTTGTTGGAACGGCGCCTCTTATTCAGTTTATGTACCGTGTCAACAAAACCATCAATCTTGTGGCTGAGAAAACCACTGAGAAAGCATTGCAGTGGGCTGTTGAAAATGCCTGCAACCAGGTTGGAATTGATTTGTCCGATTTCAGCGTCTATGCCGATCCGTCCGAAACTCCGGGACAGTATGTATTTCTTGTTGAACCGCGTGTTCCAATGCCGGGTTATGATATGGATATTCTCCAGAAAGCTTTGACGGAGTTTATGTACAAGGCAAATCCTTCATACGAACGTGCTATTCTGAATAAGCGCCTGAGTCCTTTGAAGGTGCATTTCATGCAACCCGAGACATCTCTTCTCTACCGTGATATGATGACTTACAAGGGGGCTTCGCAGAGTCAGCTCAAACCGGTGCATATTATATCGAACGAACTGCAGCGCAAATTTTTCTTCAGTCTGCTGGACGAATAATACAGTTTTTGCCTGTTGTGCTTTGATGCATGATTTTTTTGTTGTAACTTTGCACTCGCAAATTTGAACATACGGGTAAGTCCTATACGGCCAGCTCCCTTAGAATCCTCCAGGGCTTGACGGCAGCAAAGGTAATTTGGTTGTAGCGGCGCGATGTAGCAAGCTTACCCACCCTATAAAAAAAGGAAGCCAATCGGCTTCCTTTTTTATTGTCCCTCCTCGTTGTATCCGCAACGGATTCCCGCCCCAGGTCACCCTGTTTTGCCCGCTATCCTTCGCATTTTGTGCCGTATTTGCGAATGGTCCCTGTGTTTTGGCCGCCACCCTTCGCATTTCCCCGCCTTTTTGCGAAGGTTGACTTGCTATAGTTTCTTCAACCCTGCTCACAGACCCGTCTGGCGGTGGTTGTATTGCATAGTGTATTCTATCCTTCGCATTTTGTGCCGTATTTGCGAATGTTCCCTGTGTTTTGGCCGCCACCCTTCGCATTTCCCCGCCTTTTTGCGAAGGTTGATATTTCCAAATACGTAGTAGCGTCGTGGTTTATGTCCTTGGGTGGAAACAGGGTACGGAAATTTTTAATCATCAAAAAAGAGGACGTCTTCCATGAAGGATTCAATGTCGCGGCGGTCTTTTTTTGTTGGACGGCCGATGCCGGCATCGCGTTTGACAAAATTGGACAGACGGCTCATTTCAAGAATGTCATACTGCTCTTTAGGAGTGATGTTTTCCAGTAAATTCGGAACTTCTTTGGCGCCTACGCGGTTTTGTGCGGGGGCAAGTACACGGAAACGGAATGTGACCGGTGGTTTTGTTACGCTAACCTGATCTCCTATGGAAACTGCCTTGGATGGTTTTACGCGCACGTCGTTAATCATGACGCGCCCTTTGTTGCAGGCTTCAGTGGCTATTGAGCGTGTTTTGAATATGCGGACAGCCCAAAGCCATTTGTCTATTCGTACCTGATCTGCCATTGTCTGAACTTTTGCAGTCCTTTGTATCTGACTGCTGTGGATTACTTGTTGTTGTAGAGGTTCATTGTGCGGTCAACGCCCTGAAGACAGAAACTTTTGATTATTTCTGTTGCAAGTTCTATGCGCGGTTCAAGCAGTGAGAGTTCTTCCTGGTTGAACTTTTCCAGCACAAATTTTATTTGCTGTCCCATAGGATAGTCGTTGCCAATACCTACGCGCAACCGTGACCATTCTGTGGAGCAGAGAACGGATACAATGTTCCCAAGACCGTTGTGACTGCCTGCGCTTCCTTTGCTTTTGAGGCGGAGAGAACCCATGGGAAGTGCCAGATCGTCTGATATGACCAGCAGGTTTTCCTGAGGTATGTTCTCTTTGTTCAACCAGTAACGCACAGCATTACCGCTCAAGTTCATGAACGTGGTGGGCTTGAGAAGAAACAGCTGGCAGTTTTTGATGCTGGTTTCTGCAATAAAACCGTAACGCTTGTCTTGAAAAACAGCATTGGATGCCTTTGCAAAGGCATCCAACACCATAAATCCTATGTTGTGGCGGGTCTCATGGTACTCTGTACCCGGGTTGCCCAAGCCGACAATCAAATATTTCATTCAATCAATCTGATTATGCTTCTGCAGCTTCTTCTGCCATAGCTGATGAACGTGTTGCAGCTACATGGCAAACAACGGCGTCTTTTGCATTGACAAACTCAAGACCTTCCTGCTTGAGATCGCCAACCTTGATTGTCTTACCGATTGTAAGGTCTGTAACGTCAATCTCAACTTTTTCAGGAATAGCTGTGTAGATAGCCTTAACCTTGAGAAGACGCATGTTCTGCTCAAGTTTACCACCGGCTTTAACACCAGCTGCAAGACCGTTCAGTTTTACAGGAACCTGCATTACGATAGGTTTGTCTTCTGTAATCTGATAGAAGTCAATATGAAGAATAGTGTCTTTTACAGCGTGGAACTGAATCTCTTTCATAACGGCTTTTACTGTTTTGCCGTCAATTGTCAGGTTTACTGAATAGATGTCTGGTGAATAAACCAGATTGCGGACAGCTTCTGTTGTTACTTTGAAAGCGGTTGCAACAGCTTTACCGTCTTTGTCCTTCTCAACTCCGTAGAGGTTGCAAGGAATAAAGTTTTCTTTACGCAGTGCCTTAGCACCTTTTTTACCAAACTCAGAGCGGTTCTGGCCCTGTACGTCGATAGATTTCATTGTGTTACTCTAAATTAATTGTTAATAATCAATTCACCATCACACTATTATAAACACAGTTGTGTGGCCTGCTTTTTTACAAGCTGGTGCAAAGGTATGCATAATATTTGTATCTGCAATGACTTTATGCAGTTAATTTAGAATTCTATTTTGATGTCCAGTGATTCGGATGATTCTGAACTGTCAATCTGTTCAGTGGCGTCACCTGACTCTTCTGTCCCTGGCAGAGCCTGATCTTTGTCGGCATCGTGTGTATGGATGTACTGGATTGCTTTTGACAGACCGTCAACAAATTTGCCGAAATCCTCTTTGTACAGAAAAATTTTATGTTTCTCAAAACTTACCTGTTGTGACTCTGCGTCATCACCACCAACAATTTTCTTGCTCTCTGTGATGGAAAGGTAATATTCGTTATTGCGTGTCTTCTTAACGTCCACGTAATAGATGCGCTTTCCCGCCTTGATAGGCTGTGAAAAATAAATGTCCTTTACCATGTCTGTCTGTCATTTTAGTGAAACACTACACAAAGATTGTAAAAAATGTTTATTTTTCAAAATATTCCCTCTTCTTTTTTTTATTATAGTGTTATGTATGCTTCCATATGATAAAATATAACTATCTTTGTGCCGATAATTAAGTTCATTTCTCTTTTTGAAAATGGTAAACAGATCGCTTATCAGACAAAAGGTTGTGCAAGTGGTTTATATGAGTGCTCTTGACAACTGTTCCCATCCGTTACTGGAATCTTTGAAATATTTGAATCAGGGCCTTGATTCTACATACAGACTCTATCATACATTACTTTATCTTCTTGTTGAGGTTAACCGTTATGCCGTAAAAAACATCAGTCACCGTGACAAATTCGATACTGGTCATGTGTCATCGGAAGAAAGACTTTTCATAAAGAATCTTTTTATTGGGCAATTGTCGGAAAATGCGTCGCTCAAGATGTTTTTCGATAATGAGACTCCGCAGTGGATTGAAGAAAGCAACCTGATAGAGAGTCTTTACGATTCAATAAAGCAAAGCGATGCTCTGGAACAGTATGCAACGCTTATGCAGAGTGCCCCTAAGCTTGATACGGCTGGCCAGTATGCTGCAGACAAATCTTTTGTGAAAGATCTGTACAAAGAGGTTTTTGTGGACAACGAAACTCTGGACAATGCCCTGGAGGAGCAGGATGTCTATTGGCGCGATGACAAGGACTATCTTGATTCATTTGTTCTTAAGACCATTAAAGGCTTCAATATGGAGGCAGGTGCTGATCAGGCTCTGCTGCCTATGTATGCGGACAACGGTAATTATGATTTTGCAGAAAAGCTTCTGACCGATGTCACCGCAAATCTGGAAAATTACATGGATATGATTTCAGTGTATATTTCTGACGGTTGGGACAAGAACCGTATTCCGGTTTTTGATATGGCATTGATTGCAACTGCCGTTTCCGAGATGTCTGTGTTTACTGAAATTCCGGCAGTTGTAACAATAAACGAATATGTTGAACTTGCAAAATCGTACAGCACACCAAAGAGCGCATCGTTTGTAAACGGTGTTCTGGACAATATCCGCAAGAAACTGCAACGTTGAAAAATGAATTAACTAAATAATAAAACATAATGGCAAACTATCTTTTTATCAATCCTGCAACAGGATTTACAAACCAGTGTGAAATCAATGAAAATGTACTTATGACGGGTGTTGATCTGTCAGAGCCGGCATCAGCTTCGGAGCAGGGTGCTCAGAAACCCATGGGTGGCGGTATGATTTGGTTCCTGGTACTGATGGTTGTAATGATGCTTCTGCTTGGACGTCCAAGAAAAGATAAGGAAGGTGACAAATTCCGTAATTCACTGCAGGAAGGTCAGGAAATAATTACTTCTTCAGGAATAGTTGGTACAATCAAGGCTGTTGAAGATCTCTTTGTTACTGTTGAGGTAAACCAGAATATACGCCTCAAAATTGACAAGCGTTATGTAAATCCTCTTCCTACACCTGCTCCTGTACCTGCTCCAAAGGAAAAGAAGTCAAAGAAAGCTAAGGAAACAAAGGATTCTGTATCTGAATAAGGAGAATTCTGATATTACATGAGTTTCCAGGATCTGAAACAGTATATACTTCTCTTGTCAAAACGGTTTTGTGCGTTTTGGAAAGAGAACAATATGGGCAACAATATATGTATGTTCCTGTTGTTCCTGCTGTTGTCTCTGATGATCTGGATATCACGTGACTATAATGCCCCTATACAGAGAGAAATAGAGATTCCAGTAGAGATAACGCATGTGCCTGATGATGTGCGTATCACTTCCGGAATACAACCAATACGTCTGTGCGTATCAGGCAAGCGTTTCGCATTAACTGATGAAAAAAGCCGCAGGATAAGACCTGTCAATGTTTCCTTCCTGCTGTTTGCTCATGATACAACTGAACTCAAGCCGCAAGGCACGTTGAGTCTTGCCCAGCGTTCTCTGCAGGAAACAACTATGGGACATCTGCCAAAGTCAATGACTATTGTTGATGTCTATACTGACTCCCTGCGTTTGAATTACGAAACTCTTGAATATAAGAATCTGCCCGTTGTATCCAAAGGCTCTTTCCATAGTCCGGAACAATATTTTGTGGATACCATAATCTTTGTACCGGATTCAATCAGGATTCTTGCTGAAAGGGAATTTGCAGATTCTCTTGATGCCGTGTACGTTGATGTCAGCAAGTATCAGATTGTCAACGAGGAGACGCAGATGCATGTGGAGGTTGAAAATAATGATAATGTCAAAATTGTATCTTCGTCTCATGTTGAAATGAAGGTGAAAGCCTCTCATTACACCGAAAATGAGGTGAAGGTTAACATTGCAGGTGTCAACACGCCTGACAAAAAGACTCTGAAAACTTTCCCGCACATCTGCACTGTGATTTACATGGTCAGGATGTCTGATTATAACATGTATAATGCCGACGATTTCAGTGTTGTTGTTGATTATAATGATATTGATGCCAATTCGGATAAACTTAAACTGAAAATCAAGTCGTATCCTGCCGGCATACAAGGTGTAAGGCTCCAGCCTGAATCTGTGGGGTATCTTATTGAAGAGATTAATTTATGATACGCCTGGGACTTACCGGTGGAATAGGTTGCGGAAAAAGTTTTGTTGCCGGTGTAATGGCCCAATGCGGAATACCGGTTTATGACAGCGATGCAGCGGCAAAGAAATTGATGAGTGAAAACCCGGCTCTGCAGCAGGATTTGGCCTTGATAATAGGAAAACCGGTTGTTGTTGGAGGCAAGTTGGACAAAAAGGTGATGGCTGATTTTATTTTTTCAGCCAAAGAGAATGCCGCTAAGGTTAATGCACTGGTTCATCCGTATGTGATTGCGGATTTTGACCAATGGTGTAACAGCAAGCGGGAATATAATTTCGTTGGAATGGAAAGCGCCATTTTGCTGGAGTGCGGACTTGAAACGAATGTAGATTATGTTATTGCGGTAACGGCACCGCGCAGTGTGTGTCTGGAACGGGCTATGTTGCGTGATAATGCTACGGCACGGCAGATAGAAGAACGTATGGATGCACAGATGGATCCTGACATGAAGGCAAAGAGGGCCAATTATGTTGTGGTTAACGGTGCTGACATGAATGAATGTGATATAAAAAAACAGATAACACAAATTATTAATTCAATTACTATATGTTAAGAAATATACTTACAATTTCAGGTAAACCGGGTTTGTATAAACTTGTAGGACCTGGTCATCAGAGTATTATTGTTGAAACGGTTGATGCCGTCAAGAAAAGATTCAATGTTAGCCGTACCGATCAGGTTGTTTCCCTGAATGACATATCGGTTTATACAAATACAGACGAATTTCCGTTGCGTAAGGTTTTTGCTTCCATTCTGGAGAAATATGCCGGAGCAAAAGTGGAACTTAATATTAAAAAGGCCACATCGGACGATCTCTATTCTTTCTTTGAAGAGGTTCTTCCGGATTTTGATCACGACCGTGTATATCCGTCACATGTGAAAAAAATTATCCAGTGGTACAATATCCTGATTGAGAACGATCTCAAGGATTTCAGCGATCCTGAACAGCAGAAAGAAAGTGCCGAATAATTGATTGCCCCTACTATTACAGATACGAATAAATCCAAAATTTTAATTATATGATTGTTGATATTTTTGACAGAATTAAAGGAACACCGGGTCCTCTTGGTCAGTATGCCGGAATTGGCGATGGCTATTTTATGTTTCCGCGTCTTGAAGGTGAAATTGGTCCGGAAATGGTATTCAACGGCAAAAAAGTTCTCAACTGGAGCTTGAACAACTACCTTGGTCTTGCCAATCTTCCAGAAGTTCGCAAAGCCGATGCCGATGCTGCTGCCCAGTTTGGTCTCAGTGCCCCTATGGGAGCCCGCATGATGTCTGGTAACACTACTTACCACATGCAGTTTGAGAAAGATTTCTCCAGTTTTGTAGGTAAACCTGCAGGTTTCCTTCTGAACTTTGGTTATCAGGGCATGATTTCAATTATTGATGTCCTCACATCAAGAAAAGATGTTATTGTTTATGACAGTGAATCTCATGCATGTATTCTTGACGGTATGCGTCTGAGTCTTGCAAAGCGTTTCACATTCCAGCATAACGATATGGTAAGCCTTGACAAGCAGTTGAATCATGCTTGCAAACTTGCCGATGAGCAGGGTGGTGGTGTTCTTGTTATTACTGAAGGTGTATTCGGCATGGCCGGTGACCTTGGTCACTTGGCTGACATTGTTGAACTCAAGAAGAAATATCCGTTCCGCATACTTATTGACGATGCCCACGGTTTTGGTACAATGGGTGCCAACGGTCGCGGTACAGCTGAACACTATGGTGTAATTGATCAGATTGACGTTATCTTTGATGCTTTTGCAAAGAGTATGGCAAGTATCGGTGGTGTAGTAAGTTCAGAGCCTGAAATTATTGATCACCTGCGTTTCAATATGCGTTCACAGATTTATGCAAAGTCTCTGCCTCTGCCACTTGTTCTTGGCAATATGAAGCGTCTTGAAATCATTAAGACACATCCTGAATACAGAGAGAAACTCTGGACTATTGTTAATGCTCTTCAGAGTGGTTTGCGCAAAGAAGGATTTAACATTGGCCGTACAGAATCTCCTGTTACTCCTGTTTACTTTGACGGAGATATGGGTCAGGGTACAAATGTTGTTATTGACCTGCGTGAAAATTACGGTATTTTCTGCTCAATTGTAACTTATCCTGTTGTTCCTAAGGGCCAGATTATGCTGCGTATCATTCCTACTGCAGCTCATACACTTGACCAGGTTGACCGCACTATCAGCGTATTCATGGAGGTTAAGAAGAAACTTGATGAAGGCTACTACAACCGCCCTATTCAGGATATGAACATTTTCCACAGAAAATAAAAAAACATATCAAATAAAAAAAGAGGCTCGTTTGAGCCTCTTTTTTTATTATTGGAACTGATTGCCAACCTTACGTGCCCGGCTGGGATGATCAAGGTCAATTCCTAACGATATACCTATTTCAACCAGCAGGTTCCAGCCTGCACACAAGTATACGTATTGCTGGAATGTTCCTACATTCGGAACTATGATTGTGGGGAATGCAGTCTGGTGGTCTGCTATGGCAACCACGCGCACGCCGGCACGCTGGACAAGATATTCTTTGATTTTTTCAGTTTCATCTTCAATAGGGTCAATCATAAAGATTATGTCGTTTTTCTGCATAACTTCTTCAATTCCGTGAAGCATGTATGTGCCTTCAAGAAAATCAGACTTGCGGCGTGTTATTTCATTTGTTTTGAGAGTGAGCTCTTCTGCAACACCATCGTTGTATCCGGCAAAATATATTGTGCCGGCCTGTTTTGCCCATTCTACATATTCCTGCGGAATCTGCAGTGTGAGGGCTTTTTCAATGGCACCTGCAGCACTGTTCAGCTCGTTTGATTTGTCCATTCCTGCAATGTTCCACAAAACGGATTCGTAATACATGGCCTGCTCAACTACACTTTTTGTGGCTGCAACAGCCTGTTCCCATCCGCAGTTAAGCACATGTGTGCTGGAACAGTATTTTGACAGTGGGGTATCGTAATTTGCCGAAAGACCGAAACGTGACGGATTGTTTTCCTCTGCAAGTTTTTTTGCAAGTGTTACTATCTCTTTTGTCTGTCCGGAATTGGATGCCAGGAATACTGCATAATTTTTGAGGTTATACATTGAAGACTGCCATGAACAGTCTGTCTGACCGTTAAGATTCAATCCCCATTCTTTAATTTTACGCAAAGCGTTTTTGGCAGGGAAGATGCGGCTTGAGCCTTCTCCGGTGAATAATACGTTACCTATTCTGCCTACTTTGTCTGCAATGTTGTTTGAACATGACTGATTGAAATTGGCAACAACCTGTACGGTATCCATCATTTCTCTTACCAGAGCAAATTGGGAGTATTTGTTATCGGTTAGATTCATATTGTTTGGATTTAATTGTTATTTGATTCTGTTTTTTAAGTTCTGAAGCTGTTCTATCAAGAGATGTCCTTCCTGTTTTGTTTTATTTATGAATGAATTGTCTTCAATTTTTCCCATTACGGCATCCATTTCCTGCTGATTGCGGAAAGTGGCGTGCCGGAACGGATTGTCATAGTCTTTTTTTCTTGACTGGTAAACCTGATCAATTATATGGTTCTGAATTTCTATACCTTTATTAATAACCTGTTCCCATTCGGAATTTGAAAGACATCTGTTTCCATATCCCATAGCGCTTTTGAGACAATAATATGCGTGGCGCAGTTTTTCCATGCTATAATGTTTCCAGATGTCGTTGTACTCTTTGTGTATCTCTTTCCATGTGTTTATATTTCCGTCAACAATGTTGTTGCGCAGTTTTTCCACATCGCTCTGTTTCATGATCTGACCGCCCATGTTGACCCAGTTGTGACACCACGGCTCTTTATTGATCTTTTCTTCCATTGATGCGAATGTTTCCTGCTCATGGCTTGAGAGATACTGTGCAATATTTGTTACAGCATAATGGATAAGTATATCGTAGTATGCGTTGTATGCTTTTGTGACTTTTTTAATGAGTGTTTTGCGTGATGACTTTTCTATACCCTGGCCATATATCTGCAGATTGTCAACAAAATCAGGGCTGTTGACAATGGCATCGCGGCCTATTGCGCAGAGCTCTGTGTCTGTTGGCTGTGAATTGTCATTTTTGCTGGCCAGAACGGCTTTTCCAGTCCATTCCTCCAACAGTGGGATGGCTTTTATAACCTCTTCCATGCTGTCTGGTGCAAATGTGTCGAACTCTATGTTCTGTACTTTGAATTTGCGTTGGTCGCGGTTCTGGAATTTCCATCCGTTGCGGACAAGGGAGTACATGTTGTACAGCCATGAGAATGCCGGAATTATTTCAAGCATATCTGAACTGACGTTGTTGTTAAGCAGCGCAAACGGCATAGGGTTGATTATTTCGTACTGATAATCACCTTTTGCTATTGTTGTGAATGTGGCAAACTTACAGCTGTGTTTAAGGCTGGTGCACAAACCGGGCCAGAAACCGCGTCCTGCTTCAATTTCGTTGTCGTTGGAACGGCTGTTGTGGTTTGAACCTATTGTGGCACCTGCAGCAATGTTGCTTTGTCCCATTATCACACTGGCAATAAGGAACGAATTGTTGTGGTGCTGTTCATGAGCCGGGAATATAAGGTTGTTCAGAACTTCGCAGCAGGAGATTGTTGAGTTTTCTCCCATGAACGAATTTATAAGCCTGGCTCCGTATTTGAGGTTTGAGTGGCTTGAAAGCACAAATTTGACCGCAATACTTGAGTAGAATATGCGGCATCCGTAGCCTACAATACCATTGACCAGAATTACATTCTCTCCAATCTGTGTTGCCTCCTGTTCGCTTGAGTTGATTGTGACGTTCTTTATTTTGCTGCCGCCTTTGATGTAGCAGTGGTTGCCTATCTTGGCGTCCTTTATAATTAAGGTGTTTTTGATAACTGAAGATTCGCCTACTGTTCCGTAGTAACCGCGGCGGCTGTCAAACATATCCTGTGTTATCTTGTCAAAACGGTCCATCAGTTGCGTATCATCAACATATTTGGACCAGAAGTAGGCATCGGCTGCAATCATTCCGTCAAACGGATATATGTAGCGTGTGCCTATTTCGTTCATCAGTTCTATACGGACGCGTGTTTCTGAACTTTCTCCGTCTTTTACTATGCCGTTTCCGAATTTGGAATGGTCTGTACATGACATTTCCTGAATGTTGAACAGGATGCAGCGGTCTCCTATGATGTAGTGGGACAGGTAAGCAACGTTATGGATGGCGGCATCGTCTCCAATATCGCAAGAATGGATGGAACTGTTGGTGATGCCGCATTCCAGGCGCAGGTCATGGTACTGCAGTCCGCTGCTGGTTACACGGCCAATACGCACCAGACCATAGAATCTGTTGTTTTTGATCATTGACGTGTCAAACTGGTCTGTGACCATGATGTTATCCCAGCTCATTGCGGTGTTGTCATTCTTTACAAGTTCTTCAATTTCGTTGCTTGTAAGATGACGCCAGCCCGATGCCGGAGCCTTGACCTGAAGATTGCGTATATAGTACTTGTCTTTTCCTTTGGGAATGTATTGTTTGTCCATGAAACTGTTGTACATCTTGTCTGACGGCAACAGTGTAACTTTTTCAGTATCTGCCATAATTCATGCTTTTTGCAAAAATATATAAATATTATTTATATATACGCAAAATGGGAAAAAATATTGTGTTTCTAAGTAAAAAATACTGAATTTTCATGATAAATGGCTACAGTGAGCCCATGAGCAGGAAAAACAGACCGGCCAGAACAAGAATAAGATCTATGGCCTTGCTTTTGAGATTCTTTTCCTTGAATACCATTGCACCGAAAATGAAAGAGACAATTACGCTGCTGCGGCGTATCATGGAGACAATGCTTATCATTGAATCGGCTTGTGTCAGTGCAAAGAAATATGCGTAGTCTGCTGCGGTAAGGAACAGTGATATCTGCAGTATGCTCCATTTCCAACGGAAAGGGGTGCTGTTTCTGCGCTGCGGATACCATAAAACAAACAGCAGTACTGTCATTATCAGCAGCTGGTAGTAGTTGCTCCATGCCTGTACGAACATGTTGCTGAAACGCCCCATCAGGTATTTGTCATACATGGCGCTGATAGCTCCCAGCAGTGTTGCAAGTATGGTGCAGATAATCCATTTGTTGTGTTTGAAATCTATTCCTTCCTTTTTGCCGCTGACAGACAGCATGTAGAATGATATTACTGCTATGATTACGCCAATCCATTGGTAGAGGTTCAGCTTTTCCTGAAATATAAGCAGACCGCCAAGCAGTACCAGAATGGGACGGGTTGCGTTGACCGGACCGTATAATGTAATGGGCAGATGTTTCATTCCAAAATATCCGCATACCCACGATGCCAGCACAATGCTTGCCTTGACAAATACGTGCAGGTGCATCTGCAACGTACCGTCCGGCAGGTAGAACAATGTGTTGTCCAACCAGCCTGTAGCGTGTGAAATAATCAGAAACGGTGTCATGAGCACACTGCAGAACAGTGTGTTGAACCATAACACCGGCATGACCGCATTATTTTTCAGCGCACTTTTCTTGGACACATCGTATATGCCAAGAAAAGCGGCTGATAAAAGAGCTATATAAACCCACATTTAGAATTTTACCGTTACTTTATTACCTGTGAAATTCTTGATTTCTTTTACAGAGTCTATTGCCCCTCCTACGACAAATAATCTGAAATCCTGTGAATAATTGTCTGTATTGTGTTCACCGGTAATGGTCAGTGTACGTTTTTTGTCGTTCCAACTGAAGACTGTTGTATTGTATTCTCCGTTTTTGTAGTCGTAATTGTCAGCGTAATCCTGATACAGAGTGAATGTGCAGTCAGCTCCCGGATATATTGTAACATATTTGCATTCATATTCACGGTCACGCGCGTACTCCGCATTGACGGTGTTCTCAATTACCATTGAGCCTCCTTTTGCAAAAACAGGAATTTTATCAAGTGTAGTGGCTGTTGTTACGGTCTGGCCTCCTTTGTATTTTTCACCTGTCCAGAAATAGTACCATCCGGCTTTATTTTCCGGCAGATATGTATCCCACTGCGTTACGTTGGCTTCTGTGATAGGATTGACCAGCAGTGACGGACCGAACATGAATTCTGTCTGCTGTGCAAGGGCGGTGGCATCGTTTGTGAAGTCAAACAGAAGCGGACGCATCATTGTATAGTCGTTTGCGGAAACCTGATATGCCAGTGAATAGATGTACGGCATAAGCATGTAGCGCAGGCGTATGTTGTCTATGAAAATGTTCTTTGTCTGTTCACTGTAATGCCATGGTTCTGTCTGGCTCATATAGCCGTGAACACGCATGAACGGCAGGAATACGGCCGTTTCAATCCAGCGCAGCATACGCTCCTGATATTCCTGACTGCTGTATTGGTCGCCGGGACGGAAGAATCCGCCGGCATCGTATGTCCACCATGGCTGGCCGGTAGCCATAAGGCTCAGACCACCTGCAATCTGACGGCGCAGAGTTTCCCAGTCGTTACCGATGTCTCCTGACCAGTTGATTGCTCCGTATTGCTGGAGACCGGTAAAGCCGCTGCGTGTAAGAATCATTGGACGGCGTTCGGGGTCGTCTTTCAGAAGACCGTTATATACGGAACGGTTGACCATGTTGGGGTAGAGATTACGGACAACATCGCCGTCAAGCGTGCGGTTGGCAATCTTACGTCCGTGCAGGTCGTCGTTTTCGGGTTCGGTAGCGTCCTGCCACCATCCGTCAAGATTTGAAACACCCAGTATTTTTGATCTTGAGTTCTGCCAGTAGAAATCTGCAGCATCCTGATTGAAGAAATCTATCCAATCCGTTTGGTCAATGTAGTAGTCTTTTTCCTGCATCTGTTTGCCGAGTGTGGAGTTTCTGTCAATCTTGGACCAGACAGAAAGCATGAAACGCATGTTCATGTCATGCAGCTCGTTGGTCATCTGCAGCGGGGCAGGGTACTTGTCCTCATCAAACTGCATGGCGTTCCAACCGTACTTTCCCCACCATTGCCAATCCTGTACAATCACATCTACAGGAATATTGCTTTCTCTGAACTGTCTTGCGTTTTCAAGCAGTTCTTCTTGTGTGTTGTAACGCTCACGGCAGTGAATGTAGCCAAGTGCATATTTGGGCAGCATCGGAACCTGTCCTGTAAGTCCGCGCATTGTGCTTATGAATTCATCGGGCTGACCTGCAATGACCGTATAGTCTATGCCGAATGCAACAGGACTTGCAAAAGTGGTGCTGTTGTCAACCTTGTGCAGGATTACGCTCGGGTGGTCTCCGTATGATCCCTGCACTGTTATTGTGTGCGTACCGGCTTCCAAGTCTGTGATCAGAGATGTTGTAGGCGGCAACCATGTGTTGTTGACATCGGTTATGACTTTTCCGTCAATCTCAAGATGGTGCTTGCGCCCCATTGCCTGACCTACATCAAGAAGAATGGAGTAGGAGCCTTTTTCTTTTATTGTAACCTCTCCTGCAAATGCACCGAATGAGCGGCGTTCGCGGCGGTTTCCTGCAGTACTTGTAACATCAACAACAACGGAACCGCTCTGAGCACCTTCCTGTTTGAGGTCAACCTTTATGTCTCCCGGGTTGAACTCTGTCATGCCGTAATTGTTCCAGATAAGTCCGTAGCCTTTGTTTGACATTACCACTGGAATGGATATTTGTGTGTTTACCTGTGTAAGACGGCGCTGCAGACCGCGGATGTTTGTATATCCGTCCTGAAATTGTCCAAGTCCTATAAGGTATTCGTCTTTGGGCGATTTGAAACTCATGCTTACGGCCTGGTACTCTCCGTTCCGGCTAATGCTGCGTGAGTTGGGCTTTTCGTACAGGATTTCTTTTCCTGTCTGGTTGTAGAAGATTATGCTTTCGGAACCTTTGAGGTAGCGGGCGCTGATACGGTCGCATTTCAGAACAATCTCGTTGTCTGTCTCTTTGACGGTGTAGTCTGTAAAGCTTTTCTGCGCAAGCGGACCGGTATAAACGTACTCTTCCAGATTGTTTTGCTGTTTGATGTACTGGATGCGCAGTGCGTTGTCGGCCAACGGAATAATTACAAGATGCGTGTCGTTGTCAAGAAGTACGCCCTGTTTCAAAAAATTACTTTCTGTTATTTTGCTGAATGCGGCTGTTGCGGACAAAGCCAGAGCCAATACTGCCAGTATTGCTTTTTTTGGTGATGAATGCATAGTGTTTTATACTTTTCTGTGATTATGTTACAAAAGTACTTAATTTATTCTTATTTTTGCACTATATAAGATATGTATTGTTGACATATCGTATTGGATTGGACAAAGATAAAAAATTGATATAGTATGAAAAGAATTTTAAGTGTTGCAGCAGTTGCTCTGGTATGTGCATTCTGCTCTATGAATAATGCGAGTGCCAAGAAATCAGACATTCAGAAGAACGATGATGGTATTTACACTTTGACTCTTGGTGATGCAACGTTGACGGTTAACCCCAACATCGGTTCAAAAGTCATTTCACTGAAACTGGGCGATAAGGAGGTCATAGCCCAGCATTCAACTGCGGGCCGTTTCCCGAATATGAACGATTACGGAGCAACATTCTGGCCAAGCCCACAGTCAAACTGGAACTGGCCGCCTATTGCAACTTACGACAGCAAACCTTACACCGTAGTTGATGACAGCAAGAGTCTTGTATGTGTCAGCGGACTTGACGGCAGATATCCTTACCGTTTTACAAAGGAGTTCAAGACAGATCAGAAACGCGGCTGTTTTGAGATTACATACTCTATCAAGAATGAGAGCGATGCCAACGTAAGCGTTGCTCCGTGGGAGATTAGTCGTGTCCCGGGTGCCGGTCTGATTGCTATAGGTGCCGACAAGGAGTATATTCATCCTCTTGATGTCATGCCGTTCCAGTTCAGTGACGGAGTTGCATGGATCCCGTTTGAACCTTCACCAAAGCAGCGTAAGGCTTTCTTTAACGGTACCGGATGGCTTGCATTCATTAACAACGGAATACTGTTCCTGAAGACTTTCCCCGACGTGGAGTTTGGTCTTACAGCCCCTGAACAGGAAGAGGAAGAGGTTTACATTAACGAAAATACTACGTTCATTGAGCTTGAAAACCAGGGCGAATATGTTCTTTTGACACCGGGCGCATCTCTTGACTGGACTGTACGCTGGTCTGTTACAAATGTAAGTGCAGACAAACCTGGAAAAGAACTGAAAGCGGAAATTGACAAACAACTCAAGAAGCAGAAATGAGAATAAGTTTTCTTTTTGCATTCCCGGTATTGATGCTTGCGCTGGTCAGCTGCAAACCCAAGCAGAACAAGGCTGTGCAGGTTCAGGTTGATCCTATGCTGACCGATACTGTTATTGTTGACAGTGACCAGTATGTCAAGTTTGAAACAACCAAAGGTACGTTTGTTGTCAAATTGTTCCGTGAGACTCCTTTGCACCGTCACAATATGGCTATTCATGCAAAATACGGCAAGTATGACGGACAGCTGTTCTTTGGTGTGCAGAAAAATTTCAAGGTCCAGTGCGGAGATCTGACATCGCGCGGAAAGGCTCCCAAGGTTGTTCTGGGAGTTGAAGATAAACCCGATACAATTCGCGGCGAGATTAACCTTAACAAGTTCTATCACAGACGTGGGGCTGTTGCTCAGGCCAGCATGCATCAGACAGATTACTCTACCAGCCAGCAGTTCTACATAGTAACCGGGGTCAAGGTTAAACCTGCTGATGTCATGAAAAATCTGACGGCAATCAACAAACGCTTTCACAAGGTGGTCAAGGATTCCATTACCAGACCTTATTCGCCGCTGATACGTGAATACAGGGACAAGAAACTGAATAACAAACTCAGTGTCCTCAATGACAGGCTTACCAAACAGGCCGATTCCATTATTGCCGCACGTGGCGGTCGTTTTGAGTATTCCCAGGCTCAGTTGGATGATTATGCGAATGTTGGCGGAACTCCCAGCCTTGACGGCTATTACACTGTATTCGGACAGGTTGTTGAGGGTATGGACGTGATAGATTCTATCTCTATGAGTAAAACTGATATCAATTACCGTCCTGTACCTGATGTCAGAATAATCAAAGCCACACTTCTTGATACGTATTGATGATACAAAAAAAAGAAGCCTGAACGGCTTCTTTCAAGTGGTTGCGGAGGAAGGAATCGAACCAACGACCTTTAGGTTATGAGCCTAACGAGCTACCACTGCTCCACTCCGCGATGTTTACGAGTGCAAAGGTAACCCCTTAATGTTAAAAAAACAAACATTTACTAATTAAAAAAATAAAAAATAACTTAATTGGATGACAAAACAGGAGAACCGTAGTGTAATCATTGAAGCGGCACGCCAACTTTTTACCAAGCATGGTTTTGACAATATCACCATGGAGGATATTGCACGCCAGAGCGGAAAAGGACGCAGAACTGTCTATGCGCATTTCGGAAGCAAATATGATTTGTATCATGCTGTTGTTGAAAACGAGGTCAATATTGTTATTTCCGAACTTCAGAAAATAGCATCTATGCCAATGCAACCGCAAGAGAAAATTATGGCTCTTCTTTTTGGACGGTTCCGTCTGCTGAAAGATACGGTTAACAGGAACGGGTCATTGCGTACGCAGTTTTTCAGGGATATTTTCCAGGTTGAGCATGTTCACAAGACTTTTGACGAACGTGAAAAGGAACTGTTGCTTGACGTTATTCTGGAAGGCCGTGAAAAAGGAGTGTTCAAAGTGTCAAACCCAAGAATGACGGTTGAAATGCTGCAGTACTGCATGCGCGGATTTGAGGTTCCTTATATAAAACGTTCTTTGCATTATAATTCCAGCAGTGAGGAGTTTAACGCACAGCTGAAACGCATAATTGCGTCTTTGCTTAATACTATTGATTCAAAATAAACAGTCTATATGGAAATTGATTTGAAAGGAAAAGTTCTTTTGATAACTGGTGGAACACGCGGAATAGGATATGCAATTGCAAAAAAGTTTGCCCAGGCTGGTGCCGATGTGGCTTTTACATATGTAACTCCCGGTGGTAGGGCTGAGACTGTAGAGCAGGAACTTGCCCAGTATGGCGTGAGAGTCAAATCATATCGGTCCGATGCCGCCAATTATAATGATACTTTGGAATTGGTCAATTGTATAAAGCAGGACTTTGGCCGTATTGATATTCTGGTGAATAATGCCGGTATAACGCAGGATACGCTTATGCTGCGCATGAAAGAGGATGCCTGGGATAATGTATTGAATACAAATCTTAAATCTGCATTCAATTTTATCAACGCCTGTTCTCCTGTTATGCTTTCACAACGCAGCGGATGCATTATTTCTGTATCGAGCGTTGTTGGTCTGCACGGAAATGCGGGTCAGGCAAACTATGCGGCATCGAAAGCCGGTCTTATTGGATTGTCAAAGAGTGTTGCCCTGGAACTCGGTTCACGCGGCATCCGTTCAAATGTCATAGCTCCCGGTTTTATCTCTACTGAAATGACTCAGAAATTGCCGGAAACTGTGCTGGCCGAGTGGAATAAAAAGATTCCGTTGCGCCGTGCCGGAAGTACTGACGAGGTGGCCTCAGTAGCACTGTTTTTGGCATCGGATTTGGCATCGTACATAACAGGACAGGTTATTACTATTGACGGTGGAATGAGTATGTGATGCGTTATGGAGGTATTGTACGAGGATAATCATATTATTATTGTTTCTAAGCAGAGCGGAGAGATTGTGCAGGGCGACAAGACCGGAGATACTCCGTTGTCTGAGACTGTTGCGGCGTATCTCAAAGAAAAATACGGGAAGCCCGGGAATGTTTTTGTTGGTGTGACGCACCGTCTGGACCGTCCTGTAAGCGGTATTGTTCTGTTCGCCAAGACCAGCAAGGCGCTGGAGCGTCTGAACGAGATGTTCCGCACCAATCAGATTCACAAAACGTATCTGGCTATTGTTAAGAATACACCGCCGGAGCAGCGTGCAGAGCTCAGACATTATATTGTGCGCAATGAACAGCTTAACCGTTCACGTGCGTTTGACAAGGAGGTGCCTGGAAGCAAACTGGCTGTTCTTGATTATGAACATGTTGCCGGTTCGGATCGCTATCATCTGCTCAAGGTGCATCTGCATACCGGTCGCCATCACCAGATACGCGTGCAGCTGTCAAAGATTGGATGCCCTATCAAAGGAGACCTGAAATATGGTGCCGAGCGCTCCAATCCGGACGGCAGCATATCTCTGCATGCCTATAACATTCAGTTTGAGCATCCTGTTTCCCACATCCAGATTGATGTGACCGCTCCTTTACCGCAGGACAATCTGTGGCAATCTTTTGCCGCCTCCCTCTGCCCTCTGAGTGTGGTGTGATCCACCCTTCGCATTTTGCCGCCTTTTTGCGCAAGGTCCTCACGTTTTGGGTGCCATCTTGCGCGTTTTGCCGCCTTTTTGCGCAGGGTGGTCTGCGTTTTTGCCTCACCCTTCGCATTTTGGGCCGTTTTTGCGAATGTTGATTGCGGCCGCCCTTACGCACCCCGCCCACAGGCCCTTCTGGCGGCGGTTTCATTGCAAAGCGTATTTCATCTTGCGCATTTTGCCGCCCTTTTGCGCAGGGTCCTCACGTTTTGGGTGCCATCTTGCGCATTTTGCCGCCCTTTTGCGCAAGGTTCTTACGTTTTGGGCGCCATCTTGCGCATTTTGGGCCGTTTTTGCGAATGTTGATTGCG
>JAKSIO010000010.1 GCA_024398785.1 Bacteroidaceae bacterium | reverse complement strand
TCAGGTGGGGGATTTAACTTTTCCGAAAATGGAGGATGCAAAGTTACCGATTACAACCGTGTGGACGGGGTGACGGTATTCTCTTTGCCCGAACGTTCTCAAATGCCCGGGGATTTGCACACCATCGCCACTCTCACAGGCCGAACGTTCTCAAATGCTCGGGAATTTGCACACCATCCAAATTGAATACTGCTGCTGGTGCCTTCACAGCACCGTGTGGACGGGGTGACGGTATTCTCTTTGCCCGAACGTTCTCAAAAACCCCACCATTCTGCACACCATCGCCACTCTCAGAAGCCGAACGTTCTCAAATTGCCAGCACTTTGCACACCTTCCGAGTCAGTATTCGGATATATGCGTGGAGGGCCCTCAGAACCCGCTCTGAGGTGAGCGGGAGGGACCCGGAAGGTAGGATTGATGAGCGTGAAAAACTTGCTTTTCAAAGCTCAGCAAGACTAACTTTTGGGAGGGACGAGCAGTTAGTTAGCGGTAGCGCTAACTGCGAGCGTCCGATACGCATATATCCGAATACAAATGTAAAGAAGACGGAAGCAAAGCAGGTCAGCGAAGCGCTAACTGCAAGCGTCCGAAACGCATATATCCGAATATGGAACCTGTCCCCTGTTCACACCATGTTCAAAAAAAAAGGGAGACGCGCAATGCATCTCCCTTTATTGTTAACAGCAAATATTCTTATTTTGTGAAATACAGAGTGTAGTTCTTGACAGCACCGCAATAGTCACAACTAACCACAGCATAGTTATCTTCCTGAATAACAGAGATTTGAACATTTTCATTATCTGCTGTTGCTTCAATAGACGGTTTATCCTGAGCTGCAACCTTTACTGAATAGTTATTGTAACTCAAGAAACCGTTACTGTTGGTAAAGCGGTCAGGAATAGCAGGAAGCTCAACTGCATTGCCATTAACCTTGATTGTTACTTGTGGAACAATTGGACGTTCAAGGACTTTATCCTTCTTGCTGAAACTCAGACCAATAATGTCACACAAATCACCCTGAGGACCTTCAGCCACAAGATAAATAGCATGTTTGCCCTTCAAGCCTTCCACTGCAGAAGCAACATCAACAGAATACTTGGTAACCTCCTTTGATGCGCCGGCCGGAATCTCAATAGTTGCAATCTGTTTACCGTTCCATACATTATTTGCCCAAGGACCGTCAATCCATACATTTATCTTGAATGCCTGATCAGTTTTTGCAGCAAGATACAGGTCAAACTTTGTCTGGTTGCCTTTTACAGCACCCTTGAACGGCTTAAGACCTAATTTAGCTTTTGCAAGTCCCTCAAATCCGAAATATTTGTAACCGAATATATTGCCGTTCTTGACATTGGCAAGAGGCATATTGTTGTCCCAGATATCCCATGAATCCTGCTGAGCCTGCTGCTCTGACAAGTAGCATGCATAACCTGCAGAATAGTATTTGTAAGGATCAAGACCAAAAATATTGAAACCTTCCGATGTCACCTCAGCACCTTTGTACTCAGTACCATCAGCAGCCTTTGCTGTCCACTGTTTGTCTGCAGCAAACGGATCATAGCCACGTATAATAACCTGGCCTCCCTCTGATACAGGTTTTTCATCTGCCTGTACATAAACAGGAGCAACCATAGGCTGACGTGCGTAACCGAATCCGCGTGGAGGACGGTGATAGAACACATACCACTGGCCGTTGATTTCAAGCAGGCTTCCGTGTGTATTGTGTGCAGGAGCCATACCTACAATCTTAGTACCGTCCTGGTTCAGAACCGGTCCGCGTGAATCAACCAATACACCGCCAATCTTCCAAGGACCAAGCGGAGAATCACCGTATGCATAGCGCAATGTTGAGTTTGAACTGCCCATACCATAGTCAGGACCTGAATGACCGCTGAAAACCCAAACGAATTTGTTTCCAATCTGACGGATAGAAGATGCTTCAAAGAAGTTGAACTGTTTGATATCCTCACCTGGATACAAAGCCTTGTACTCCGTTCCCTCTCTATCTCTTACCTGGCCATAACGTGTAGCGGCAGGAATAAAGTTACGGTTAACTTCTGTTCCCGGTCTTACTGAATACATTGTGTTCTGATCAAGCTGAGCGGCATTACTCTGCTGGAAACCCCAGAAACCGTATGCACGGAAACCAATTTCATAATCAGGATCAGCAGGATCTGTAACATACTCAATGAATACAGACGGGTCAAAGCCCATTGTACTGCCCGGAATAGTACCGCGACCATCTTCTGTCAGGTTGAGCGGAGTAAAAGGACCATACGGTTTGTCTCCTTTGCAAACCATTGCCTCACGACGTGGACCACGGCTGTGCGGATAAAGATAATATACCTTTGTACCGTCTTTCTGCTTAACTTCAACAAGATCCGGTGCATACATAATATCCCACTGGTTGTCCACATTATAGGTAAAGATAGCACCCTCGTCACGCCAATTATTCAGATCCTCAACAGGTGCGGACCACATTCTGATGTCGGCGCCACAATACTGACGGAAAGCAACGTCATGCGAACCAATGATATATGCACGATATTTTCCGGGGTTGTCCGGATCTTCAAAAACACGCGGTTCACCGTCAGGAAGATGTTCCCACAACGGAAGATACGGATTACCCGTACCATAGTCCGCAGAAAGGCTGTTTGCAGCATTAGATACAGCAAAAGCACAGAAAGCAGCAGCTCCTAAAAGAGTAAAAACTTTTTTGTTCATGTTATTTTGTTAATTAAATGATAATCTTTCGTAAAGGTATAAATAATAGACTACAAACAACCATAAAAGTAAAAAAAAAGAGGAGTTCCTTATTCATCACGAACCGGGAACTCCATTACAAGTGAAAAACTTTAGGTCTCAAACATAATAAACACATTCACTATTCACATGAAACGTGCTATTTCATGGTATCAGATATAACTGTTTTTCATGAACATCACATTTTGTCTTTCCGAGAAACATATTTTTTCATTTCAACTGCGCAAAGTTGTAATTATTATTTCGTGTCATAAGTGTTTATTTGTGATATTTTGGTGTAACTGTGTCCGTAATTAAATGTTCAGTGTTTGTTCAATAACAGATAGTTGCAATTGCAGTACACAAAACATCGTTGAAAAGGATATAAAAAAGGCCGTGCCAGAAGGCACAGCCCTTACACATATTTCATGCAAAAAAATTAAATTGAAAGGCCGTCAAGTATATTGACATAAGTTTGAACACCTTTTTCAAGTTCTTCCATACAAATGTATTCGTTGGCAGTATGGGAACGTTCAGACATTCCCGGACCAATTTTGAATGAGTTCATATTGAAAGCGGACTGGTCTGACATTGTTGGAGAGCCGTATGGTTCAAGACCAAGTTCAACACAGCGTTTGACCGCGGCACAATCACCGCTTACACAACTTGAGTGATGATCAAACGAACGGGCTTTGACACTGCACCATTCGGGCAACGATTTACAGACTATGTCAAAAATTTCCCTGTTTGAGTACAACTCATTGAAACGGATGTCAACAGTGAAAGTACATTTGTCAGGTACAACATTATGTTGTGTTCCAGAATTGATTATAGTTACTGTCATTTTAACCGGGCCCAGCATGGGAGACTCTTTTTCATACCTGTATGTACGGAACCAACTGATGGCATCGACAGCACGATAAAGAGCATTGATGCCTTCGTTACGGGCGGCATGACCGGATTTTCCGCTTACCTCTACATCAAGAACAAGAAGACCGCGCTCAGCAATACCCGGATTAAGACCGGTAGGTTCACCAATAATGGCAAGATCTATCTTTGGAAGTGAATCCTTAGCAAGTTTTGCTCCGTTGGCTCCTGTAACCTCTTCTTCAGCAGTAGCAAGAAAAACAAGATTGTAAGCCTGAGGTTTGCTGTCCAAATATACAAAAGAGTACAGTAGCGAAACAAGAGAGGCACCGGCATCGTTACTGCCCAAGCCGTATAACTTACCGTCCTTCCACAAAGGAGTAAACGGATCATAGGTCCAACCCTGAACTGGTTTGACCGTATCCATGTGCGAATTAAGCAGAATTGTGGGTTTGTCTGACGAATAATTATGTCCATAACACAGCACATTGTTCATTATCCGCTCGCACTTGTAACCATATTGGGCAAGAGCCTCTTCAATTATTACAGAAACCGCATATTCGTCACGGCTCACACTTGGTGTAGCAATCAGCCGTTCAAGCAAACATATAGCTTTCTGAGTTAAGATTTCAATTGTATCCATAAGAATATGAACCTTTTCACGGCAAATTTAACTTAATTTGCCCGAAAAATGGTATCTTTGCACTGATTTTTTAGCATACTGATTTTTATGATTACACCTGACCAATTTAAAGAAGCCCTTTCCCGAGTACAAGATTTAAAGCAACATCTTAATATCGATGCCAAACAAATCCAGGTAGAAGAGGAACAACTGCGCACTCAGGCACCAGGTTTTTGGGATGATCCAAAAAAAGCCGAGGCACAGATGAAAAAGGTCAAGGGACTGCAGTCATGGATTGACGGTTACAAAGAAATAAAGGCTCTTGCCGACGAACTTGAGTTGTCCATGGAATTTTTCAAAGAACAGCTTGTTACTGAGGAAGAGGTTGAGCAGGCATACAACAAAACTATCAACGCCATAGATGCGCTGGAATTCAAAAATATGCTGCGCTCGGAAGCGGACTCGATGGATTGCGTTCTCAAAATCAATTCAGGCGCAGGCGGTACAGAGAGTCAGGATTGGGCATCCATGCTGCAACGTATGTATATGCGCTGGGCGGAAAACAACAATTACAAATTGGTAATCTCAGATTTGCAGGAAGGCGATGAGGCCGGTATCAAATCTGTTACAATGGAAATACACGGCATGTATTCCTATGGTTATCTGAAAAGTGAGAACGGCGTTCATCGTCTGGTACGTGTGTCACCTTACAATGCACAGGGCAAGCGTATGACATCTTTTGCGTCGGTATTTGTTACACCTCTGGTTGACGATACTATCGAGGTCAATATAAATCCTGCTCTGATGTCTTGGGATACATTCCGAAGCGGCGGCGCTGGCGGACAGAATGTGAACAAAGTTGAATCAGGTGTACGCCTGCGCTATCAGTACAAGGACCCATATACCGGAGAGGAAGAAGAAATCCTGATTGAGAACACCGAAACACGTGACCAGCCAAAGAACCGCGAGCGTGCCCTGCAGCACTTGCGTTCCATTCTGTACGATAAGGAACTCAAGCACCGCATGGAAGAACAGGCTAAGATAGAGGCCGGCAAAAAGAAGATAGAATGGGGCTCACAAATCCGCAGTTACGTATTTGATGACCGCCGTGTCAAAGACCACCGTACCGGTTACCAGACAAGCGATGTAAACGGAGTTATGGACGGAGGCATTGACGAATTCATCAAAGCGTACCTCACTGCTTTCTCAGAGTCTCAGGAATAACTATTCATAAGAAATATACGGTGACAGACGCTCAAGATCCTGAGCAGAAAACTCTTCAAGAAGTTTCAGTCTTGCCGGGCTTTGTATCTTGCCTTCGGTCTGTCTCAGTTTTTCAATTGCTTTTGCCTGATAGAACGTTATGTAAGGATGTTCCTTCATTCTTGCAACTGATGCCGTATTTATGCGGATCTTTTTAATACTGTCAGGAACAATATAAAACCATGTCTTTAATGAATCCGGAAAGTGATTGATTTCTAAAAGCTGGTCAACACTGTAATATCCGCCCAATTTCTGTCTTCTTATTACAATGCCGTTGGAAAAACCATGCCCTATTCCCGGAATACGCTGCAGAAGAGTTGTGTCTGCTGCATTCAGATCTATCATCTGCTTTGTTTTGAACTTATTTGAAGTTTTGTTTGCAGCTACTGTAACTGTACTGTCAATAATAATTTCACTTTCAGAAGATGCTGCATTCTCAACAGGTGCGGCAGTAACTTTAATAATTGTCAAAGCAATTATGCACACACACAATATCACCAAGGCCCTTCGGTCGGCCTTGGTGAAATAAAATATGTCTTTTATCATTAACTACTTTGAGTGTTGTGCCAGATAGGAGTTGTAATAACAAGGTATTCCTGTAACCTCTTCTCCCAAAAAAGCGGGTTTTTCAAACGGTTCGTCCTCTCTTTCAAGTTCAATCTCAGCAATAATCAATCCCTGATTATTGCCATAAAACTCATCAACCTCAAACAGATGTCCCTTGAAATCTACCAGATAACGGCATTTTTCAATAAGATTACCACTGCATTTGGCAAGCATTTCCCGTGCATCTTCCATAGGGATAACCTGATTGAACTCATAGCGTGACACTCCTGTTTCGTTTCCCGGTCCTTTAATTGTAAGAACACCTTCAACATCGGTCAGACGTATTCTTACAGACCAACCGTTTGCCTGCACAAGATAACCCTGCGTTATCTTACGCACAGCATAAGACATATCCTTGAATGACATGTCTTTTACCAAAAATTTTCTTTCTATTTCCTGTCCCATAGTATTATGTAGTTTTAATGTTTTTTGTTGATATCATATGCGTATTTATCAGAATCCTGCAAGTTCTGATATTATCTGAACAACCTGGGTATTCTGAATCTGGCCATGGAAATTCTCAGCACCTGCACCAATGGCAAACAATGGAACATATCCTCCATCATGGTCTCCGCTTGACCAGGCAATCTGAGCTATATCGCTTATAATTTTTACGGCACAATCAGAAAGTTTATCAGTCTTGTAATAAGAATACAGAGCCTCTTCATCAACTTCCTCATTGATTCCTTCATCACTGAAAGACTTTTCATATGCCTCTTTCAGGGCCTGTTCCTGAGAACGGCTTATTCTGACCTTATCCCAGAAACCAAAGTTTTCAGTCAATTCCTGTTTAACTCTCTCCCAACTTGGACGTCCTTCGCTTTGAACAATGGATTTGAGATGGGCGGTGAAAGCATTCTCAGACATTTTCTGATTTGCCAGAACAGGGATATTCAGATAATATCCGCCATCACCCAATGTAAATCCGCTGGTAGAATGATCTGCAGTAACAACTATCAGGGTCTGATCCTTATGTTCCTGGTAGAATTCAAACGCACGCTGGATACATGCATCAAAAGCAAGCAATTCATTTATAGCAGTAGCACCGTCATTTCCATGAGAAGCATGGTCAATTGAGCCGCCTTCGAACATATAGAACACATTACCCTTTTCCTTGAAAAGAAAATCATATCCGGCATTGAAAATCTGTGAAATTGTCAGATCCCTGTCAGTTGAATCAATAGCAAACGGAATCTGCTCGTTACTTCCTTCCTGAGGTTGGAACATAAGCATACGGGCGGCTGAAGCGTATTGCTGCTTGAAATCATTGTAAGTATTGACAACAGTATATCCCTTTTCTTTTGCATAGGCCACTACTCCGCTGTCTTTTGCCGGTTCTTTCTTATCTCTTTCCTGACGGAAACCGTAACCTCCAAAATATTCAAATCCAGACTCAGGCAACTGCATTCCTATATCGTGATGTTCATAACGGGTTTTTGCATTAGAATAGAATACAGCAGGTGTAGCATCATCAATACAGCATGTTGTACCGATGCCAACGCGCCATCCTTTTTCATGCGCCTTTTTGGCCACACTTTCCAAAATGGTTTCACGGTCAGGCAACATGGCTATAGTACGACTGCTTGTTTTTGATCCGGTAGCCAGTGCTGTACCACCTGCAGCAGAGTCAGTAACACCGCTGTCAGAGCTATGTGTCACAACAAAAGCTGAATATGGGAACTGTGTAAAACAAAGCGGAGCTATCTCTGGAGATTTTGTATTTCCGGCCTTGAAATATTGAGCTGCAAGAATTGAACCGGTACCCATTCCGTCGCCGATAAAGTAAAAAATATACTTGGGTTTGGTGTTCTTACTCTGGACCTGCATTGCCGGCATCAAAAGTACAAATGCAAGCAGGATAATGGATTTCCTTCCTAACAATTGAAATGCTTTCATTTTAATATCTTTGTTGAAATTATTTTTATGTCTTTCTTTGGACGATCCTGGGCATTGGTAGCAGACTTTTCAATCTTTTCTACAACATCCATACCGTCAATAACCTGTCCGAACACTGTGTACTGGTTGTCAAGGAACGGTGTTCCACCTATAGTTGTATAGGCTTCTACCTGTTCAGCAGTATAATGTACTCCACCATTGGATTTAGCTGAATCCTCAACTATTTTGATAAATTTTTCCTGCAGGGCCTGCAAACCGGCACGGTCATTCTTTTTCTGCATATCAAGAATTGAATCACGGTTTTCCATACACAGACGCTGAAAATGTGACTGCATTTCCTGCTGAGTCATCTGAGCCTCCATCTGAGTAAGTTCAGACTGACTGTATTTCTTTCCTGTAACAATATAGAACTGTGAACCTGAAGAAGAACGCATAGGGTTAACCTGATCGGCCTGACGTGCTGCACTCAAAGCTCCTTTCTTATGGAACAGCTGAGGATATACAAACTCGGCAGGAATCACATAATCCAGTCCTCCCGCACCAAGCTGTTTGTCAGCAGGCGCATTCTTTGAATCAGGATCTCCTGCCTGAATCATAAACTCTTTTATTACGCGGTGAAACAGAACACCGTCATAATAGTTTTCTTCTGCAAGTTTGATGAAATTATCACGATGGAACGGAGTCTCATTATAGAGTTCAATGGTAATTTCTCCTTCTGATGTTTTAATAAGAACCTGTGTACGGGTTTCATCTCCGCACTTACGTTTTGCATTTGAGCAAGATTCAGTTGTTGCCATAAACAATATTATTACAAGTATAACTTTAAGATATTTCATTTCGTATAGTGCAAAGTTAATCATTTTATAGTTTAATCCATTCCTGCGGGTTCAGTTTAACCGACTCTTTGTGCAATTGAAAATGCAATATGAAATTACCGTCCGAATTCTTGTTGATCAGTCCGATACTCTGTCCGGCAGCTACGGCATCGCCTTTCTTTACTTTTGCGCTTGACAGATTACAGTAAACTGATATATAATTCCCATGTCGCACAAGAATACCTATTTCACCCTGTCCCTGCTGAAAGACTGCGGAAACCACACCCTGGAATATGCTTCTGGCTTCGGCTCCGCTGCGGCCCTGCAAATCAACACCAAGATTGGTGAGCTGGACATTTTCCATACCGTCCACATTTCTGGTTCCGTATTTGCCTACAACAAGATATGTCCCCGTAATCGGAGACAAAAGTGAGCCTTTCTGTTTGGCAAACTCAGCACTAAGTTTCTCTGCCTCAACATTTGCTACAGCAACTTGGCCGGCTTCCTGCTGACGTCTTTGTTCCTCTTCCTGACGTTTCCGCTCTTCTTCCAAAGCCAATTGTATCTGTCTGTCAATCTCTTTGCCCAACTTGTTTATTTCCTGTTGCTGTTTTTTTATCTGTTCCTGAATCTGCTTGTTCTTGTTCTGAAGATTGGTTAACGCTGTACGTTTTGTTTTTTCCTCTGCCTGAAGCTGTTCTTCCATTTTCTTTAAATCCTGAGCAAGCAATACTTTTTCGGTCTTTATCAGACTGATATCACGCTGACGGGAGTTCAGCGAGACCTCTTTTTCCAGAATCTGATGTGCAAGCTGGTCTATTGAATTATTGTACTCGCGCACATATCTTGCGCGACTAACTGCCTGAGAGAATGTTTCAGCCGAAAACAGAAAGGAAACGGCGTTAAAATTTATCTGCTGGCTCTGGAAAAAGCGGCATGCCTGGGCATACCGGTCTTTACATATTGCAAGCTCTTTTTTAATGGAAGATATCTCTTTTGACAAAGTAATGGAATCCTTACTGAGAACATTGATGTCGGCACGAGTGTTTTTTATTGCTTTACGCCTTTCTTCAAGACGCGCATTGATTACATTCAGATTGGAAATCTGTTTTGAAATATCACGCTGGTTAGTTTCGACCTGTTTCTTGGATTGTTCCAGTTTTTTATTCAACTCGGCACGCTCGTTTTCCATCTGCTTAATCTTATCCTGAGTAGCAGTCTGAGCCATTATACCTGTTGAGAGCGATAATGCAATCCCTAATAACACATACAAAACCTTATGCTTCATGGTTCTTTATCAATAATTCAACAATTCCTTTAATAAGTCCGGATTGAATGGTTTCTTTGTCCAACCGCTCCTGTCGGTAATAAGTGCTGTTGAAGGTTTTGAAGAAATACGGAGTTCATTCAAACCTCCCTCATAACGATGTCTTTTTCCATCTTTCCCGGTATAGGTCAGATAGTAATTTGTAGGCATGACTTTTCCTGAAGAATATTCATAAACATCGTACTCCAAAGATACGGAGTGTCCTAACAGAGCCCGCTCAGTTCTTGACAATTGTCCGTAAGAATCAAAATAAAATCTGTAACCGGAATTATTTTCCCAATATATCCCTTCCTTTGTTTTTTTCTTCTTTACCTTGGAAAAAGCCTGACCGCTGACCAAGCCCTGCACAGTTTCAAAATCAACTTTCAGGATTCCGTTGTGCGGAATATCTTTATAGTCCATTTCCATATACCAGTGTGCAAGACGGTTATAAAGAACTATTCCTGCAGGAGTAATCTCGGCACGCACTATTTCGGCAAGTCCCAATGGAACAATCCTTGCAATGATATAATTATCCCTGCACATGTCAAGGCGTATTCCGCCGGGAGTGAATTTTGCCGAACTGTATTCAGGTATCTTATTCAACTCCGAAAGGTATCTGCTGCTTTTACATCCGCCCAATAAAACCAAAGAAAACAGTACCAATAAAGATAAGCTATGTCTCAATAATATTTTCATTTTCATTTTTTATTTGCTCTGATTTTCCTATGCAAACTTTCAATGGAAGTATTGTTTATTTCACCTGAGCGGGTTTGATAAAGCACCTCAACTGCCCGCTGCCAATACTCAAGAGCGCCTGAAACACTACCAACCTGATACAATATGTCTCCGGCGTGATCATATAGTTCAGGGTTTGGTTCATCCATCACATTCATTGCCTTTGAAATATATTCAGCAGCTGTTCTGTATTGTCCCGTCAAATAAGCAATCCAGGCATAAGTGTCAAGAAAAGTTCCGTTCAGCGGTTCACTCTCCAGCGTCTTTGCACTCAGGTTCAATAAGTATGAAAGGTCCTGGTATTCTCCGCTGATAGCCATTGAATAAGCAAAATTATTCATGGTCATGTAATCTGCCTGCTCAATACTGAAATAGTTCCGGTAGATATCATCAACATCCTGAATAGACAGATTCATCTGCTGATAACCAATCAATATCTCAGCCAGGATCTGTTTCTTGAAACCGGCATCAGTCTGTGGATCAACAAGCATTGATATGAGAACTTCCTTGAACTTGTCAGTGCGCCCGCGCTCCATCCAGAAATCCAGCATGCCAAGTTTCCCATGAAATGCAGAAGGATTCAACTCCAGTATCTTGTCAAAAGTTTCAATTGCCAGACTGTCCATCCTCAGATCTCCATAAGTCAGAGCCAATATTGTCAGGAATTCATACGCATTGCGCGGGTTGATATCACATAGAGTTCTTACACATTTTTCAACACCTTCAACATCTCTGAGATTTGAATAAATTTCCGCTTTTTTCAACAGAACATCGGTATCCTGCCCTTGCAAATCCTCTACCTGCTGCAGAACGCCCAGCATCCTTTCAAAACTTCCAGTCTGCGACAAAATATCATAAATATGACCAAGATACAACACTTTGTCTTCTACTGACTGGGACAATTCCACTATTTTGTCAAATATCAATACTGCAGAATCAGGCTTGTGTTCAGATTCATAAACGGATGCCTGCAAATCAAGATAATCCAGATTTGCAGAATCACTTGCCAATGCCTGTTCAATAAGTTTATGCGCTTTGGCAAATTCTCTCAAATTGAAATATGTATTTGCCAATATATAACATGCGCCGGCACCTTGAGGATAGATGTCATGAGCTGCAGTCAATAGATCAAATGCTGCGGAACCCTTGCTTTTATACAGATATGGAACAGCTTCATTGCACAGATAATTGTACAAAACTTCAGGCTGGTTCCTTTTATTATCTGTTTCCAAAGGGACCTTTTTCTTTCCGCATACACTCAAAGGTATGCTGACGAGAGAAAGAATAATGATTAAATGTGAAAGATAACGGTTAATCATACACCGCTATGTCCAAATCCACCTGCACCGCGCTCTGTCTGATCAAGAGAATCAACCTGTTTCCAGTCAACCTGTTCATAGCGTGCTATTACCATCTGCGCAATGCGCTCGCCATCTTCAATGACAAAGTCGGCATCAGACAGATTTACCATAATCACACCTATTTCGCCGCGGTAATCGGCATCGATTGTACCGGGAGTATTCAGAACAGTAACTCCTTTTTTGAGTGCCAGACCGCTGCGCGGACGTACCTGCGCCTCAAAACCGGCAGGAAGAGCAATGAACAACCCTGTAGGAACAAGGACTCTTTGCAAAGGTTTCAGAACGATGGGTGTGTCAATATTTGCCCTAAGATCAACACCTGCAGAAAGTGCAGTTGCATACTGTGGCAGGTCATGCTTTGAACGGTTGATAATCTTTACTTCCATTTGTCTATATTTTTTACGAAAATAGTCATTCTTTGTAATATTTAAGGGACACCGCACTTAAAAAATTTCTTAAATTTGCATCAAAAGAGATGTAATATGAATTGGGAACAGCTTATTTCAACGAAAAGAGTGGGATTGGAAGGGATTCAATTTGAAAACAGAGATGACCGTTCAATCTTTATCAGAGATTATGACCGTCTGATTTTTTCTGCTCCTTTCAGACGTCTGCAAAACAAAACACAGGTATTCCCGTTGCCGGGAAGTGTATTTGTGCACAACAGACTTACTCACAGTCTGGAAGTATCGTGCGTTGGACGTTCACTTGGCAACGGAGTTGCTAAAGTTCTGCTGGAAAGACATCCTGAACTGAAAAATTCACTTATCGGTGAAATTGGTAATATTGTTTCAGCTGCATGTCTGGCCCATGATATGGGAAATCCACCATTCGGTCATTCCGGAGAGAAGGCTATTGCATCATTCTTTACAGAAGGAAAAGGACTGGCACTTAAAGACAACTTTAAGGACAATCCGTTGGAATGGAGCGACATTACCAACTTTGAAGGTAATGCCAACAGTTTCCGTCTGCTTACACACAAATTTTTAGGACGCCGCACCGGAGGCTTTGCGTTAACATACCCCACACTGGCCGCAATAATAAAATATCCGTATTCATCATATTATGCAGAACTGAATCAAGACCACAAACACAAACTTGGATTCTTTGAAAGCGAGAAAGAGAATTTTATCAAAATAACTGATGAATTGGGCATGATAAAACTCAGCAAGGAGAATGAGCCGTTGCGTTACTGCCGTCACCCGCTTGTCTATCTTGTTGAGGCTGCAGACGACATCTGTTATGAGGTAATGGATATTGAGGATTCACACAAGCTGAAAGTTCTTTCCACAAGCGAGGCAAAAGATATAATGATGAAATTCTTTGACAAGGAGGAACAGAACCACATAAATGAAATCTGCAGTGTTGTAAGTGACACCAACGAACAGATTGCATATCTGCGTTCAAAACTTATCGGTTTGCTTATCAATGAATGTATCCAGGCATTTGTTGATAATGAACAGGCCATACTTGACGGAAAATTCCAAGGTTCGCTTATTGAACATATTTCTCCAAAACAACGCGATGCCTACTGCAACAGCAGCGCCATATCATACGAACGCATTTATAGGGCAAAAGAGGTTCTTGATGTGGAACTGGCCGGTGTAAAGATTATTTACACTCTGCTTGACCTTATGGTTGATGCCATACTGAATCCTGAAAAGGCGTATTCCAAGCTTCTTATCAACCGAGTATCAAGCCAGTATGAGATTAATAGTCCCGTTCTGTATGAGCGGCTGATGGCAGTATTGGACTATATTTCGGGAATGACCGATGTCTTTGCCGTGGATCTGTACAGAAAGATTAACGGCACTAGCCTTCCTGCTGTTTAAGTTTCAACCGGCGCAGGATACGCACGCGATTTACCCTGAACAGAAGACCCAGACGCAAGGAAAGGGCACTCTCTCTGCTGAATGTAAGCACATGGCGCATCAGTTTGTCAGGGTTCATCTGGTCAATACTCATAAGCATGGCGGTATCTTCTTCTTTTGTGGAATCCGAACAGACTGCACTACCGAATATTTTCATTGAGTTGGCAAGCAGAATATAGGAATTGATAAGCGGAGGAATACAGAAGCCTGCATGACGCATGTAATTTTTGACAAACAGATAATCTTCTTTGAAATTGTTGCCGGAAACCAAAGTGGCTAATGTTTCCTTATCTGTCTGATATTCAAGAGGGTCAGTGGGATAAACAAGGGATTCCTTATCAGCATAGTACTTGACAAGGAAGAAACGCAGAATATCACGCAAACCCACTGGGACACTACGGTAAACTGTCATCTTTCCAATACAATACTTGCATTCAGGTATCATTACAAGCAACGCCCCCAGTCCGTCCCAAAGATTGTCAAGAGCGAACAGGCTCTTGGCCCCCTGCTGGGTGGACTGATACGCAGGCTGGACAAAAGCCCTACCCAATTCAATTGTATAGGGAAGATATTCCTGAATAAACTTCTGGGAAAAATGGAAACTATGCGCAGTGGCAAGAATAGGCTGACCGTCAGTGTCAAAACAGACATCGGTACCGACAATGAATCTGTAACCACCTAGAATTTCTTCATTATCGGGATCCCATACAATAAGCTGGCGATATGGAATCTCCATGGTGTCGAATTCATCAATGTCGACACTTTTTCCCCGTCCTCCGCCACTTGCCCTATAGGACAATTCGCGCAGACGCCCTACCTCACGCATCAGATTAGGAGCCTGCTGCGCAGTGAAGACATAAATCTGATTATTGTTTTTGCAAGTAAAACGCAAACGGTTCTGCTCAGAAAGCTCGGCCTTCAGAAGTTCCCTGTCTACCGGTTGGATTATTTCCTGTTCATCACAACTAGCCATCTGTTATAACGCTACATTAACTCATAAACTGAATCTCTGACATAAGAAGCCCATTGCACTTGTGTCTTTGTATCGTCAAAGTTAGTATAAGAAATCGGTTTTCCAATAACAAATCTGAATTGTTCTCCCTTATGACGGAACATTTCATCTACAAGGTATAACATTGGGATGCTGAACTTGATTCCAAAGAATTTCTGCAACCTGTCAAGAAAATAAAAACGTGACGAATTTCTTCCGAAAAAATGTATCGGGACAACATCTCTCCGGTTTTCAATGCTGGACCTTACAAATGTTTTTGTCCACTGCCTGTCCTGTATCCTACCGTTGATTTTACGTGAACAACTGCCTGAAGGGAAAATAATAATATTACTGTCGGAAGCCATAATACTGTTGATTATTCCAGGAAGATTACGGCTTTGGCCACCGACCTTGTTGATTGGAATAAACAATGGGCAGAGAGGCTTGACCATCATCAGAAAATCATTTACCGGCATGACAATATTGTCATTGTATTCTTTTCCGAAGACCGATGCCAACGCCAGTCCGTCCGGTCCTCCGAGCGGGTGGTTGCTTACAAATATCAACCGGTTGTATGACGGCAGGTTTTCCAGGCCCTTTACAACTATTTCTATATTAAGATATTGCAATGCGAATTGGGCAAAGCGCCATCCTGTAAGGCCGTTTGATTTCTGTATAATATCGTTAAGGGCATCTATGTGCAGAATCTTACGCAGATAACGTATCACAAAACGCGGAATCCGCCTTGACCTTTCGCCAAGTTTCTGCTCCAGCAGAGCTTCAAAATCAATTATATCACTCATTACGATAAAAAAAATGAGAGCCCTAACCTTTTCACGGATTAGAGCCCTCAAATATCAATAAAATAATCAATCGTTTACATCAAAAGCAGCTTGAGCAAAGCGAGCATCACGGTCATTCTGAAGTTTCTCATAATCCTCCTTGCTACCAACTACTATGCGGTCATATTCACGCATACCGGTACCAGCAGGAATCAAGTGACCACAGATGACATTTTCCTTCATACCCAACAAAGAATCGTACTTACCGTTGATAGCAGCGTCGTTCAATACCTTTGTTGTTTCCTGGAATGATGCGGCAGACATAAAGCTCTGTGTCTGAAGTGCAGCACGTGTAATACCCTGAAGAATCTGAGTAGATGTTGCAGGAACAGCATCACGAACAATTACAGGACGCAAGTCTCTGCGCTTGAGATAACTCAATTCATCACGCAACTTACGTGCTGTGATTATCTGACCTGGCTTGAGTGTTTCAGAATCACCTGCATCTATAACAACTTTCTTATTCCAGATACGGTCATTCTCTTCCATAAACTCAAGTTTATCAACAACCTGCTGCTCAAGGAAGCGTGTATCGCCCGGTTCGTTGATTTCTACCTTACGCATCATCTGACGAACGATAATCTCAAAGTGCTTATCGTTAATCTTCACACCCTGCAGACGGTATACATCCTGAACTTCGTTAACAATATATTCCTGAACAGCCGTAGGACCCTTGATGGCAAGAATGTCAGAAGGAGTGATAGCACCGTCAGACAATGGGGTTCCGGCACGTACATAGTCACCTTCCTGAACAAGAATCTGTTTTGAAAGAGCAACAAGATACTTCTTTTCATCACCTGAACGTGAAACAACTGAGATTTCACGGTTACCACGTTTGATTTTGCCCATATGAACCTCACCGTCAATTTCGGAAACGATGGCAGGGTTGGACGGGTTACGAGCCTCGAACAATTCAGTTACTCGAGGCAGACCACCGGTAATATCACCGGCTTTACCCTGAATACGCGGAATCTTGACGATGATGTCACCGGCATTCAGAGCCTGACCGTCTTTGACAACTACGTGTCCGCCTACCGGCAGGTTGTATGAACGCAATTCCTGTCCGTTGGCATCGACAATGATAGCTGTAGGAATCTTGGCACGGTCACGGGTCTCAATAATGATAATCTCTTCAAGACCTGTTGCCTCGTCAGATTCAACTTTATATGTAACACCTTCTATTACAGAATCAAGTTTAACAGTACCGGCAGATTCAGTAATGATGACAGCGTTGAACGGATCCCATTCAGCTATCAGATCACCCTTCTTAACTACCTGCTGATCCTTGACATACAACGTTGAACCGTATGGCAGAGGATGAGAAGAAAGTGTAATATTTGTATTCTCGTCAACAAACTTGATTTCACCAAGACGACCAACAACAATATTTGATTTGTCACCGGTAGCCTTTATTCCTTCTACTGTACGTATTTCCTCAAATTCGATGCGTGAATCGTTCTTTGCAACAAGACGTGAGTTTGCAGCAATGTTACTTGCGGTACCACCGGCGTGGAAGGTACGCAATGTCAACTGAGTACCAGGTTCACCGATTGACTGTGCGGCAATTACACCAACAGCCTCACCTCTTTCTACCAGACGACCGGTAGCAAGGTTGCGTCCGTAACATTTTGCACATACACCATGTTTGGATTCGCAAGTCAATACTGAACGGATCTCTACGCTTTCAATAGGAGATTCGTCAATCTGACGGGCGATATCTTCTGTTATTTCCTCTCCACCGGCAACAATCAGTTCGCCTGTAACAGGATGGATAACATCGTGAACTGAAACACGACCAAGAATTCTTTCATATAGAGATGCTACAACATCGTCATTCTCCTTAAGAGCAGTACATACAAGACCACGCAGTGTACCGCAGTCTTCTTCTGTAATGATGACATCGTGTGAAACGTCAACAAGACGACGTGTAAGATAACCTGCATCGGCTGTCTTCAAAGCAGTATCGGCAAGACCCTTACGAGCACCGTGAGTAGAGATAAAGTACTCAAGTACTGAAAGTCCTTCCTTAAAGTTGGAAAGAATAGGGTTCTCAATAATCTGGGCTCCTTCAGAACCGGCCTTCTGAGGCTTGGCCATCAAACCACGCATACCTGACAACTGACGGATCTGTTCCTTAGAACCACGAGCTCCGGAATCAAGCATCATATATACTGAATTGAAGCCCTGGTCATCTGAAGAAATAGTCTTCATCAGAACCTTGGAAAGGTCTTCGTTAACGTGTGTCCATACATCGATAACTTTGTTGTAACGCTCGTTATCGGTAATAAGACCCATATTATATTCAGCCATAATGCTCTCAACCTCCTCATTTCCTTTCTTGACAAGTTCTTCCTTCTCTTCAGGAATGATGATATCGCTCAGGTTGAATGACAAACCACCCTGGAACGCCATCTTGTAACCAAGATTCTTGATTCCGTCAAGGAATTCGCAAGCACGGCTTACACCAACTTTCTTGATAACATCGCTGATAAGATCACGCAATGTTTTCTTTGAAATTATGTAGTTGATGTATCCTACTTCCTGAGGAACAACCTCGTTCAGTATGATACGGCCAACAGATGTTTCTGTAAGTTTCTTTACGTAAGCGCCGTTTTCGTCAACATCGTTTACCAGAACCTTTACAATGGCATGAATATCTACCTTGCCTTCATTGTAGGCAATAAGTGCCTCTTCAGGACCATAGAATACCAAACCTTCACCCTTGGCACCCTTACGCAACTTGGTAATATAGTAAAGACCAAGTACCATATCCTGAGAAGGAACGGTGATAGGTGCACCGTTGGCAGGGTTCAATATATTGTGGCTCTGCAGCATAAGCATCTGAGCTTCCAGTACGGCCTCGTTGCTCAAAGGCAAGTGAACAGCCATCTGGTCACCATCAAAGTCGGCGTTGAACGCTGTACATGCAAGCGGATGCAACTGAATAGCTTTACCTTCAATCATCTTAGGCTGGAATGCCTGGATACCCAGACGGTGCAATGTAGGAGCACGGTTCAGAAGTACCGGATGACCTTTCATTACATATTCAAGGATGTCCCAGATAACAGGATCCTTGCGGTCTACTATCTTCTTTGCTGACTTAACGGTCTTAACAATTCCGCGCTCAATGAGCTTGCGGATAATAAATGGTTTGTAGAGTTCGGCAGCCATAAGTTTTGGAATACCGCACTCACCCATCTTGAGCTCAGGACCAACAACGATAACTGAACGTGCAGAATAGTCAACACGCTTACCAAGCAGGTTCTGACGGAAACGTCCCTGTTTTCCTTTCAAAGAATCAGACAGTGACTTGAGCGGACGGTTAGCCTCACTCTTAACGGCACTGGCCTTTCTTGAGTTATCGAACAATGAATCTACAGC
The DNA here is from genome assembly GCA_024398785.1 of Bacteroidaceae bacterium. GTDB lineage: Bacteria > Bacteroidota > Bacteroidia > Bacteroidales > Bacteroidaceae > Colenecus. The sequence goes on along the minus strand of JAKSIO010000010.1, from coordinate 54,065 downwards.
TTCCTGCAACATACGCTTCTCGTTACGGAGAATAACCTCAGGAGCTTTGATTTCGATAAGACGTTTCAAACGGTTATTTCTGATAATTACACGACGGTAAAGATCATTCAAATCTGAAGTAGCAAAACGGCCACCGTCCAATGGAACCAAAGGACGCAATTCAGGAGGAATAACCGGAATTATTTTCAGAATCATCCATTCAGGACGGTTCAACTCTTTTGAAGAACGGAAAGACTCAACAACCTGAAGGCGTTTCAGAGCCTCAGTCTTGCGCTGCATACTGGCATCACTGCCGGCACGGTTACGCAATTCATATGAAAGAGCATCCAAATCAAGGTTAGCCAACAGATCATAGATGGCTTCTGCACCCATCTTTGCTACGAACTTGTTAGGATCAGAGTCTTCCAGGAAGCGATTCTCTTTTGGAAGCTTATCCAGGATATCAAGATACTCCTCTTCTGTCAGCAAATCAAGTTTGTTGCTGCCAAGAGCCTCCTGGTTAGCATAAATACCTGGCTGAATAACCACATACTTTTCGTAGTAGATGATTGCATCCAACTGCTTGGTAGGAATTCCCAACAGATAACCAATCTTATTAGGAAGTGAACGGAAATACCATATATGAGCAACCGGAACAACAAGTGCAATGTGTCCCATACGCTCACGGCGTACCTTCTTTTCAGTTACTTCAACACCGCAATGATCACAAACGATGCCGGCATAACGGATTCTTTTGTACTTTCCGCAGTTACACTCATAGTCCTTTACCGGACCAAAAATGCGCTCACAGAACAAACCGTCACGTTCAGGTTTGTAAGTACGATAGTTAATGGTCTCCGGTTTGAGAACCTCACCGCTTGAACATTCAAGTATCTGTTCAGGTGAAGCCAGACCAATGGTTATCTTAGAGAAATTACTCTTTACTTTATTATCTTTTTTATTGATAGGCATAGTAACCGGAATTTAGTATTATTCAAGAATAACATTCAAACCCAAACCGCGCAACTCGTGCAGCAATACGTTAAGAGATTCAGGAATACCAGGTGTAGGCATCGGTTCTCCCTTAACAATAGCCTCGTAAGCCTTTGAACGGCCGTTAACATCATCAGACTTGATAGTAAGTATTTCCTGAAGAATGTGAGCTGCACCGAATGCCTCGAGTGCCCAAACCTCCATTTCACCAAAACGCTGACCACCAAACTGAGCTTTACCGCCAAGAGGCTGCTGAGTGATAAGAGAGTACGGACCTATTGAACGTGCGTGCATCTTGTCTTCAACCATGTGACCCAACTTGAGCATATAGGTAACACCTACTGTTGCACACTGGTCAAACGGTTCACCGGTACCACCATCGTAAAGCTGTGTCTTACCGTAACGCGGAAGACCGGCCTTGTCTGTCCATTCATTCAGGTCATCAATTGTTGCACCGTCAAAAATAGGTGTAGCAAACTTGACACCAAGTTTTGAACCGGCATAACCGAGAACGGCCTCAAATATCTGACCGATGTTCATACGTGAAGGCACACCCAGAGGGTTAAGAACGATGTCAACCGGAGTACCGTCAGCCAAGAACGGCATATCTTCCTGACGCACTACACGTGAAACAATACCCTTGTTTCCGTGACGACCTGCCATCTTATCACCAACACCAATCTTACGTTTCTTGGCGATAAGCACTTTAGCCATCTGAATAATACCTGATGGGAGTTCATCACCGATTGTCAGCGCAAATTTCTTACGCTTCATTTCAGCGTCAAACTCTTTATATTTTCTCAAATAATTAATTATCAACTGGCTGATGAGTTCATTGGTGTGCTCATCGTTAGTCCAACCGTCTGTCTGAACGGCTGTATAATCGATAGCTTCCAACTCTGATTTTGTAAAGCCAAGGCCTTTCTTGATAATCTCGCTACCCATAAAGTCGGTAATACCGGCGCTTTTCTTCTTTTCAGTAAGTTTGAGTAACTTTTCTATCATGATGCCTTTCAACTGGCCTACCTTCTCATCAAACTCTTCGTCAATCAAAGGAAGTTTTGCCTTGTCAGCACTCTTTGACGCACGTGTTTTGATAACACGGCTAAAGAGCTTTTTGTCAATGACAACACCCTTCAAAGATGGAGAAGCCTTGAGAGAAGCATCTTTCACATCACCTGCCTTGTCACCGAAGATAGCACGCAAAAGTTTCTCTTCAGGAGACGGATCAGATTCACCCTTAGGAGTAATCTTTCCGATAAGTATATCGCCCGGCTGTACATAAGCACCAACGCGAATAATACCATTCTCATCAAGATCCTTGGTAGCATCTTCGCTAACATTAGGAATATCGTTTGTAAGTTCCTCAACACCACGTTTTGTTTCACGTACTTCAAGAGTGAATTCTTCTACGTGAACTGATGTAAGGATATCTTCGCGAACCATACGTTCATTCAGAACAATAGCATCCTCGTAGTTGTAACCCTTCCAAGGCATATATGCTACCAGAAGGTTCTTACCGAGAGCAAGCTCACCGTTGGCTGTTGAATAACCTTCTGTCAGAATCTGACCCTTTGTTACACGGTCACCTTTCTTACAGATAGGACGCAAGTCAACTGTCATGTTCTGGTTAGTACGACGGAACTTAGGAATCTTATACTCCTTGCTTGCAGGCTCGAAGCTTACAAACTCCTGTTCCTCTGTACGGTCATAATCTATAACTATTCTTGAAGCATCAACAAATGATATTACACCATCACCCTCGGCAGCAAGCTGGGTACGTGAGTCACGTGCAAGCTGAGCTTCAATACCGGTACCTACAATAGGAGCCTCTGAACGCATCAACGGAACTGCCTGACGCATCATGTTTGATCCCATCAAAGCACGGTTAGCATCGTCATGCTCAAGGAAAGGAATAAGTGCAGCTGCAATTGAAGCAATCTGCTGCGGTGAAACGTCCATAAGTTCCACACTCTGCGGGTCAACTACCGGGAAATCAGCATCCTGACGGGATTTTACTCTTGTGCGGATGAATTTTCCTTTTTCATCGTATGGGGCATTACCCTGACCTATAATTTTACCTTCCTCTTCTTCGGCGGTAAGATTAACAATCTCATTATTATTAAGATTGACTACACCACCACTTACCTTACGGTACGGAGTTTCAATGAAACCAAGGTTGTTGATCTTTGCATATATACACAAAGAAGATATCAAACCGATATTCGGACCTTCAGGAGTCTCGATAGGACACAAACGGCCATAATGGGTGTAGTGTACGTCTCGTACCTCAAATCCGGCACGGTCACGTGACAGACCACCAGGACCGAGAGCAGACATACGGCGCTTGTGAGTAATCTCTGCAAGCGGGTTGGTCTGATCCATGAATTGTGACAATGCGTTGGTTCCGAAGAATGAATTGATTACAGCGGAAACAGTCTTTGCATTGATAAGGTCTGTAGGAGTAAATACCTCATTGTCGCGAACGTTCATACGTTCACGGATTGTACGTGCCATACGGGCAAGACCAACAGCAAACTGATTAGAAAGCTGTTCACCTACTGTACGTACACGACGGTTGCTCAAGTGATCAATATCATCAACAGCAGCCTTTGAATTTACAAGTTCAATAAGGTACTTTATAATCTCAATAATATCTTCTTTGGTCAGAACGCCTACACTGATATCAGTAGTCAATCCCAACTTTCTGTTTACGCGATAACGTCCTACTTCACCAAGATCATATCTCTTCTCGGAGAAGAACAGATTCTGGATTACCTCGCGTGCGCTGGCATCGTCTGCAGGTTCTGCATTACGAAGCTGGCGATATGTATATAGAACGGCCTCCTTTTCAGAGTTGCTCGGGTCTTTCTGCAGTGTATTGAAAATGATTGAGAACTCAGACTGGTTCACATTTTCATTGTGCAGAAGAATAGTGTCGACACCTGATTCAAGAATAGATTCAAGGTGAGACTCCTCCAAAATGGTCTCACGGTCAACAACAACTTCGTTACGCTCTATTGAAACAACCTCACCGGTATCTGAGTCTACAAAGTCCTCAATACGTGTCTGAATAACACGGGCGGCGAGAGTACGGCCAACTAATTTCTTTAAGTTTGTTTTGGTAACCTTTACTTCTTCAGCAAGATTGAAAATGTCAAGAATATCCTTGTCGGTTTCAAAACCGATAGCACGCAAAAGAGTTGTAACAGGAAGTTTTTTCTTTCTGTCGATGTATGCGTACATAACATTATTTATGTCAGTAGCGAATTCAATCCAAGAGCCCTTGAAAGGAATGATTCTTGCTGAATAAAGAGGTGTACCGTTTGAATGTATACTCTGTCCAAAGAAAACACCGGGTGAACGATGAAGCTGGGAAACAACAACACGTTCAGCACCGTTAATTACAAATGTGCCTTGTTCAGTCATATAAGGAATAGGACCAAGGAACACATCCTCGATAACTGTATCAAAATCCTCATGATCAGGATCTGTGCAATACAGTTTTAATTTAGCCTTGAGAGGAACACTATATGTGAGACCATGCTCCAGGCACTCCTCTATAGAATAGCGGGGCGGATCAATATAATAGTCTAAAAACTCTAGGACAAAGTTATTTCTAGTATCTGCAATAGGAAAGTTCTCTGCAAAGACTTTATACAAGCCTTCGTTTTTACGCTTTTCCTGCGGTGTATCCAACTGCAGAAAGTCTTTGAAAGACTTTAATTGAACTTCCAGAAAATCCGGACACTGAAGCGGATTCTTAACGGAAGCAAAGTTAATTCTTTGTGAATTATTAGGGGTTGTAGAAGACATGGGATGAACGAAAAATTGAACCTGTTATTATAAACTAAGAAAAAGGTTAAGCGCAATCCAGGCACTATTTCAGTGCCCGGAAGCGATCTTAACCAGTTCTTTTACCTGAGGACAGGCAGGATTACTTAAGTTCAACCTCTGCTCCAGCCTCTTCCAATGTTTTCTTCAAAGATTCAGCTTCGTCCTTTGCAAGACCCTCCTTAACTGTAGAAGGAGCAGCGTCTACAAGGTCTTTAGCTTCTTTCAAACCAAGGCCACAAGCTTCCTTAACTGCCTTAACAACAGCAAGTTTGTTTGCGCCGAAGCTCTTCAAAATAAGGTCAAATGAAGATTTCTCTTCTGCAGCAGCAGTAGCGCCTGCAGTAGCAGGACCAGCTGCAACAGCTACAGCAGCAGCTGCTGGCTCGATGCCATATTCTTCCTTAAGGATTGTTGCAAGTTCATTAACCTCTTTAACTGTAAGGTTAACCAATTCTTCTGCTAATGCTTTTAAATCAGCCATTTTAGTATAAGTTTTAAATTGTTATTACGTATTGTTTAGTTTTCTCTTTCGCCCAGAGTCTTAAGAACTCCGTGCAGGGTGTTAGCACCCGATTGAAGTGCAGAAATAACGTTCTTTGCAGGAGATTGCAGCAAAGCAATAACATCTGCCAGAAGTTCTTTCTTGCTCTTTATAGAAACCAAAGCATCTAATTGGTTTGCACCAACGTAGAAACTCTCTTCTGCATAAGCAGCCTTCAAGCCAGGAACTGTAAGTTTCTTGTCTGCAGCATCTTTAAGCAACTTTGCAGGAGCATTGGCAACATTAGCAAAGAATACTGCCGTATTTCCTTTAAGTGAGCCATAAAGAGCAGAGTAATCTGTATCAAGCTGATCAAGAGCCTTCTCAAGAAGAGTGTTCTTGACAACAATCATCTTAATATCAGATTTGAAACATTTTCTACGCAGTTCACTTGTAGCAGCAGAATCAAGACCTGTTACGTCTACAAGATAAAATGCTGCATATGACTGAATTGTCTGCTTCAGATTCTCAATAATTAATGATTTATCTTCCTTTTTCATGTCAAATTAATTTTTTTAATTCTCGTCAATAGTCTTGGTGTCAATCTTGATACCCTGGCTCATTGTACTTGAAAGATAAATACTCTTAACATAGGTTCCCTTTGCAGTAGCAGGTTTAAGCTTGAGAATTGTATTCATGAACTCTCTTGCGTTTTCTGCAATAGCATCTGCGGTGAAAGAAACCTTACCAATAGATGTATGAACAATACCAGCTTTGTCAACCTTAAAGTCAATCTTACCTTGCTTTACTTCTTTGACAGCTTTGGCGACTTCCATTGTAACAGTACCGCTCTTTGGGTTAGGCATAAGTCCACGTGGACCGAGAACACGACCCAACGGACCAAGTTTACCCATAAGTGCAGGCATTGTTATAATGACATCAACATCAGTCCATCCGCCCTTAATCTTCTCAATGTATTCTTCAAAGCCTACATAATCAGCACCGGCTTCCTTGGCAGCAGCTTCCTGATCAGGAGTACAAAGAGCAAGAACTCTAACTACTTTACCTGTTCCGTTAGGAAGAGAAACTACACCACGAACCATCTGATTGGCTTTTCTAGGATCAACACCAAGACGAACGTCAATATCAACAGACGCATCAAACTTGGTTGTTGTGATATCCTTAACCAACTGAGAAGCTTCTTTAAGGGTATATGCTTTGCCAGCTTCAACTTTTGAAGCTACAAGCTTTTGATTTTTAGTCAGTTTACCCATTACTTAATAACTTTTTTAATGATTACCCCGGATTAATCTTTAACGGTTATACCCATGCTTCTTGCTGTACCTGCAACCATAGAGATAGCAGATTCAATTGTGAAACAGTTCAAATCGGGCATCTTGTCCTGAGCAATCGCAGCTACTTGTTCTTTTGTAACGGATGCAACTTTTTTACGGTTAGGTTCAGCTGAACCTTTACTTGCTTTTGATGCTTCCTTCAATTGAATAGCAACTGGCGGAGTTTTAATGACAAAGTCAAAAGACTTATCACCATAATAAGTGATTATTACAGGTAATATTTTACCTGCCTTGTCCTGGGTTCTGGCGTTGAATTGCTTGCAAAACTCCATGATATTCAAGCCCTTTGAACCTAAAGCAGGACCAACGGGTGGTGATGGATTTGCAGCGCCTCCTTTAATCTGTAATTTGATTAATCCAGCAACTTCTTTAGCCATTGTAAAAATTTTTTAAAAATTGAACTCTAGATTTTTTCTACTTGATTGTAAGCAAGTTCTATTGGTGTTTTACGACCAAAGATCTTTACACTAACCTTCAATTTCTTTTTCTCGTCACTGACTTCGTCGATAGTACCTTCAAAGCCAGAGAACGGTCCAAAGATAATATTTACTGTTTCGCCTACAGTAAAGGTAATCAATGGTTCCTCAATTGTTTCAGTCTGTTCATCAACAGAACCTAAGATTCTGTTAACCTCTGACTGACGCAAAGGAGTAGGGCTATCCATTCCTCCTAAAAATCCAAGTACGTTAGGGGTGTTTCTGAGACGCAATTTGATTTCACCATTCAAAGCTGCTTCAACAAGTACGTAACCCGGCAAATAACTGCGCTCTTTTATGATACGCTTACCGTTACGAACCTGAACAACTTTTTCAGTTGGAATCAAAACTTGAGAAATAACATTCTGGAGATTATTCTTCTGAGCATCTAATTCGATATACTCTTTGACCTTAATCTCTTTGCCGCTAACGGCTTTCAGAACATACCACTTTTTTTCAGTAACAGCCATTTCTAACAAACTTAAGGATAAACAGTAGTCATAATACCCTGGAAAGCCTTATCCATAATGAACACAACGACAGCAATCAAAAGGGAAGCAATAAGAACAGTGATTGCGCTGCCAGCCAGTTCTTTACCTGAAGGCCAAGTTGTTTTGTAAACAAGCTCTTGGAAAGATTCCTTACAATTAGAAAAAAACTTCTTAAACATGATTATGTTATTTTTTGGCACGGGAGGTAAGACTCGAACTCACGACACTCGGTTTTGGAGACCGATGCTCTACCAACTGAGCTACACCCGTATATTAAGGCCGGCTGCCTAAATGACACCGGCCTTTATTATTAAATGTATTAGTCAAGAATTGCAGTAATCTGACCTGAACCAACTGTACGGCCACCTTCGCGGATAGCGAAACGAAGACCTTCGTTGATTGCTACTGGGTAGATAAGCTTAACCTGAATCTCAACGTTATCACCAGGCATAACCATTTCAGTACCCTCCGGAAGAGTAATCTCACCTGTACAGTCCATTGTACGGATATAGAACTGAGGACGATACTTGTTACGGAATGCTGTATGACGACCACCTTCCTTAGCTGTCAATACATAGATAGAAGCCTTGAAAGTTGTGTGAGGTTTGATCTGACCCGGATGGCAAAGAACCATACCACGTTTGATTTCAGTCTTCTCAACACCACGAAGCAACAGACCTACGTTATCACCAGCCTCACCTTCGTCAAGAATCTTACGGAACATCTCAACACCGGTAACAACTGTTTCTTTCTCTTCACCAAGACCAAGGATTTCAACCTTGTCACCTACCTTAACAACACCAGTCTCAATACGGCCAGTAGCAACTGTACCACGACCTGTGATAGAGAATACATCTTCTACAGGCATCAAGAAAGGTTTGTCAACTGCACGTGGAGGAAGTGGAATCCATGTATCAACTGCATCCATCAATTCCATAACTTTGTCTTCCCATTCAGCAACACCGTTAAGTGCACCAAGAGCAGAACCACGGATGATAGGTGTGTTGTCACCATCAAATTCATATGAAGAAAGGAGATCACGCATTTCCATCTCTACCAAGTCAATCATCTCACCGTCAACATCTGGAGAATCGCATTTGTTAAGGAAGATAACCAAACGAGGAACGTTTACCTGACGAGCAAGAAGGATATGCTCACGTGTCTGAGGCATAGGACCATCAGTTGCAGCAACTACTACAATAGCACCATCCATCTGAGCAGCACCAGTTACCATGTTCTTAACGTAATCGGCGTGACCCGGACAGTCAACGTGTGCGTAGTGACGGTTAGCTGTCTCGTACTCAACGTGTGATGTGTTGATAGTAATACCACGCTCTTTCTCTTCCGGTGCATTATCGATTGAATCGAATGAACGGAGTTCAGAAAGACCTTTCTTTGCCAATACTGTTGTGATAGCAGCTGTCAAAGTTGTCTTACCATGATCTACGTGACCAATGGTACCAATGTTTACGTGAGGTTTTGACCTCTCAAATTTTTCTTTTGCCATAATTTAAAGTTCTATTGATTGAATTATTTAATTGACTATTCAATAATAAAGTTGCTCCCTAAACTTATCTTTCTTGTCTGGCAGAGCTGTTATCGAGACTTGAACTCGAGACCTCATCCTTACCAAGGATGTGCTCTACCAGCTGAGCTATAACAGCAGCGACAAAAAAAGAGCGGGAAACGGGACTCAAACCCGCGACCCTCAGCTTGGAAGGCTAATGCTCTATCAACTGAGCTACTTCCGCATCTCTATTTAATGCGTGGGTGAAGATGGATTCGAACCACCGAAGTCGAGAGACAGCAGATTTACAGTCTGCCCCATTTGGCCACTCTGGAATGTACCCGTTTTCTTTGTCTGAATTTTGAGCCTCTTGTCGGATTCGAACCAACGACCCCGAGATTACAAATCACGTGCTCTGGCCAACTGAGCTAAAGAGGCAAAATTCAACATCACCCGCCTAACGTGGCATGTATTCACATGTGTTAAGCGGGTGCAAAGATATACACAATTTTAATAACAGCAAAATATTTGCTATTTTTTTTATTTCTGCCGTGATTTTTCCTTTAATTTTATCAATTGCCCTTTGAGTGCATCAAGGCATTCATCTACGGCCTGTTCAAAAGTATCACACGTTTTTTCTGCAATGACATCATTTCCAGGTACAGAGGCTGTTATCTGAGCCTGTTTGTTCATTGCTGTTTCGGGTTTTACAACTTTTAGCACAACCTCCACTCTGACAATGTCCTCAGACACTCTCTGCAATTTTGCACACTTCTTCTCTACAAACGTTTGCAATTGCTCTGTTGCATTGAAATGCAACGCTTGAATCTTAACTTCCATAGCTAATAGTTTTTAGGCCCGCGGATGGGCATGTTTATAAATATCTTTCAGTTCCTGAAGAGTTGTATGGGTGTACACTTGCGTGGCAGCCAGACTGGCATGTCCCAAAATCTCTTTTACAGAACTCAAATCTGCATTGTTATTAAGCATGGCTGTAGCAAATGTATGCCGCAACACATGCGGACTCTTTTTTGTGACTGTTGACACCTTGGTCAACAGGTTTTTTACCAGAGCATATACCTTATGCCGCGGAAGCGGTTCTCCTTTTTCAGTAACAAAAAATGAGGAGGTTGATATATTCTCAATCGAATTACGCTGTTCCAGATATTTTTCAAATTGATTCTTTAATTCTTCCCCGAAAGGAATATATCTTTCTTTGTTCCTTTTACCCAACACTTTGATAGTGCCCGCAGAAAAGTCAACACTGGATACTGTAAGTCCCAAAAGCTCCGCCAGACGGATTCCGGTCTGGTAAAAAGTTTCAATTATTGTTTTTCCCAGTACGGCATCAAAGCCCTCACCAAATAAAGAATCGTCGTCAAGCAGACGGTCCATTTCACTTTCACGAACAAATACAGGTAATGGTTTTTTATTCTTGGGACCTTTAATAAGTGTTACCGGTGAATGATCTGCACAACCATTCATCATCAGGAACTTATAAAAGGAACGTAAGGTGCTGAGTTTACGGTTAACAGTTGTTGTGGCTTGTCCGCTCTTCATCAGTTCTACTATCCACGCACGCACAATATTATTGTCTACCGTCTGGAACGTCAGATTATGGTCAAGACTGACAAAGAAATTATGAAATAGCTCAAGATCTTTCCTGTAACCTGATATTGTACAATCAGAATAATTTCTTTCCAATTTCAGGTAATCGGCAAACTTTTCTATCTCCATCACTATTTTCATCACGACAATAATTATAGGTAACCCTTCGCTAATATAAGGATTATTTTTGAAAACGTTGCGTGTTCCTGATTTTTTTTGAAAAAAAATACGCGGAGCCAACATACTCCGCGTATTCTATATTGATAGAGAACTATTCCCTTTTTATACGGCTGTATCGCTACAGCACGCATTTTGAAGAAAAAACAAAATTAATCTTCTGCCTGCTGCAATTTCTGAACGTAAATTGCATGCTCCATCTTAAGTCTTTTAACCTCTGACGGTTTGTCAAACTGCTGACGGCGACGCAATTCTTTAACTACGCCGGTTTTCTCATATTTTCTCTTAAATTTTTTGAGAGCTTTTTCAATGTTCTCGCCCTCTTTTACAGGTACAATAATCATTATTTTGCTTTTTCTTTTTTAGTTAGTTTTCAAATTTGCGGCGCAAAAATAGGTAATTATTTAATACGCCCCAAAAAAAACTCAATTTTTTTTATATTAGAGGTTTGAATTGAACTTTTTCCAATCAGCTACTGCTGGAAGAACGCCAAGTGAAATAACCTCGTCACGCATAGCCTGAAGATGTGCATAACTTGCATCAAGGCTTGCAATTTCATCGGCTGTACCCTTGATGTCGGAATAATGAACTCCGGTGGCATCGATTGTTGAAGGCATGGCCATCATGACATTCTTGTACTTTTCTGTATTTACGTAGCAACCTGCAGGCCACTCAAATTTTTCACCACCCATAGCAGCGGCAATCATTTCAATTGAAACAAATGCAGGGCTCTGGAAAGATGAACGTCCGCGCAGTTCAATAATTTTTGCACCACCCTTGATAACATCCTGTTTCATCTGTGCCCACTGCTCATCTGTAAGAGCTGGAGTTCCGATAAGATCTGTCAGAGGTTTGCCGTCAACTTTTGCTGTTGATGCAAATACTGCCATCTGCTCTCCGTGACCGCCAAATGTACGTGCTGTAGTAACCTGACTCTGCTGCAGACCGAAGTGTTTTGCAAGAGCGCTCTGCAAACGGGTTGAATCAAGAGCTGCAAGTGTTGTAATCTGGCTTGGTTTCAAACCGGAATATACAAGTGTTACAAGACCGGTAATGTCTGCCGGGTTGAAAATAATAACGCAATGCTTAAGATCAGGACAATATGTTTTGATATCCTTACCAAGCTGCTCAGCAATCTTTGCGTTGCCAACAAGAAGATCCTCACGTGTCATACCGGCCTTACGCGGTGCACCACCTGAAGAAACCATATATTTTGCATCCTTGAAAGCCTCTGCCACATTATCTGTATATGTGATGTTTGCTCCAGGGAATGCGCAGTGACGCAACTCTTCAACAACACCCTCAAGACCAGGCATGTAAACATCATAAAGGCACAAATTAGAAGTCAGACCCATCATAAGAGCTGTCTGGGCCATGTTGGAACCAATCATACCGGCAGCACCGGAAATGACCAACTTTTCATCTGTAAGGAATTTCATAACAAATATTCTTTAAAAATTAGTTAATGCTCTATATTTAAGCAAGTTCTGAAAATGACCAGAACTTGGGATGGCAAAATTACATAAAAAAAGAGACTTGTTTGTTGTTTTTGCATTAAATTCGCACAAAAATAAAAAATATTCTGATGGCTATAATAAAAAGTGTTCGCGGATTTGTTCCTGAAATTGGGAAAGACTGCTTTCTGGCAGACAATGCCGCAATTATAGGAGATGTTGTAATTGGTGAGGGTTGCAGTATATGGTTCGGCGCAGTTTTGCGCGGTGATGTCAATTCCATCCGTATAGGAAACGGCACAAATATTCAGGATGGTGCTGTTATCCATACACTATACCAGCGTTCTACAACAACTATCGGAGACAATGTGTCTGTGGGACACAATGTTACAATTCATGGTGCAACTATACATGACAATGCTCTTATTGGAATGGGATCTGTTGTTCTTGACCATGCCGAGGTGGGAGAAGGCGCAATTGTGGCTGCCGGAAGTGTTGTTACCGGGAAAACCGTTATCGGACCGGGAGAACTCTGGGCTGGAGTCCCGGCAAAATTCATAAAGAACGTTGACCCTGCGCAAAGTCAGGAAATGAACCAGCGTATTGCACGTGACTACCACATGTACGCATCGTGGTATCAGAGCGATACAGAAGACAAAATTATTTGAGAAGAACCGGCGTTGGCTGTTACATAGTCTGCCGCAATTTTTCCGGTATTGTCAAGATATTGCAGATTTGATATGAACTTGTCCATCATGGTGATAAATTCAGATGTTGAATTAACCTGAAAGCCACCACCTATACGTTTCAGTTCCTGAATTTCGCGAAAGCGTTTGTTATTTGGACCAAACAGCACGGGTTTACCATAGACGGCAGCCTCTAATGTATTGTGGACACCGTCACCAAATCCTCCGCCAACATAACTGATTGTAGCATATTTATATAAGGAGGAGAGTAAACCGAAGCAATCAATTATCAGAGTATCAGCACCGGTTATATTCTGGCTGTCAGCCTGAGACAGCAACAATGTTTTACGCGAGCCAAGATTGTCCATGAGAGACTTCATACGGATAGGGCTCATTTCATGGGGCGCAATAATAAGTTTCCAATCATTATGCGTATTGAAAAAAGGCAGATAAACGCGTTCATCAGCAGGCCATGAACTTCCTGCAATTAAAACCTTGTCACAACCAACAAATTGCTCTATCAGCGGATTCTGCCGACATTTCTGAGCTATAGTCAGTACGCTGTCACAGCGGGTATCGCCTACAATGGTTGTGTTGTCAAAACCAATGCCGTGAAGCAACTCTTTTGAATTCTGGTCCTGAACAAAGATGTGATCCAGTTTTCTGAGCATTTTTCTATAGAAGCCGCCGTATGGCTTGAAAAACAGTTGGTCAGGATTGAATATTGCAGATACGCAGTATTGTTTTATGTTACGTTTTTTCAGGCATGATATAAAATTGGGCCAGAAGTCATATTTGACATAAAACGCACTGCTTATATTTACTGCATTGCAAAAACGTTTTGCATTACGTGGCGTATCAAAAGGCATATAACATACAACATCGGCGCCTTTCCAATCTTTTCTGACGGTGTATCCCGAAGGAGAAAAAAAAGTAAGAAGAATTTTTTTCTCAGGATTTTGTTTCTTGATCAGTTCCATCATTACACGCCCCTGCTCAAATTCACCAAGCGACGAAACATGGAACCATATGTAGCTGGATTTTTTGTCAACTTTAGCGGCAAGGATTCTGAATGTTTCACGATGCCCTTTGACAAGCAATCTTGCTTTTTTATTGAAAACAGATGCTATTCTGATAAAAAGGATGAAAACAAACAGACCCAGCGTGTACATTATTGATTCAGTTTTGCTGCATGTACAAAATAGCCTTACGCGCCCTGCGTAAAGTCTCTTCTTTTCCAATAAAATCTGTAATCTGGAAAATATGCGGTCCTACTGCTGCTCCAACCAATGCTACGCGCAAAGCGTTCATTACTTTTCCGGTAGGATATTCCTTGGAAGCTATCCAGTCCATTACCATGGGCTCCAGTTCAGCACCATTGAATGTTGGAGCTGATTCAATGAAATCACAAAGTTGTGAGACATATTCTGCAGCACCTTCTTTCCACCATTTCTTGGCAGATTTTTCATCATATTCCTCCGGAGCAATAAACAGGAATTTGCTCATATCCCAAAGTTCACTTATAAAATTCAACCTGTTTTTGAACATGCCTACAACAGTCTGAGCCTTCTCCATTGAAATGTTGATGCCGTTCTTCTGAAGTATCGGCATAAACATCTGAACCAGGGTTTCATCGGCAGTGTTCATTATATATTCGTGGTTAAACCATACAAGTTTCTGGTAATTGAAACGGGCACCTGCCTTGCTGCAATGTTCCAAAGAGAAAAGATTGACCATTTCTTCCAGAGACATGATTTCCAGATCATTTCCGGGATTCCACCCGAGCAATGCAAGGAAATTGATTACAGCCTGGGGAAGATAATCCTTTTCACGATAGCCGGAAGATACCTCGCCTGTCTTGGGATCATGCCACTCAAGCGGAAATACGGGGAAACCCAGTTTATCGCCGTCACGTTTGCTTAGCTTGCCGCTACCTTCAGGCTTGAGCAGTAACGGTAAATGAGCAAAGTTCGGCATTGTGTCTTCCCATCCGAAAGCCTTGTAAAGCAAAACGTGCAGCGGAGCAGACGGCAACCACTCTTCACCGCGAATGACGTGAGTGATTTCCATAAGATGATCGTCTACAATATTTGCCAAATGGTATGTAGGAAGCTGATCTGCCGACTTGAAGAGAACTTTGTCATCAAGAATTGACGAATTAATCACAACAAGACCACGGATCAGGTCATGCACTTCAACATTGATGTCCGGTTCTATCTTAAAACGGACTACATACTGTTCACCGGCGGCAATACGTTTCTCAACTTCTTCCTTGGAAAGTGTGAGAGAATTTGTCATACCCATTCTGGTGGTGGCATCGTACTGAAAGTTTGGAATTTCAGCACGTTTGGCATCCAGCTGTTCAGGTGTATCAAATGCAATGTATGCCTTGCCGCTGTCCAACAGAATCTGGACATATTTTTTATAGATATCACGGCGTTCGCTCTGGCGGTAGGGACCGTAGTTGCCTCCAAAAGAAACTCCTTCGTCGAATTTTATACCCAGCCAGTCAAAAGCCTGGATAATATACTCTTCAGCTCCCGGAACAAAACGGTTTGTGTCCGTATCTTCTATACGAAATACAAAATCACCACCATTGCGACGGGCAAAAAGATAATTGTAGATAGCAGTTCTTACACCGCCAATATGCAAAGGACCGGTAGGGCTTGGCGCAAAACGCACACGCACTCTTCTCCCGTTATCCTGACCATTCTCTGCCATTTTGATACTATTTCTTGGAAAAATCTTGCAAATGTACCTATTTTTTGCCAATTACCACCCCTCCTTTCTAAAAATTTTGTACCTTTATGACTCACAAATATTTATCTTAAATGAGCAAGTCTAAGAATAGAAAAAGGAGGGTCAAGGACGTAATCAAGTTATGTATCTTTTCATGCATTTCCATTACCGCTGCTTTGGCTCTTCCATATTTTTTTGAGCAGAAAACAAATTTTATATACACACTGGGAGCTCCATGGGCGCATGAGACTCTTATTGCTCCAATCAGTTTCTCTATAGAAAAAAGTCCAAAAAAATATGAACAGGAGATTGATAGCATAAAGCAAAGCATTGCTCCGTATTTTGTCAGAAACATTGAGACTGAAAATCGTATTGAACATGCGGTGGAACAAGCTTTGAAGAATGGATTGTTTATACCTTCAGATTCTTTATTTGATGCCGTAATCTTTAATTTCAATCAACTTTGCAAGAACGGAATATGCAGCGAAACTGACTTTGAACAGATTAATTCTCTCAGTTCCCAATATATAAAGATCTACTACGGCAATCAGGGACAGCAAATGGACAAAAAAAAGATTCATGACCCTATAAGTGCATATAACGCACTGATATCAGGTATCTTACTCCCGGAAGACCGTCAGATAATTCAATTATGCAACATTGACAAGATTATTGAACCGAATATAAGTTACGACAGGGAGCGCACTGAATTGGAATTGAATGAAATCACTAATAGTGTTTCACGCTACAAAGGTCAGGTTGTGGAAGGACAGAAAATAATTGATTACGGTTCAATTGTTGATGAAGAAACCTTTCAGATAGTCAAATCACTTGAAAACAAGGTTGGCGAAATGAGCTTTTCAAAGGAATTCCGCCGTTCTACTCTTATTGGGCAGATTATTTTCAGCATTGTTTTATTTGCTCTGCTCGGATTGTTCCTTTTCATTTACAGACCTACAATTATCCGCAATCAGCATAAGATATTTCTGACATATGCCGCCGTAACATTCTCGCAAATAATAACCGGTGTGTTTACATTGAGTTCAGAATGGGACATATATATTCTTCCGTTCACCATGTCGGCAATTGTTCTCAGAATTTTTATGGACTCGCGTTCAGCATTTATGACATATCTTACTCAGATATTACTGTCAGCTCTTCTGTTCTGTCCGCAAGCTGAGTTCATCATTATCCAATTGATTACAGGACTTGTTGCTATATACAGCATGCATGACCTTACACAACGCTCACAACTGTTCAAGACTACATTGCTTGTATTATTGACATATTGCATACTCCACTTCAGCATTCAACTGATTCATCTTGAAAGTTGGAAATCAATCAACTACATGACGTTCATTTCGTTTGGCATCAATGCCGTACTTTTATTATTCACATATCCGCTTGTTTTTATAGTTGAGAAGGTATTCGGATTTGCCAGCAACGTTACATTAGTTGAACTTTCCAACATAAACCATCAGCTGCTGAGAGAATTATCCGAGACAGCCCCAGGTACTTTCCAGCATTGCATGCAGGTGTCTGTTCTTGCTGCTGAAGGAGCCAACGCGGTTGGAGCCAACGCATTGTTTGCCAGAACAGGAGCCCTGTATCACGACATAGGAAAAATGAACAGTCCAATCTATTTTACCGAAAATCAGAAAGGACAGAACCCGCATGATATGATCAATAATGAAGAAAGCGCCAAAATTATTATCAGTCATGTTACACAGGGTCTTGAGCTTGCTGACAAATACAAATTGCCACAGGTTATAAAGGATTGCATTGCACAGCACCACGGCAAGGGACTGGTTAAATATTTTTATCTGTCGGCCGTGAACAGTAATCCTGAAAAAGAAGTCAGCAAGGAACCTTTTACATATCCAGGACCTGCACCACAGTATAAGGAAACAGCTATTCTTATGATGGCAGATGCCATAGAAGCCGCATCAAGAAGTCTTAAAAGTTTTGATGAAAAATCAATCTCTGAACTTGTTGACCGAATTATAAACGGACAGGTTGCCGATCATATGTTTGACGAGGCCCCAATCACTATGAGGGAAATTAATACTGTCAAACAGGTATTCAAGGAGAAGCTTAAGAGCATGCATCATACAAGGATAATATATCCTGAAGAAAAGAAATAGGAAAATCAGGGGTCAACATTGAACAGCACTTGCAGACCGGCAAAGTGTCTGTTCAGTGGAAGTTTCTCTGCAAGTCTGCAGATATGTTCCTTTATATCTTCAAGCGAAGCTCCGGCAATCTTTATTACAATTCTGCGTATGTACAGCGTGCCTATCTTGTCTATTGCAGGAGACTGGGGGCCAAGAACACAATCACCCAATAGAGCATGTAATTCACGTGCAAGAGCATTAGCTCCTGCAGTTGCAGTTGATGGATTTTTATGTTTAACTGTAATCTCAACAAGACGGCAGAATGGAGGATACAGTAATGCGCGGCGTTCTTCCAGTATTTCATTAAAGAATCCCTTGTAGTCATTACGCGTAACATATTTGACCACTATATCCTGAGGTTGAGTTGTCTGCAGTATTACCGTTCCGCGTTTGTCTTTGCGACCCGCGCGTCCGGCAACTTGAGCAATCAGCTGAAAAGCGCGCTCCGAAGACCGGAAATCCGCTCTTGCGCTAAGGTTCTGCCCTTCCATAATTCCTACTACCCCTACACGGTCAAAATCGAGTCCTTTTGTAACCATCTGAGTACCGACAAGAATCTGGAATTCACCTTCCTGAAAAGAATGCAGTATGTTCTCATATTCCGAAACTGTATTTGCACTGTCCAGGTCAAGACGTTCCACCGCAACACTGGGGAAGATTTGCTCCAGTTGCTCCTGAATGCGTTCGGTACCAAGACCTTTCACAGTAAAAGTCTTTGATGCGCATTTTGGACAACTTTTGGGAATCTGATAATTACCTGAGCAATAATGGCATGAAAGTTTATTTTCTTTCTTATGATATGTAAGTGTGGTATTGCAGTTGTCGCACTCTGCTATCCAGCCGCATTCCTTGCACATAAGAACGGGGGTATATCCACGGCGGTTCTGAAAGATTATAGCCTGCGAGCCATTGTCAACAGCATTCTTTATCTCTGATGTGAGCTGGGGAGAAAAATAGCCTCTGATTATTTTTTTGTGATACAGTTCATGCATATCGGCCACAATAATCTGAGGCAGAGCTATATTATTATAGCGGGTTGTCAATTCCACTAATGAATATTTACCACACAGTGCATTGTAATAACTCTCAACAGAAGGGGTTGCGGAGCCAAGCAAAACATTGGCACCACATTTCTTGGCAAGCCATATAGCGCAATCACGACCATTGTAACGCGGTGAAGAGTCGGCCTGCTTATAGCTTGAATCATGTTCCTCATCAACAATAATCAGTCCCAGACTTGCATACGGCAACATTAGTGCAGAACGCGGGCCAACAACAACTTTGTAAGGATTGTTCCCCAATTGTTTTTTCCAGATTTCAACACGTTCCGCAGCACTCACTCCTGAATGGTAAACAATCATATCCTGACCAAAAACCACCTGCAGACGTTTCATTATCTGAACTGTCAAAGCAATCTCAGGAAGCAGGAATAATGCCTGCTTGCCGCTATCTATGGTTTTCCTGATCAGGTTTATGTATATTTCCGTTTTGCCCGATGCGGTAACGCCATGCAGCAGACATGTTTTACCTTGAGCAAATGAGTTTTCTATCTGAATTTTTGCTGTATTCTGCGCCGCAGACAACTGTTTGGGAGATACAAGAACCCCATTATATTCGGGAAGACGCCCAATCTGCACAGAATAATATTCAAGTATGTGTTTATCAATAAGTGTTTTGAACGGAACATCGCTGGTTCCGGATTTTTCAATCAATGTTTTCTTTGATACGGGAACAATTTCCACACCGTTTTCATGGTACCCGGATAATTCTTTATAGCAATCAAATAATCCGGACTGCTTTTCAGTAAGATTTATACCGGTATCAAATGCCATACTGCCAAGACGCAGATACTGCACTGTTTTTGGCTTATACTTTGCGGTAGCACCATCTCCGTCACGCAACAGAGATGGAAGCATACATTTTACAACATCGCCTTGCGGAGCCATATAGTAGGAGCTCATCCATGAGAGCAATGCCATCTGCAGTGGCATAAATACCGGTTCCGGATCGGGACAGTCAATTATATTCTTGACATCGTACTCCCGGGGTTTGTTGTTATGTACGGATACAACAATGGCTGTATAGCCCTTGTCTTTCTTGCCGAAAGGCACATGAACTCTACAGCCTGTTGTTATGGTTTTGCCTATGCTGTCATCCACCCCGTATGTAAACAATGTACGGAGGGGCAACGGAAGTATTACATCAACATAATACAAGGCAATATTCTGTTAGAAATAATAAGCAGCACTGAGTTGTAATTGCTGTGAACCCAATTTAATGTTTTTGATATTCTTCTCCATATCCTCAAATTTGGATTCGTCACCGAATGACCAATGGTAATTCAAACCAAGTTCAAGGTGTTTGAAGAGAGTTACACCGGCACCTACATTAGCGCCCTGTCTTGTTTTGTTGGCAATGAAATCTCCAATCTTTTCTCCGCTCTGATTCTTCAAAGACCATCCTTCAGCACCCTTGAGATTGATGTCAAACTCATAACCAGCCTGAACAAATACATTAAGGTTTGTAAAGCCGAATGTCCAGCGCAGATACAAAGGCAGATCAATGTAATTCTGATCTATACATTTTTCTTCAACTATCTGCTGACTCCAATCATAGAGTGCACTCAGATTAAGTGAAAAGCCGAGTATTGACGGAGTATTGAGTGTGGCACCAAGAGAGAAGCCGGAAAAACTTTCACCTTTTGTAAGGTCAGTACCTTTAAGTTCTTTCACGTTATTAACTACTACATTACCCTGAAGTCTTGCTCCAAACTTAAAAGAATTGTCAGGATTTGCTTTAGAAGGCATCGCTACAAATAATGCAGCAATAGCAAGAATGATTGTTGATTTTTTCATTTTCATATTTTTTGTTTAATTACAACCACAAATATAGTAATTATCTTTCACGTCGTACACTGATTCTGGGTTTTTCTGCAGAAGTTTGTTTATTATTGGTTTTTGTTTCACGTGTAACCGGTTCACGGTCTTCTTTCTTTGATTGTTGGGATATGCCGTTTTCTGAAATTTCACTTTCCGGTTCACTGTTCTGCACCTTGTTTTTCTTTGGTGTTGAACTGCTGTTCCAAAGTTGGTTTTCAAATGTAGAAAGCTCACTTTCAATACGTTCCTGTTCTGCAGCCATAGCGGAATCAGTTTTACAGTAATCTGCCAATGGTTTATTCTGCAGGTTGCTGGTCTTATAAATCTTGCCTTCGTAACGTCCCATAACAAAATAATCGTCAAGAGACATATTGCGAGTATTGTTGTAACTGCTTGTCATTGCGGGAGTTATGCGCAGATATGAACTTATGTTGTTATAATCTAGCCAGAACATTGGATACGGGACAGGCTCTGCTCCGTAGTCGGCACGCATGATTACCGGACATATTGCCATAACATGAGTGGAATATGTTGATGTGCGGCGGTCTACATAATTGGATTCTTTGATATAGTATTTCTGTACCTCAGCACAGGGGATGTCTTCAAGAGCTACTGAAAGTTTGCCGTTTTCATCTTCCTGATAATATATGTAGAACTTTTCCAACATGTTTTTCACATCAAGTTCATTGTCTTTTGTAAAAAGTTCATTACCGTCAAGACGGTATTCATAGGCCTTGATTTTACCGTCCAGCAACAGACGCAGAAGCATAGTAAAGAAATTGACCTGCTCTCCTAACGGTTCAGAGGGATAGTAAAGTGCCGCATTGCGTTCATTGTTGAGGTCAAGTTCACGATAAATATCGCGACTCCACTCAACATCCGTCTCCAAGGCAGATTGTGTGTTATACTGTGCACGAGCGCGCTGGGTGAGTTCCACCGCTCCACCCTGCTGTTCACGCAGTTCCTGTTCCTGTATTCTGCGGGTTGGCTGGGCCATTACGGCCATACTTAGAACCAATCCTGTCATTAAACAAATGTATCTCATATCATGAACATTTTCATTATTGTACAATTACCTCCAAAGAAGTGGTCAACTGACGCTCTATGCCATCCGGGCCCTGCGCTTTTACGCGTTGTATATAAAAACGCTTGCCACGGGTAAGACGGTTGAAACGGTCAATCTGACGTTTGGAGAACTGGTCTCCGTCTGACAATTCAGATACCGCGTTTCCTAAATTGTCAAAGAATGTGGTTTCAAAACTGATTACCTTGAATCCTATGTTGAGCAAACCGTCATCAATAGCGGCTACAATACCTGGAGCGCTCATAAGGAAACGTTTTGGCAACGGCTGACCGCCACCACGATAACGCTGCTGCGTTCCGTTTGCGTCGGTGTATTCAATGAACGGCGTAGGATCAGGCAACTGACGTACCCGGAAGGTATAGTCTCCCATGCTTTGAATCTTGCCGTCCTGCTGTTTTGCTCCTACAGCTATGACAACATCCTGTCCGACCTTTGAAGGAACAATTACATAATCTGTACCTTTGCTGGACAGTTTGGCACTGCCGCTCTTTACCGATACAGATATTTTATTTGCCGGTACACCCGGTACGGATATGCTGACAGGGTTCTGATAGCCTGCATACAATACGTTCATCATTGTAGCAGATACTGTAGCGGAAGGCGGTACTACACTATATTTCTGTTCAAAGTCACGTTTCAGAATTCTTCCGTCCTGGTTGAGTTCCATATAACCCGAGAGTTTGAAATCTCCTGTGGATTTTGTGGGGATTTCAAAATAACCGTCAGGTGATGTGATTTTTTTACCTTCAATGTAAATGACAGGACGCGCTGTGGTGTCTACAGCTGCCATAATAATCTGGCCTGAGAAGCTGTTTCCCTTTACTACATTCTGAGTTGTAGGGATTACGTATGCTTTTAATGCGTTTACACGTAAATCGCTGGCATCGACATTTTCAACAAGGGTGTGAAGAACCTGACCTTCGGCATAACGGACATCGTTCTGTAATTTGGTCAGAATTGTAATGGCAGCAGCTACCGGAGTGTTCTCAAAGTTATACTCCTGCCAGTTTTTTCCCAACGAACCTGCAGAAACGGGAACATCGGTTGAAAAGTTGTTACGGATAATCTCACGTTGTAATGTATCGTTTACAATATTGAGAATTTCCATACGATAATAGACTATGTTCTCAAACAGTTTGCGTCCCAATCCGCGTTTCGGATTAAGCATTACCTGAGTTGCTGCCTCAAGGTCGTCTCTGTTCTTGAGATGGTCAAGGTCGGCATTTTTTCCGTCTGCTTCTATTGCAATCAGCATCTTCAAAGAATCGGCAAAGTTGTAAAGATTGTCTGACATCTCTTTTACAACAAGAGCCTTCTTGTACCATTCGCCAACTTTTTCCTGATTGTTGTTATATGAACGCTCAAAGTTCTTATATACGGCATTATTCTGCTTTGTGGCGTTTTCTGCACTTTTCTGCAAGCTGTCCTCCACAAGAGAAAAACCGTTCAGTACATCTGTAGATACGTTCATAGCCAACATTGCCAGAAGAACGATATACATAAGATTTATCATTCTTTGGCGCGGAGACTGCGGGCGTTCTATTATTTTGCGTTTCATGTGTTATGCCTGTTTATTGATGCCTGTAGATTTCATGGCTTCTACTATACGTGCGTAAGCCTTGTTCAGTTCATCTATCTGTGTCACCATCTGACGCGTTTTCTCGCCTATCAGATCTATTGTACCCATCTGGGAACTTACACTGCGCAGCTGCATCTCATAAAAACGGTTGATACTTGTCAGATTGCGGCCAAGTGTCTCAATCTCCTGTGTGCTGACTGCCATGTGTTCGCTCTGCTGCGAAATTTTTGCCAACTTTTCAGAAAGTTCCTTAATACGCTCGATATACTGGTTGGAGAAATCTTCAACACCAGCAATACGGGCGGTATCCGCTCCCACAAATGTTCCGGAAGTCTGCGGAATGGTTGCGTTTTCAACCTGAATGTGACCTGTCTGCACACTGACATTGACGTTGTCATCCTGATCATTATCCTGTTTTGGCACGAACGGCTTTTCAAAACCGGAAATAAAGAATACCAGAACCTCCGTTCCCATGCCGATAAACAACATAAGATTGGCTCCGCCGATATGGGTCAATTTGAACAAAGCACCCAATATTACGACTGCGGCACCCCAACTGTACAGATAATTCAGCAGGATACGTCCTTTCTCTGTATCAAGATATGCTTGAAAACGGCTCATAAAGCCTTTTTTTGTTTCTTCCATGACTAATAATACTTTTATCAATTTACTTGGGTACGAACGCAACGGAAACCTATATATGAGCGTTGCTCGTTCTGATATTCATACGTTCTCCACGATGATTCAATGAACTTTTCGGGGTCTTTCCAGGAACCGCCGCGGATGGTTTTCTTTTTCATGTCATAAGGGTCTTCCTTTGCTGCATTGTAAGAAAGTTCCGGATTCATATCGCTCATTTTGAGTACTCCCGCTTGCGTATATTCGGTCGATGTCCATTCCGCCACATTGCCGGCCATATCATACAATCCGAAACTGTTGGGTTTGTACGATGCCACCTTAGTAGTTATAAGACTGCCGTCTTTTGTATAATTTCCGCGCTCAGGCTTGAAATTTGCGTAATAGCAGCTGTTATCATCCTTGGAACCGTCCGACTTCCATGGGAAACGGTTGTTTTCCATTCCACGCGCCGCATATTCCCATTCCGCCTCAGTAGGCAGTCTGTAGCGTTGTATGTATTTTGCCTGCGCTCCAAGTCCGGCCATGAGATATTCTGTACGCCATGCGCAAAAAGCGTTTGCCTGTTCCCAGCTTACACCGACAACGGGATAGTCATTGTAGCTTGCATGAGAAAAATACAGACGCATGTATGTTTCATTGCTTGAATTCGGAAAATCGTTTACCCAGCATGTAGTATCCGGATAAATGTTGACAATATATGTGTTCACAAAATCGTATGCACCGGACAGAGGACGGTTTATTGTCTGCCGTATTATCTGACCGTCTTCGTTTATATAAGCGGTGTCTTTTGAAATGATGACCTGCTGGCTGGCATCGGTTGCAATATCGGTATTTCTGTTACGTTCGTCAGGATTAAGACGGTTACGACGCAATGCAGCTTGAGTATAATCAAATGTTTCATAACGATAATTCATCTGACTGGCATCAAGCATTTTTTCTTTTGTATAAGGATGTATTATGTAAACACTGTTGATTGCACGCAACTGGTCTTCATCAGGCTTTTCCCATGGGATAGGTTTTGCCCAATTCAAATGTGGAGTAACAGGTTCACCATACTTGTCTTCTGTAATCATGTAAGATTCATCACCTCCATATTGCGGATCGGCAAGACGGGTGCGGATAATGGAATCTCTTACCCAAAATACAAACTGACGGTATTTGGAATTTGTCACTTCTTTTTCGTCCATCCAGAAAGATTCTACAGAAACCTCTTTTTGAGGGACATTGGAGCCCCACAATGAATCCTCCTGTTCTCCACCAAGTTTTATTGAGCCTCTCTTTATCAGTACCATTCCATAAGGTGTAGGCTCACGAAAAGACGATGCCGGAATGCCGGTCACTTCGTAACCGGAGCCTGTTGAACGGCTGCTGCCGAAACATCCTGACAACAGCAAAACCGCACAGCCGGCAATAGCTGTACAACAAAAATTTCGCATTGACTTTAATTTTGTCATAAATATCTTACTGTTTTGTGCACATTCTTACGTTTTCCTCCAAAATCCATGACTTTGGAATAACTCAAAAACAAATCGTGTCCACCATTCAAAGCACCAACTCCGCTTGTGTATATTTCATAGGCGTAACCTAACGAAATATCTTTAATGCGTCCTCCTATCATTACAGAAACCGATGTCAGCGGACTGTAACCCAGAGCTGCAAATAACGCATTACGTTCTATTGTATAGACTCCACGCATTGTAATGTCTGCCCTGAATGAACCGCGCATGTCGGTCTGCACCTGAAATGAGGGGTGCAAGGATAATAACGAGTTTTTGAGATTTATATTGTATCCGCCTTCAAAATTGAATTGCGGATGCAACGTAAGACGTGCCGAAACAGTATTGCCTTTCCCGTAATATACTACCGGACTGGCCAGATGGTTGGAACTGAAACCAAGATACCATGACGGACAGGAATAGTATAGACCAGCACCGAAATCCACTGAACTTCCATTTTCTTTTGAAGTTGGAAATGCCGGATCATTACTATCTACTATATCGAGTTTTGAATTGTTGAATTGTTCCTGCAGAAATCCGCCCTGAACACCTATATTCAATGCTCCGCCTAACAGATTGAACTTGAAAGCGTAGTTCAGATACAAACGGTTATGAATATATAACCCGGCATGATCGTTCAAGACAACCAGACCTACCGAATGACGTTCCATTCCGAACGGTAACACTGAATTGGCTCCAATGAACATTGTTTTTGGGGCACGTGTGTAACCTGCCATTTTCATGCTGTATGAAGCAACAATATTGAGTGTTTCATTTTTGTTCATGGCAGCCGGGTTCTGCAGAAAATCTGTTTCCCAATAATAGGAGAAGATGGCATCGTATTGGGCACGTGCCGTAATAAACGCCCCGCAAAGTGCACAAAGCAACATTGCAGGGCGTAATATATTGTATTTACAGTGTACTGCTGACACTATGAGTCAAGTTAGAACTGAACGCTTACACCAAGTCCGAGAATTTCCTTGAATTGAACACGCGGTCCGCTCTTTGTACCGTCTGCTGCAATAAACGGAATGTCGTCATCGTACTTGAGATTTGTCTGCAAAGTGATGGTAAGGCACTTTACTACAGAATATCCGGCAAGGAACTTCCAGTCAACATCGATATTTCCGAATGTTTCATTATAGGCAGTAAACAGATCCAATGTACTCTTGATTGTGAGTCTGTCATTGCATAATTTGTAGTCTACAGTTCCTTTGAATGTTGCACCAAGTTCCCATTTTGTATTATATCCGGCTTTGACACCGAAAGATTCTGCATACAAAGTATCGCTGACACAAACCATCTTGCCTGCTACAGGTGAGAGATAGATACTGAGATGTTCATTCGGTTTATAATCAATACCAAGAGAGAGATTCAGATAACCAGGGGTCATAAAATATGAAACCTTTCTTTTGGGGTCATATTCAAAACCATTGGCAAACTGAGTCTTGAAATCTGCCATTGCTGCATAATAGAACTTTCCAGCCATTGTATAGCCCAACTTTGTTGAAAACTGCAGATTATCCATACTCTTACGGAAATCAGAGCCGTCTTCAAATGTCTTGGTGGCACCAAGGTTGGCATCCAATGCGGTATTCCATGTCAGTTTATTTTTTGTGTAATCCAATGATCCGTTGAAATAGACATTACTTGCTAATGACCCTGTTCCACCTTCGGACCAGTTGACAAGCGATGTCTGAGACAGATTCAATCCTGCAATAGCGTTATGTGACCATGGGCCTTTTTCTTCCTGTGCTGTTGCCTGTAAAGAAACCAAAACTAATGAAGCAAGTACTGCAACACTTCTAAATTTTTTCATACTTATTTTCTTTTTAAAATTTTTGTCAGAACTGACAGAAAACTGAAAGTTTCCAGTCTCAATTTAATTGTCTCACGTTTGTGCGAGTTTTCTTCTTTCAGCAGAACAAGAGCAGCATCAAGCTCTTTCATGTTCTTTATATTTCCATATTTACTTTTCATTTTACTTTTCAGAATAAAACAGTTTGACAAATAGGGAAACAAATCTGTTGATGAACAATTTGCTTTTTGAAATCATTAACACAACAAATATGAGAAGAAATACACCGCCTACTATCAGGTATCCCAATATTGCGTTCTCCAATATGACTCCAAGCCACTGCCCCAAAGCCATAGTCAGGAACAACAGGGCGGCCATAAGCACAAGAGCCAGAACAAAACAGGTAACCAGCGCACTCATCACAACAGACAAAGCCTTTATTGTTTTAAGGCGCAACTGGTCCGTTTCATTTTCAACAAGAGCCTTTGTATCCGATTCAAGACTCCCGAATATTTTAGTAATTGAATCAATCAACATCAGCTTTTTCCTGATCTGCGTTAACAACTTTCTTCTTCAAGTCTTCAATTGTATCAGAGATTTTGTCTAACCCTTCTGCAATTTTATCTCTTGCAGTTGAACCTCCTTCTGTTGAAAGATAGACCGCAACAGCGGCAGCTCCTATTGCTGCTCCTAATGTGAATGAAACAATTGAACCAATTTTCATAATCTCAAATTTAATGTATTAATAACTTTGGTAATAACGCAATTATTGCATTTTTATGCAAAGGAATAAAATATTTCCGAAATATGATGTACTTTCGCAAAATAAACGCAATTATTGATTAAAATCCGGCTTGCCGTCCTGACTATATATGCTGATAGAACAACCTACCTGGTTATATTCCAAGATATTCAAACGCGGACTTTGCAGAAAAGATCCGAACGAACATGCAGTTTACCTTACGTTTGATGACGGGCCTATTCCTATAGTAACTCCCTGGGTTCTTGATCTTCTGGACCAGTACAATATAAAAGCCACTTTTTTTGTTGTGGGTGACAATGTAAGAAAGTACCCGGATATTTTCAAACAGGTAGTGGAACGGGGGCATCGTATTGGAAACCATACGTTCAACCATGTGCGCGGCATGAAAATGCGTTCTTCCGATTATGTTGCAAATGTTGACAAGTGCGGCGCTTTTTTCAAAACCAATCTGTTCCGCCCCCCACACGGAGTGTTACGTCCATGGGAGATGGATTATCTCTCTGACACATATCAGGTGGTATTCTGGGATGTAGTTACCCGTGATTACAGCAAACAGGTCAGCGCGGACAAGGTCTTTGACATTATCAAAAAATATACCCGCAACGGTTCCATTATTGTATTTCATGACTCATTGCGTTCATGCAATAATCTGTACAATTCCCTTGCACGGTCAATTGAATGGCTCATTGCACAGGGTTACGAATTCAAGACATTGTAACCCCGGCCTTTATACGCCCCACGAACTGCGGTCCAGCATTCTGTAACTTATTGCTTCGGCAATATGATTCTCCCTGATAATTTTGTCTCCGCTCATATCCGCAATTGTACGTGCCACTTTAAGAATACGACTGTATGCCCGGGCAGACAATTGAAGGTGGTCCATTGCCTTTTCCAACAACAGACGGGCGGCGGCATCGGTTTGAGCATACTTGCGCAATAGAGAACTGTCCATCTGGGCGTTACAGAATATTCCGCAGTCATTTGCAAAACGCTCTAACTGAATCTGTCTTACCCTCATTACACGTTCACGTATAGTTGCAGAACTTTCACTTGGCTTTGCATTGCTGAGATCACAAAAGCCAACCGGCAAGATCTGTACCTGCAAGTCTATTCTGTCAAGCAACGGACCGGATATGTGGGATAAATAACGTGAAATTGCTCCGGGTGTGCAAGTGCATGGCCTGGTAGGATGGTTGTAATAACCGCAGGGGCAAGGGTTCATGGATGCCACCAACATAAAACCTGATGGATATTCAACTGTATATTTTGCTCTGGAGATACGAATACGGCGGTCTTCAAGAGGTTGGCGCAACATCTCAAGGGTATATTTACTGAATTCAGGAAGTTCATCCAGAAATAGTATGCCATTGTGGGCAAGGCTTATTTCTCCGGGCAATGCGGCGGAACCTCCGCCTACAAGAGCAACCGGTGATATTGAATGATGCGGAGCTCTGAACGGTCTGGTACGCATAAGACCGCCGCTGCCTGTCTTCCCCGCTACAGAATGAATGCGTGTTGTTTCAAGACTTTCCAATTGGCTCAGTGGCGGCAGAATTGAATTGATGCGCATGGCCATCATGGACTTACCGCTACCAGGCGGGCCTACCATGATGAGATTATGGCCGCCGCTGGCGGCTACTTCTATTGCACGCTTAACGGAATCCTGCCCATAAACATCGCTGAAATCGAGATTATTTGATTCATCCTGAAATTCCTCTCCTTCAGATGCAGTTGTCGCCTTATGAAGCGAATCCAAGTTGCCGTTCAGGAATTCAGCTACGGCAAGCAGGTTGTCCGCCCCGTAAACTGAGAAAGTACTGTCGGCAACAACACTGGCCTCTGATATATTGTGAGACGGGATGATTATTCCTTTGAAACCGCTCTCCTTAGCCTTAATTGCCATTGACAATGCACCACGCAACGGCATTAAAGATCCGTCAAGACTGAGTTCTCCCATAATAGTGTAATAACCCAGCAAATCGGAACTGATCTCACCGCACGCAGAAAGGATTCCAACAGCCAGAGGTAGATCATACGCTGCTCCTTCTTTGCGGACATCAGCCGGAGCCATATTGATTATGACCTGTCTTGAGGGAAATTTGAAACCACTTAACTGCAATGCTGCAACAATACGTTCATGACTTTCACGCACAGCACTGTCAGGCAGACCTACCAAAAAGAATTTGATTCCACGTTCAACCTGAACTTCGATGGTGATAACGCAAGCGTCGATTCCTTGAACCGCGCTGCCATAGACTTTTACTAACATGGTATTTATATTCGTTGATAATGTTTTTCATGGTAATCTTTTGTATCATTTTTCTTTGGAGATAATGTAGTCCATCTGTTTTTTCTCCAAATTGCAATTTCTTACTTCAATTTTAATCTGGTCTCCAAGTGTATAACGCTTGTGCGTTCGCTGGCCTATTAGACAATAATTTTTTTCGTCGAACACATAAAAGTCGCCTTCCAGGTCATGTATTGAAATAAGACCCTCGCACTTGTTTTCATTTATTTCGGCATAAATTCCCCATTCGGTTACACCGCTGATTGTGGCATCGTAAGGGATACCCATGTGCTTGCTCATGTACTCAACCTGCTTGTACTTTATGCTGGCACGTTCGGCCTGCTCAGCAAGCTGTTCCATATT
Organism: Bacteroidaceae bacterium; assembly: GCA_024398785.1. GTDB lineage: Bacteria > Bacteroidota > Bacteroidia > Bacteroidales > Bacteroidaceae > Colenecus. The sequence goes on along the minus strand of JAKSIO010000010.1, from coordinate 23,220 downwards.
GGAGCAATGTTCACAGCAATCTTCAAGTTTCTGCTGGTTGACACTACGCCCGCTTGCAAGATAGCGCGTAAGAAGGCGGTGTACCATCAAATCGGGATAACGGCGTATAGGAGATGTAAAGTGGGTATAAAAATCAAATGCAAGACCATAGTGACCAACATTGTGGGTTGTATATAAAGCCTTAGGCATTGAGCGTAAAGAAATACTTTCAACAAGGTTCTGCTCACGTTTTCCCTTTACATCGCTCAAAAGCTTATTTATAGAACGGCTCAATTCCTTTTTGGATCCGTCTATCTTAATGCGGTGACCGAACCTTGCAACAAACTGTGACAGGCGTTCAAGTTTTTCAATATCGGGTTTTTCATGAACACGATATACAAAGGTCTTCTTTGTTTTTTCTTTTGTATCACCAATGAATTCAGCAACAGCACGGTTGGCAAGAAGCATGAATTCTTCAACAAGGTTGTTTGCCTCAAGAGACTTTTTGAAATAAACGCTGGTTGGAGCACCTGTCTGATCTATCTCAAAACGCACCTCCTCACGATCAAAGCGCACAGCACCATCCTGGAACCGTTTTTCACGCAAATTCTGCGCAATATCGTTCAAAATAAGCAATTCCTTTGAAAATTCATGTCCGAAAAGGGTATTTAATGCCTTTTCATCGTTTCTTTTATCAATAATTTCCTGTACTTGTTCATACGTGAAACGACGATTGCTGTTGATTACAGTACGCTGAATATTGGTTTCTTTAACAACTCCGGAAGACGAAATTGTAAATATGACGGAATATGCCAATTTATCGGTGTTTTCATTTAAAGAACAGAGGTCGTTACAAAGCTTCTCAGGGAACATGGGTATTGTTCTGTCAACAAGATAAATGGAAGTACCCCTTTTGTATGCCTCTTTATCAATAATTCCGCCTTCCTGAACATAATAACTGACGTCTGCAATATGAACTCCCACTTGATACCAGCCGTTCTTAAGGCTCTTTATTGAAATGGCATCGTCAAAATCTTTCGCATCACGCGGGTCAATTGTTATTGTAAAAGTTGAACGGAAATCAAGACGCCCATCAAGAGCAGCAGGAGTGATTTTATCGGGGATTTGTTCTGCTGCCTGCGCCACATTTTCAGGATAATCGTACGGTAAACCGAATTCTGCAAGAATTGCATGCATCTCGGTATTGTTATCGCCCGTCTGACCAAGTATATCCACTACTTTACCTATAGGACTGGGGTTGCCCTTGCTTGGCCATTCTACTACTTTAACCACAGCTTTCTGACCGGAAAGACCACCTTTTAAATTTCCTTTGGGAATAAAAATATCATATCCAACACGGTTATCTGTTGCCAGAAAGGCATAATTGCGATCCACTTGCAGCGTTCCTACAAATGTGTCACGTGAACGGCTGATAACCTCAAGTACCTTTCCTTCAGGAGCAGAATGCAGACGGGTTGCGAACCTGACAAAACGGACCTTATCACCGTTCAATGCGCCGTTTAGATTACGTTCGGCTACCTGAACCTTATCGTCTTTATCACTGTCGGACACAAACAGATAGCGACCGCTTGATTTTCGGACAATAGTTCCTTCAACACATGTGTCTTTTATTGCGATTGAGAATAAACCGTTATCCTCTTTCAGGAAACCGTCAAATGCAAGATCGCCCAGTATTTCAATACATGCAGCATATTGGTTTGAACCGAGACCTATGGATTTACATACCTGTTTTGCAGTAAATTGTCCCGATTGGTTTTCTCTGAAAAACACAATGATGGCATCGGTTATCCGTTGAGCAGCCTGTTTGAATGCATTTCTTTTTGAACGTCCCATATTATGGTAATTTGTTATAACATTGCAAAGATAACATAATTATGCTAACTTTGTAACTTCAATAAAACCCAAGACATTATATGACAAGATTTGCGGAAATGTGGAAAATGATTCCACCGGAAAAAAAATCCAAAGGTTATCTTGCTGTAGCTTTTATTCCACTGAAATCAATTCTTGACATTTGTGGCATAGCACTGCTGATTCCTGTTCTTTCACTGGTGCTTGAGTCAGACTCTGTCTTTGCTGACTATAAATTTGAGGTTGCCGTCACCACCATTGTGACAATGATAGTACGCGGAATTCTCTGTATGCTGATCATAAGGTACCAGAATAAATACCTGTTATCCCTCTACAGACACTATTCAAACACCATGTTCCGCAATCTGTATGCTAAAGGTTTGCTTTTTGTAAAAGAATCAAACTCATCGGAACTGGCGTATGACATTAACGGAGCCTGTTATGATTTTGCTACGGGATACTTTTCCTCAATTATCCGTTTTGTGGGAGACAGTATATTCTGTATCGGACTGATTGCCGGATTGCTGATAGCGGATATAAAATCCACATCACTTGTCTTCTGCGCCATTGTACCGATTATCCTCATTTATATGCTCCTGGTAAAAAAAGAGTTGCGACGCCTTGGTATGGAAGAGTTCCGTAAACGGCGCGACCAGCAGAAACTTGTGCAGGAAACATTCAAAGGATATGCCGAAATGCAGATAAACGGAGCATACGATGTGATGCTTGACAGATTTGAAAGCGGACTGTCACTTATCTCAAAATATTCTGTAAGACGTGTTTCAATCGAGTCTTTGCCGGGATATCTTCTTGAAATAGGAATTGCAATTGTTGCCGCATTACTTGTAGTTTTTGTTAATGAGACACAACTTGACGACATGAAATTGTTCCTTGGTGTATTTGCAGTTGCAGTAATGCGAATGATACCGGCAATACGTGAACTCATATCTACCTATAACATCATCAATAATACCACATACGCAAAAGATGTTGTAAAACGCGAATGTCAGCCTATAGAGAAAGAACACATTCACGATATTATTCCTCTTGATTTCAAAAAGGAGATCAAAGTTGAAAACCTTTGTTTCGGATACGATGACAACCCTCTCCTGAACAATGTGAACCTTACCATAAACAAAGGTGATATCTTTGGCTTCAAAGGACGTACAGGTTCCGGAAAAAGTACCATATTCAATTTGCTGCTGGGGCTCTTCCCGGCAAACAAAGGCTCAATAAAGATTGACGGGACAGAACTTACTGAAGAAAATACTGCGAATTGGCAGAAACGTGTAGGTTACGTTGCACAAGATGTTTTTATCGGAGATATATCACTTGCTGAAAATATAGCTCTTGGATGTACCCATGACCAGATTGACTACAAACGTATTGAGCAAGTTGTAAAAGCGGCGGAATTGGATGACTTTGTAAGAGAATTACCGGATGGACTTGATACCCGCATAGGAGAAGCCGGAAGCCGTATCTCGGGAGGACAGAAGCAACGCATTGGTATAGCCCGGGCACTGTACAAAGGTGCAGATGTTTTATTCTTTGATGAGGCTACTTCAGCTTTGGATTCAGAAACTGAAAAAGCTGTCAATAAATCCATTGCCGCACTGAACAATAACAGCAATAATAGAATTACCATTATTATCATTGCACACAGAGAGACATCGTTGCAAATCTGTAACAAAATATTCAACATTGAAACAAACAGTTTGCTATAAAATACATTTTGGCTGATATAGCAAATATATGTAAATTTGCAGAAACATTAAATTTAACATAAAATGAAGAAATTATTATTAGCTCTACCATTATTATGTCTGGGTATCAATGCAGAAGTTCTTGATACAAAAATGATTGATAACGGAGGAAACGGTCCGTACAAAGCAGTTGCTGTACAGGAAAAAGATATGCCGGGATTTACAATATACCGTCCTATGGACATGAAAGCTGCAGTCAAAGCGGAAGGAAAACTCCCGATTATTGTTTTCGGTAACGGAGCCTGCGCAAATTCAAGCCTTGAACATGAGCATTATTTGAACCAGGTCGCTTCTATGGGATATGTAGTAATCGGCATCGGTCCGTTTGATAAAGGAAAATATGGAGAACCGCAAACACATCCTCAAGGAGGTACAAGTCCTGAGCAGCTGATTGAAGCAATGGATTGGATATGCGCACAATCCAATACAAAAAAGGGAGATTATTATAAAAAAGTTGATATTGACAAGATTTGTGCAATGGGAATGTCTTGCGGAGGAGCCCAGGCTATATATGCATCTGCAGATCCACGTGTAAAAACATCCGTTATCATGAATAGCGGTATGGGAAATCTGTCAATGGCCCAGGCCACTCCTGAATCAGTATATAAAATTCACGGACCAATTCTTTATGTTATTGGCGGTCCGACAGATATGGCTTATGACAATGCCAACATTGATTATGAAAAATATTCTACTCTTCCTGTCGCTCAAGTAAATTTCCCCGTTGGTCACGGAGGAACATATCTGAAAGAGTTCGGCGGTGAATTTTCACCAATGGCAATTGCCTGGTTGGACTATCAACTTAAGGGTAAAACTGAACTTGGAGAGAAGATCTTTAAAAACAAAGACTTAAGCGATTTTCCTGCTGAATGGACAATAAAATCAAAGAATTTCTAAAACCAACATATCTCTTAATTTTATCTATCTGCTATACTGGCAGTTTGTCTGCAGCTCCATTGCAGGATACGTCGTCAATCAGTCTTGAAAACGTTGACATTGTTGCAGATAAAGTTGATACGAAATTCCGCATCAGCACCAAAGGCGAAATAGTTCTCAACAAAGAATTATTCAAAACGATGCCTAAGGTACTTGGTAATGCCGACCCTGTCCGCATTATCCAGTTTCTGCCGCGCATCAGAACCAATTCAGAAACAGAAGGTGGAATCAGTATCCAGGGGGCTGAACCGCAGCATACCGGCATACTGATGGACGGTGTTCCTGTGTACGGAGCAGCGCACCTGATGGGTATATTTTCTCTATTCAATCCGTTTCACTTCTCTGAATTCAGCTTGAAATACAATACATTCAGCGCCAATGCGTCAAATTTCATTGGCGGAGAATTCAACGTAAGCACCGACACTGACACAGATCAGAACAGGATTTTATCAGCTGATGCCGAAGTTGGACTGATTTCATCCCAAGCTTCCTTGAGAATAAAGGCAAATGACAAAACAAAAATTATTTTGTCAGCACGCACCTCTTATCTGAACCTATTGTATGGCAACCTTATCAGCGGCACCGGTTACAACCTTACATATAATTTCAGCGATTACAACTTTACACTTCTGAGCAAGCCTACAACCAATGACTTTATCCGTGTTGCCGCATATTTCGGAAATGACAACTGCAGTTTTGACTATGTGAATTATGGCGGCAACTTGAAATTAAACTGGCAAAATATGTTGGGCCAGGTTTACCACAGACATACGTTTGACCGATTTATCCTTTCAAACAACGTTTATTGCACGGAATATAACTCAGTCGGAAAAGAAACAAATACCGATTTGCTATACAAAATTGACTCACGCACCAGAGAACTTGGATATAATTTGAATTTTGACTTCAATTTCCTGACAGCCGGACTAAGAATCCAACATTTCATGATCCAGCCTCAAAGAGTATATTCATATTCCGGCAATTCAAAAAACACTCCGAATTCAGCTTCAACATTCTATTCACTGTATGCAGAATACAAACACTATTTCAACACTCATTGGGAACTGCATGGAGCACTGAAAGGCGGAATGTTTGTATGCAATAATATTTATTTCAATCTTGATCCTAGCATTACATTGTCATATTCCAACAATACAATCGGAAAAATCGAATTGGGATTAGGCCGGCAAACTCAACCGCTTTCCAAGGTATCATTATCGAATATTGGAATGAACTATGACTTTTATCTGAGTCCCTCAGACATCAATAGAGCACCACAATATGCTGTAGGAGCCGACCTTACGTACACAAAAAGTTTTTTGAATGATGCACTTGCTCTGGAATTGTGCGGCTTCTGCAAAAAATTATTGGGACAAGTGGAATACAGAGGCAACATGTTTGAAATCCTTCAAGACCAAAATCCTGACAACTACCTGTTATACGGGCATGGTTACAGTTTCGGAGGCTCAATAATGATACAGAAGAATAAAGGAAAATTCAACGGGTGGATAAGCTACTGTTTTACCCGTTCACGCCGGACATTCAGTAACAACGGTTACAATGAATATTATCCCGCATCAGGAGAAAGGCCACATGAACTTAACATTGTGGCAACATACAGATTCAATAGGAACTGGGATATTGGCGCTTGTTTTGTTTACGCAAGCGGTGCACCCTTCACTTCCATAAAACAGATTTATCTGATCAACGGAAAAGCCGTTCCGGAATTGAACAGACATAATTCTGACAGAATGGACAGTTACATGCGTCTTGACTTGTCAGCCAATTATCATTTCAATACCAAGGGTAATTTCAAACATGGATTATCTTTCTCATTATACGATGCCACACGCCATCCGAATCCGATGTATATTCATTTTAGAGCAGGCAGCAATAAAGGCGACATTCCAACAATGCATGTCACCTATGACCTGATTTATTTCAGACACATTATTCCGTCACTAAGTTATTTCATAAACTTCTAACAATGATTGACCGTCGATATTCCAACATAATACTGATACTGCTTCTAACTGCTATATTCAATTGTTCATGTATCAAAAGATATAATGAATCCGATTATCATAACATTGTTATCGAAGGTTGGATTGACAATGGACAGAATCCTGTTGTTATTGTTACAAAATCCATTTTCCCCGGGTTGAACAACAAAAAAATGACAGTTGACATAAGCTATGTGGGAATAGGCGCAAAAGTTATTGTAAGCACTGAAGACCAAACTGAAACTCTGGAAGGAAAAATTGATACACATTATGTGCCTCCATATGTTTTTACAACAGACAAAATTATTGGAGAAGCGGGAAAAACATATAATCTGAGCGTTGAATGGGATGAATATACTGCAACAGCAAGCACAACTGTTCCTTTGGAACAAGCTGTAATAGATTCTTTCAAAGTAAAACCCGACAAAATGACAGACTCACTGCTTACAATCGCAGCTTACGTTTCAAATCCCAACAAATGCAAGTATCTCAATACGTTCATTGCCGCACAACCTGAACAGGATTTGCTGATGTCCTCCTTTTTTGGAACATTCAAAGGTGAATATTTTGAAAAAGGGAATAATATGGTAACATTATCAAAACCTTTGAAAAGTGCCCTATACCATGAAGATTATTTTTCAAACTTCAGGTATGGAGATAGCGTAACAATAAAATTTTCATGCATTGACTCATTAGCGTTCACATATTGGAACAATTTCAACTTTTGTACCTCTGTGAACAATAATGCAATGGCCGGTGAGATAAGAAATCTAAAAGCAAACATTAAGGGAGGAGAAGGCTATTGGTTCGGATACAACAGCAGTGTTTATACCCTTCTTCTGCCAGAAAAAAGTGAGAATTGATAGTAACTGAATTTTATAATTTGTATATTCGCAACCATCTTTTATTTAATAAATAACAAAAAAAAACAAACATATTATGAAAAAATTTTTCAAATCATTAGCACTGGCAACAGTACTTGTCCTTTCATTTTCATGTTCAAAAGAGTCACCGGTAGATCCGGGTAATAACCCAAATCCATCGCAACCGGGAGAACCAATAGTATTCAGTGTGCAGGAACAGAAGGCATATATTGCAGAAGTTACAAAACAGTTTACAGAAAACTTTAACGAACCCAAAATATATGATGCTATAAACGTACTGCAGTATGCATATAACCATTATTTGAATAATGAGAATTATGGTTTTAATGATATTAAGACAAAATTTTTGAGCATTGGTATATCGGGATTAAGTAGCCACAAATCCAAAGGAACCAAAAGAAATGTAAAGGAAACTGCAGATTCAACCATAATTGAAAACTGTACTCAATCCATGGAAACTTTTCCTATTACAGATTTCAAGGGAACTTTTACAGCAGACGATAAAGAATGGAAAAATACAGACAAAAAAAATAAAACTAATCTGATATTCAACTTTAATGATTCAACAGGTACAAAACATACCTTTACCATAAATGCAAAAGGTACCGTAACTAATGCGTATATATGCAAGTATAACAGAACAAGAACATTAAAGAACGAAAATGTAATAGACGGTAAATTAACAAGAGAATATGACGTTCAAGAGACTCTTGTTTACATAAGTATTCCAAGTCAAATTGGCATTACATTGAAAAAGGGTAATGTAGAACTTTTAAGTGCCAATATCAATTCAGACATAACAGATATAAATTCATATTTTGATAATCCTAACAAATGTTCAATCAGCTCAAAAGCAGACATAAAGGTTAACAATATGGGATTCAAACTTAATATTGATTTTAAGAACGGTTATACCAAAACCTATATTGAAGGATATATGAAAGATTATGAAAAATATATTGATGCTGAAATTGAAGGCAATTATATGCTTGTAGGTGATGTAATAGTCAATATTGACTTAGATATAAAAGATTTAATATTGGGCGGTGACATATCATTTGACGATATTGAAATTGAAAACAATATGACCCTTAATGATTCAATAAAAGATCTCAAGTACTGTATAGGTATTATGGATTCAGTTGAAATAAGAGGAATGATTAAAGATCCTTATAAGTTTATTTCCGATTTTGAAAACGGTATAAAAACAACAGACTCAACTGAAACATTAAATTACGTGGAAAAATTCAATTCCAATATGAGCAACAGTCTGGGTTATAGAAATATAAATTATACACCTAACATTATTACTCTGAAAGAAGTTAAGAAAGGAGATGATTTCACCATTAATCCTTTCATTGAATTCAATGGAACAGAAACAATGTCAGCTGCGGAATTTTTTGATGCTGAAACATTCGCACATGTTATTGAATATTTGTTGAAGTATGAACTGCTGCCTGATATTCCAGAAGAATACATACGTTAATAATACAACATATACTTTTATTTTTTTATAAAAAGTATAGTAGTTATAGTATATTGTTGAAATTGTGGATAACTTTAATACTCTGTAACGGGTTTTATGGTTATCCACAATTTTTTTTGGTTTATAAACAAAGTAATTAACAACTTAATTTATTGATATTCAATGTAATAATGTACTTATTAACATGCTGTTGATAATTATAGCTGTTGATAAATATTGTTTTTTTGACTGTTTATATGTTGTTGTTTTCCTGTTTATATAAAAGTTGTAATTTTTCCCTTGAAAATTTTGGATTATTGCAATTGGTTTTATCAGATTTTTTTTGTCAGTCTTACAAATTTATGAGACTCTATTTATAAACTTACTTTTAACCGACAAATCAACTTTATCAACAGGTTATGAACAGAGTTTTCAACAATGCATTATAATTCTCCGTTTTCAATCATTTCTATTATTTCCTCAATTATTGAATCCTCTTCACAGTTCTCAGGATCATATTCTTTTTTTAATGTTGCTCCGAACAACCCTGCAAACATCTGGTAAAATCCGCTTTTGAAAGGACCCATAAATGCCTTGATCAATTCGTAACTTGTCTGATTACATTCACGGTCAATTAGTTTTATCAGCATTTTACCCTGGAAAAGAGTAAGTTTTTTCATTTCCGGAAGATATTGTTTCCATACCCCCTTTTCTACTTCTTTTATATATTTATCACGTTCTTCCTGATCTTTTAATGTTTGCATGTATAAATATGTTTCAATCAGGATGCCTTTTATTTCCAGAGAATAAGGATACGTTTTTTTTACTGCTACTACCATTCTGTCAAGTTTACGTCTTTCCTTTTTCTGAGCCCCTGCGTATCTGCCCCAGATGACAACGTCGGGAAATATATAGGACTGTATCTGATCTTCCGGACGTACGTTGGCAGAGGGAGCCAGCTGTCTGATACTGTATTCTACAGTTTCCTTTTTTGAGAATGCAGGCGGCAGGTTTAGTAAACTAAAGGTCAATATGATGAACAGTTTTCTTTTCATATGTCACAAAGGTAAAATTGAGTATTCATAAATGCAAATAATATCAGTTATTCGTGTTACATTTGCACTATACAACGAATAAACAACAAAATTTTATTACCATGAAAAAGATTACGGGATATCTGTTTTCCCTTTGGTGCGTAGTGCCTGTAAGTTGGGACAATCTGTTTGAAAATATATTGAACTCCATGTATCCGTTGCAGGAAGTGGGAAGTGAATTGAGCGAAATTGCAGTAGAAAACCTGTATACCGATTTGTATTCTATTTATCAAAAACCGTTAGATGTTAATACACTTACGCGTCAGCAGCTGGGACAGTTACCGTTTCTGACTCAACAGAATATAGAGGAACTGCTGGCATACATATACGTAAACCACGGAATGCTGTCACTTGGTGAATTGCAGTTAGTGAACAGTATGGACAACAATACAGTCAATCTTTTGTATCCTTTTCTTGTTGTAGGAAACAGCATTGATAATGAGAAAACAATAATTGACAATAAAGCATCAAATGAAATTCTGCTTGATCTGCACTACCCTTTTTCCTCTGCTTTGAGATATAAGTTTTCAAAAGGATCAGTTAAATTGGGAATTGTTACCCAAAGGGACAGGGATGAAAAATTTGCCGATTTTATTTCACCTTACTTTCAGTGGGGCAACAGCGGATGTGTAGATAATGTGGTTGTTGGTAATTATAGAATATCGTTCGGCAGAGGTTTACTGGCCAATCAGGGTTTCGGCATTGTTAAAACTATGCCCGGTCAGGTGCGTCAGCAGAATGCAGGCGGCATAAAACCCCATTCATCAACAACGGAGTATGACTATCTGTCCGGTGTGGCTGCGGTTTTCAGATTCGGATGTCAGAAACTTTACGTTGCTTGCTCGCATACTATGATAGATGCTACTTTGAACAAACAGAATTGTATAAGTTCTTTCAAAGAAGACGGCTATCACAGGACTGCTCTTGAAAAGTCAAAAAAACATAATGTTGCCCAGTATTACAGTGTTGTTCATCTGCAAAGAGAACACGAAGGTGTGAATTTTGGCGCTACAGCCTCTTTTCTTAAGTTTGACCATCCGATGATGGGTAAAGTATATAAAAGTTCAGCCTTGGCCTTAAAAGGGCCCTTATTTAACGGATCTATTGATTTTTTGGTAAACCGCCCGCAGTATTCTTTGTCCGGAGAGTGTGCAATGTCTAAAATTCCCGGTTTGAAAAATTCCGACGATTTAAGTATTGCATCTATTGTGATATTCAGTCTTAAAACGGGAGACAACAGTTCAATCCGGATTATGCCCAGGTATTATTCAAAGAACTACTATTCCAAATTTGCCGGTGGCTTTGCCCAAAATGACATAAATAACGAATTTGGTTTGTATACCGGATATAATCTTCAACGTAAACAGCTGAATATCAATGCTTATGCGGATTTTTTCAGTTCAAAGGACATATTGGGAGCGGATATAAATCTGAATGGTAGTCTCAAAACCGATGCCGGCGTAGGTTCCGCCAGTATCAAGGCACGTTACAAGGGGGGCGACAAAACGTTGCGTTTACGCATGGACTGGCGTTGGACTGCCGGAGATTTTTTTGAATATAGAACAATGTTCCACGTGTGTCATTTTTTTCCTGACGGAAATTCTCTTCAATCCGGATTTGCCCTGCAGCAGAATATCTCTTATACTGCAAGCAATTTTTCATTGGATCTGATGGCATCGGTTTTCAGTACAGATTCATATTATTCACGGATATCCATGTATCAGAAAGGAATGCTTTACAGTTATAATTTCTACAGTTATTACGGGACTGGAGCAAGTCTGGCATTATTGGGAAATTTCAAGTTGGACTCTTTGATAAAACGCTTGTCTTTACGAATTAAAATAGGTTCTACCTGCAAACTTGACAATAAGCCGGTATATAAGGCAGACTTGCAGCTTCAGTACAAATTCTAGAAGTATTTCAATGTGCTTCCAGCCAGTTTTTGCCCCAGCCGCAATCAGCATGCAAAGGAACGCGCATTCTGGCGGCCTGTTCCATGCAGCCAATAACAATCTGCTCAACAGTTTTTTCTTCTCCAGGTACAACGTTGAAATTGAGTTCGTCATGCACCTGAAGAATCATTGTTGATTTCAGGTTGAGTTCCACGAATTTCCTGTAGATATTGATCATGGCTATCTTGATAATGTCGGCTGCGCTTCCCTGTATTGGTGCATTTACCGCATTGCGTTCGGCATACTTGCGTACAACGGCATTGCGTGAGTTGATGTCTGTCAGATATCTTTTACGGTTGAACATTGTGACAATATACCCGTTCTGCTGTGCAGCTTGTACACACTCGTCAATGTATTCTTTCACGCGCGGATATGTGAGAAAATAATTGTCAATAAGTTCCTTTGCTTCCGTACGGCTTACTTTCATATCTCTTGCAAGTCCGAATGCGGATATTCCGTAAATGATGCCAAAGTTGGCGCTCTTTGCTTTTGACCGTTCTTCCTTGGTTACATCTTCAATTTCTTTGTGAAATACCTTTGCTGCTGTCCAGGCATGTATGTCCATATTTTCGTTGAAATTCTGTATCATGCTCGTATCGCCGCTGCAATGCGCCATAATGCGGAGTTCAATCTGAGAGTAGTCTGCTGAAAAAAATTTACAGCCGCTTTCAGGTATGAATGCCTTGCGTATCTCTCTTCCTTCAAGATTTCTAACCGGTATGTTCTGCAGATTGGGAACGCTTGAAGACAATCTTCCGGTTGCCGTCACCGTCTGGTTGAAAAATGTATGAATTTTACCTGTTTCTGAATTTACAAGTTCCGGCAATGCTTCAATATATGTGCTTAAAAGCTTTTTAATTCCCCTGTATTCCAATATCAGCCCAACAATGGGATGAGTATCGGACAGCTCCTCCAAAACCTCCTCACTGGTCGATAAACCGCCTGATTTTGTTTTTTTATTCTTGTCTCCCAGCCCAAGCACCTCAAACAGTATATGCCCTACCTGCTTTGGTGAGGATATATTGAACTCTTCTCCGCTGAGTCTGTATATCTGTTCACTCAGAGATTCCAGTTTGTTTTTATAAACCAGTTCTGTTTCTTTAAGTGAAGTGCTGTCAATGATTACACCGTTTTTTTCCATATAGGCCAGAACCTCAATCAGCGGCATCTCTATATTCTGCAGCAATTCTGTCTGGTTCTCGTTTTCGAGTTGCTGTTCCAATTTCTCTTTCAGTTCCAGACTTAGTGCAGTTATGTTTATTTCCGTTGAATATTTTGAGTTGTAAAGCTCTATGTTCAAAATTGACCAGACTATGTTTTCAAATTTGTGATTCTGCTCTGGTTGCAGAATGTAATGGGCAATCTGATTGTCGTAGATTTTTCCTTTGAGTTTTATGCCAATGCTCCATAAAATTTGAAACATCGGTTTCAGATCAAATCCGATTTTTTCAATTTCCGGATTTTCAAACAGCTCTTTGAATTTGCATATGATTTCTTTGCTCTGCTCTTTGTTGTCCGGCAGTTGTATTATGTCGCATTCATTATTTTGAGTTGAAATGTAAAAACCTGTAAATTTTGAAGGGTTTAGCCTGAATCCTTCAAAGGATATGCAGAATGCAAATTTTTTCTGAGCAATAATTTTTTCAATAATTTTATCTATATCTTGCTGATTTACAATGTAATTGCATTCAATTTCAGATGAATCTGACCCTCTGACGTTTGAAAATAATTCCGCCTGTTGATTATCTGCCTGAAATATTTCAAACAAATCGGGTTGTATATTGCTGTTTTTTGGCTTGATTTCGGGCTGATAAAATTTTGTTTTGATTCTTTTGATAATTGAAAACAGTTCAAGTTCCTTCAGCAGTTTTTCCAGCTTTTCCAAATTTGGCGTGTTGACTTCCAGTTCTTCAAGATTCAGGTTGATGTCAACATTCGTTTCAATTGTTGCCAGTTTCTTACTGAAAATAATATCATCTCTGCCCGCTTCAATTTTATCTCTCAGTTTCCCCGAAATTTTATCTGTATTTTCCAGCAGGTTTTCTATTGTTCCAAACTCTTTTATGAGAACAGGTGCAGTTTTCTCCCCTACTCCTTTGCAACCAGGAATATTGTCTGCAGTATCTCCCATAAGTCCCAACAGGTCTATTACCTGTGAGCAGTTGTCGAGTCCGTATTTTTCCTTCACCTCTTTTGGTCCCAAAACAGTGTATTTCTGATCTCCGTAGCTTGGTTTGTAAAGAAAAACATTTTCGGTAACCAATTGGCAATAATCCTTGTCAGGAGTCATGAGATATGTTCTTATTCCCTGTTTATCGGCTTGTTTTGACAGTGTTCCGATGACATCATCGGCCTCGTAACCAGATACTTCGTAAATTGGGATGTCAAAGGCGCTGATAATCTCTTTTATACGTGGGACGGCCCATTGAATATCTTCGGGTGTTTCCGGTCTCTGAGCCTTGTATTGTTCATATATTTTGTTTCTGAAACTCCCTCCTTTAGGGTCAAAAGCAACTCCAAGGTGTGTTGGGGACTCTTTTTCAATTATTTCAAGAAGGGTATTTATAAAGCCCAGTATTGTGCCTGTATTTTCTCCTCTTGAGTTTATCCTTGGATTCTTGATAAATGCGTAATATGACCTGTAAATAAGCGCATATGCGTCTATGAGGAATAGTTTCATAAGTCTTCAGTTATATTGTGTCTTACAAATATAGTCAATTCTGTGTCACAACTGCTGTGTGTTTCCCCTTTTTGTATTAAATTTGCGCATTGTTAGGCCTAAATTTCAAATGTCTGAAGATTTATACTCTAAAATAATTAACCCTATTACTGCTGAATTTTCGCAATTCAGGGAGTATTATAAGTCTTTATTTACCAATGAAAATGCTTATGTGAACATGCTTCTGCAGCATTTTGTACAGAACAGCGGTAAATTTATGCGTCCGGTGCTTGTGCTTCTGCTGGCTAAGTTCTGCGGATATAAATCAGACAGGGAACTTTATAGCCTTGCATCAAGTTTTGAGTTGCTGCATTCGGCCAGTCTGGTTCATGACGATGTTGTGGACAACAGTTTTGTAAGGCGTGGAAATCATTCTGTTAATGCCTTGTACAACAACAAGATAGCTGTTCTTTTAGGCGATTATGTTCTTTCTTTATCTCTTGAACAGTTGCATAAAACACAGAATATGAGCATGTTACGCGAATTTGCGTTGCTTTCTGAAAAGCTCTCTGAAGGTGAGATTCTGCAGCTTAATTCCCTTACACACCCTACTCTTTCTGAGGATTTGTATTTTGATATAATCAACCGAAAGACGGCTTATCTGTTTGGTGTTTGTGCAAAGTCGGTTGCTATATTATCCGATTATGATGATCAACTGGTTGATAAGTTCATGAATCTGGGACTTTTAATAGGCAATTGTTTCCAGATTAAAGATGACATAATGGATATTGTTCCTTCTGAACAGATGAACAAAACGTCGGGTAACGATTTGAAAGAAGGTAAATTTACCCTTCCGGTAATATATGCTCTTAATAATTCAGATCTTGACTGGAGTCAGACTATATCGGCAATCAAGTCGTGCAGTGCATCTGACGAAGTTCTGGACCAGGTTATCAGATATACTATAGACAACGGCGGTATTGAATACTCATATTCAATGATGCAGAAATTGAAGAATAATGCATTTGAATTGCTTTTCTCTATAAACAAAAATGCCCCAACAGATATTGTTGAGGCGCTTTCTGCTTATTTTGACCTGATAATTGAGCGCAAGTATTAGTCTTTAAGAATAATATCCAGAATTTTGTTAGCTACGCTGCTTGTTCCGAATCTGAGATATTCCTTTTCAAGCCATTCTTTTCCTAATTCTTTTTCTACTATGGAATAGAACATAAATGCGTCTGCCGGAGTTTTCATTCCTCCTGCAATTTTAATACCTACTTTCCTGCCTGTTCTCTGGTAATATTCCTTTATTGCACGACACATTACCAATACTGCCTGAGGTGTTGCAATATCTCCATCTTTTCCGGTGCTTGTTTTTATAAAATCAGCTCCGCTGTACATTGCCAGAAGTGCTGCCTGTTTAATTGTTTTTGCATCTTTCATTAACCCTGTCTGGAGTATTACCTTGAGCGTATTTTCCTGGCAAATTTCTTTAATTTCGCTTATTTGATCCGATATTTCTTCCCAATTACCGTCCTCAAACAGGCCTAATGGCATAACTATGTCTATTTCGTTGGCTCCATCAAGCAGTGCAAGCCTGGTTTCTATGGTTTTTACTTCCATATATGTCTGTGAGTACGGAAAACCCCCGCTGACAACTGTAATTTTGACATCATCAACCTCTAATGTTTCGCTTACCTGCTTTGTGAAGTATGGAAATATGCAGATTGAAGCTACATTCTTGATATTCGGATGTTCATTGCATAAATTATTGATACTTTCTGTAAGTGCCAGAACACTTTCTTCATTATCCTCGTTTTTCAGAGTTGTAATGTCTATGCAGCTATAAATTTTTTTCAAAATCTCTATGTCAATATCCTTCTTGATTATTATCTCTTCAAGTGCTTTATCAACTGTTTTGTTGTTAATTTCCGCATAGCTGTCAATAGTGTCCAGATACTTGTAAATTCTGCAGTCGTCCTGATCTTTTAACGGTTCCATTTTATATATATTTTTAGTTTAAATTTTCCTTGATTATTTTTGCTTTTGCCATTCCAATTTCTTCTGCAATTTCTTCTAGGCTTGCCTCTTTTATTCTCTTTGTACTTTTGAATTTTTTAAGCAATTTTTCTGCAGTCTTATTTCCTATTCCATTTATCTTGTCAAGCTGGCTTTCAACCTGTTTTTTACTGCGGCTTTTTCTATGGAAATTTATAGCGAATCTATGTACTTCGTCCTGCATTCTTTCCAGCATTTTGAACAGTTCGCTTCCTGGTTTGATGCCTACCTGTGATCTTTCATTTCCAAATAGCAAACCTCTGGTACTATGCTGTGAATTTTTAACAAGTCCTGCTATAGGAATTTCAAGTTTCAGTTCCTCTATAATCTTGCATGCAATACTCATCTGACCTTTCCCTCCATCTACAAGAATCAGGTCTGGCATACAGCCACTTTCTTCTTTTAATCTTGTATATCTTCTTGTAATAACTTCGGCCATTGATGCATAGTCGTCTCCCCCATTATTCGGATCAAGTTTGAATAATCTGTATTCATCTTTTTTGGGTTTACCTTTTTCCCAAACTATGCATGCTGCTACAGCACTTTCTCCGTTGATGTGAGAGTTGTCAAAACATTCTATTCTGACTGGTATTTTTTTCAATCCAAGACTGTTCTGAAGTTCCTTAAGAACCCTGGTCTGTTTCTGCTCAGGATTCAGCTTGTCCATTCTTTTTTCTCTGTCAATCTTGTATTGTTTTACATTTAGGATTGACAGCTTGAGAAGTTTCAGTTTATCGCCCCTTTCCGGTATTGTTATTTTTACTCCCTCAATCTGGTAATCCAGTTTGAAAGGGACAATTATTTCATTTGCTTTGCTCTTGTACCGATTGCGCAGTTCCACTATTCCAATTGTAAGCAGTTCTGTGTCGCTTTCGTCCATTTTCTTCTTGAACTCTGTTGTGTAAGCCTGGTTTATGAATCCGTTGCTTACATGCAGATAATTTATGAAATATATATCGCCGTCGCTTTCTATGCTGAAAACGTCTGTGTTTTCGATTCCTACACTTACTACCTGACTTTTTTCCTTGAAGGCAATTATACTGTCAAGTTTTTCTTTGTATACCTGTGCCTTTTCAAATTCCAGTTTTGTGCTGTGCTCCTCTATTCTTTCAAGAATGTTTTTTTCTACTTGTTTTATATTGCCGTTCAGGATTTCCCTTATCTGTTCAATCTGCAAATTATATTCCTCTCTGCTTTGTTTTCCTATGCATGGAGCGTTGCATTTTTTTATATGCCAATCCAGACATTCTTTATATTTACCGTTGTCAACATTTTCCTGGGTCAGTCTTAAACTGCAGCTGCGTATATTGTATAAATTTCCTATCAGTTCCAGCATCATATTCAATGTTGCTACGTGGCTGTACGGACCATAATATGCGCTGCCGTCGTTTTTTCTGATTCTTGTTTTAAATACTCTGGGGAAAGGTTCTTTTGTTATGCATACTGATGGATATGTCTTATCGTCTTTCAGCAGTATGTTATATCTTGGCTTGTGTTTTTTTATCAGACTGTTTTCCAGTAAAAGTGCGTCCTGGTCTGTTTCTACCACGATATATTTTATCTGGCATATCTTTGTCACAAGCAGTGTTGTCTTGATGTCTGAATGTTCTTTGTTGAAATATGATGACACCCTTCTTTTCAGATTTTTGGCCTTCCCTACGTATATTATCCGTCCGTTATCATCTAAATACTGATAACAGCCTGGTTTTTCAGGGAGATTGTTTATGGTTCCCTTTAAATCCTCAATATTAGGGTTAGTCTTTTTCATGTTCCACGTGAAACATTAGCGGTTCATCAGGACCAGAAGCACGTTTATGTCGCTTGGTGAAACGCCTGGTATCCTGCTAGCCTGGGCAAGAGTCTCCGGATTGATGCGTGTCAGCTTCTGACGGGCCTCTGTAGATAGCGATTGTATGCTGTTGTAGTCGAACTTATTTTTGATGTATAATTCTTCTAATCGCCTCATTTTCAATGAGATAGCACGCTCGCGCTCTATGTATCCACAGTATTTTATCTTGATTTCAGCGGCTTCAATTATCTCCTCTCTCCTACCCTCTTCAATCTTATCAAGCATTGATGAAAATGCAGATATGTGCGGAGCAATATTTTCTATTGTAATCTGTGGTCTGATCAATAAATCCAGCAATTTGCAGCCTTCTCTCAACGGAGTTGTGCCTATGTTTTCCAATACCGGGTTTATAAGTGCCGGTTTTATTGAAAAGTTTGCGCAGAACTCTATGATCATATTGATCTGTTCTCTCTTTGAGACCATCATATCATATCTGTCACGCTTCGCAAGTCCCAGATTATAAGATAGTTCCGTTAATCTGATGTCGGCATCGTCCTGGCGGAGAAGTATACGGTATTCTGCTCTTGCCGTGAACATTCGGTACGGTTCATCAACTCCCTTGGTAATAAGGTCGTCTATCAGAACTCCTATATATGCCTGATCGCGTCCAAGTACAAGCGGATTCAGGCCATGGCAATACTGGTGGGCGTTTATTCCGGCTGCTATACCCTGCCCCGCTGCTTCTTCATATCCGGTTGTTCCATTAACCTGTCCGGCCATGAAAAATCCTTCTATCAGTTTGGATTCAAGATTGCTTTTCAGTTGAGTCGGATTGAAATAATCATACTCTATTGCATATCCCGGGCGATATACGCGGACATCGCGGAATGCCGGTATTTCCTGTAAGGCACGTATCTGAATATCCATAGGAAGAGATGATGAAAAGCCGTTCAGGTACAGTTCATTAGTCTCTTCTCCCTCCGGTTCAAGGAACAGCTGGTGGGTCTCTCTATCGGGAAATGTTACAATTTTTGTTTCAATGCTAGGGCAATATCTTGGACCTATGCTTTTTATCTGTCCGTTGTACAGCGGCGAATCTTTCAAACCACTGCGCAGTATATCGTGGACTCTGCTGTTTGTATAGCAGTTCCAGCAACACAGCTGTTTTAATTTGCGCTTGGGACCGATAAATGAGAACCTGTGAAAATCATTTTCCCCATTCTGTATTTCAAGCTCGTCCAGATGAATACTGCGTTTGTCAAGTCTGACAGGTGTGCCGGTTTTCATGCGCCCGGTTTCGATTCCATGTTCCGTTATGGACTCTGTAAGCTTGAGCGCAGGCGGTTCAGCTATTCGTCCTCCGGGAATCATGGTCCGGCCTATATGAATAAGTCCGTTCAGGAATGTTCCGGCAGTAAGAATTACGCTGCGGCAAGTAAATTCGGCTCCGTTCTGCGTTTTAAGCCCGCATACTTTTCCATCTTTTGTAACCAATTGAGTTACAGAGTCTTGCCATATATATAGATTAGGTATGTTCTCTAAAACATAGCGCCATTCCCATATATATTTGCCGCGGTCACATTGGGCGCGTGGGCTCCATACTGCTGGACCTTTTGAACGGTTGAGCATACGGAACTGGATTGCAGTGCGGTCTGTGACAAGCCCCATGTATCCGCCAAGAGCATCAATTTCTCTAACTATCTGGCCTTTTGCTATGCCGCCTATTGCAGGATTGCAACTCATCTGACCAATTTTGTTCATATCAATGGTTATGAGGCAGGTCTTTGACCCAAGATTTGCGGCGGCAGCAGCAGCTTCGCAGCCGGCATGTCCGGCACCAATTACAATGACATCGTAATCAAAATCCATAGATAGTAAGCTGTTTTTGACTTTCAAATTGCAAAAATACCAAATTTATTGTTACTTTTCCAGTTTGAAAATAGTCATATTTGCTGAATAATCAATAATTTTGTATCAACTCATATGGCAGACTATGAAAATTAAACAGTTCACATTGTTATTCTTTTTGCTATTGCTGGCATGTCCCATGTTTGCTCAGTCAAAATTCGGATATACAAGTTTTAATTCCGTTATGCAACTGATGCCGGAATATGCAGATTATGAAACGCGTCTGTATCTTTTGCAGGAAAGTTATAAGAACGAGGCAGACCGAATGGACCGCGAGTTTAACCGGCAGTATGCAGAATTTCTCCATGAGCAGACAAAAATGAGCGAGTCTATTCTTAAGAAAAGACAGAAGGAATTACAGAATCTGATGGATGATGGCATCAATTTCAAGAAGAATGCTCAGGAACAACTTCAGAATGAACGTGACAAAATGCTTTTTTCTCTGCGTGAAACACTTCTTTATGCTATACAAAGGGTAGGGAAGCGGCGGAAGCTGGATTATATAGTTGATACCGATGCCCATACATATCTTTATATGGGAAGTAATGGGGTAGATGTCACTCACGATATCCTTGTAGAACTCGGTATTGAAAAGGAACAGGTTTCCGGCTCTTTTGACAATCCTCTTATTTCATTGGGAGACACTCTCAAACAGGTTAAATAATGGAACAACTGAATCTTTCACCAGGTCCAATAGGTATTTTTGATTCCGGTTTCGGCGGACTGTCAATACTTAAACAGATACGTTTGCTAATGCCGGAGTATGATTATCTGTATCTTGGTGACAATGCGCGTACACCTTACGGTTCGCGTTCGTTTCAGGTTGTATATGAATATACGTTGCAATGTGTGCAGAAGTTGTTCCAGATGGGCTCAAACCTTGTGATAATTGCATGTAATACGGCATCGGCCAAGGCTCTGAGAACAATTCAACAGAAAAACCTTGATGTATCAAGCGGCCGGCGCGTTCTTGGCATTATCAGACCTACTGCAGAATGTGTAGGGACACTTACAAAGAATAAACATATCGGCATCCTGGCAACTCCCGGAACGGTTATCTCAGATTCCTATACTATTGAAATAGGGAAATTGTTTCCTGATGTTGTTGTTTCTCAGCAGGAGTGCCCAATGCTGGTTCCTTTGGTTGAATCTGGGGAAATTTCCAGCAGCGGAACTGATTTTTTTGTCAGAAAATATGTTCAATCTCTGTTAGAGAAAGACAATCTGATAGACACCATTATTCTTGGTTGCACGCATTATCCCATTCTGTACGATACAATAAGACGATATGTGCCGCAGAATATCAGAATTGTGACTCAGGGAGAATATGTTGCCCAATCATTAAACAATTATCTGTTGCGTCATTCCGCGTTGGAGAAATGTATTACCCGTGGAGGCAGCTGCAGTTATTATACGACTGAATCTGTAGAGAATTTCTTGCGCGTGGCAAGAATCTTTATGGAACAAGATGTCAAGGCTCAAACTATAAGCCTTTGACATTGTTTATAACGAACAATTAAACTATTATTATGAAAACACCTGAAAATGAATTTCAGGCCTTGATGGCCTTGTCCTTGAACACCCATATCGGGGCCTTGGATAAACAGAAACTATTGAATGCTGCAGGAAATGCTTTGATTCTTTATAAAGATCCTGATGTTTTGTATGATTGTTTTCCCGGTTGCTCCATTGATCAGTTACGGGATAGCCTTTATGCCGGTGATGTTGCCTGCAAAGTTGAACAGACATTGCGTTTCCTTGACAAGAATCCTCAAATCCGTGTGCTGACACTTAATGATGAGGATTATCCCCAACTGTTGTCGGAGTGTGCCGATGCCCCCATATTGCTGTTTTATTTAGGCAGTGCTGATCTGAACTCTGTTCATATGGTAAGTATGGTAGGAACACGCAAATGTACCCAATACGGAGCAGATCTATGTGAAAAGTTCACCAGAGAGATTTCCCATCTTGTCCCGGATACTGTAGTTGTAAGCGGTCTGGCGTATGGTATTGACTCTCATTCTCATCGTGGAGCATTAAACAACAATCTTAAAACCATCGGCGTACTTGCGCATGGACTTGATAATATCTATCCTACAGAGCATCGTAATCTGGCACGGGAAATGATAGAGCGGGGTGGTGGACTGCTTACTGAGTACGGACCGGACACAACACCATGGCAGAGTAATTTTATTGCCAGAAACCGTATAGTTGCGGGATTGTCTTATGCAACCGTGGTAGTTGAGTCCGGAATAAAAGGCGGGTCGTTGATAACCGCAGAGCTCTGCTCTGATTATGGTAGAGAATGTTTTGCATTTCCACAAAACATATTCAGTGTGGAAAGTGCAGGGTGTAATTCCTTGATAAGCAAACAGATGGCTCATCTGATTACTTCCGGAAGAGATTTCTCTGACATAATGGGGTGGGGTGTACCCAGGCAAATGGACATATTTGCCCAATCTGCAGATGACAGAATAAGTAAGCTTGACAAATCGCAAAGACTGATATACGAGATTATTTGTAAGTCTACTAACGGAATAAGTCTTGAAGAGATCTCCATGCAGTGTAATTTGCCAATGGAAAACTTATCGCTTAAAATGCTGGAACTGGAAATGCAGAATCTGATAAAAATTGGCAGCGGAGCACGTTATTTTATTCAGCGTTGAACATTATTTTCAGCCTTATAAAATTGTGCAATAACGAAAATTATACAAAATCATACAGTATACATATCCCCGAAAAACGCGGTCAGAACACCTTCAGGTGTAGAAGTGTAAAAATCGGTATCTCTATTTTTGTGCTATTCTCTATTATTGAAAATAGTACATCTGATTTCCTGAAAAATACAATAATCA
>JAKSIO010000001.1 GCA_024398785.1 Bacteroidaceae bacterium | reverse complement strand
ATCTCGGCTGCAAGAGCCTCTGCAGCTGCACGTTCTTCATCTTCTATGCGCTTCAGCTCAAGCACTATCAGTTTGTAAGAGTCAAGCAGTTCTTTTTCGGGTTGCAGTTCAGCAGCGGCTTTTAAGGACAGACGGCCGTAAGCCGCCAAAGCTGTATCTATAATAACACTGTCGGTTATAACTATCTGGTCTTCCGGCTTGGACAGGATTGAATCATTGTCTGTACGGAAACGCAGTATCTCGGCTGCAAGAGCCTCTGCAGCTGCACGTTCTTCATCTTCTATGCGCTTCAGCTCAACAACTCTCTCTTTCAAAGATGTCAAAAGATTATATTGATTGCTCAGACTGCTCTGAACCGCGGTAGACAACAATGCATAATCAGCTAAAGCATTATTAATGGCCGTAGAGTCGTCGCAGGTAACATTTCTGACTTTCTTTGCCAAAATAGCCTGATGATTATTCTTGAATGCATTTGCCGCCAATTCAATATTTTCCGTAACAGTAACCTGACAGACAGCAGTATCACATCTGAGATTTGTAGCCAATATTGTAGTCTGACCAATACTGATAGCAGAAACAACACCCTTCTCTGACACCGTTGCTACAGATGGGTTGTTCGATTTCCAGAAGACCTTGCCGGTGTCAACCGGAACAACAGTTGCTGTCACGGTTGCCGTTTCCTGCTCCTGAATACTTATCACATACTTATCCAGTACAATTCCTTCCTCGATAAATTTGGGTTTTATGCCTACTACAGCCTCCTGACTACTGCTATAATTATGCCCATTAGCAGGTGTTAATGCGGAAAATTGGAAATATCCGTCATATTTGCCGCTCCACCCCCAATTGATATGAAAAAAATGATTATTCTCATTGTCTGTCTGATAACCGTCGCAGACAAAAGCATGACCTCCGGAACCATACCCAGTATAGATTACCGGTCTGCTGTTATCCAATTCATTGTAAATTAGCTCTACCCATTTCTGGTCCGTCATAGAATTAGTGTTTCTTTCAACAAGTCTTACATCGTCATCATACATAAAATAATCTGTCAAAGCTGACGAAATATTACTTGCGTACGCACCTGAGCCTCCTTCATTAGATGTACCGTAATCCATATCCACAGCTACACCGCAATGTTTCATTATGGTTGCGACAGCCAGAACGGACACATCGTCAGGATCTTCCTTGCCGGTATACACAGATTTCATATTGTCCCAGTCATAAAACGTGTTACCGAAATCAGCAGAATGTACAACATTTTTATTGGAGCCTATTCTGGATTTTGAATACGAACCGTCTTTGTTGAATCTGTAATATACAGTAAAACTATGACTTCCTTTTCCTTTAGCGGGATATTTGTGGAAGTTCATCACTTGAGCCATTGCTGTTGCCACACAACCTGTCACAAGGCGGGCCGAAGTAGTGAAATTCTCATCATAGCCATATTCTGATGGATAAATATTAGGCAGAAGTCTGTTATACGGATAGCCCTGATTCCACTTCGACTGGACAAGTGGTAGAATATCGGTATAAGAAACTTCTTTCAACTGGTTTTCTGTATTTGTCAAAGAACCGTCAGACCACAGATACTCTATCTGGTCAGCATATTCGCCAAGCCAAGCCTGAACATTTGATGGTATATCATCATAATCAAACGAACCATTGTCAGAGTAACCTAACACAGTTTCAGCACGATCATCACCTGAAACTATCAAAAAGCCATTGTCTTCTCCAACATTGAAGACATAATATGGTTGCTGATTTGATGCTGTGGCAGACTGAGAATATAATTTCGCACCGTTCTGAGTTGTTTTTAACGTGCCGCTTTTGCCATTGGCTCTCAAAAACTCCGCAGCGTTATCCATAGCTTCTGTCAGACCTACAGGTCTGCCATATGTTTCATTTCCGCATATAATAATGAGCAGAAGAACAAACCATTTAACTGTAACATAAATATTTTTCATAACTTATTTATATCAAAAATTAAGTATGATCCTTCCTTCTTCTGTAATATACAATCCAGGACGGTCAATACACTCTACGTTTTCACCGGAAATTGTATAAATGACAGAATTGCAACCATCATCACCAATCTGACACGATTCTGAAGGAGTAACAGGATCTGTTTTTGGCATAATACCTATCACTGCCGACTGCATGTTGGTGTAATCTGTTGAACTGGGCTTTAATGCGGAAAATTTGAAATATCCGTCACAATAACCGCCCCAACCCCAGTTAAAATGGAAAAAGTTTCCGTTATCGGGAGTATATTTGAAGCCATCACATACAAATGTATGGCCTTGTGACAGAGTTTTGTTTCCGTTGTATATAACAGGTCTGCCGGCAGACAGTTCGTCATAAACGGTCTCTTCCCAATCCGAATCTGAATAAAACATTTTCTCAATCAGACGTACATCTGAATCATAATCAAAATAATGTTCCAGAGCATATGGGATAACCGTTGAAAGTGCTGACGAGCCTCCACCTGACAATGTGCCGTAATTCATGTCTACTGCAATACCGCAATGGTATATCAGAGTAGAAACAGCAAATGTCTGTGCGGCATCCTTATCAATTGAGGAGGAATATATAAGTTGCATATTATCCCAGTCGTAATAAGTATTACCGAAATCTGCAGCATGTGAAACAACATGATTGTAGCCAGGTAAAGGTATGAACATAACAGATTTGTATGATCCGTCATCACTGAATTTATAGTACACGCTGTATGTTTTGTCATGTTTTCCTATTTCCGGATATTTATGGTAGAACATCACTTGCGCCATTGCTGTTGCCACACATCCAGTAGCCAGACGTTTACGCGTTTTATAGTCATTATCATAACCGAATTCTGTAGGATATACATTCGGAAGGACTCTGTTGTAGGGATAATCCTGATTCCATTCTGTCTGAATCAAAGGTTCTATATCCGCCAATATTCTGGAGTTATCTGCTTGAAAGCCTTCTGTAGCGAATGACATCTGTTCTGCATATTCATCCAACCATGCCGACATGTTTTCCGGAAGATTTCCAGGGTCTATGCATCCTTTTTCGGAAAAGCCCAGAATGGGCTGCGCTATGTCGTTTCCTGAAACAATAACAAACCCGTTGTTGTCTCCCACATTGAACATATAGTAAGGAGTGTTTTCTGATACTGATTTGGTTAGTTTGTCAACAGGACTGACAGATGAAACTGGCATAGTTTCTTTATTTGCAGACTTCAAAAAAGACAAAGCGATGTCCAAAGCTTCTTCTTCACTGACAGAAGCACCAAATGCAAGAAAACTGCAAAGAAACAATCCGCATAGGAATAGAACTGTTCTATTCATCAATCAATGAGTTTTATTCTTGCAAATGTAATCATTTTATATTAAATTCGTATCGGAATAACAACACCACATCAATGGCCAGAAAATTTGTAATTACAAGCAGAGGTGTTCTAAGATTTGGAGAGGTGCGCATGCACAAGGATTTGCTACAGGCAGATGACATCTGTTATGGCGGTGGATTCTATGAATTTGACTACGGAGGAAACAGACTGATTCTGACAGGTGCTTCCTATGATTTCGGCACACCCAGGTGGGACCGTTTGCAAGGGTTCAGCATACAGCTGCAGATTCCATCGGAATACCGGGGTATGGCTATAATCTACCGCTACGACGACCAGACCATTGAGCCATTGACACTGACCAAAGAATTTGAAATATCATACTATTAACCGACATGAACTACATAGAACTATTCAACAACGCGGCAAAAAAATTCAGCAGCAGAACAGCTCTTGTTGACAGCAACGGCCTAAGACAGACCAGTTACAATACGCTTGACCAACTAAGCAGCAAAGTAGCAGGCAAACTTATTGCTGGCAATTGCGCAAAAGGAGATTCTATAATGATATACATGGGCAGACAGATGGAATACTGGGCTGCTTATCTTGGTATACTGAAAGCCGGATGCATAATAGTTCCAGTAGTACCAGACTACCCTCAGGACAGAATTTCATACATACGTTCCGACTGTGGTTCAAAACTGACCATTACGACAGAATTCTTTGATGACATCGACAGTTACAAGCCATACTGTAATCCTGCAGACGGTTGTGAGCCCGCATTACTGGCATACACATCAGGCTCAACCGGTAACCCTAAGGGTATTCTTTTCAGCACTGCAGATCTTGCAAGAGGAGCCATACGCCACAAAAGCATATATAGTGGAATTGATCCAATAATAAATGCCGGAGCCGGTCTGTTTCCGTTTTTAATTCACATATTCGAGTATCTTACAGTATTCATTCTTGGAGGTACGACACACATCATTGATGACGAAACCCGTAAATCAGCCGTTGGATTGGCCCGTTACTACAAAGACAACGGAATTACAACCGGATTTGTTTCTCCGCAGTTACTGCGTGTATTCCGCAACACGGCATCAAGTTTGAGACGTATATTCACCGGAAGCGAACGTGTATCAGGAATCAGTCCTGCGGAATACTGTATTCTGAACGGTTACGGAATGAGCGAGGTTTGTGCATTCGTTACCACATTCATGCTTGACAGGGAATACAGCAACACTCCCATCGGAAAACAACTTGAAGATCTTAAGGTTGAGGTCTGCAATGAACAAGGTGAAAGGGTTCCTGACGGACAAGATGGCGAAATCTGCATAACAGGTTGTTTTGATGCCATATATTTCAAAGATCCGGAACGCACATCAACAGTAATGACACCTGCTGCGAACGGACAGAAACAGATACACACCGGAGACATTGGCAAAGTTGATGAAAACGGAGATATTGTATATCTGAACCGCAAGGACTGGATGGTCAAAGTTAACGGACAGCGCGTTGAAACTCTTGAAATAGAAACTCAGTTGTCTCATATAGAAGGTATTGGGAATGCTGCCGTAAAAGCTTTCCAGGATGCCGACGGACAGAACTATCTGGTTGCATATTATGTTTCTAAGGAAAATACGGATGAAAATGATTTAAGACAGGCTCTGAAACAGAAACTGCCGGAATATATGATTCCAAGGTTCTTTGTCAGAATGGACAGTCTTCCCAAGAACATAAACGGCAAGCTGGACCGCAAAGCCTTGCTTGCACCTGCCGCAGAGCAGTACAAGACAACCTATGTAGCTCCTGCAGACAGTACAGAGCAGATTATCTGTAATGCTTTCGAACAGGTACTTTGCTGCGGAACGGTAGGAACAGCTGACAATTTCTTTGCATTGGGCGGAGATTCCATCAAGGTTTTGAAACTGATGGAAGCTATCGGCATTGACTCCCTAAAGCCTGATATGATTTTCACTGCAAAAACTCCAAAGGCTATTGCAGCTCTCTGTTTGGAGAACAACGAAAAACCGATTGTTCACAATATTGATATTCCGCAGTACACTCCTCTTTCCGATTCACAGCTCGGCGTATATCTTGACAGTATGCAGGAACCTTTATCACTCAAATACAATATTCCCGTCCTGTGCCGTCTGCCTGAAGATACTGACAGAAACAGATTCATTCAAGCTGTAAAGAAGGTTGCCGCCAATCACAAAGCGTTCTGCGTTAACATTGACTCTGCAAACGGCACTCCGCAAATGCATTACGCCGAACAGGAAATTCAGGTTTCAGAAATTGAAACGGACAATATTTCCGATACATGCAAGAGTCTTATCAAACCATTCGACCTTGAACAAGCTCCGCTATACCGCTTTGCACTGATTCACACTACACACAAGGAACTGTTGTTTTTCCTTGATGTTCACCATATTATTTTTGACGGAACCTCCCTGTCAGCATTTGTTTCACAAATAGCTCAATCCTATAACGGGAACAATGCCGAACCGGAACAGCTCAACATATTTGATGTGGCACTTGCCGAACAGTACCTGACTGACAGCAATGCCTACCGCAGTGCCCAAGACTTTTTCCGCAAGCACTTTGACGGTACCGAATGCGATTCCAATCCGGTTTCCGACAAACTGTCTGACGACAGTTCAACCGGAGCGGGGACAATCAACATAAATGCCGCAACAGTCAGCAAATCAGATGTCCTGCATTTTACAAAGGAGCATAAGATTACAGAAAACAGCCTGTTCCTGGGTGCATTTGCATACACTCTTGCACGTTTCAATGCAGCATCGGACTGTATGTTCTGCACAGTCAACAACGGCCGTCATGACACAGGACTGGCGAATTCAATAGGAATGTTTGTCAAGACCCTGCCGCTGTATTTCCGTTTTGCTGAAAACCGACCGGTTGCCGACTACCTTTCTGACGTCCAGCAATACTTCTTTGAAACAATGAGCCATGACTGCATACGTTTCAGTGAATTGGCATCGGAATACGGCATCGGGCTCAATATAAGTTTTGTATATCAGGCAGAAATGTTCTCCGGTGCAGAAATAGGCAACGGAGTAATGAGCGTAGAAATGCTGGAAACAGGCAACACTCAATCGGACATTCATTTCATGCTTTTCAAGACTGCAGACGGGTATTCTCTGACTGTCAGTTTCCGTAATGCACTCTACAGTGAATCATTGATCAGGAATTTTGCCGGAATGTATCTGCAAGTTATCAATGATATGTTGCAGGCAGATACTCTAAACGACATCAGATTTACCGATGCCGACGCCGAGAAAAAAATATTCACTTTCAATCAGACCGAAAAGCCGTACGACAGCAACACCACCGTAGTTGAACTGTTCCGCAAACAGGCATCGGCTACACCGGACGCACCATGTCTTGTATATAAGGACAAAAAATTCACATACAGAGAGATTGACCGCATAACAGACTCACTGGCACGTCATCTGCGGAATAACGGAATGGACACAGGATGCATTGCAGGTGTACTCATTCCACGTTGTGAATATATGCTCATATGTTCTCTGGGTATATTGAAGGCAGGCGGAGCCTACCTGCCGCTTGATGCCAGTTACCCTCAGGACCGTCTTAATCTGATGATGCAGGACTCAGGAGCCATTATGCTGATAACAACCCCTGAACTCAACGGAATCATAACGTCCGAATTCAAGGGATTGCGAATGATGACAGATGAAATTCCTGACCTGCCGGACAATGACAGGACTCCTCTTCCTGACATCAGTCCTGACAATCTTTTCATTGTTCTGTATACTTCCGGTTCAACCGGAACACCAAAAGGCGTAATGTTTGCTCACAGCAACACGCTTGTCACAGCCACATGGCAGAAAGATTTTTACGCTCTTGGCCCGGGTTGCAATGTAACAGCATATGCCAGTTACGGTTTTGATGCTAATGTATTTGACACCTACGCAACCATTATTTCCGGTGCAACACTGCATATTATATCGGATGACATACGTCTGGATTTGCTTGAACTGCAGAAATATTTTAACAGGAACAATATAACCCATGCCACCATGACCACTCAGGTTGGAAGACAGTTTGCTCTTCTTAAGGGAACAGAAAGCCTGCGTTTCCTTAACGTGGCAGGAGAAAAACTCACACCGCTTGAACCTCCAACGGACTTCTGTCTGTACAATCTGTACGGTCCTACCGAAGGATCAATACTTGTCAGCGGCTATCATGTTGACATGCTGTACAAAGACATTCCTATAGGCAAGGCTCTGGACAATGTCAAAATGTATATTGCAGATTCCGTAGGACGTCTTTTGCCGGCCGGAGCTGCAGGAGAGTTATGGATTTCAGGACCGCATGTCACAAAAGGCTATCTGAACAATCCTGAAAAGACCGCCCAGGCTTACGGTTTGAACACATTCTGCAACGAACCGGGATATGAACGTATTTACAAAACCGGAGACATAGTCCGTTTTCTTGACGACGGCAACCTGCAATTTATAGGGCGGCGCGATGCTCAGGTTAAAGTGCGCGGATTCCGCGTTGAACTCACAGAAGTTGAAGAAGTAATCCGCCGTTTCGAAGGCATAAAAGACGCTACGGTAGCAGCCTTTGACGCTCCGTCAGGAGGAAAGTTCATTGCTGCCTACGTTGTAAGCGACAATCCTGTAGATATTGAGGCTATGAATGCCTTTATCAAGGCCGAAAAACCACCTTACATGGTTCCTGAGGTAACAATGCAGATTGACGCCATACCATTGAACCAGAACCAGAAAGTCAACCGCAAGGCTCTGCCTCAACCGGAGCGCAAAGCTGCAGATACAGTTGCACCGGAAAACGATTGTCAGAAACGCATTTTTGACATAGCTGCAGAAATATTGGGACATACGGCATTCGGTATTGACACAAATCTGTTTGAAGCCGGATTGAGTTCAATAGGAATGCTGAAAATGAACGTTGCTCTTGGAAGTGAGTTCAGTGTTCCTGTAAAAATAGACGATTTGAAACAGCACGATACAATACGTAAACTTGAAGAGTTCTTTGGCAAGACTGAAAAGTCAATAAATCGTGACATCATGTCTGACTATCCGCTGACACAGACTCAGAAAGGAATTTTTGTAGAGTGCAGTTCACGCCCCGATTCTGTTATTTACAACATTCCGCTTCTGATAAAACTGAGCGGAAAAACAGACACAGAAAAACTTGCCGATGCCGTCAAAGCTGCAATCAATGCCCATCCGTATGTAAAGACAACACTTTTTGCAGATAATAACGGTGATCTCCGCGCCCGCAGAAACGACATTATTCCTGTAAACATATCTGTTGAGACGATTGACAGCATACCTTCCGCCCAGGAACTGGTTGTTCCGTTCCAATTGCTCGGAGCACCGCTCTATCGCATTTGCATATATAAAACAAAAAGCGGGAATTACCTGTTCATGGATTTCCACCACATAATATATGACGGTACTTCCAGTGCTATCATGCTTACGGACATTGACCGCGCTTATTCCGGCAACACATTGGCAAAAGAAGCATTAAACGGCTTTGAGATGGCGCTTGAAGAGGAAGAAGCCAGGACATCACAACAATACGAACGGGCAAAAGCCGCATACGATGCCGTCTTTGCAGGCTGCGAGACTGAATGTCTTCCACCAAAGAGTCCTGAAAAAGCCACAAACGGAGTGCCGGCATCAGGAGCAGCATCAGCAGTCAGAAAGAGCATAACCGATTATGACAGACTGAAGTCTTTCTGCAACAGCAACAAACTGAGCTTGAACGCATTCTTCAACACAGCTTTTGCACTTACACTCAGCCGCTACTGCCTGTCTGACGAAATAGTATACACAACGGTTTATCATGGAAGAAGCGACTCGCGCCTTGCATCTACCGTATCCATGCTGGTCAAGACACTGCCTGTCCTGGTACAATGTTCAGAAAAAGGGAAAATAACAGATCTGATCAGGCATACCGGCGAACAGCTTATTGACAGCATGTCCAATGATCTGTATTCGTTTGCAGAGATTTCGCGCTCATACGGAATCAAATCCGATATAATCTTTGTTTATCAGGGGGATAATTTCTCTTTTGAAACACTGTGCGGAGAAAAAGCGGAATTCATTGAAGTATTGCCGCCTGTTGCCAAGGCTCCGCTTACACTGACAGTCAATCTGGAGAATGGGACTTTCAGTTTTACTGCAGAATACATGAAAGAAATGTACAGTGCAGACTTTATTGAGAGTTTTCTTGGCAGCCTTGACTGTATGTTAGGACAACTGATATGCAATGAACGGTTGGAGCAGATTTCTCTGCTTGACAACACATCTGCCGGAATTCTGGAAAGAATAAACAATACGGAGTGTAAATTTGAAAACATTCCTGCACACAGGTTCTTTGAACGTCATGCCGCTGAAAATCCCAATCAGACGGCTGTTATCTGTAATGGACGCAGTTTAAGTTACGACCAGGTGAACAGACAGGCCAACCGTCTTGCACACAAACTTATTGAATACGGTGTTGGTCCGGACTGCATAGTGAGCATAATACTGAACAGAAGTGTTGAACTCGATATTGCCGAAATAGGTATTCTGAAATCGGGAGGAGCCTTTCTGGGACTGCTGCCCGACTATCCTGACGATCGCATCGGGTTCTGTCTGGAAGATGCGGAAAGCAAGATTGTGATTACCACACGGGCAATACAGGAATCCAAAGCAGAGTTGCTTGGAAAAGACAAGCCCTACCGTACTATATTTATTGAGGACATTGTTTCCAATGGCAATGATACCAATCCGGAAACAGTAATCAGTCAGAACAGTCTGGCTTACTGTATATATACATCAGGTTCAACGGGCAATCCCAAAGGCGTTCTTATTGAACATCACAATCTGGCGTGTCTTGCCCAACCGTTTGATGGTACATATTCCAACTTTTATGGTAAAAACGGTGGAAAAGTGTGTCTGGCAATCAGTTCCATATCCTTTGACATGTCAATATTTGACAATCTTCTGTTCCTGCTCAATGGTAAAACTGTATGCATAGCAACAGAACAGGAGATACACAATCCCGCACTCCTGATTGATGTCATGACAGAAAATGCCGTTGAATGCGTTTCAATGACACCTTCCATGGCAGTCAATTATCTGAGCATTCCTGAATTCCAGAATGCAATGAAAAAGGTCAAGGCCTTTGTTGCCGGTGCTGAAGCTTTTCCCGAATCACTATACACAAAATTGAAGAGTCTGTCACCGGACATGCATATCATAAACGGATACGGACCTTCAGAATGTACTATGACATGCTGCGCAAAAGAACTGGAAGACGGGCAAAACATTACATTGGGACGACCGTTACCGAATACCGCCTTCTATGTTTTGGATAAAAACGGGAATATTCTTCCACGTTACGCATGCGGAGAACTTATTATCTGCGGAGAACTTGTAGGACGCGGTTATATGAAACTGCCGGAAAAGACCAAAGCATCGTTCTTTACCCTTCAGGGCAAACCTGCATACCATAGCGGAGATGTTGTACGTATCAACGGAGACGGAGAGATAGACTTCTTCGGACGCCGTGACAATCAGGTCAAGCTGCGCGGGTTCCGCGTTGAACTGGACGAGATTGAACGTACCATTCTGGCCTTTGGTCATATCAGCCAATGCAAGGTAATTGTCAGCAACAACGGCTCGGAAGATTATCTTGTAGGTTATTTTGCTGCAGAAAAACAGATTGACACAGCAGAACTGGCTGCCTTCCTCAAATCAAAGCTGACCTACTACATGGTGCCTGACATACTTGTCCAGATTGAGAAGATACCTCTAACACCTAACGGAAAGGTTGACAAGAAAGCTTTGCCGCAGGTTAGCCGCGAAAAGAAGAAATCAGGCAGACGTGCTCCCAAGAAATCTCTTGAGCAACAAATATGTGAACTGTTTGCTGCCACATTGTCTCTTGACGAGTATTTTGCAGATGACAATTTCTTTGAAAATGGCGGCACATCACTGTCCGCATCAAAAATCATCATGCAACTTATGTCTGCCGGAATACGCGTAGAGTATCAGGACATCTTTGACAACCCCACTCCAGAATCTTTGGCCGAGTATATTGAATCTCACAAGCCCGATGTCCCAAAAACTGCTGGGAACAATGCCGGACAGTCCCAAAAAGACGACACAGACAGACTGCTCCAATACAATTCATTAGGATATGCCGCCCAGGTCAAGCGCCAGCCCTTGGGAAATGTTCTGCTTACCGGTGCAGTAGGATTCCTTGGCATTCACATTCTGAATGAACTGCTTGAAATGAAAGAGGGAAAAATTATCTGTCTTGTACGCAGTAAAGATGGTTCAAATCCCGAATCAAGGCTTCATAACATGTTAATGTACTACTACGGGCGCAGTTTTGAAAAAGAAATCATAGAACAGATTGAAACGGTTGATGCAGACATCACCGATGACAATCTTATATCAAAACTTGAAAACAGCACATTTGATACAATCATCAATTGCGCCGCCGTTGTCAAGCACTACTCTTCTGATGACACTATCGAGCGCGTCAATGTACATGGTGTGGAAAACCTTATCGGTATAGCAAAATCAAGAAACGCCCGTCTGATTCAGATTTCCACAGTTTCTATACCCGGCGTACATACGGAAGATACTTATCGCCGCCATGTAACAATGCATGAAAACGAGCTCTTTGTAATCGACTCTATGGACAACAAATACGGCATATCCAAATATCATGCCGAACTGAAAATGCTTGAGGCCATAGACCAGGGAATGAAAGGAAAAATCATCCGTGTGGGAAACCTGATGGGACGCCATAGCGACGGCGAGTTCCAGATCAACTTCAACACAAACGCATTCCTGAACGCTTTGCGCGGGTTTACCACACTGGGCAAATGCCCTATCAGCCACGCTACTGACCCAATGAGTTTCTCTCCAGTTGATTTGACTGCAAAAGCCATAGTATTGCTTGCAGGAACAAATGACATGTTCACAGCCTTCCATGCTGACAACCGTTACGGATTTGATGAAATGCAGCTGATTGAAGCCTGTAACCGTCTTGGTCTGACAATCAAACCTGTTCCTGACGAGGAGTATTATGCAGATTATTACAGAATGCTTGGAGACGAACGTATGAACGGCCGCTTGCAGGGACTGCTCACCAATGACCGTCCGGACCTTCACATGGTCAATACGGACAATATGTTTACGGCCAATGTCCTGTATCGCCTTGGTTTCTCATGGCCGTTTATGGATGGAGCCTATCTGGAACGGACCCTTTCAAGTTTGTTGACATTAGACTATTTTGACATGGACTAAATACTTTTCATCATGTTCCGCACAAATCATTCCATTGCAAAAAAGATGGCCCTGGGTATTGGTTTTTCGCTGATATTGGGAAGCATAGTAATTTTTATCAGCGCACAGGTTACTGTATCGCGAATAGTCAGATCCGATTATGAAAGATATGCCAAATCCCTGCTCAGTGTCTATGGAGACCTGATTGCCTATGAATCGGAAAAACGTGATGTTCCAATAGATGTCAGATACAGCAAAGAAGCTCAGTATTATGGCGACTATGTCTGTCAGTTCTACGGAATTGACTACATCTACATGTTCTCATTCAACCCTTCCTATGACACTATCACCTACATTTCCTTTTCAAAGAAACCTGAAAAGTTCAAAGGCATGATTCCGGGAAATATGTCCGGTGTCAAAGAAGCATATTCAATGAATTCAAAGGAGCTGGTCTGCTGGACAGGATCAGAACAGTATGCAATAAGCAAGAAAAACAAATATGAGCGTGCCCTTGAGATAGAATACGCCATGTCAGATTCGTTCGGGAACAAGGTCATGATTGGCGGTGGAATATCTCTGGATTATCTTGGAAAACTTATACACAAGAAATTTTGGGGTGTAGCCCTGGTAGTGCTGCTTGCATTCGCCATTATAACCCTGTTCATATATCTGTCCATTCTACGGAACGTATCCAAACCCGCCGGATACATAAGCCAGATAATGACAGATTACATAAGCAATGGAAAAATATCTTCACAAAAGCTCAATGAAAACGGCAGAGACGAGTTTGCCATGATTGCAAGAGCTTTCAATAAAATGTCCGACAATATAGACAATTATGTCAATCACATACAGAGTCTCAGCCATGAGCAGGAAAGACAGAATGCCGAAATTGAAATTGCATCGTCCATTCAGATGGGTTTTCTGCCGTCGGAATCTTCAGAGTATCTGGACTGCAAAATCAATGCAATGTTGAGACCGGCCAAAACAATAGGAGGAGATTTATATGACTACCACCACATTGACAAAAGCCACACATTGATTGTGATTGGTGACGTATCCGGCAAAGGTGTATCAGCAGCTCTCTTCATGACAGCCACTCTGTCACTTATCAGACTGTACACAAAACTTGGATACAGTCCGAGCGGGCTACTGAAAAGCACCAACAGCACCCTTGTAAAAAGTAATCCGAACATGTTGTTTGCAACTGCATTCGTCGGCATATATGATTCAGAAAAAGAAACACTGACATATTCCAATGCCGGACACAATCCACCATTCATGATTCATGAGGGAAAACCGCAGTTGCTTGAAGGGGCAAAAAACACTCTTATTGGGCTTTTTGACGACGAGGAATACATAGAAGAAACCGTAAGCATGCACACTGGAGATACTGTTCTGCTATACACAGACGGAGTTACGGAAGCATCTGACGAACATGGTGCTTTCTATGGCATCGGACGTTTGGAACAGGTTGTCAGAGCAACGGCAGACACACCGGAACAGATATTTCCAAGATTGAAAGACTCAATGACAGAATTTGTAGGAAATGCAGAGCAGCACGATGACATAACATTATTGTCACTGACAGCCACCAACCGTTCAGGGAAACAGTCATATACGCTTCTGCTTGATGCCGATGCCAATGAATGGAACAAAATCAGAAAACTGATTCTTGATTCCAGAATTCCAAAAAAGACAAAGATGGATTTATGTTTGGCAGCAGAAGAACTGTTTGTAAATATCTGCTCATACGCATTTGAAGGAAGGGATCAAAGTAGTGAAAAGATAGAAATTCTTCTCGAAATATCATACAACCAGGTATTACTCAGATTCACTGACGGAGGCAAAGCGTACGATCCCAGAAAGGATGTAACAGATTGCGATGACTACGATATTGAAAAGCAGATAGGGGGATTGGGAAAAGTCATTGCCTTCAACGTGACCGACCACGTAAGCTACGAATACAAAGACAATAGAAATATACTAACCATAATAAAGGATCTTATTTGATATGAAAATCATTACAACAAACCAGAACGGCATTGTAACAATCAAACCCACCGGATGGTTGGACACCATTTCATCTCCGGACCTTGGAAAAGCAATTGATGAAATTGACAACGCAGACAGCATTGTATTGGATTTTGAAAACGTGGAATACATGTCATCTGCCGGACTGCGTCAGGTATTGGCCGCACACAAGAAAGCAAAAAGTCTGGATGCAACATTTTCGGTAACAAACATCTGTCCTGACGTAATGAGCATATTTCAGATGACAAACATTGACCAAAAGATTGACTTGAAGGCTAAAGCTTGACAATAATAGGTTTGTGATGCAGTGCAGGAAGGATTTTTTCTTTCAAATCCGACAGTTTGATACGCATGCTGCTGGTATTCATACATGGATGGCAGCCAACGTAATTGCTATCGTACAAGTCAGAATCAATAAGCAACTGCACTCTGTTTTCTGTATCGTTCAACAAACCGAAAACCGATACTGAGCCCGGCAGGACATCCAGATATTTGAGCATCAGTTCAGGACTGGCAAAAGACAGGCGGGAGGAATTGATCTGCGCAGAAAGGTCTTTTGTAACAAAGCGTTTGTCTCCAGGAATCATGAGCAGATAGAGTTTGGTCTCCTGCCTGTTACAAAGAAACAGATTCTTGCAGATTATTGCATGATTTGCACGTTCAGCGGCAGAACACTCCTTGAACTGTTGCAGAGTCATACGCTGGAAAGTCTGGTCTATATCACCGCAAACCTCCATTGAATTGGCAGCATGATGATCAATCCTTTCATATTCAATACCCAATTTGTCCAGAAAATCATACACACGGATTTCCCGGGGATGACGGCCTGTTTCATCTGCAGGACGGCCTATTTCAATCTTCAACATTTAATTGTAAAAATTTATACCGCAAAACTAAAAAAATTTACGTAAACAATGCATTAATTTTCCAATTATTAAATACCTTTGCATCCCGCTATTGGCAACCGCTAACAAGTAGCATAACAACATATCATTAAATAATATATACGTTAAGATGACAGAAAGCAGAAAAGCTTCAAATGCAAAAGGTGTTGCACAGGAGAGCTACACACATCACGCTCCTGACATTCCTCCTTTTGTTCCTCTGGGTGCAGCAGACAATCCTGTTGCAGCAGGTCACCCTACAGCAGCAGACAATCCTGTCGCAACTGTAGATGAAAACAACAAAAAGGCTTACATTATTCAAATACGCAACATATCCAAATCATTTGGAAATAAAACCGTACTGAATAATGTAAGCCTTTTTATTAAGAAAGGTGAATTTGTGACAATTCTGGGACCTTCCGGTTGCGGAAAAACCACCCTGCTCAAATTGCTTGCCGGATTCCATCAGGCCGATCAGGGAGAAATAATACTGGACGGGAAATGCATAAACAGCATACCGCCACACCAGCGTCCAATGAACACCGTATTCCAGCGCTACGCTCTTTTTCCACATCTTAACGTTTACGATAATATAGCTTTCGGTCTCAAACTCAAAAAGACTCCGGAAGAAAAAATTGAAAAAGAGGTAAAGCGCGTTCTTAAGATTGTAGGTCTTACTGATTATGAGGAGCGCGATGTCAACTCTCTTTCCGGAGGTCAGCAGCAGCGTGTTGCAATTGCCCGCGCCATAATCAACAAGCCAAAAGTTCTTCTTCTGGACGAACCGCTTGCAGCACTTGACCTGAAAATGCGCAAGGATATGCAGCTTGAACTGAAGCAGATGCATAAAGATCTGGGCATCACATTCATATATGTTACGCATGACCAGGAGGAAGCCCTTACACTGAGCGACACAATTGTTGTTATGCGCGACGGCGTTGTTCAGCAGATTGGAACGCCGGTTGATATCTACAATGAGCCTGTGAATCCTTTCGTTGCAGATTTCATTGGAGAGAGCAACATTCTGAACGGCATCATGAAAAAAGACAAGCTGGTCAGTTTTATGGGTCGGGACTTTGACTGTGTTGATGTTGGATTTGCGGAAAACGAACAGGTTGACGTTGTTATCCGTCCTGAAGACATATACATAATGAACCGCAATGACAACGCAATGATAAATGGCAAAGTTACAAGCTGTATCTTCAAAGGCGTGCACTACGAGATGGCCGTTGAAACAGAAAACGGTTATGAACTGACAGTTCAGGACTACAATGCGTTTGAAACAGGTTCAGAAGTAAGTCTTATTATCAAGCCTTTCGATATACAGGTAATGAAAAAACCTGTTGTCAGCAATGTTATTGAGGGACAGATGCTGTCTTCCACCTCTGTAGAACTGTTTGGAGCAGCTGTGGAATGCAATGAAATTAATGATATCGAACCTGGCACAGCAATCAAAGCTACCGTTGAATTCAAGGATATTGAACTGATGGACTACAAGGAAGACGGTGCTTTGGGAGGAGAGATAACATTCATTCTGTACAAGGGAGACCACTACCATCTGACAGTCACTACAGACAACGGCAATATACTCTATGTTGACACCA
Organism: Bacteroidaceae bacterium; assembly: GCA_024398785.1. Taxonomy (GTDB): domain Bacteria; phylum Bacteroidota; class Bacteroidia; order Bacteroidales; family Bacteroidaceae; genus Colenecus. The sequence goes on along the minus strand of JAKSIO010000001.1, from coordinate 679,640 downwards.
CCGAGGTTTGGGACGACGGAGACAACGTGGGTATCAAATTCTATCCTGACAAGATCAAAATAGAAAAAGCATAATGAAGATACCTTTCAGTCTGCGCAAAAGCAAACGATCCAACTGGGTTCTGCCATACATGGTTTTCCTGTTGATATTCGTAATAGTACCACTGGTGCTGATTGGCTTGTATTCATTCTTTGACTACAACGGGAATTTTACTCTGAAACACTTTGTAAAATTCTTCACTCAGACAGAAATACTGAATACTTTCATATATTCAATTGTGGTGGCATCGGTAGTGACATGCTTATGCATACTTATTGCCTACCCGGCAGCTTTTTTTCTGGCAAGGATGAATGTCAGCAAAAGCAGAATTCTTATAATGCTGTTCGTTCTTCCTATGTTTGTAAATGTGCTTATACGTTCTCTGGCTACAGTGGCACTGTTTGATTTCCTGCACCTGCAACTTGGCGAGGGAGCGCTTCTGTTCGGACTCACATACGATTTTCTGCCGTTCATGATATTTCCAATCTACAACAGCATAATCAAAATTGACCCGGCATTGATTGAAGCCGCCCAGGACCTTGGAGCAACTATAGGACAGCTGATCAGACGCGTTATACTGCCTCTTTCTGCACCGGGAATCACAAGCGGAATAATGATGGTATTCCTGCCGGCTATATCGACCTTTGCCATATCTGAGATTCTGACACTGAACAACAAGAGACTGTTCGGTTCCATTATACAGGAGAATATCATGATTACGGACAAAATGAACTTTGGCGCGGCATTGTCTCTGATTATGCTGGTTATCATTTATCTGAGTCTGATGATTGACCGTAAGAAAGGGTCTCAGGAAGAACAGGAAACAAGTTTCTAAAGAAAGAGTATGCAGAACAAGACAAAATTCAATATCATATCAAGAGTATACCTCTACATTCTGCTTCTGGCAATATATGCACCGATAGCAATTGTAATTATCTACTCTTTTACAAACTCAAAATCCATTGGAAACTGGAAGGGATTCTCACTTGATTTGTACGTATCCCTCTTTAACGGTACCGGACAGAATGCCGATGCCATAGGACGTGCTGCACTGAACACAATAATCATAGCAGTAGCGGCATCGACCATAGCAACCGTACTGGGCAGTTTTGCGGCAGTAGGATTGCACAATCTGCGCGGACGCTGGCGCCAGGCCATTACGTTTGCCAACGACATTCCAATGATCAACCCCGATATCATTACCGGTATATCTTTGTTTCTTCTGTTCATAAGCCTTGGCATAACTCAGGGATATGCAACTATCATACTTGCGCACGTCACATTCTGCACCCCGTATGTAGTTTTGAGCGTAATGCCACGTCTCAAGCAGATGAACAACAATGTTTACGAAGCCGCGCTGGACCTTGGAGCCACTCCGTTCCAGGCTTTCCGCAAAGTGGTCATACCGGAAATCCGGACCGGCATGGTTTCAGGATTCATGCTCTCTTTTGTGCTGTCTATCGACGATTTTGCCGTATCCGTATTCACAAAAGGCAACAATGGTCTTGAGACCTTGTCAACATATATCTACTCCGATGCCCGCAAAGGCGGTCTCACCCCGGAACTGCGCGCCATATCTTCTATCGTTGTGATAGTTTTGATGCTGCTGCTGATAATAGGAAACATGCGTGCGGACAAAAAGAAATCAAGTTTTCAATTTTTCAATGTATAACTAATTTATTTTTTTACTCTACTTAGATGAAAAAGCTTTTCTCAACAATTGTTGCCGTTATGGCAATGTGTTTTGTTTCCGTTAATGCCACAGCACAGGACCGCAGCGAAATTCTTAAGGTTTACAATTGGGCTGACTATATTGACGAAGATCTTCTTGAAGAATTTGAAGAATGGTATTTCCAGGAAACGGGAAAAAAGGTTCAAGTCAGCTATCAGCTGTTTGACATCAACGAAGTTATGCTGACAAAAATCGAAATAGGAAAAGAGGATTACGATGTAGTATGTCCTTCTGACTACATAATTGAGAGAATGCTCAAAAAGGACCTGCTTCTTCCCATTGACCGCAATTTCGGTTCCACACCAGACTACACGCAGAACATATCACCGTTCATCAACGGCTTGCTTGATGAGGTCACATCCGGCATCAGAGAAGGTAAAAACTATGCCATAGGTTACATGTGGGGTACAACTGGCATTATGTACAACACCAAATATGTAACAGAAGAAGAAGCCAGTTCATGGGGAATTTTATGGAATCCCAAATTCAGAGACAAGATCCTGATGAAAGATGCCGTTCACGACGTATATTGTTCCGTTCTGCTCTACCTCAAACAGGATGTTGTCAAAAAAGGCCTTATGACCAGAAGTCAGGTCATGAACGACTACAGTCCGGAATCAATACAGATGTTTCTTGATACAATTGCCAAAGCTAAAGACAATTTCAACGGTTGGGAAGTTGACTTCGGCAAGGAACGTATGGCCCAGGAAAAAGCATGGGTAAACCTTACATGGAGCGGCGACGCCATGTGGGCTCTTGAAGAGATAGGCGATGCCACCCACCTGGCATACACCGTACCGAAAGAAGGCAGCAACATCTGGTTTGACGGTTGGGTAATACCCAAGTACGCTCAGAACGTTGAAGCAGCCCGCTACTTTATCAACTTTATGTGCATGCCTGAAAACGCAATGCGCAATATGGATTACATCGGATACGTAAGTGCTGTTGCAACACCGGAAATCCTTGAAAGCAAAATAGAAGAAGATCTGGAAGAGGAAATTGACCTTAGCTACTTCTTTGGAGAAGGTGCAGAAAGCGTTAAAGTCAACGCCGTACAATATCCTGACAAAAAAACAATTGAGAACTGCGCTATGATGCACGATGCTGGCGACCGCACGGAAGCCCTGATGGATATGTGGTCACAAGTCAAGGGTGACAGTCTGAGTACAACATCTGTAATCATTATTGCCATTGTAGTCTGCGGTATTGTAATCTATATACTCAAAAAGTCTTCAAAAAAGAAGACAAAAAAGAATGGAGTAAGGAAATAATATATATATTCGCAGTATGGAATGTAAGAATATTATTATAATCCCCACTTATAACGAGAAGGAGAATATTGAAAATATTATCCGTACTGTCTTTGCTCTGCCCACGGAATTCCACATACTCATCATTGATGATGGTTCTCCGGACGGGACTGCCGCTATTGTCAAGAAATTGCAGAAAAATGAGTTCACAGGAAAGTTGTTTCTTGTAGAACGTCAAGGTAAACTTGGACTTGGAACAGCCTATATCACAGGATTCAAATGGTGTATTGAACACTCTTATGATTACATATTTGAAATGGATGCAGACTTTTCACACAATCCCAATGATTTGCCGCGTCTGCTGAAGGCTTGCAAGGAAGATGGATACGATCTGGCCATAGGTTCCCGTTATGTGAGCGGAGTCAACGTTGTCAACTGGCCCATGGGACGCGTTCTGATGAGTTATTTCGCATCGCGCTACGTTCAGTTCATTACCGGGCTTCCGTTGCGTGACTCTACTGCCGGTTTCAAATGTTACAGCCGCAGAGTACTTGAAACCATAGATTTGGACAAAATTCATTTCAAAGGATACGCTTTCCAGATTGAGATGAAATTCACAACATACAAATGCGGATTCAAGATAAAAGAAGTTCCTGTAATTTTTGTAAATAGAGAATTAGGAACTTCAAAAATGAGCGGCGGTATTTTCAGCGAGGCACTCTTTGGAGTTATCCGTTTGAAGATATCAAGCTGGTTCAAGAAATATCCAAAGCCGAAAGCTACCGAATAAATGGGAACTATACTCATCAAAAATGCAAACATAGTGAACAGAGGCTCCATAAAAAAAGCCTCTGTTCTTGTAAAAGACAATATCATCCAAAGTGTTGGCTGTACTGATACCGTTGCAGACCGCATAATCGATGCCACAGGCATGTATCTTCTGCCAGGTGTCATTGATGACCACGTTCATTTCCGCGATCCCGGGCTCACACACAAGGCAACAATGGCAAGTGAGTCACGTCTTGCGGCACTGGGCGGCGTTACCACAATATTCGACATGCCCAACACAAAACCTCAGACCACTACCCTGCAGGCGTTGGAAGATAAGTTCAGCTATGCATCTGACAACTGTCTTGTCAACTATTCGTTCTACCTTGGTGCCACCAATGACAACATAGCTGAAATAGAAAAACTGCAAACAGGACAGGCATGCGGTGTAAAACTCTTTATGGGATCAAGCACAGGCAACATGCTTGTTGACGGCAAAGAGAGTCTGAACAGACTGTTTTCGGCATCGCCTGTAATAATTGCGGCACATTGCGAAGACCAGCAGATAATAGAGCAGAATATTGAACGCTATAAAAAAGAGTGCCAGGGTGAACCCTCAGTGGAATATCACCACCTGATACGTTCCATAGAAGCCTGTTACAGTTCTACCTCCACTGCAATTGAACTTGCAAACAACAATAATGCCAGATTGCATGTAATGCACGTTTCAACAGACAAAGAACTGAGTCTGTTTGAAGACAAGCCTCTTGACAGGAGCAAAAAGATTACAGCAGAATTCTGTCCGCATCATCTTTTCTTTACAGATAAGGACATGGCAGCAACACACGGGGGCATCAAATGCAACCCTGCCATAAAGGGGGAAGAGTGCAGAAAAGCCCTGCGCACGGCCCTTTCAACAAACAAATGCGATGTTGTTGGCACTGACCATGCCCCGCATATTTGGAGCGAAAAACAGGGAGGAGCGCTCACGGCGGCATCGGGAATGCCCCTGCTGCCCTATTCACTTAACGTAATGTTTGAGCTCATGGACATGGGTTACATATCCGTTACGCAGATAGTTGAAAAGATGGCCCATAACCAGGCTACACTTTTCGGAATACAGAAACGCGGATTTATTGAGCCCGGCTATTTTGCAGACCTTGTTCTGGTAGCAAAAGAAAGTTTTACTGCAGACGGAGCTAATCTGCCAAGCATATGCAAATGGTCACCTTTTACCGGGCACAAATTTGACTGGAATATAAAATATACGCTTGTAAACGGTAATATTATTAATAACTGCGGTGTACTGAATACGGATTATCGCGGGCAAAGAGTAAAATTCGAATAATATGAAATTTCTATACTACATCTACCAGCTTTTCATTGTTCTCCCCATTGTACTGGTCCTTACTATACTTACAGCCTTGACAACCATAATAGGAAGTCTTTTAGGAAGCAAGTCTTTTTGGGGCTATTACCCCGGCATGTTATGGTCCCGTGCCGTATGTCTTGTATGTCTATTGCCAGTCAAGGTATACGGAAAAGAAAATATTCAGAAAGGACAATCTTATGTAATCATCCCCAACCACCAGAGTATCATAGATACATTCCTTATTTACGGTTTTATTGGCATACGCTTCAAATGGATGATTAAAAAAGAGATAGAAAAAGTACCGTTTGTAGGTTTCGCATGCAAAATGTGCGGACATATATTCATTGACCGTGCGTCAAGAAAAGATGCTGCAGGCGGCATGACAGCCGCAAAGAATGCATTGGTAAACGGAATGTCCGTAACAATCTTTCCTGAGGGAACACGAACAAAGGATGGTTCATTGGGACGTTTCAAGAAAGGTGCTTTCGCCCTTGCCGAAGAACTGCATTTGCCGCTTCTCCCTGTTACAATAAACGGTGCACGCAATGTAATGCCAAAGGGAAGATGGTTTTTACAATGCCATAAGATGAGCATTACCATTCACCAGCCAATACATCCAAAGGGTATGCCTCAAGACGATGCCCAAACCCGTGGCGAGCACATGACTGCATCCATTGCAGAATCTGCAGCCGCCATTGAAAGTGCCCTTATAAAATAACTCTTTTGAGATTTTTTTCTTCAGAATTCCTTTTTTCAAAAAAAAACTCTATCTTTGTACCACTCATTAAAAGATGGTACTACTTCTGGTACATCTGTCTTTCACAAAAAACTTTTGGCCTCTTTTGGCACAAACATTGAAGTATTTATATGTATAACATTTTGGAATTGCGCGAAAAATCCATGGAGGAGCTCATTTCTATTGCCTCCGGACTTGGAATTCGTTCTGCAAAAACATTTACAAAAGAAAATCTGGTCTACGCAATCATTGATCAACAAGCTATTGCAGCAAGTTCTGCCACTAAAGAAAAGCAAGAAAAACAACCGGAAAAAAAGATTCGCACGCGTCATACAAAACCTGTTTCAAAAGTACCAGTTGCAACTTCACAAAAGACTGACACTGTAAAAGAACAGCCCCAGCAGGAGGCCCAGCAAAACAACAAACAGCAGGAAAAGCGGCAACAGACAAAACAGCAACAGGTAAAACAGGAACCGGTAAAGCAGGAACCTGCAAAACAGGAACCTGCAAAGTCTGAAATTACCGAACAAAAAGTCAAAAAACTCAGTGATGATCTTACTGACTATTTACCAATTCCTCCCGGAAAGAAAGTGTCAAAAGATATCAAAAAGCAGAAAAAACAACAGAAAAATGACCAGCAGGCCATACAGGATCCTATGTTGCAGGAGTCTCAGGAATCTCTGGCATATACAGAACCACAGGAAGAACAATCTGAGAGTCTGAATACACAAACCTCACTGCCTGAAAATCAGGAACAGCAGCATAAAGAACAAAAGTCAGCTAAAAATGAGCAGACAGCAAAGAATGAGCAGCCTGCAAAAAGCGAACAGCGCACATACGATTTCGGAGATATTCTGAAAGGAGAAGGTGTACTTGAGATAATGCCTGACAACTATGGTTTCCTGCGTTCATCTGATTACAACTACCTTTCATCCCCAGATGACATATACGTTTCACAAAACCAGATAAAGCTTTACGGTCTCAAGACCGGCGATGTGGTTGAAGGAGTAATTCGCCCTCCGCGTGAAGGAGAAAAATTCTTCCCGCTTGTCAAAGTAAACAGCATAAACGGACTTGATCCTGCAGTAGCACGTGACCGTATTCCGTTTGAGCATCTTACTCCGCTTTTCCCGGAAGAAAAGTTCACGCTCTGCAAAGGCAATTACGATAATGTTTCAGCCCGCATCGTTGACTTGTTTTCTCCAATAGGAAAGGGACAACGCGGTCTTATTGTAGCTCAGCCCAAAACAGGTAAAACAATCCTATTGAAAGATATTGCAAATGCCATTGCGGAGAATCACCCGGAAGTATATATGATAATGCTTCTTATTGACGAGCGTCCGGAAGAAGTCACCGATATGGCACGCAGCGTCAAAGCCGAAGTAATTGCGTCAACTTTTGACGAACCTGCCGAGCGTCATGTCAAGATAGCCGGCATCGTAATAGAAAAAGCAAAAAGAATGGTGGAATGCGGACATGACGTTGTTATTTTCCTTGACTCAATAACCCGTCTGGCACGTGCATACAACACCGTGGCACCTGCTTCCGGCAAAGTTCTCTCCGGAGGTGTCGATGCGAATGCACTGCAGAAGCCAAAACGTTTCTTTGGTGCAGCCCGAAATATCGAAAACGGAGGTTCGCTTACGATTATTGCCACAGCTCTGATTGACACCGGCTCAAAAATGGACGAAGTTATCTTTGAGGAATTCAAGGGAACAGGTAACATGGAACTCCAGTTGGACCGCGCACTCAGCAACAAGCGTATCTTCCCGGCAGTCAATCTTAATGCGTCAAGCACACGCCGCGATGATTTGTTGCTTGACCAGAACACATTGAACAAAATGTGGATACTACGCAGTAAACGTATTGCGGAAATGAATCCTATTGAGGCAATGGAACTTATCAAAGATCAGATGGAAAAGACGCGCAACAATGCGGAATTTCTTATGAGCATGAATTCATAACAACTAATTATATAAACAATGGGGGCAACAGATTATATTGTTTCGGCAAGAAAATACCGTCCAAGTACGTTTGAATCTGTAGTCGGTCAGAAATGGCTTACCGCTACACTGAAAAATGCCATCCAGTCAGGCAAATTAGCACACTCTTACCTGTTCTGCGGTCCGCGCGGTGTAGGCAAAACAACATGTGCGCGCATTTTTGCCAAAACCATCAACTGTCAGCATCTGAAAGAGAACGGAGAAGCTTGCGGAGAATGCGAGTCATGCCGTTCGTTCAATGAAGAGTTGCGTTCTTACAACGTCTTTGAACTGGATGCCGCAAGCAACAACTCTGTTGAAGACATCCGTCAGCTCACGGAGCAGGTCCGCATACCGCCCATGACCGGAACTTACAAAGTTTATGTAATTGATGAGGTCCACATGCTCTCCACTGCGGCTTTCAATGCCTTCCTGAAAACATTGGAAGAACCGCCAAAGTATGCAATATTCATTCTTGCCACTACGGAAAAACAAAAAATCATTCCTACAATATTGTCACGTTGTCAGGTATTTGATTTCCAGCGCATAACCAATCAGGATATTGCAGACCATCTGAAATATGTAGCAGAATCTGAAAATATAAAATATGACCCGCAAGCGCTCTCTGTAATTGCAGAAAAAGCGGACGGAGGAATGCGCGATGCACTGTCAATCTTTGATCAGGTTGCCAGTTTCACACACAATAACATAACCTATGCCGAAACCATTCAGCATCTGAATGTTATTGACACGCAGAACTATTTCAGCCTGACCAATCACATTATTCAGCAGGACATACCGCAAAGCCTTATATTGTTGAACAACATTATAAACAAGGGATTTGATCCCGGAATTTTCATTTCAGGATTGTTGCAGCATTTCCGTAACTTGCTCATGTGTTCCAACAAATCTACCGTTGAGCTGCTGGAAACAAGTGATGAACTTAAAAAGCGCTATTCGGACCAGGCTTCAAAACTTACACCTAAATACCTTTACAGGGCAATAAAACTCTGTTGCGACTGCGACCTTAACTACAAAGCGTCAAAAAACCGTCGCCTGCTTGTTGAGCTCACTCTTATCCAGCTTGCACAAGCAATGTCAGAGCCTGACGCCCCTGTCAGCGGGCTTGGCCCTACACGAATTACTATACAGCCGATATTCAATAAAGTTTCTGAGCAGAAGGTTCAGAAGCAAGTTTTACCGGAACCAGACCAGGCTCCGGCAAGAAACCGTAGTACCGCAAAGAGCGACAGCGCAGTAAAAAGCGATAGTACGGTAAAGAATGACAACACGGTAAAGAATGAAACTCCTAAAGTTGCCGGCAACCGATTGTTTGTTTCAATAAACGGAGGCGGTTCCAATGTTGTCAGAAAGACGTCCACAAAAATTGTCCAGCCTCAGCAGACCGAGACTCAGGATACCACACAGGAATACACCCCAATCTACAAGCCTCACACCCAGGATATGCTTGACATCTATTGGCGTGAACTTGCCGAAAAAATAGGACAGAAAGACATTGCTTTGATGAACAGAATGTTTAACTCAGTGCCTGTTTTTGAAAACACATCCGTAATCAGAATACCTGTACTGAATCCGCTGGTTCAGAATGAAATAAATGCTCATAGCGAAACCATTCAGTCAGAATTCAAGAAAATATTCGGTCCTGAGACAACAATACAGGTAATAGTAAGCAACAATACCAAGAATAAAGCAATAAAGACCGCTTACGAACAATTGGAAGAAATGCGTGCATCCCATCCTGCGTTAAAACAGATGGAAGAAAAATTCCAGCTCACGCTGTAGCATTCTCAAGATCCTTATTTACAGATTCAATCCATTTCAATATTTCATCACGTCCCTGTCCAATCAAACTTGACGTAATGAAATATGGGGGAAGTTCCTCCCATTCTTCTTTCAATGTATCAAGAAATTTCTGGACATTGACTGTAAGAGCACCGTGACTCAATTTATCGGCTTTTGTAAAAATAATGGCAAAAGGGACCTGATTTTCTCCCAGCCATTCAATAAACTCCAGATCAATACGTTGCGGTTCAAGACGGCTGTCAATCAGAACAAACAGACATGTCAGGGACTCACGCTCCAGAATGTAATCCGCAATCAGTGTCTCAAGAGTTTCCTGCTGTGATTTGTTGCGTTTGGCATAACCATAACCGGGAAGATCCACCATATACCACTCATTATTGATGGCAAAATGATTTATCAAAAGCGTTTTACCCGGTGTAGACGATGTCATGGCCAGACCTTTCTTTCCGGTCAGCATATTAATCAAAGAAGACTTTCCTACGTTGGAACGGCCTATCAGAGCATATTCAGGTTTACCGTCTGAAGGACATTTTCTGTAATCGGAATTACTGATTACAAATTCGGCACTCTTAATTGTCATATGAATTGTATATTTTCCGCAAAGTTACTACATTTGTCCAATAATAAAATAAGAAGTTCCGCAACAATATGATAAACCGCTCTTATGGTTCGGCAGCATTGGATAATGCCGTAGATGCATTTGCTTCACTACCAGGAATCGGACGCAAGACCGCACTCAGACTGGTTTTGCATCTGCTGCGTCAGCCAGAGTGTGATGTTGAAAATTTCGGAAGCATTCTTTCAACCTTGAAAAAAGACATTCATTACTGCAAGAACTGTCATAATATTTCAGAAACAGAGATATGCTCCATCTGCTCGGATTCCTCAAGAGACCGCACCCGAATCTGCATTGTTGAAAACATTCAGGATGTGATGGCCATTGAAAACACCATGCAGTACAATGGAATGTATCATGTTCTGGGCGGAATCATTTCGCCAATTGACGGCATCGGTCCTGCAGACCTTGAAATAGCTTCGCTTCTGGAGCGCTGCAAAAAAGAAAGTATCCAAGAGATTATATTTGCACTGAGCCCCACTATGGAAGGCGACACTACCGCGTTCTTCATTTCAAGGCAGATTGGCAACCCGGATATAAAAATGAGCGTAATAGCACGCGGAATTGCAGTTGGAAACAGTCTTGAATATGCAGATGAACTGTCATTGGGACGTTCAATAATAAACAGAACAAAAATGGAATAAACAAAACATATTCTTCTTATATGGACATCAAAGACATTGTAAAAAAACTCAGACTAGTGCATATTGCGGAATACATCAGTGTAGCACTGATAGTGATTTTTTTTGAACTGGGTATCCTGCCAAAAGGCGCAACACTTGAATCTTCAACACTGTATGTAGTACATACCGTTCTGGTTCTGCTAACACTTGCACTTATTCCGCTTTCCATCACAGGAATAAAAAGAGTAACTGAACACATTCTTTCAATAGAAGACCAGACTGAACAATACACCGCCTACTGGAAATGGGCTGTCTTACGTCTGGGAGCTTGTAGCGCAATACTTCTGGCAAGCACAATTCTATACTATGCAGCAGGCAGCCAGATAGGCATGTACTGTGCCATAATATCATTTGTCTGCATGCTTTATAAGTTCCCTACTGAATACAGTGTGGAAAAAGACCTTGAACAATAGACGGATATGGTAAGCGTCATAATAGTCAATTACAACGTAAAATACTTTGTGGAGCAGGCCGTGCGTTCTGTTCTGCAGAGCAAATGTACAGAATCCATAGAGATTATTGTTGTTGACAACGCTTCACATGACGGTTCAGTATCATATCTGAAAAAAGTTCTGCCGGATATTACAATTCTTGAGAGCAAAGAAAATTTAGGGTTTGCAAAGGCCAACAATCTGGCTTTGGAGAAAGCATCTGGAGACAAAATTCTATTTCTGAATCCCGACACTATTGTCAGTGATAACACAATACAGGCTTTTGTAGACCTTGTTCAGAGCAATCCGCATGCCGGCGCTGCAGGTGTCTGTATGATAAATTCAGACGGAACTTTTGCACCGGAATCAAGAAGGGCCTTGCCCAATCCGTTTGTTTCGTTCTGCAAGATGAGCGGCCTTACCGCCATATTTCCCAAGTCGCGTATCTTTGGGCGCTACTATATGAAATATCTGGACAAAAACAAAGCCAACAGAATTCAGGTAATATCCGGAGCATGTTTTTTTATACGCAAAGACATTGCGCTCCAGCTCCAAGGTTTTGATCCGTCATTTTTCATGTACGGAGAAGACATCGACCTGTCCTACCGCCTGCTCAAAACGGGAATGGAAAACTGGTATCTGCCTGTAACAATCATGCACTACAAAGGAGAAAGTACATCAAAAACATCTTTCAGATATGTAAGGACTTTCTACGATGCCATGATTATCTTTTATAAAAAGCATTACCGTCATTACAATTGGCTGCTTACCATGGCCATATACCTTACCATTGCAATCAAGAAGTTCACAACTTTTATAAAAAACAATATTGCCGGTATATTCACCTTTCTCAAGAAGAACGTTAGGAATACATATATCTGCGTATTTGCAGATCCGAGCGAACACACCATTATCAGTTCTCTGCTGACCAGATCTGGGTTTGCCGACAATATTCTGTTTTCGGATCCGTCCGGAAATTTCAGGAAACTCAACGGCAGAAGAAAACCCGCAGTACTTTTATTCAGTACAAGCAAATACAATTATTCCGAAATCCTGCAGTATATGCAAACCGGTAACTGCAAAGGCATCAATCTTGCAACATTCAGCAACAACGGTACACCGTTAATACTGATGGCTGACGGAACAACAATCCAATGATATGATTTTAAGGGATAACAGAATATTCATGCGCTCACCTGAGCCTCAGGATGTAGATTTCCTATACAATTTGGAAAACAACACGGATTTATGGGCTGTTTCCACAAATATGGAGCCCTACTCCAAGACACAGATTGAAACTTACATCAAAGAGAACCCGCATGATCTGTTCACGTATCATCAGGTACGCTTTGTGATTTGCCGCGCCACAGATAACGTTCCAGTCGGCACTGCAGATCTGACAGATATAGATTTTATGCACCGCCGTGCTGAAATAGGACTTGCCATACTGGACAAATTCCGCGGCAATGGTTTCAGTGCATCTGCTCTGAAACTTCTGGAAGACTATGCACAGAAAAATTTACAGCTCAACTCACTGCATGCAATCATGCTTGCAGACAACTCAATATGCGCAAATCTTTTTATATCACACGGTTACGTTTTAAGCGGTACTCTTAAAGAATGGATATGGAACTCCGGACACTACAGTGACGCCAACATTTATCAAAAAATTTTGAAAAAAAACATCTAAAACATTTGCAAGAGTGCAAAAATACACATACCTTTGCACCGCAATTCAGCCAAGGTGCGTTAGTCCAGCTGGTTAGAACGCCGCCCTGTCACGGCGGAGGTCAAGGGTTCGAGTCCCTTACGCACCGCAAAAGCCTTTCACGGAATGTGAAGGGCTTTTTTCTTTTATACAATTGTGAATTGAATAGATTTCCTTAAATTTGCATACAAATCAAAGCAAAATGCAAGCACGCATTACAAAAGAATATATAGTTGCAGGCCACAGATTTGCATTTTCGGCAGAACAGGAGGACTCTGTCTGGAAAGTAATACCCAATTACCTTCCGTTCATGGCAGATGACAGTATACCTGCAGAACTGATATTCAGCGTAGAAATAAACCGTCCCGGCATATTGAACCGTCCAACCGATGCCAGACCTGTTTATGTTGGAATAACAGAACCGGAAGAGCCCAGGATTGACATGTATTCCGTCATGGACGGATGGTGGGCCGAACTGGCACCTGTCAGCAGCATGCCACCTGTTGCTACGCTGAGAATAAATAATGATTTTTCACACGGCATTATTACATACACAGACAACAGCATGGCACGCTTTGCTGTTGACAGCGCGGCAATGCTTCTTTTTGCATTCAGCACTGCAAATCTCAATACGCTTGAAATGCACTCGTCAGTTGTAACAAAAGACGGGCGTGCATATATGTTTCTTGCCAAAAGCGGAACAGGCAAAAGCACACACAGCCGCATGTGGCTGGAAAACATCTCCGGAACGGAACTTCTTAATGACGACAACCCCATTGTACGTATATTTGAAGACGGTTCAACAAAAGTATTCGGCAGTCCATGGAGCGGGAAAACTCCGTGTTACAAAAACAAAAGCGCGGAATTGGGAGCTATGGTTCTGATACGCCGCTGTTCAGAAAACAGAATATCACAACCGTCTCTGCCTGAAATGTACGCCATTATTCTGTCGTCGTCATCGGGTTTCAGATCTATAGGAAATATGGCAGACGGTCTTCACAATTCAATTTCCACAATAGCACTTACCGGACGCTGTTATATACTTGATTGCAGACCTGATGCACAAGCTGCAGAAATTTGTTCAAAAGAAGTTTGCAGATGACCACAATTCCCAATGAAATATTACTCAAGGAGATAGGCAACATCCTATCGGGCGGACAGGATGTTGAACTGTTGACAAAGGGGACCAGCATGAATCCTTTCATAAGAGGAGAAATTGACAGCGTAATTCTGCGCAAGATGCCACTTGGAAATTTACGTGCAGGAGACATAGTTCTTGCCAGAATAAGTAATGACACATACGTTCTGCATAGAGTAATACATATTGACGGCGACCGCATAACGCTTATGGGTGACGGAAACGTGTCCGGACAGGAACACTGCACAACCAATGACATTCTTGGAACCGTAACGGACATTGTCAGGCCGGATGGGCGGCAACATAAGCCGGGACGAGCCGTAATATGGAGAAAATTTGGATATCTGCCGCGCAGAGTACTGCTTGCTTTTTACAGAAGGATTATATTAAGAAACAAATAACTGACATGAAAATAATTGAAGGTTTCAAATTACGGAAATTGGGTAAAGAGAACATAGTCATAGGTGAAAGTGCAAAACTTGTCAATTTCAACAAGATGATTGTATTGAACTCAACAGCCGCTTTCCTTTGGGAAAACATTTGCGGGAAAGAATTCTCTACAGAAGACATCACTGCACTTCTTGTCAACAATTATGAAGTTGACCTTGATACGGCAACCAGAGACGCCGCCACCATTGTCAGCGACTGGCGCGATGCCGGTTTGATTGAAGATTGACTATAGAACAGGAAACTGTTGGCTTAGTAATATTTTTTTTGTATATCTTTGCATTATCTGTAGCAAACATCCGTCAGCATGAACAAAGAAAAGATTATAGACTTCTTTAGCAGATACAAATACCTTATACTGATAATATTTTTCATTATCATAACCTGCTTTGTTGGAGAAAACAGTCTCTTCATAAGACGTGCCGCACAACAAAGGGAAATCCGGGAACTACAGAGAGAAATCCGCCGGCTTGATGCCATGATAGAATTGAACAACAGGCTTCTCAACAGCCTTGAACAAGACAGTTATGTAAAAGAACAGATTGCCAGGGAACGTTATAAAATGCATGCTCCTGACGAAGAAATATTCTTGGAAACACCAGCAAAATAGATGGAAAAATTCAGAAACTCAGTACTTTATACCGGTGGCACAATCCTGGTGATTGCCGCAGCTTCTTTGATAACCGGTTCTTCTTTTTCACGCTATCTGTATTGTATTGGAGCGGTATTGTTCTGCTCTGCACAATTGACAATGCACAAGTCAGAAAACTTGACACTCACTCTGAAACGCCTGTATGTACAACAGGGGTTGGGATGCCTGTTTCTGTTGGGCACCGGAGCACTGCTGTTCACAGATATTCTCGGAAAAAACGCATGGATTGTCACATTGACTATCGGCGCAATAATCCAACTCTATTCAATTGTCAGAATAGAGCACGAAATCAAAAAGAATACCCTTGAGGAAGATTAAAAAGGAAGATCGTCCTTTTGAGACGGCTGCAAATCAGCAGTTGCCGGTTCAAACGCTGTTTGCGCACTGCCGTCACTTGCTACAGCCACATGGTCTACCTTCCATGCCCTGATATCATTGAACCAACGGCCCTGATATTCGCGGGCATTGATGTCAAAGCTGACTGTAACTTCATCGCCCGGGTTAATGGCAAACTGCTTGATTTTATCCTCGCCGAAAACATTGAACACCATTCTGCGCGGATATTGGTCATGTGTTTCCACTACATAGTCCTGTGTCATCCATTCTTTTCCAGAAGACTGGGATTTGCCCTGTTTTGCATTAAGAACTGCAATTATTTTTCCAGTAAGTTCCATTGTTAACTACAAATAATTCTATAACTGTTTTGCCACTCACAGGTGACACTGCGAAATTACAACAAAATTATTCCATTCGCTTAATTTTACACTAAAAAATTTTGCAACATACCAAATTGACATTACCTTTGTTATCTGCTAATCTCATAAAAAAACAAACAAACTAATAGATAGTAATATGGAATTTTCTGTTGCCAGTCAAGCTTTGCTGAATCCACTTTTGGTATTCAACCACATTATCAGTCCAAAACCAGCACAACCATCTTTCGGAAGTATATTGTTCAATATTACAAACAACAAACTTACAATTACCGCCGGAGATGGAGACACTGTCATTGAGGCCGATGTCGAGTTAATCAGTTCAGACGGCAACTTAAGCATAACCATTCCTGCAAAAACCATTACGGATTCTTTAAGGTTTCTGCCGGAACAGCCTATCGTATTCAATGTAGATCCCGAATCTTACCAGATCAGAATGCAGTATTCAAATGGTGAGCTCAAGATGATTGGCGGAAATGCAGACGAATACCCTGATCCTATCGTATTGGGAAACAACGCATTGAGTCTGTCTCTGTCAGGAGAGACCTTGTTGAACGGTCTTACACGCACATCTTTTGCAACAGCTGATGATGACATGCGTCCTGTAATGAACGGTGTATACTTTGACATCGAAGAAAACAACATCACATTTGTTGCATCTGACGGTCACAAATTATCAAAGAACAGTTTCAGCCCTGTAAATACAGAATCCAAGGCATCTTTCATTCTTCCAAAGAAGCCTATCACTCTGCTCAAGAACATTATCAATAAGGATACAACTGATGTCAATATCAGTTTTGATGACAAATGCGTATTCTTCAACATTCAGGACTATCGCATCATAAGCAGACTTATCCAGGGTCGCTTCCCTAACTACAATCTGGTAATACCAAAAAACAATCCGTTTGAACTGACAATTGACCGTACAGCTCTTGTTGATGTATTAAAGCGTGTATCACTATATTCTTCAACAAATACAAGTCTTGTAGTATTTGAGATTCTTGAAAACAAACTTATTGTTTCAGCACAGGATAAAGATTTTTCAAAATCAGCCCAGGAGAGCATGCCTTGCCAGTACAACGGCAGTCCGCTCAAGATTGGATTCCAGCATGTATTCCTGACAGATATATTGAACAACCTGCCCGGTCAGGAAATCATTATGCATTTGGCAGATCCATCACGGGCCTGTGTTCTTGAATCTACGGAACAGACACCGGGTTCAGAACTGGTTATGCTCCTTATGCCTATGGTAATCAATATTTAATATCAATGTCTATATTAACAGGCAAGCACATTGTATTGGGAATAACAGGAAGTATTGCTGCATACAAAGCGGCAGTACTTGCCCGTTTGCTCATTAAGGAAGGCGCAGAGGTGCAGGTTGTGATAACACCTGCCGGAAAGGAATTCATAACACCGCTTACCCTCTCAACACTTACCAGGAAACCTGTTGTCAGTGAGTTTTTCGATCGCCGTGACGGTTCCTGGAACAGTCATGTTGAGCTTGGATGCTGGGCCGATGCCATGATTATTGCGCCTTGTACGGCAGGGTCAATCGGGAAAATGGCACATGGAATTGCAGACAACATGCTCATCACCACATACCTGTCCATGAAAGCGCCTGTATTCATTGCACCTGCCATGGATCTGGACATGTATGCACACGCCGCCACCCAAGCAAATCTGGCATTGCTGCGCAGCTACGGAAATCATATCATTGAACCTGAGACCGGATTTCTGGCAAGCGGTCTAGAAGGCAAAGGCCGTATGGAAGAACCGGAAAAGATTGTTGAGACAATATCCGCTTTCTTTTCAAGTCAAACCAATCTGCTTAAAAAAAAAATTCTGATAACAGCGGGGCCAACCTATGAATACATTGATCCCGTACGTTTTATAGGAAACCTTTCAACAGGTAAAATGGGTTTTGCCATTGCGCGTGAGTGCGCAGAACGCGGAGCCCAGGTCACACTCATTGCAGGACCTGTAAATCAGGCAATCAACCATCCCAACGTACATCGCATAGATGTCACTTCGGCAGCAGAAATGTACAATGCGGCCACATCGGAATTCACCAACGCTGATGTTGCCATCCTGTCTGCAGCCGTTGCCGACTTCACTCCGTCCGTTATTGCTGACCAGAAGATAAAGCGCAAAGGTTGCATGGACCTGCATCTGGAACCTACAAAAGACATAGCAGCCGCACTGGGAAGCGTAAAACGCAGCAATCAGCGTCTTGTTGGGTTTGCATTGGAAACAACCAACGAACGTGAACATGCAAAAGACAAACTTGAAAGAAAGAATTTTGATTTCATAGTTCTCAATTCACTGCGTGACAAAGGTGCAGGATTCGGATATGACACCAATAAGATTACAATCATAGACAAAGAAGGTGCAACAGACTACCCTCTCAAAAGCAAACAGAGTGTAGCAAAAGACATTGTTGACCGGCTTGTAAAGATTATATCCATTCTTCTGCTATTGATTGTGCCATTCAAAACAAATGCTGTTGCACAGGAACTGAATGCGAATGTTGTATTGAATTCGGCAAAAGTTCCAAGTGTTGAAGACGGTTTGATTCCGCAACTTGAAGATGATATACGCACTTTCCTGAACACTACACAATTCACGCAACTCAGTTTTGCCGACAACGAAAAAATCGACTGTACATTCAATATCATAATAAACAAATACAGCAGTGACACACATAAATTCAGTTGTCAACTGATTGTACAGAGCAGCCGTCCTGTACTGAATTCCACCTATAATTCCACTGTATTCAATTTCAAGGACGACAAACTGAACTTTGAATATACTCTGCAGGACAAAATCATTTTCAACGAAAATGCTATAGACAACAATCTTACGGCTGTTCTTTCTTTTTATGCATTGCTTATTATCGGGCTGGATTTGGAATCGATGTCACCCAGAGGCGGACAGGCTGTATTGCAGAGAGCTGAAAACATTGCAGTCAGTGCCATGATGCTGGGTGAAGGATGGCGTTCTCATGACCAGAGCATAGACCGCCAGTCTCTGGTTAAAGATTACATATCTCCCAATATGGACGCCTTAAGAAGATTCACATATTTGTACTATCGCAAAGGATTGGACCAGATGGTGCAGAATGCAGACCGCGGAAGAGCTGAAATTACAACAAGCATTGACGCACTTGCTGAAGCATTTCACAAAAACACCCGCAGTTCAATACCTGCAATGTTTGCGGAAATAAAAAAAGAAGAACTGATCAATATATATTCCGTAGCTCTTGATGCTGAAAAAGAGGTTGTAATAAAATCTCTTTCAACAATCAATCCGGCTCTTGCACAAGATTGGGACAGAATATCCAAGAAAAACTAACACTTTTCTAATGCTTGAATCCTTACACATAAACAATTGGGCTCTGATTGACACACTTGACATAAGCTTCAGTCAAGGTTTTTCAGTTATAACCGGACAGACAGGTGCCGGTAAATCAATAATACTGGGAGCAATAGACATGCTTTTAGGTTCACGGGTGGACAATACCAGAACCGTATCTCAAGATAAGGAGAAATGTTCTGTAGAAGCTCATTTCAAGGTTGGGTCATACACTCAACTTGAACAGCTGTTTGCAGAGCAGGAATTGGATTATTATCCCCAAGACACTATTATCCGCCGTGAAATCACAAGTACAGGACGCAGCCGTGCCTTCATCAACGACACCCCAGTCACACTTTCCGTTTTGAAAGAGATTGGCAGCAAACTGATAGACATTCATTCACAGCACCAGAATTCTCTGATAGGAAACGAAAATTTCCGTATTACTGTTGTTGACACAATAGCCGGAAACAAAGAGTGCGTTGAAAACAATAAACAATGCCTTGCAGAGTACCGCTGCGCTGCAAAATATCTCAAAGAACTGCAGGAAAAGGCAAAAGCAGATTCAGACCAGGCAGACTGGAAACGTTTTCAGTTGGACGAACTGGAAAAAGCATCCCTTTCCAACGGAGAACAGGAGGAACTGGAACAGGAGATAGAACTGCTTGAGCATGCAGAAGAAATAAAAGGAGCATTGTATCAGATTAAAAGCCTGCTTTCCGGTGAAGATTCTTCCACTCTATCCTCAATGAAAAGCGGAATTTCTGCCTTGGGACGCGTCAGCGGCAGTCTTGATGCAATCAAAGAAATTGGGCAGCGTCTTGAAAGCTGCTATGTTGAACTAAAAGATATTGACTCTGAAATTTCAAGGATTGAAGACGGCATCGATGTTGACCCGGCACGTGCCGATTTCATAAATCAGAGACTGGATTTGATCTATACTCTGCAAAAGAAACATCACCTTGATTCCACTGCAGCCCTGCTGGAATTACAGCAAAACCTGAAACAGGAACTGCAACTGATTGAAAACTCTGATGAACTGATTGCAGGCGCACAGGCAGAACTTGAATCAAAGTCCGCATTGCTTGACAAGGCAAGCCGGGCATTGACAGCAAGCCGCCTTAAAGTAGCAGATTATATAGACACCCAGATAAAGGCAATGCTTGTACCCTTAGGCATACCTAACATAAACTTCAAGACCTGCATAACTGAAAAAGAAACATATTCAGAGACAGGAAAGGACAGCGTCAGCTTTATGTTCTCCGCAAATAAGAACAGTCCATTGCAGGATATCTGCCAGGTGGCATCGGGCGGTGAAATAGCCCGGGTTATGCTTTCTTTGAAAGCGCTTCTTTCCAGACACACAACTATGCCCACCACAATTTTTGACGAAATTGACACCGGTGTATCTGGTGCCGTAGCAGAAAAGATGGCCGCTCTTATGGCAGAAATGGGCAGCGGTGAGCGTCAGGTTCTATGCATAACGCACCTGCCGCAGATAGCCGCAAAAGGGACTGAGCATTTCAAAGTCTATAAAGAAGAAAATGCGACGGGAAGCCACACCCATATTGAACGGCTGGATACAGAAAACCGTGTCGAAGAGATTGCTCAAATGATGAGTGGAGAAATCATAACGGAACAGGCAAAAGCAAATGCACGTGTTCTTTTAGGTTTATAAACAACAGTAACTCTTTGTTTTATGATAGATAACAGCGAAATGATATTCGGCATCCGCGCCGTAATAGAAGCCATAGATGCAGGAAAAGAGATAGACCGTATTCTGATTAAACGCGATATGCAGGGAGAACTTGCCGGTCAGCTGTTCAATGCCATCCGCGGTATGGACATTCCGGTAACACGCGTTCCTCTTGAAAAACTGGACCGCATCACACGCAAGAACCACCAGGGAGTAATAGCATTCACAACTCCAATTGCATACAACAAGGTTGACATGCTTACCCCCTCTTTATTTGAGGAAGGGCGCAACCCGCTGTACGTACTTCTTGACGGTGTTACAGACGTTCGCAACTTTGGAGCCATAGCACGTACGGCAGAATGTGCCGGTGTTGATGCCATAATAATTCCATCAAAAGGCAGTGTAAGCGTTACGGCCGATGCCGTCAAAACCTCTGCCGGTGCACTTATGTCACTGCCCGTCTGCCGCGAAGACAACATAGAACGTACCATCAAATATCTGCGTGACAGCGGATTCAAGATAGTGGGCGCCACAGAAAAAGGCAACAATGACTACACAACTGTTGACTACAGCGGCCCGTGCTGCATAATTATGGGAGCCGAAGACACAGGTATTCCGCGTGAACACCTGGCACTGTGCAGTCACTGGGCATGTATTCCCATAGTTGGCAAGATAGAATCACTGAACGTATCGGTTGCCGCCGGCATCCTTATCTACCAGGCAATCCGCCACCGCCAGTAATCCGGATACAATCCGAATTGACAAATAATTTCACATTCCATATTGCATATTTCCATAAAAGAATTTATAAATTTGTGGAATAGAAAAGAATTATCAATCATTATTAACTTCATACATGAAAGCAAAATCATTCATTTTGCTGATGGCAGTTGCTGTATCCGGCGCTACGTCAGCACAAGACATTGTACAGGGAATCCGCATCAGTTTCAATGATGAAATGCCCGTTGCAAACATTGCATTTGAAGGAACACCGGCTATTTCACACAACAGCCAAGGTGATGTTATACTCAATGCAACAGGTCTTGGGCAGCAGATCTATGATGCCTCTGACATCAAACAATTGGAACATCTGCTTGATGTAAGCAAAACATTCGCCATCACAGCCACAGCAGACATCAAAAATGATGGTAACTACTATGCCACATTCTTTAGCAGCAGATGGGCATACAAGGTTCCAGATGGCGTCAAGGCCTACACAGGTATTGTGGAATCCAGCAGTATTGTACTTAGTGAAATAATTACTGGCATTATTCCCGCAGGTGTAGCTGTTATACTCAAATCAACAACAGACTCATATAACCTTACAGCAAATGACTGCGTTGATGGGGTTGAAACAAACCAGTTACTTGGTACAGATGTTGAAACCGATGCCCCTGATGACTGTTACGTTCTTGCGCAGACTTCTCTTGGACTGGGACTCTACCAATGGGATTCTGCAAAAAAGCTGGCTGCCAACAAGGCATATCTTGTATGGAAGGAAGAACCGCTGAAAGCATTTTCATTTATCATCGACGGTGAAAAAACCACTGATATCCAATCTGAATATTTGAATTCTGAGACAGAAAGCAATGGTCTGATATACAACTTGAACGGCCAGGCTGTTGATGAATATTACAATGGCATTGTCATTTCTAACGGAAGTTTAATCTTAAAAGACTGATTCACAATGAAAAATATGAATAAGAAAGAATATTCCAGACCAAACATAAAAGTAGTGGAAATCACATCAACACAGTTAATATGTCAAAGCAGAATAAACATGTTCAAATCTGATTCAATTCCTTATGGAGAAAGCATTATCCAAATGTGATTATCATAGACATATAGTGTACAGCAGAACTTTATAAATAATTGAACAATGAAAACCAGATATACAATAAGCGCAGCAATGCTTCTTGCGGCATTTACCGCAGCAAGCGCACAGACTGGCACCACATACATGAACGTGCAGGTCGGTGAAAACGAATACAAGAGTTTTGAGGTGACTCCAGACCTTAAAGTGACATGGGACAGTGAGAAGCAGGAGACCGAAGTGTCAAAGCCTGCCGTATCCAATGGTTCTGCCACCGATATTGCAGAAATGAAAGCTACATTGACGGGCAAGATTACAGACGACGGCAACGGTGAAATTACGGAGTGCGGCTTCTATTGGGGCACGACCGACAATCCGTCTTTCAAGGTTAGCTGCGATGCCGCATCGGACACGCTTGTCTATACGCTTAAAGGCTTGAAGGGCAACGTGAAATACTACTACAGGACGTTTGCCAGAAACAGCAAGGGCGAAACCTGCGGACAAGTCCAAAGCTTCACGACAAAGAGTCTGACAGCTTCCTCGCCCGCCGGAACCATCGGCATACTTGACGGCATAGAGGCGATAGTCGTTGATTTGCCGGAAGTAAAGAAAGGTGCGAAAATAGGAGGGGACAATTGTTACACAACAGCTGCAGCATTACCGGCTCTTAAGTGCGCGATTGCTACAATGAACATCGGTTCCACAAGTGTTGATGAAACTCCATATTCTTATGGTACACATTTCACTTTTAGTGAAGTACAAAGGCTTGATGTCACAGAATATGCCACATCAAAAGATAAGTGGTATATTCCCACTCCTGATCATCTTGCCAGACTGTGCAGCCTTAGCGGCTATACACCTGTCTCTCATAAAGGGTGCTACTGGACATTTACCAACGACGGGATTGAGACAAGGCTATTTATACCGGTAAGCGGCTATTATAAACCTAACAACTCCTTTAACAGCGCAACAGGTGACTATGCGCAAGCATTTGTCTATACAAATACGTCAGCTGGTTCCGGCACCGTATGGATAATGAATTTCAGGGTTGGAAATAATGACAGTACAACAAGCACGCAGCCAAAACTTGTTGGCCCGAATGCAACAAGCGATAATTATACCTATAGTATTCGTCTGTTCCACAACTTAAAATAATGACAGCATTAGAAACAGTATTTTGATTATGAAAACCAGATATACAATAAGTGCAGCAATGCTTCTTGCGGCATTTACCGCAGCGAGCGCACAGATTGGCACCACATACATGAACGTGCAGGTCGGTGAAAACGAATACAAGAGTTTTGAGGTGACTCCAGACCTTAAAGTGACATGGGACAGTGAGAAGCAGGAGACCGAAGTGTCAAAGCCTGCCGTATCCAATGGTTCTGCCACCGATATTGCAGAAATGAAAGCTACATTGACGGGCAAGATTACAGACGACGGCAACGGTGAAATTACGGAGTGCGGCTTCTATTGGGGCACGACCGACAATCCGTCTTTCAAGGTTAGCTGCGATGCCGCATCGGACACGCTTGTCTATACGCTTAAAGGCTTGAAGGGCAACGTGAAATACTACTACAGGACGTTTGCCAGAAACAGCAAGGGCGAAACCTGCGGAGAAGTCCAAAGCTTCAAGACAAAGGGCCTGACACAGTCATCGCCCGCCGGAACCATCGGTATACTTGAGGGCATCGAGGCGATAGTTGTCGATTTACCGACAGTACCTGCCAGTGAACAGAAGGAGGGATGGCCCAATTGGAATGGTTCAACTACCGGAACTACATATGCCGCTAAAAAAGTAGCCATTGCCACGATGAACTATGGAGCCACAAGTATTGATGAGGCCCCGGTTGTTATGGAATGTACACTACTGTTGAGGACGTAATAGCACCTTTTACTTATTTTACATCTGATACCATACAATGGTATGTTCCCACTTTGGCAGAGTATACTGCATTCCACAAGGCAAACTATGCAAAGGCAAATATTTCTGCGACCGCAGATAAAGCTGCAGGTGTGTTATTTACGATTGGGACAGATGAAAATCAGAACACTCTGTTTTTCCCGAATGCGGGAAATATGGGGAAGAAAACTGACGGAACGAAATCAAGAACCGTTCAAGATTTAGGCACAGGTTGTTACATGTTAACCAGCACGGTTATGGGACCAGGAGTTGCAAGTTCTGGTCGCAAAGCATGGATTGAATACCCGGGGGGCAAAGGTTGCGGGTATCCGGATTTTAGTAAATACTTTATATGTCCTGTCCGTCTGTTTGGTAAATTGCCAGAAAATGATTGAAGCTACAGCAGTAATCAGGCATAATAATTAAAAAAGACATCCGCAAATTGGAAGGAATTCTTAAAAGAATAGATAATTTTATCCTTGCAGAGCAGTTGTTCAGCAAGGATGATTTGCTGCTTGTCTGTGTGAGCGGAGGGGCTGATTCCGTTGCATTGCTGCGTTCCATGCTGCAACTGGGATACAAGGTAGAGGCTGCACACTGCAACTTTCATCTGCGCGGCTGGGAGAGCAACCGTGACATGGATTTTGTACAGAATCTCTGCACACGGCTTGGCGTAAAACTCCACTCCACCCACTTTGATACTGCCGCTTACGCCTCTGAGCACAAGCTTTCCATAGAAATGGCGGCGCGGAATCTGCGCTATGCTTATTTTGAAGAAGTCCGCACTAAGATAGGTGCAAAATATATTGTTGTAGCCCATCATGCCGCAGATTCCGTTGAGACCATGCTTATCAACATGACACGCGGAAGCGGGCTCAAAGGGATGTGCGGCATAAATCCTGCCAGCGGCAATGTACGCCGTCCTCTGCTATCGCTTTTCCGTTCAGATATTGAGGCCTACCTTGACAGTTTGGATCAGGATTATGTTACAGACTCCACCAACCTTGAAAATGATTACACACGCAACAAGTTCCGCAACATAATCATTCCTGAAATGGAAAAAGCCAATCCTGAAGCTTTGAGAAACATGGCATCGACCGCAGCATATCTGCGCCAGGCCTATGCCGTTTACAAATCTGCAGTTGATGCTGAGCTCACCAAGGTTGTACACCGCAGCGGAGAACATACCCGGATCTCCATTGAAGGCCTGATGGCATGCGGTATCAGCCCTTCTACCCTGCTGTTCGAAATAGTGCATCCGATGGGATTCAACGCAACCGATGTTGGACGCATTCTGGCATCGCTTACAGGGCAGGCCGGAAAAACATTCTATTCACAGACGCACATTCTGGTTAAAGACCGCAATAGTCTGATTATTGGCAAAAGACAGCAGGAACAGTTTGACGTGATATCAATTCCAGTAGCGGATATTGCAGATCTGGAAATTCCGCTTGAAGACGGGATAAGGCTTGAATTCAAAGTGACAGATGCACCTGTCACAATCAACAAAGGTGCAGAATACGCATACTTTGACCTTGACATGATTGACAGCGGGAATCTGACAATAAGAAACATTCAGAAGGGCGATGCGTTCTATCCATTCGGAATGAAAGGGCGCAAACTGGTAAGCGATTATTTGACAGACCGCAAGACAGATCTTATTGCAAGACAGAAGCAGTTGGTTCTCTGCAGCGGACATGACATCATGTGGCTTATCGGACACCGGCCGGACAACCGTTTCCGCATCACGGCTTCAACCCGCCGTATATTACAGGTCCATATTCTTTTCTAAGACTTGTCTGTCAACCATATTCAATTTGTTTGCACCGCTCAAAATTTCAAAGTGCAGGCATATTCCGTTCAGGAACGGAAGTATGTACCCCAGAATTGACACGAACAATATGGCAAGCGGCATCAGATCTGTTGATACGCCGAGTGTTGTCATGAATATTGGGAGAATGACCAGTGCGGAACCTGGAATAGGAGGCGCTGCAATAATGACTATAATAAGCAGCAGGAAAAACTTGAGCAGAAGAACAACTGTGAACGGAGTTCCGCCCATAACAAGAAGCATCCAGAATGCAACTGCAAACAAGGCCGTTCCGTTAGGCATATAAAGAACCATACCCGAAGGGAATGCAAAATCAACAAGAGACGGATTGATTCCGTAACGTTCCTTGCAGCATTTCAGACTTTCAGGAAATGCTGTCACCTGAGAACTGGTGGCAAGGTTTATCATCATTGACGGCCATTGTTTCTTAATGAGAAGTTTCAGAGGAACGCCAACTTCTTTTCTTGTCCTGATCATGACAAAACCTGTCACAAGCACAAAAGAAACAATAAAAGCCAGAGCACCGTACAGGACAACGGACATGTCAACCTGATTCTCTGCAGAAGACATGTTCACAATTCCAAGATAGACAAGCAAAGGCAGCAGTTTGCATAACAGGCCCATCATTTTGTTTACAATGGTTGACAAGTCTGACAACCATTTGGAAACGGATGGAATGTTTGCTTTGACCAATAGCAATGTTACTCCAAAGAATATTGCCAGTACCATTACCTGGAGGTTATTGTTGTTTTGAAACGGAGAAATCAAATCATCCGGAATAGCATCAAGAAGAAGCTTATATACCCCCCCATCCAATTTGCCTCCGGTGCTTGACACCGTTGAAAAATCACCGCCGAAAAACAGCAGAGACACCCCCATTGAGACCAATGCCGCATACACATAGGTAACAATCATGCGTTTGCCAAGCGTTCCTCCAATCTGGCCGAATGTAGAGGCATCGCCAATTGACAATATTCCAAGAGATATTGCCAGAAATATCAAAGGTGTGGCCAGCTCTGAAAAACAACTCACAATTTTTGAAAACAAGGGAGTGACCAGCCCCATGAGCAATTCAGAGAATTCGCTGGAAGAGTTTTTGCATACAAGCACAGTAAGCAGGCCCAGAAATGCCGCAATTACAATTTTCTGCAGCATATTGCTGCGTCTGTACTTGAAATTCAGAGTAGTTGTTCCTACACCATTGGAATAACGGTATGTAGGGCCTATATTATAAGACTTGCATACAGATTTCAGAAAATCATTTTCATAAGATATGGGATGCTTTTCCGGACCTCTGCACTCAATCAGAAAGTATATATTGAACACTGTTTTCATAAAACGTACAGTACACGTCTGGTTTTCGCCATAGGCTGCCTTATGCATACTGAACAGTTCCTGCACAGCTATAGAAAAATCATTCCTTTTCTTATCGTTCATAAAGACCTTGGTTTTCAGAAAATCCTGAAAATCCTGAAGATATTTCTGAATATTGGAGTCTGTCAGTTCAAAACTTTGTTCAAAAACCATAAATGTTCAATTTTTGATATTGCAATACAAATATACAAAATTAATTGAAGTAATATTTTGCAGATAAAAAAAAAGAAAGTACCTTTGCGCTCGCAAACACAAGGAATGGTACCTTGACCGAGTGGCTAGGTAGCGGTCTGCAAAACCGCGTACGGCGGTTCGAATCTGCCAGGTACCTCAACAAAAAAGCAAACCGACCAAAAAGCAATTTTTGATCGGTTTTTTATTTTCCTGCTGCCATGACTTTGTTTTAAGTATGTAATCATTCCAATAGCGGCAAAAAAACA
The DNA here is from genome assembly GCA_024398785.1 of Bacteroidaceae bacterium. Taxonomy (GTDB): domain Bacteria; phylum Bacteroidota; class Bacteroidia; order Bacteroidales; family Bacteroidaceae; genus Colenecus. The sequence continues at coordinate 651,138 of JAKSIO010000001.1, read as the reverse complement.
GCGGTTGAAAACTCTGCAAAGAGAAAAGAATATATATCGTTTTTTATTCGTAACTTTGCAGTCAGAATGATAGAAAAACATATTGCACTGGAGAATGTGGACCCCGTCATATTCTATGGTACGGGAAACGCAAATTTGCAACTGCTCAAAGCCTTGTTTCCAAAGGTAAGAATAGTAGCAAGAGGCAATATTATCAAGATTATGGGACAGGAAGAAGAAATTGAAAATCTTGAAAAACTGATTTCAAAACTTGAACAGCACTGTTCCACATACAATACCTTAAAAGAAGAAGATATTGTTGATCTGTTCAACGGAGGCAATGCCAAAGCTGACAACCCTGCACTGGACAATGTAATTGTATTCGGCGTGAGCGGCCGTCCGGTTGTGGCACGCAGCGACAACCAGCGCCGTCTTGTAGAGGATTACGCAAAGAACGACATGCTCTTTGCCATAGGTCCGGCAGGAAGCGGTAAAACATACACAGCCATAGCACTTGCAGTACGTGCACTCAAGAACAAAGAGGTAAAGCGCATTGTACTTTGCCGTCCGGCAGTGGAAGCCGGAGAAAAGCTGGGTTTTCTGCCCGGAGACATGCGTGAAAAGATTGATCCATATCTTCAGCCCTTGTACGATGCCTTGCAGGATATGATTCCACAAGGCAAATTAAAGGAATATATGGATTATGGCACAATACAGATTGCTCCGCTTGCATTTATGCGCGGCCGTACTTTGAACGATGCCGTTGTAATTCTTGACGAGGCACAGAACACTACCCCCCAGCAAATCAAAATGTTCATGACCCGCATGGGCTGGAACACCAAGATGGTAATAACGGGAGACCTTACACAGATAGACCTTCCCAAGACACAGGTATCCGGTCTTGTGCAGGCACTGTCAATTCTGGAAAACATACCGGGCATAAGCATAATCAGAATGACAAAGAAAGATATTGTACGTCACAAACTGGTTACCCGTATTGTTGAGGCTTACGATGAATTTGATAAAAACAATAAGATATGAGCAAAGCATTAACAAGAACAGATTTTGAGTTCAAAGGACAAAAGAGTGTTTATCATGGTAAGGTTCGCGATGTCTACAACATCAACGACGAACTGATGGTAATGGTTGCTACTGACCGTATTTCAGCATTTGACGTTATCCTTCCAAAGGGTATCCCATTCAAGGGACAGGTTTTGAACCAGATTGCAGCCAAGTTTCTGGATGCTACTGCAGACATCTGCCCCAACTGGAAACTTGCCACCCCTGATCCAATGGTAACAGTAGGTCTGAAATGTGAAGGTTTCAAGGTTGAAATGATTATCCGCGGATATCTTACAGGTTCCGCATGGAGAGAATATAAAGACGGATGCCGTGAATTGTGCGGAGTCAAACTTCCGGAGGGAATGAAAGAAAACCAGAAATTTCCCCAGCCTATCATCACTCCTACAACAAAGGCAGACGAAGGTCACGATGAGAACATATCAAAAGAAGAAATCATAAGCCGCGGCATCGTATCCAAAGAGGACTACGAACTGATGGAGAAATACACCCGCGCACTGTTTGCACGCGGAACAGAAATAGCCGCATCAAAAGGCCTTATTCTTGTTGATACAAAATATGAATTCGGCAAAAAGGACGGAAAGGTTTACCTGATTGACGAAATTCACACTCCGGATTCCTCACGTTATTTCTACGCTGAAGGTTACAAGGAGAAATTTGAAAAGGGAGAACCACAGAAACAGCTCTCAAAGGAATTTGTACGCCAGTGGCTTATTGAGCACAACTTTATGGGCAAAGAAGGCCAGCAGGTTCCTGAAATGACAGAAAGCTATGTTGACAGTGTTTCTGACCGTTACATTGAACTTTACCAGGGTATTGTTGGTGAAAAGTTTGTAAAGGAACAGGCTGAAGACATTGCAGCCCGCATTGAAAAGAACGTCAAGAACTGGTTGGAAAACAACAAGTAAATCTCTGCAATAGCACTTTTATGACAATGTTACTCGGAATAATAGGCAAACCGCTTGAGCACACCCAGTCTCCTGCTTTTCATAACAGGAAACTGAAAGAGAACAATATTCCGGGAGAATACAAGGCCTTTGAGCTTGACAGTATTGAAGAATTTCCCGCTTTGTTGCAGAATAATCCCAATTTATGCGCTCTGAACGTTACCAAGCCGTACAAAGAAGATGTAATGCAATTTCTTACCGAGATTGATCCTGCAGCAAAGGCTATAGGGGCTGTAAATGTTGTCAGAATAGAACGCACAAACGGAAAGATTGAAAGAATAAAAGGCTATAATACAGACAAAGAAGGATTCAAAGAGTCTCTAAGACCATTGATTCAGGGCAGAACCGACTGCAAAGCCCTGATTCTTGGTACAGGCGGAGCCTCAAAAGCCGTAAAACAGGCCCTGACAGAACTTGGTATAACCTTTAAGTTTGTCAGCCGCAGCGGCGGAGAGAACAGGTTTGCGTACAGCGACCTGGCACCTTCCGTAATGAATGAGTATAAACTGATAATAAACTGTACTCCGCTGGGCATGACTCCGGACACCGGTTCCTGCCCCGATATAGATTACAGTGCCATTACAGACAAGCATATGGCATACGACCTGATTTACAGTCCTGCAAAAACCCTGTTCCTGGCAAAATGCGAAAGCCGTGGAGCATCAATAAAAAACGGACAGGACATGTTTGAACTTCAGGCAGAGGCAAGTTGGAAAATATTTAATGACAAATAATTATGGACAGCAAACAACGGTACATGATGCGCGGAGTTTCCGCAACAAAAGAAGATGTGCACAACGCAATCAAAAATATTGACAAAGGCATTTTTCCGCGTGCATTCTGTAAAATCATACCGGATATTTTAGGTGGCGATGCCGACTACTGCAACATTATGCATGCAGACGGTGCTGGCACCAAGTCTTCTTTGGCATACCTTTACTGGAAGGAAACAGGAGATGAATCTGTCTGGAAAGGCATTGCTCAGGATGCCCTCATCATGAATATTGACGACCTGCTCTGTGTTGGTGCAACAGACAACATTCTTGTAAGTTCAACCATTGGACGCAACAAGAACCTTATTCCGGGCTCAGTTATCAGCGCAATCATAAACGGCACCGATGAATTGCTTGCAGAACTGCGCTCAATGGGCGTAGGAGCTTATGCAACAGGAGGTGAAACTGCCGATGTTGGAGATCTTGTACGTACCATAATTGTTGACAGCACTGTAACATGCCGCATGCGCCGCGACCAGGTAGTCAACAATGCCAACATTGCCCCAGGCGATGTGATTGTAGGTCTTGAGTCTTTCGGACAGGCTACATACGAAAAGGAATACAACGGTGGTATGGGAAGTAACGGACTTACCAGTGCCCGTCACGATGTATTCGGATATTATCTTGCAGAAAAATACCCCGAGAGTTATGACCACGCAGTTCCACGCGAACTTGTATATTCCGGTAAACTGAATCTTACAGACAAGGTGGAAGGATCCCCGCTTGACGCAGGAAAACTGGTACTCTCTCCCACCCGTACATACGCTCCGGTTGTCAAGGCCGTACTTGACGAACACCGCGGACACATTCACGGAATGATTCACTGCAGCGGCGGAGCCCAGACAAAGATTATGCATTTCATTGAAAACCTGAAGGTTGTAAAAGACAATCTGTTCCCTATCCCTCCATTGTTCCGCACCATTCAGGAACAGAGCGGTACAGACTGGGCGGAAATGTACAAAGTGTTCAATATGGGTCACAGATTTGAATTCTATGTTCCACAGCAATACGCCGACAGCATTATCAGTATCAGCAAAAGTTTCAATATTGACGCACGTATTGTTGGTCATGTTGAAGCGTCTGACAAGGCCAGTCTTACAATAAAAAGCGAAAAGGGCGTATTCAACTATTGATTGCGGAACTGATACAATGACTTACGTTGGAATTCCTGAAAAACTCCAGTCCGGCAAAACAAGAAGGCTAGCATTCTATCTGGCGGCAGAAGAATATCTGTGCAGGGATTCAGAGCCGTTGTTTTTTATCTGGAATGTAACTCCAACAGTTATTATAGGGCGCAACCAGATACTGGAGAAAGAAGTAAACACTGCATATTGCAGAGAGCACAATATTGATATCATTCGCCGTAAAAGTGGCGGCGGCGCAGTTTACGCAGACATGAACAATCTGATGTGTTCATACATTTGTCCGCAGACAAGCGTAAACCAGGCATTCTGCACATACATGGACAAAATGCGGAATGCATTGAAAGACATGGGCCTGGATGTTGAAAAAAGTGACAGGAACGATTTGCTGCTGAACGGATTCAAAATTTCCGGAAATGCATATTACGGTCACGCCGGGCACAGCATAATTCACGGAACAATGCTGTTTGACACCGATATTGAAACAATGACCTGCACTCTTACACCAACAAAAGAAAAGTTACAGGGGAAAGGTGTTGAATCGGTTCGTTCCAGAGTTACAAACATCAAGGATTTCTATAAACACGGCGGGCTTGAAGATTTCAAAAAGCATTTGCGTTCAACCCTTTGCGATGCAACATTGGAACTGACAGAGAAAGACATTGAAGAGATAGAAAAAATAGAACAGGGATATTACTCCAACACATACTTTTTGAGAAAAAATCCACCGTTTACTGACATCAGGAAAAAATACATCCCCGGTGTTGGCAACATTGAGGCGGCAATAGATGTTAAACAAGGCAGAATAGCCTCTATTGTATTCTCTGGAGACTTTTTTTACAGTTCTATAGAAGATGTTAAAATGCTTCAAGAATATCTAAAAGGTGTGGATTTTTGTCCAAAAGAGATAGAAAAGAGACTTGCCGGCATACAAGTTCAAGATATTATTAGTAACTTGCAGGCATCTATACTAACAAGGTTTATAACCGACTAAAGTGATTATATGGAAGAACTCAAAAAAACATGCTTATACGAAAAGCATATTGCTTTGAACGCAAAAATGTCTCCGTTCGGAGGCTTTGACATGCCAATCCAATACTCCAGTATTACCAACGAACACAATGCTGTCCGTAACAATGTAGGAATGTTTGACGTGTCTCACATGGGTCAGGTCATTGTAACCGGCGAACAGGCAGAAGAATTTGTAAACTATCTTTTTACAAACGATGTCAGCACAATTGCCAACGGAAAGACTATCTATGGAATGATGCTCCAGCCTAATGGCGGTGTGGTTGACGATTTGCTTGTTTATAAGCAGGATCAGAACAAATATCTGCTTGTAATCAATGCTTCGAACATAGACAAGGACTTGAACTGGATTATGCTTCAGAACAAGAACTTCAAAGTTGGCATAGAAAATATGTCGGATTATTTTGGAGAACTGGCAATCCAGGGTCCAAAGTCAGAGGAGACTATCCAGAAATTGATGGAAATCCAATTGAGCGATCTTGAGTTCTATTCTTTCAAAGAAGTTTCATATCGCGGTGAAAATATCATAATAAGCCGTACAGGCTATACCGGAGAAGATGGTTTTGAGATATACGGTTCTCATGCATTCATTCAGTACACATGGGATTTGTTCATCAAAGCCGGTGTAACACCATGCGGTTTGGGATGCCGTGACACATTACGTTTTGAAGCAGGTCTGCCGCTTTACGGACATGAATTGTCTGAGGAAATCAATCCAATTATGGCCGGTCTCGGTATTTTTGTAAAATTGGATAAAAAAGACTTCGTAGGTAAAGAAGCCATACAGCATTACAAAGAGAATCCTACAAAAAAGATTATTGGTCTTGAACTTGTTGAAAAATCGGTACCGCGCGCAGGATACCCCATTATCGATGAAAACAACAAACAGGTGGGAACTGTTACAACCGGATATCTGTCTCCGTCTACAGGAATTCCTGTATGTATGGCGCTTGTTGACATTGAGCACTCCACATTAGGATCCAGATTATTTGTCAAGATACGTAACAAGGATTTTGAAGCAATTGTGATAAACAAACAGTTCTACAGAAAAAATTACAAGAAATAACTATACTAAATATAATATGGCAAATGTAATTGAAGGACTCTTCTATTCGGAGTCTCATGAGTGGGTAAAAATTGAAAATGGTATCGCTACAATCGGTATTTCCGATTTTGCTCAGAAGGAGTTGGGAGATATAGTCTACGTTGATATGCCTTCTGTTGGTGATAGCATCACAAAAGGTTCCGAGTTCGGTGCCGTTGAAAGCGTCAAGGCAGCCAGCGATCTCTACTCTCCTGTATCAGGAACGGTTCTCCAGACCAATCAGGATCTTGCAGACTCTCCTGAACTTCTGAATCAGGATCCATACACCAACTGGATTATCAAATTGGAAAATGTTGACAATGCAGATTTGGCAGGTCTTATGGATGCTGACACTTATCAGAATAAATTCAATTAATAAACAGAATCAATGTATAAATATTTTCCGCATACAGCAGCCAATATCCAAGAGATGTTGGCTGTTGTAGGTTCAAAAACTTTGGACCAGCTGTACAGCGATGTTCCACAGCAGATAATCTACAACAAGGAATATGACCTTGAAGAGCAGATGTCCGAGCAGGAAATCCGCAGTTTTTTCAATACTCTTGCAGAGAAGAATCAGAAGCTTTGCTGTTTTGCCGGAGCCGGTGCATATGATCACTATACTCCGTCGGTGATCAGTTACATAACCAACCGTTCTGAATTCCAGACTGCATATACACCGTACCAACCTGAAATCTCACAGGGTACACTGCGCTACATCTTTGAGTTCCAAAGCATGATATGCAATCTTACCGGAATGGATGTAGCCAACGCATCAATGTACGATGGAGCTACCGCTACGGCAGAAGCAGTCATGATGATGGCGGCATCGGCCAAAGGAGGAGCAAAAAAGGTATTGGTAAGTGCCACATTGAATCCCCTTGCCAGACGTGTTGTGGACACATACGCAAAATTTCACGGCATAGAACTGAGCACAATCAAGGAAGCCGATGGCGTAACAAGTCTTCAGGATATGGAGGAACAGCTTGCGCAAGGAGGTGTTGCAGGAGTTGTTCTGCAACAGCCCAATATCTATGGAATAATTGAGGACTACAGCGGGTTTGCTGACAAGATTCACGGTTCAAAAGCATTGCTTGCAATGAACGTCAATCCATCCAGCCTGGCAGTAATCAAAACACCAGCAGAACTTGGAGCAGACATTGTTTGCGGTGACGGACAATCTCTTGGCATTCCGCTTACATTCGGTGGTCCATATGTAGGTTTCATGGCATGCCGCAAGGATCTTGTGCGCAAAATGCCGGGTCGTATAGTAGGAGCCACAACAGACACCCAAGGACGCCGTGCATTCGTTCTTACTCTCCAGGCACGTGAACAGCACATCCGCCGTAACAAAGCAACCAGCAACATATGTTCCAATCAGTCCCTTATGGCATTATGGGTAACAATTTACCTGAGCATAATGGGAAAAGAAGGACTTAAAGAGGTCAATAACCTGAGTTATTGCGGAGCACACTATCTGTTTGACCGGATTATTGCTACAGGTAAATTCAGCAAGCTGTTTGACAAACCTTTCCTTAATGAGTTTGCTGTAGATTACAAAGGCGATGCCGCAAAACTGCAGAAGTTCATGCTTGATAACGGAATCCTTGCCGGTGTACGTCTTAAAGACATCAAGACCGATGCCGGCGACAGTACACTGCTGTTTGCAGTTACGGAACAACGGACAAAAGAAGAGATTGATAAATTTGTCAAACTGATAAATCAAGCTGCCTTATGAAATATTACGATAAATTGATATTTGAACTTTCAGTTCCAGGCAGAGTTGGTTATTCTCTTCCAAAGAACAAGTTTGAAAATTATAACGTTGAAGACATTGATAACAATCTGAAACGTGAATCCGGGCTGGAACTGCCCAGCGTTGGTGAACTTGATGTGGTACGTCACTACACCAACCTTTCACAGATGAACTTTGGCGTTGATACAGGCTTTTATCCTCTTGGAAGTTGTACCATGAAGTACAATCCCAAAATAAACGAAGAAATCTGTTCCATGCCGCAGTTTGCGGCAATGCACCCTCTGCAGCCTGTAGAATGTGCACAGGGAGCGTTGGAGATATACTACAATCTGGCAAAATCTCTTGCCGCAATATCGGGTCTGTCCGAATTCACACTCAACCCGTTTGCAGGTGCACACGGTGAGCTTACAGGCCTTATGATAATGCGTCAGTACCATATTCTGCGCGGAGATTTCAACAGAACAAAAGTCATAGTACCGGATAGCGCTCACGGAACAAACCCTGCCAGCGCTGCTGTAGCCGGTCTTGAAATCATAGAGGTAAAATCCACCCCAGGCGGAACTATTAGCATTGAAGATCTCAAGCCTTTGCTGGATAATACCATTGCCGGTATCATGATGACTAATCCGAATACACTCGGTATATTTGAGTCTGAAATACCGCAGATAGCTGAACTTGTACATGCGGCTGGCGGTCTGCTCTATTACGATGGAGCAAATCTGAACCCTATGTTGGGCAAATGCCGTCCCGGAGATATGGGATTTGACATTATGCACATCAATTTACACAAGAGTTTCTCTACCCCACACGGAGGCGGAGGTCCTGGTTGCGGTCCGGTTGGTGTACGTGCAGGTCTTGAAGATCTGCTTCCGGCTCCACATGTAAGAAAGAATGCACAGGGCCAATTCTTCATTGAGAATTGCGACAGTTCTTTCGGTTCGGTAAGCCAGTACTTTGGAAATTTCGGCGTGATGCTGCGCGCCTACACATATATTCTTTCACTTGGAAAAGAGAATATAAAATACGTAGGTCCGCTCTCAGTACTTAACGCCAATTATGTAAAGGAATCTCTCAAGGACTGCTATGAACTTCCTATAGAAGGAGTTTGCAAACACGAATTTGTATTTGACGGTCTGAAAGACAAATCTACCGGAGTTACAACTCTTGATGTTGCAAAACGTCTGCTTGATTACGGATATCACGCGCCCACAATATATTTCCCTCTCCTGTTCCATCAGGCAATAATGATTGAACCAACGGAAACAGAAAGCAAGGAGACACTCGATGCGTTTATCAACGTAATGAAGACTGTGGCCAGAGAGGCTTCTGAAAATCCAGACATTGTAAAGAGTGCACCGCATAATACACCTATCACACGTGTTGATGAATTGAAGGCTGCAAAACAGCCGGTTCTGAAATTCGGCGACTTTTGAATTATGGCAGGCGATATTCTGGAAAAGCTTGAAGGAATTGAGGCCAGGTTTCAAGAGGTAAGCCTGCTGATTACTGATCCGCAGGTTATAGCTGACATGTCGCGATACATCAAACTCAACAAGGAGTATCACGACCTTGAACCCTTGCTTGCTGCAAAGAAGAAATACATTGAACTGCAGAACTCCATAAAAGAAGCAAAAGATATTCTCCAGAATGAACAGGATGCCGAGATGCGTGATATGGCCAAAGACGAGCTTGATTCCGCATCAGTTCAATTAGAGGAATTACAGGAAGATATTCGTATTCTGCTCATTCCGTCGGATCCGCAGGATGATAAGAACGTGATTATGGAAATCCGAGGCGGCACAGGCGGTGACGAAGCTGCCATATTTGCAGGCGATCTGTTCCGCATGTATTCCAAATTCTGCGAAATCAAAGGTTGGAACATAGCCGTTTCCAGCTGTTCCGAAGGTACTGCGGGCGGTTATAAAGAGATTATCTTTTCAGTAACCGGCAACAAGGTATATGGAACACTCAAATACGAAAGCGGCGTACACCGTGTACAGCGTGTTCCCGTAACAGAGACACAGGGAAGAATTCATACATCGGCCGCAACTGTAGCCGTCCTTCCCGAAGCCGATGCCTTTGAAGTTGAAATCAACGAAGGTGAAATAAAATGGGATACATTCCGCAGCGGCGGTGCCGGAGGACAGAATGTAAACAAAGTGGAATCCGGAGTACGACTGCGTTACAACTGGAAAAATCCCAACACAGGTGTTGTTGAAGAGATCCTTATTGAATGTACCGAGACCAGAGACCAGCCAAAGAACAAAGAGCGTGCCCTATCCCGCCTGCGTTCCATGATATACGACCGTGAGCATCAGAAGTATGTTGATGACATCGCCCAGAAACGCAAAACAATGGTTTCAACCGGTGACCGTTCGGCAAAGATACGCACCTACAACTATCCGCAGGGACGTATTACGGATCACCGTATCAACTACACCATTTACAACCTTCCGGCATTCATGAACGGTAATATTGAAGAATGCATCAAACAGTTGAACATAGCCGAAAATGCAGAAAGACTGAAAGAATCTGAATTATAAAAACAACACATTATGACTAGAGAAGAATTATTTCAGAACATAAAAAGAAAACAGAGTTTCCTGTGTGTGGGACTTGATGTTGATCTGAAGAAAATACCACAGCATCTGCTCAGTGCGGATGACCCTATCTTTGAATTCAACAAAGCAATAATAGATGCCACAGCAGATTACTGCATTGCATACAAGCCCAACCTTGCGTTCTACGAATGTTACGGAATAAAAGGACTGCAGGCATTGGAAAAGACAGTAAATTATCTGCGTACAAATTATCCAGACCAGTTCATAATAGCCGATGCCAAACGCGGAGACATTGGAAACACATCAAAAATGTACGCCTCTGCCCTTTTGGAAAATGGCGGATACGATGCCGCAACAGTAGCTCCATATATGGGTTCGGATAGTGTGAAACCATTCTTGGGATACCCCGGAAAATGGGCAATACTTCTTGCTCTTACCAGCAACCCGAGTGCAGCAGAATTCGAATTGCAGCCGCTTGAAAAAGGCGGTTATATGTTTGAAGAAGTATTGCGTACATCATCTACCTGGGGCAATGCAGACAATATGATGTATGTTGTGGGTGCCACACAGGCCACCATGCTAACACAGATACGTCAGATTGTACCTGACCATTTCCTTCTTATTCCGGGAATAGGTGCACAGGGAGGTTCACTTGAAGACGTTTGCAAGTACGGCATCAACAGCAAATGCGGCCTGATTGTAAACAGCAGTCGCGGCATTATATACGCCGGCAACGGCACTGATTATGCGGCTTCAGCAGCAGATGCAGCCCGTCAGGTTCAGTCTCAAATGGCAACTATCTTAAAAGATTACAACATTTAATAGCCTAACTGTTTAATATTTGTATTACCTTTGCAGTTTGAAAAATTGATTTCAAATGGAATTTTCAGCAAAACAGATAGCAGAATTCTTACAAGGCACCATTCTTGGCAACCCGGATATTGTTGTAAACTCTTTTACAAAAATTGAAGAAGGTAAAGAAGGTGCACTGACTTTTCTGTCAAATCCAAAATACGAACCGTACTTATATTCCACCAAGGCATCTGTTGTTCTTGTAAACAAAGATTTCAAGCCGTCTCAGGAAGTTAATGTCACACTGATTCAGGTTGAAGATGCATACCAGAGTCTTGCCAAATTGCTTTCATTGTACGATTCACTTACAGGCAAACGCAGCGGCATAAGTTCTCTGAGCAGCGTATCAGAAAGCGCTAAAATTGCAGAAAACGTATATGTAGGTCCGTTTGCGGTGATTGAGGATGGCGCCGTAATTGGAGAAGGCGCCCAGATATACCCGTTTGCATATGTAGGAAACGGTGTCAGTATAGGTCAGGGTACAACACTCTATCCGCACGCAACAATCTACAAAGGTTGTAAAATAGGAAACAACTGTATTTTGCATGCAGGATGTTCCATAGGTGCGGACGGATTCGGTTTTGCTCCCGGAGCAGAAGGTTATTCCAAGATACCGCAGATTGGTATTGTAGAAATTGAAGATAACGTAGAAATCGGAGCAAACGCATGTGTTGACCGCGCTACAATGGGGCGCACATTGATACACAAAGGCGTCAAGCTTGACAACATGGTACAGATAGCACACAACGTCGAAGTTGGCCAGCATACAGTAATGTCCGCACAGACTGGTGTTGCAGGCAGTGCAAAAATAGGTTCATGGAGCATGTTCGGAGGCCAGTGCGGTATTGCCGGACATATTGTTCTTGGAGACAATCTGCAGGTTGGAGCCCAATCCGGAATTGCCGGTTCAGAAAAGGGAGGCCGCGCAATAATGGGTTATCCTGCAATAGATCATTCCAAATTTGCACGTTCAAGTGCCGTTTTCAAAAAATTGCCAGACATGTATTTTGAGCTGGCACAATTACAGAAAGAAGTAAAAGAACTCAAAGAAAAATTGTCCAGCAAACAATAATTATGAGCAAACAGACTACTATAAAAGAAAGTTTCACACTGACAGGAAAAGGATTGCATACAGGTCTCAATCTGCAGTTGACATTCCTGCCGGCACCTGCAGACTTTGGATACAAGATACAGAGAATTGATTTGGACGGACAGCCTGTTATTGAAGCATTTGCTGAAAATGTGGTTGACACACAGCGCGGTACAGTAATAGCAAAAGGTGATATCCGCGTAAGCACAATTGAGCATGCCATGAGCGCTCTGTATGCTCATGGAATAGACAACTGCCTTATGCAGGTTAACGGTCCGGAATTTCCAATTCTTGACGGTAGTGCAATTCAGTACGTTGAAAAAATCAAACAGGTTGGAACAAAAGAACTTGACAAGGATAAAATCTATTTTGAAGTCAAATCAAAAATGATGATTTCAAACCCTGAAACAGGTTCGCAGATTATACTTCTTCCAGACCAGGAATTCGGAGTCAATGCCTTAATCAGTTTTGAATCTTCCGTACTGTACAACCAATATGCATCTTTGGATAATCTGGAAGACTTTGACTCTCAGATTGCGGCCAGCCGCACGTTTGTATTTGTCAGGGAGATAGAGCCATTGCTGCACGCCGGTCTTGTCAAGGGCGGAGATCTTGACAATGCCATTGTCATATACGAAAGGGAAATGAGTCAGGAACGTTATGACAAACTTGCGGAAATCATGAAAGTTCCTAAAATGGATGCTACAAAATTGGGATACATCATGCACAAGCCACTTGCATTTCCCAATGAGCCGGCACGTCACAAGCTGCTTGATCTGATTGGAGATTTAGCCCTGATTGGACGTCCTATCAAAGGACGCATCATAGCAACACGTCCAGGTCACACCATCAACAACAGATTTGCAAGGCAGATCCGTCAGGAAATTAACAGATAATTCAACAAAATAAAAAAATATGATAAGTCCTTTAGCCTATATAGATCCGAATGCAAAAATTGGAAACAACGTAGAGATTGGTCCGTTCTGCTTTATTGACAAAGACGTTGAAATTGGAGACAACTGTACACTCATGCATAGCGTATCTGTTATGGAAGGAACCCGTATGGGAAGCGGAAACACAGTTTTCCCTGGAGCAATACTCGGTGCCATACCGCAGGATCTCAAATTTGTCGGTGAAAAAACAACACTGATAATCGGAGACAACAACCGCATAAGGGAAAATGTAACTATGAACCGCGGAACCGCATCAAAAGGTACAACAATTGTTGGCAGCAACAACCTGTTTATGGAAAGCATGCATATAGCCCACGATTGTGTAATCGGAAATTACTGCATAATAGGTAACGGAACAAAATTCGGTGGCGAGGTTGTTGTTGATGACCATGCAACCATCAGTGCAAATGTTCTTGTTCACCAGTTCTGTCATATAGGCGGATATGTAATGATACAGGGCGGAAGCGGAATCTCAAAAGATATTCCTCCGTTTGTGGTAGCCGGTCGCAACCCAGTTTGTTACGAAGGCATCAACATAGTACGTCTGAAACGTATGAATTTCTCTCAGGAAGACATTTATACAATTCACAACGCATACAGAATGCTTTACAACAGCGGTCTGAACACTACAATGGCACTTGAAGCCATTAAACAGGACGCTATTTCCCAGAACGAGTATGTAAAATACATTATCGGTTTCATTGAAACTGCAACACGCGGCATTATAAGAGATTAAACAATAAGGAGGAAAGATTATGGTATACAGATTTACACTACTGTCTGACGAGGTTGATGATTTTTTGCGTGAGATTCAGATTGAATCTACAGCTACATTTTTGGACTTCAACAAAGCCATATTAGAGTCATTGTCATTCTCCGACAAGGAACTGACCACATTTTTCACATGTTCACGCAGTTGGGAAAAAGAGGTTGAAATAACCCGCTTTGAAATGGACACAAATTCAGAGGAGGACAGTTTCACAATGGAAGACACCCCTCTTGACGAATTGATTGAAGATCAGAAACAACGCCTGATTTTCATCTTTGACCAACTGACCGACCGTTGCCTCTTTATTGAACTCAGCGAAATCATAACATCCAAGCATCTTGACAAACCAGTCTGCACAAAATCAGTAGGAAATGCTCCAAAGCAGACCATTGATTTTGATCAGGAATCTTTACTCAAGGGTATAAGTACCACAGGAACAAATACCGGCGAAGATTTCTACGGCGATGACGGGTTCAACGAAGATGAGCTTGATGCCGAAGGATTTGATATTGAAGGCGGAAGCGGTGATGTCTCCATTGACACTATTGACGACCTCTACTAATGCAATACGTAAGACTGTTCAATAAAAACAACAGCCATAGCGATCTTGAAACAATAGCACAATGTCTGAATAACGGCGGAGTTGCAATAATCCCCACCGACACAACATATGCGCTTGCATGCCATGCATTAAAACAACGCGCAATTGAAAGAATTTGTGCCATAAAGAATTTGAACCCGGCCAAACACCGCTTTTCCATAATGAGCAGTTCCATTGCCGGTTTCAGTCAATACGTCAGAATAGACAACCAGGCCTTCAAAATAATAAAACAGGCTCTTCCTGGGCCATACACTTTTATCCTTCCGGCAAGCAGCCACCTGCCCAAGATATACAGCAACCGTAAGGAAGTAGGGATACGTATTCCTGACAACCGTACTGCCATAGACATCTGTAATGAAATTGATGCTCCTATACTGGTTTCTACCATTCCGTATTCCGACAATCAGGATTCAGGATACCTTACAAATCCTGAACTGATAGCTGAATCTTTGGAAAACAAGATAGACCTTATGGTTGATGCAGGTGAAGGCGGAACTGAAATGTCAACAGTAATTTCCTGCATAGATTCGGAATTCATGGTACTGCGTCAAGGCAAAGGCTCTGCAGATATTATTTTGTCATGAACAAGTTGCTTGTTGTTATTCTTGGTCCTACAGGCTGTGGCAAAAGTGATATTGCCGTAAAACTTGCCGGGAAATACTCCACACACATTATTTCTGCAGATTCCCGTCAAATGTATCGCGACATTCCAATAGGTACTGCAGCACCGTCCGAATATGATCAGTCACTGGTACCCCACCACTTTGTAGGCAATCTTGAACTTGACAGGTACTACAGTGCCGCTCAATATGAGTCAGAAGCAATAGAACTGATAAACAACCTTTTCCAGAGCAACAATATTCTGATAATGTGCGGCGGCAGTATGATGTATATCGATGCCGTCTGCAATGGAATAGACGATATTCCTACAGTACTTCCCGAAGTCAGAGATGAACTTCTGACCAGATACAATTCTCAAGGACTTGAACCTTTGGCAGCAGAACTGCGTCTGCTTGACCCTGAATACTGGAAGATTGTTGACAGAAAGAATCCCAAGCGCATTATACATGCTTTGGAAATCTGTTACCAGACAGGCAAAACATTCACCTCGTACAGAACCAGAGCAAAAAAAGAGCGCCCGTTCAGTATATTGAAAATCGGTCTGACACGTCCAAGAGAAGAATTGTACGGACGCATCAACAACCGTGTTGATGTCATGATAAAAAACGGACTTATAGAAGAAGCACAAAAAGTTTATCCGTACAAAAACCTGAACTCTCTGAACACTGTAGGATACAAAGAACTGTTCAGTTATTTTGACAAGGAAAAGACGCCATCCGGAGACACATGGAGTCTGGATTTTGCCGTAGAAAAGATAAAACAGAACAGCCGTATATACAGTCGCAAGCAAATGACATGGTTCAAGCGTGATAATTCAATACATTGGTATCACCCTGACCAGATAACAGAAATAGAACAACTGATTGAAGAATGGAACAAATAGAACCTGCATTGTATCTCATCCCGGTAACGCTGGGAGAAACGCCGTTACAACAAGTATTACCTGAATACAATTCTGAAATAATACACGGCATACATCACTTTATAGTTGAAGAGATACGCACAGCCCGCCGTTTTCTGAAACAGGTTGACAGGAACATAGATATAGACAGTCTGCATTTCAACATATTGAACGAACATACAGACGTCAAAGAAATTGGAGCATATCTGGAGCCTCTGTTGAGAGGAGAACCTATGGGAGTCATTTCCGAAGCCGGCTGTCCCGCAATAGCCGACCCCGGAGCCGATGTTGTTGCAATGGCACAACGGCACAATCTCAAAGTGATTCCGCTTGTAGGACCAAGCAGCATTCTGTTGAGTCTTATGGCATCGGGATTCAACGGACAGAGTTTTGCATTCAACGGTTATCTTCCTATAGACGATGCCAAACGTACTGCACGCCTTAAAGAGCTGGAACAAAGAGCGTACACAGAAAACCAGACACAGATTTTCATTGAAGCCCCGTACAGAAACAACAACCTTTTAAGTTTCATGCTAAAAACATTAAAGGCAGGGACACGCATCTGCATTGCACGCAACATTACTTGTTCCGATGCATCAATAATCACACACACTGTGAATGAATGGAGAAACTGCGTTCCCGAATTACCTAAAGAACCTGCAATATTCCTGATTTACAAATGAATCAATAAGGGAAATATTCACCTTCTGCGCCATACGTTGCAATACTCCAGTCAAGAGTCTTGTAATAATTGTTCAGATATGGATGATAAGCAGCGTAATTCAATGGAACATATACTGATAAGCCGCAATTTTTCTTCAGTTCTATTTCTCCCATAAACCAGTTTGTATGTGCAGAATACAGGACAACATCATCCAGTACACTGTTAAACATGGCTATATCATCCGAATGGTCCGAATCTGCTAAATGAACCAATTCTTCAACAAAATCAGATAAATCATAGAAAAAATTCCTTTGAGGTGTCCAGTGTCTGAAAAACTCCTGCAGATTATTTGCATTGATATATGGGATTTCACACCCAGCGTAACTCAAAATCTTATTGCATATTGCCGCAAGGCTTTCCATACCGGACAAATCAATCAATGAAATAGTTGCGCCGCTGTTCATTTCCGTAGTAGGAATTGAACTCTGGTTTTCAATAATCTGTCCGTCATATTCGCGATTGTAATAATCCTGACAAACACGCATAAGGTCCGCTCCACCAGTTGCAAACAAAGCAGCGCACATCTTGTCATACACCATTCCTTTTGCAGGAATTTCCGCTTGGGAAAAAACAACCTTGTCAGCTTTGTTTCTTAACTGATAGGCAACTTCCACTCCACCCATCAGGCAACAGTCAAAAATCACATAATCATACCTGATAGGTAAGAGATTGCAAAAATCTTTAATGTCAACACCAGCGTTTGTCTTTATGTAATCACCCACAGCCCTGGTGCCGGTTGTCAAAATATCATAAGTATTACCTTCTTCAACACTGGCCAGAGCCGCCATCTTAAGATTATTGTTTGCAAGCTTAAACCTGTTGGGATCTTCATGGTAAAAGCATGGCAAATAACCCGTACCGTGAGAAGATATTATCAAACCGTTTTCATTAGCAGGATAGTTATTGGCCACATAAGACAGTACAGTACTCATGGATGAATCCTCGCAAGAGTTCTTGAAATCAAAAATTTTTTCCACAAGTTTTACGCAACGTCCGTCCACATTGACAAGTCTGAGCAACGTAGGCTGTTCATAGGGTTCAATTTGCGGCACCCTGTTTTCTTTCTGGATATACACAAACAAAGCCTCGTTGCTCATTGGCAACGGTATATAACTTCCGGATACTATATCATCAAGATTTTCACCGATATCTGTGCTTAAATTGTTATTCCCATCCAAATAAAACAGTACTACCTTATCATAATGGGATTCTGCTATCGGCTTTTCATGCGTACATGACAACAACAAAAAGACAAGCAATAACAAAGCTGCTGCCCTGCAATTGCATTTCCAACCTCTACAATTCACTACTGATTCCATTTTTTTGACGTACTCAAAGTTATCCACTAATTGCAATATTCCTATCCTATGAGTTCAAAATTTGCGCATGCATAAAAAAAAACAAAAAAAAATACATATATCAAAAAAAATATTATAACTTTGTACTCTAATTTGGTATGCAGGATACCTGCGTACCCACATAGAAAAGAATTAATAAACCAAAATTATAACAGTATGAAACTATTTTCAATTAAAACTTGTCTGGCAGTAGCATTTGTTACATTGTGCCTTGCCTCTTGCCAGGATTATCAGGAAGATCTCTATGCAGACTTGAATGAGAGAATTTCAAATTCATCTACTACTGGAGAGAGCAACTATGAAGCTCTTGCACAGCAAATCAGCGATTTGTCCAATAACATCGGAAAAGAAATTGAAGCTCAGAATGAAAAGATCAACGAATTACTGAATTCCAAGGACACAATATATGTGTCAAGTATGATTTTGGAAAGAATTCAGGAAAATCTTGAGAAGCTGGCCGAACTTCAAGCATATGTTAATGAATTAGGTCAGGCTCTTGCCGCTCTTATGATTGAAGAGGGAGAAAAGATTGCAGAAAAGGCTGCTGAAATAGGTAAAAAAATCAATGATGCCGTAATTCAGGCCGCCGAAGCTGTTGACAAAGCAAGACAGGATATTGAAGATTTCATAATTGAGACCGGAATTGCCATCGATGATGCGGTTAGAGAAATGATAGAAAGAAGACAGGAAATTCACGAACAGCGCAAACAATACATCATTGACCGCGCCAACGAAGCCAAAGAAGACATTGATCAGCTTATATCTGACATCGAAGATCTTATCTATTATGCAGATCAGGCTCAGAAAGCTATCAACAAGAGCATCAATAAGCTTATCAATCCTTACATCAAGAGCATCAGTATTTCAACAATACCGGGAGCAATTGTAGAAGACAATATTCTCAGCGTATATTGGAATGATTTGAACAAGACTGTAACTTTCCCTGCAGCAGGTCAGAAGAGAGGTTTTGCATCCTTCACAGCTGATGAACTCAATGGTGTTTCAGCAGAAACATTCACAGGCAGAATCATAAGCGACAATGGTGATGCAGGCGCATTGATTATTAACGTTAATCCTTACGATGCTGACCTTTCAGATCAGAAATTCCAGATTGTAAACGCAAAGAATCAGATAATAGCTGACGAACTTCAGCCTGAGGAAGACGAATTGTTTGGCTGGTGGGCAGATGTTACAATTGATGACAGCAATTTTGACAAAGTTAAAGCTGACTTCTGGGGACCGTTCAAACCATTGGTTTGGAAGATCATTGACAACAAATTTGTAAACATTGAAGAAATTCACGCTGCCAGTCTTAATGCTATGACTGAATTAGGACAGCTTTGCGCAGTCAGAACATCTTATGTTGACACAATGCGTTATGGATATGGCGAAAATGACTATAAGACATATACAAGATATATCCAGTCTCCTTACAGCTTCGTTACAGTAGCTCAGAAGCCTATCAACATGAATGCCTTTACAGGTATCAGCAAACTTACAAAAGAGATGCTTCCTGATGTTGCTACTTTCAGCGGAGACGGCGCACGCCTGGTTCGCGATATTTGCGATGCCATTGCCGGATCTGACATTCATTTCCATGTAGGCGACATTGACTTTGATTTACCTGTATACAAAGTATCTGTTGACAGCATTGTACGTGCTATGGTTCATTCAGCATACGATGCTATTGAAGTAACATTTGGTGTTCCTGCTACTGAACTTCTTGAAGAAATCGTAGCAGATGCCACTATCACTGTTGAGGTTGCAAAACTTTGGTCTTTGAATGTAAGCAGAGCACTTGACGAACTTACAAAAGAGACAGTAGAACATGTTGAATCACTTGTTACAGCGCATACAGAATTTATCCTTAACAACTGGGATGAGATTGTTCTGAACACTTTAACAGAAATCCGTAACATCAAAGAAGCTATTGAGGCTGCAGAATTTGAATTGACAAAAGTCATAATTGACGATATTAAAGCACTCAATGCAGAAATAGAAGCATACATCATTGATCAGAAGAATAAGGCCGAAGCCATTATCAATGCACAAATAGATGTTCTTGACGCAATATATACAGCAGCTAAACAGCAGATTCCTGTAGAAGTTAAGAGAGCTATCAAGCAGTTGTTCTATGCATACGTAGATTTGTTTGATGATTATGCAGCAATAGTTGCAGAGGTAACATTAGGACATGCAAAGAAAGTAACTGAAAGCATAGTAGCAGCTGCAGAAATTGCATTTGGACTTGGCTATGCAACAGCCGTAGTTGTTACAGAGTTCAGTAAGGATGTTGTAGAAGCTCTGACAGAATTCAATGTTGAACTGATTAAGTATGTTATAGAAGAAACAGAGCCTGTAAGAATCAAAATGGCTGCTGATTTTGAATATATTCTTGGTGAAATCAGCAATGACATAATGGAACGCAGAGCACATCTGGAGCAGATGTACATTGACAGAAAGAACTGGATAGAGCATCGTATTGAGATTATTGGCAACGAAAATCCTGAAGAGATTGCAAAGAACATTGTTGCCGATGCAAAGCAGGTTGTAAAAGATATACTCAAAGCTTCTGACATTATCCTTAATGACCAGATTGAATTTGCAACAGCTGTTCTGGAAGATGCCGTCAACATGCAGATTGATGCACTTGTACGTAGTGCCAACGTTATGCTGATTCCTGCTAATGCAGCAATCGAAATGACAAAAGCTATTGCACGCGCAAATTACAACATGATAACAAGCGAATTTGCACACAAACTGTTTGATTATACAAATGGTGTAATAGAAAAATGGAATGCTATCAAGAATGATCCGGCATTGTTATTTGATCCTATGCTGTATTATGTTTCAGAAAATTATGATATAGAAATGGTTTCCATGAATCCTGATTATCCTACAGTATTCAATGGAACAGGTTCTATTCCAATGATTATCTCTACTCTGATGAACGATGAAATTGTTCCGGCTTACAAGAAGTTTATAACAATCACATCAGGTCAGGAGAATCCGGAAGGCTTTGGAGAAGTGCTTAATGGTTCTGAAAACATCGTACTCTTTGATGCAGCCACATCAGGAGACTATACAATCAAATACTCTTTGGTAGATTATGCAGGTAACATTTCAACCAATGCATTCTACGTCAGAGTAGTTGAATAACAGAAAAAGCGCATTACATTATTAAACATTAAAACTGAAAGTATATGAAACGTAGAAGTATTATTATTGCTGGTCTTTTTCTGACAGCAAGTATTGCAACATATGCTAAAAATGCTCAGGAAGTTGCTGCTGAACCTGGTGGAACATATGAATACAGTTTCAAGAAGTATGCATATATAGATGTGCAGGGAGGTGGTCAGACATCAATTGGTGTATATGATCTTAGCAAAATGATTTCTCCAACTGCACAGTTTACAGTAGGTTGGCAGTTCAGCAAAATATTCGGTATGCGCTTGGGCGCTAACGGATGGCAGAGCAAAGATGGTTTCAGTTTTCCATATGAAGTTCCTCAGGGATTTGACAAAGTGGAATTCTGGAAATACAATTACATTGCTCCATTCATTGACTTGACTGTTGACCTTACAAACTTTGGAAAATTCAATCCTAAGAAAGTTTGCAATATTGACCTTATCTTTGGTGCAGGCGCAAGTTATGCATTCAACAATGATCAGGCCAACGAATTTGAAGCTGCTTATCAGAGCGCTCTTGGTACATCAGCATTACGCAACATTTGGGATGACCACTACCTTTCATTACTTGCACGTATTGGAGCAGATTTCAGATTCCGCCTCAGCGATCACTTGCAGTTAGGTCTTGAAGTTACCGCAAATTCAGCAGGCGGAAAATATAACTCCAAGAAAGGAGCCTCTATCAGAGACTGGTATATGAATGCCCTTCTGGGATTACGTATTGCTCTTGGCAAGACATATACAGAGACATACATAGCACCACAGATCAAAGAGGTTGAGAAGATTGTTGAAAAGATTGTTGAGAAGGAGAAAATCGTAGAAGTAGAGAAGGAAATTGTAGGACCTATGTACTGCCAGATCTACTTTAAGATAGGTACAGAAGCAATGACTCTGTTCGAGAAACAGAAAATTAAAGAGATTGCAAACTATCTTAAGAAGAATCCAGAGGCAAATATCACAATTACCGGTTACTCAGATAGCGCAAGCGGAACAAAAGAACGTAATATGAAGGTTTCTGAGTTGCGTTGCGAATCAGTTGCAAAGGCCCTTATGGATCTTGGCATAGAAGAAAGCCGCATTACAAAAATTGCCAAAGGTGATACAGAACAGATTTACGATGATCCTGAACTGAATCGTATAGCAGTTTGCGTTGCCAAGTAATTTAAACTGAAATATTATCAATTGGAGCCTGTCAACAGCCTTATCGGGCTATTGACAGGTTTCTGTTTTAGTATGAGACGAATAATAACTATATTAAGTTTTCTGACTGCTTTAACAAGTGTTGCACATGCACAACTCCAAGCAGGATACTATCGGGTAAACAACTACGGTACAGAACGTTATATACATATTGTAGACAACACCAGCAGTACAACAATAAGCCGGGATATTGACGACATTATGGAAATACTGACTCAAGGTGTTGATTTGGGAGCAATAGAATTAAAAGAAAAAAGCGACGATATTATATCTGATCCCTCAGCCGTAATGTATGTTTCACAAAAAAACGGTTCATCTGGTAATCAAGGTTATAATATTGCCTCACAGGACATAAGTACATATCAGATTCTCAACCGGTATTTTTCGATGCGGCAGGAAGATAATCAACAGTATGTACCATATTTACAGATATCATCTATTGAAATCACACTTTACGATAGAATTGCCACAAATAAGACCACCGGTGAAATAAGCGTCATTCCCCCATCAACAATCGCAGACTTAATTGCATTGCGTCAAAAAGGGAAAACTATTGAAGACTGCCGCTGCTGGTCTTTTACACCAATTGATTCAAAAACTGACAGTTATTTTGGAATACAGCCAACAATTCATGCAAAAAATAAGTATTACTCTACTTTCTATGCCGGATTTGCGTTTCAAACAGCCAGCCCCGGAATGAAGGTTTACATTATTTCAGATATTTGCAAAGGCGCAGTACAATTAACGGAAATCAACGGTATTATACCTGCGGCAACACCTGTAATAATTGAATGTTCAAGCAAAAATCCTTCCGACAACCGAATAGATATAATTAAGAGCGACATGCCAACCACGCCGGAGAATATAATGAAAGGCGTATATTATATGAATACCACAAAGAATCACAACAATTGCGTCAGCTATGACAAAAATACAATGCGCATTCTTGGTACTACCAGTAACGGCACACTGGGTTTTGTCAAAGCGTCAGATTTGGCCAACATTCCTGCCAACAGCGCATATATCCTGGTTTCAGAAGATAATCGGAGCGAACAATATTCGGCATTGACAGCAACAGCGTATGAGTTTTACAAAAAAATAATAACAGAAACTCCTGAAATTGAAAATACCATCAATACTCCTTTCACGGTATATTCAATTGACGGAACTCTGGTTACAGACAGATGCTGGTCAATAAATGATCTTGAAAGCGGAACATATATAATAAACGGGCAGAAAATTCATGTCAGGTAAATGAAAAAACTACTGCTTATAACTATATGTCTGTTCCTGATCAGCAATTTGTTGTATGCTGAAAAGGGTAAATTTGAAAGTTTCAATCATCTTGATTTTTCATTGGCATTAGGTACTACCGGAATAGATGTTGATGTATCCATGCCTGTGGGTGATTTGTTCAAAGTCCGTACTGGAGTCGCATTCATGCCGCATTTCAAATACAAAATGCACTTTGGAATGCAGGTTGGAGACGGAAATCAGACAACAACAGATGAAAACGGTAACCCTACTACAAAGTTTTCACGTATGTCAAGCTTATTGAAACAAGCAATAGGATATGACATGAAAGATGATGTTGTTGATGTTACAGGCACACCTACAATGACACAATACAAACTGCTGATAGATGTTACACCATTCAAAAATAAGAATTGGCAACTGACAGCAGGTTTCTACTTAGGAAAAAGCAAAATAGGAAAAGCATACAACACAACGTACGAAATGCCTACTCTGGTAATGGTCAATATGTACAACAACATATATGATTGCCTGGACAGTGACCAGCCTTTTATATCATACAGAGGAATCACAATTGATTGTCCTGATAATATCAAAAGAATTATCCTGGCCTACGGAAGAATGGGTATCAATATGGGAGAATTCAAAGAAGACGGCAACACATATATGCTGGAGCCCGACAATGACTGTATGGTTAAGGCATCAGCATACGTCAACGCATTCAGGCCCTACTTGGGGTTCGGATATTCTGGAGTTCCTTTTCAGAAAGCCGAAAGATTAAAACTGGGCTGCGACTGCGGCCTGTTGTTCTGGGGAGGAAGACCTGATATTGTTATGCATGATGGAGTAAGTCTCAGCAAAGATGTTACCAATGTCCGTGGACAAGTTGGAGATTATCTTAATATCATAAACAGATTCCCTGTTTATCCTGTATTAAATATAAAACTAACATATAACATATTCTAACAAATTTATGTCTAAATATCAATTGGTTTGCAAAAAGTGCGGTAAGGTAATTGGTACAGCCAAAGATTGGTTTGAGAATGACCAGTTGTGCACATGTGGAAGCAATTATGCTACAGTTGAGTATTTCTCGGATTATGCCAAACTGAATGAACTGCTCAAAGCGGAAAAGGTATCAAATTTCTATCATTACAAAGATTTTCTCCCTATAGAGAATGATAGTCAAATCTTCAGTTTGAATGAAGGTGCTGTTGATATTCAAGAATGGAGTTTTCTTGAAAAAGAAGCAAAAGAACACAACATTGATTGTCGTGTATTAGTAGTACGCAACGATCAGAACGGCGGCACAGGAACATTTAAGGATATTGCAGCCAGCCTTGCAGCCACCATGTTCAAGGAGAATGGCGTAACGGATTATTGCCTTGCTTCAACAGGAAACACTGCTACCGCCTATAGCACATATCTTGCCAAGGCCGGTATCAAATTTCATCTGTTTGCTCCATGCGACATGTATCCCGATTCAATCAATGCCATCAAAGCAACAGGACAGGAGATTATTATAAGCAAAGGTAACTATGGAGCTGCAAAAAAAGAAGCTGCAGAATTTCATAAAGCCAACAATGTAATGATATCAGCCGGCAATATTGACCCCATACGCGTAGAAGCAAAAAAAACACTTGTATTTGAATGTATCCGTCAATTAGGTCAGATGCCTACAGTTTACATGCAGGCCGTTGCAGGAGGAACAAGCCCCATAGCATTCAATAAAGGTATGGACGAACTGCACAAAATCATGCCTGAGTGCAAAATGCCACGCATGCTGCTTGTACAGCAGGATACATGTGATCCTATGGTTCAGGCATGGGAATGGGCTGTTGAAAACAGATTTCCGGAAGGATATCAGGAGCACTACCCCAGCATTACTCCAACCACAAAGATTTCAATTCTATCTGCCGGCACACCAGGTATGTACCCTATTGTTGCTCCTATTGTCAAGAAAAGCAACGGTTCATTTGTTCGCATAAAGGAGGAACAGGTTGTACGTTACGGTTATGAAACAAAGAAAGAAACCGGCATCTGTTTCGGTCCTGCATCAGTAGTATGTATAGCAGGTTTTCACCAGGCTGTAAAAGATGGTCTTATTAAGAATGGAGATACAGTATTATTGAACATCGGAGAGGGCTCCGGCCGTGCCGCATGGTTCAGAGATGCTGTTGAAAACTATAATGAATGAATAAAATACAAAACACCAAATGAAGAAAAAGTTACAAGGAAAGGTTGTTTGGATAACAGGGTCATCAAGCGGTATCGGACTTGAGACCGCATATGCCTGCGCACGTTTGGGCGCGACCTTAATATTGACTGCATTGGAAGAGAATCTTCTTGAAGAGGCCTGCAAAAAATGCAAGGAACTGGGAGCAGGAAATGCTTACGCTCTCCCCTTCGACCTTTCAAAACTTGATCAGGTTGCAGAACTTGCCGATAAGGCATGGAGTCTTGAGAACAAAATTGACATCTTTTACAACAACGCCGGCATCAGCCAAAGAGGAACTACTATAGAGACAGAAATGAGCGTTATAAACAAAGTAATGAACATAAATTACTTTGCTCCTGTTATAATGACAAAGCAGATTCTGCCCAGAATGGTTGAACGCGGTTCAGGTCAGTTGGTTGTTACCACAAGCATAAACGGCCGTTTCGGATTTCCTCTACGATGTGCATACAGTTCTTCAAAGCATGCACTCTACGGCTTTTTTGAAACTGTTCAGGCTGAGTACTACAAACAGGGAATACGTGTAACTATAGTATGTCCCGGACGCGTACAGACAAAGATTTCTTTCTACGCATTGGAAAAAGACGGAAAACAGCACGCAAAAATGGACGCCGGTCAGGCTGCAGGCTGTACTGCACAGCAGGCAGGACGCAAAATTGCACGCGCCATCTGCAAAAAGAAACGCGAGGTACTTGTAGGAAGGACAGAACTTCTTATGGTTTACATAAAACGCTTCTTCCCGTCACTCTGCGCCAAGATTGCCCGTAGTATCAATCCTACTTAATATAGCAAGAGCTGCACTGCGTCCGTCATTAACACAGTCCTGAACTGTCATCGGACGCTTTGCTGTTCCTGCAACAAACAGGCCGTCAATGGCAGTTGTATTATCTGAAAGATGCGGATTAGTGCTCTGAATAAAGCCGTAATCACCGCAGATTGAACATTTCTTTCCAAGATTGACAGTACCTTCACTTGGTTCCATACCTACCATAAGAACAAGAAGATCAGTTGTCATTTTTAATGGAAGACCAAGCAGGGTATCTTCTGACTTGAGTTGTATACGGCCATCAAAAGTAGCGGCGGCCTCGCTTATACGTCCGCGGACAAAATTGATTTTATATTGTTCCTGAGCTGTACGGTACATCTCTTCAAAACCTTGTCCCCACATACGCAAATCCATATAGAATATTGTAACTTCACATTGAGGCAAGCGTTTCTTGACCTCTATTGCTTGTTTTACAGCTGTTACGCAGCAAACTTTTGAACAATAATGGTTACCTACCTTTTCATCTCTTGAACCTACGCACTGCAAAAATGCAATTTTGCGCGGAGTTGCGTTTACAGCATTGACAAGTTTGTCTGCCTTGATCATTGCCTCCATATCAAGCGATGTAATCACACCCTTGTATATACCATAACCAAGTTCTTCTTTCCTTGCAGCATCAAAAACCTTATATCCGGTAGATACAAGCACTGCATCAGCCAAATAATCATGATTCTTGTTGTCCGACAAATGCCAACCGTCAGATGTATGTTTGATATCAACAATTTCCATTGCGGTGATTGTTTCTATTCCATCGACCAGCAATTTAGCCGTCAAACTGTCAACAATCTGATCTGAAGCCTGAAAATTAGGGAAAAGGAAAGCCTTGGAGCGAAGGTTGCCAAGAACCGATGCCTCTTTTTCAAACAATTTGACCTTTACTCCATGTGCGGCAAGTACACTTGCAGCCTCAATTCCTGCAACTCCTGCCCCTACTATTGCAACTGTTGTCATACCTGTAATATTGTCGGTTTTTCGGGTTTACGGAATATGGTTCCGCTAACACCCTTATATTTGTCATTAATATTGTACTCAATACCTATTTTGTCAAGCAGATGGTCTGCCTGGACCTGGTGTATCTGCAATCCAAGTTCCCATGGATTGTAACCAAGGAGCAAACCGGCCATTTCTTCGTATGTCAGCACCGGAATTCCGTATCCGTCCTTGTCATACGTCTTATGTTCCATTTCCGCAATGGTATACTGCCAACGGTCAAGAAAAAGCGTACATCCAGGGCAATTTGTAACAATAAAATCCGGTTCGTACGGTTCCATAGATTCAAGTTTCTTCTTTGTATTCGAAATGGAATACCCGCGGTTTTCCTGGATAAGATATTGTCTGAATCCGAATCCGCAACAATGACGGCGCTCCGGATAATCAACTACTTCACCACCCCATGATTCAATCATACCGGCCAATACATATGGAAATTCAGCCTTTCCAACGCCCTTATCCGGGAAAATTTTTGCATAATGGCAACCAATATGCTCTACAACTTTCAACGGTTTTCCTGTAAAACTGTTTACAAGACGGTATTTCATCTTACCGGCCAGTTCTTCTCTGAATTTATAGATAATATCTGACGGATGTACAAGATTTTCAGGAATTTCAAACTCACGCCCGGTTGCTTTGTACAAATTCTCACGTGTTTTTTCAAGCAGTTCCGGATGTTCCTGCCAGGTATGCAAGACCTCGGTAAACACTCCGAACGATGTTACACATGACGGAACGTAATTCTTATAGCCATGCTCCGTCATAAGAGAAAACAGACGGGCGCACACTGTCATTGTAGTTTCAAAAGGAACAATATCTGCATGATACCCTATACCGGTGCAGGTATGCTGTCTGAAATCGTCAAAAATATCCTTACCAAGTTCTTCTCTCAAAATTCTGAGAAACGCAGTTTCACTTCCTGGAAAAAAAGTCTGTCTTATACAGCTGCGTTCATAAAAATAGTGATCGTCCGCTATTGTTTTCTGATATTCGTTCCAATACCTGTTCATTGCTTATATAATGTTGTCTGCAACAATCTCGGCTATATCACGCACGGATTGTCTGTTATTATGTAAAAACGCTTTCTTGCACATAGGGCAAGCCGTAACTATAGTTTCCGCACCGCTCTGCGTCAGATTTTTCACAGCCGCATTCCGCACTTTTGTCTGATCACCCAGACCAAGTACAGTATTTCCCAGATTGAAACCGCAGCAGATACTGTTTTCACGTTCCATTTTAACCTTCTGCGGCATGCTGACTGCAGCCAGAACACGGCGTGGAGGGTCATACACACCCATTCCGCGACCAAGTTCACAAGGATCATGATATGCAGTCCGCAACTGACTCCTGTTAACTCTCAGTTTGCCTTCAGAAATCAGGTTGTCAATAAATTCAGTATGATGCACTACAGGAATATCAAGATTGTATTCTTTGACAAATGACTGATAGCAGATTGGACACGATGTCACCAGCATAGTGGCCTCGGACTGTTTTATAAGCTCGGAATTCTTTTCTCTGAGCTCAGAAGCCTGATTGAAAAAGCCCTGCTGGCTCAATGGGCGTCCGCAGCAGATACCCGCCTCCTTGTCCATGTGCCAGTATTTTACACCTGCGGCATTGAAGATTTTCTCCATTGACGAAACAATACCCGGTGTCAGGTGTGACATACATCCGCCAAAATATGCAACACGCCCCACTGCATTAAACGGAGAACGCATGCTTTGCAGGTAACTGTAATTACCCTTTGTATCAATTACACCCTTGTTTCTCTGGATTTTGCGCAATGCAGTAATATCAATCTGAACCGGACAGGCAATAGCACACTGTCCGCACATAAGACAATCAGACGTCATGGTTCTGATAACCGATGCCCTATCCTGCATACGTATTGCACGGATCAGATACACAGCCTGAACTTTATGTCCCGGTATACTGTTTAACGGACAACCGTCAATACATATACCGCAACGGCTGCAGGCATTAAGCTGGAACATGCTGTAACCCGTCTTATGCTCTGTCTCAGTCATACCTATCCTACGGAAATAAATCAGAAGCAATTCCGTAAAAATATGCATATAGCGCGTAAAAGGCAATGTGACAAAGAAAATTGCAAGCACTACAGAGTAAAACGTCCACAAAGACAGTTCCATACCCTTTACAATAACCGGATCAAACAATCCGGCTACCGCCATGGTACAAAAGCCGCCGTTTCCGTAAAGCGATGCCGTGACAGACTCGGCAAGGAACCTCAGCGGGAAAATCATCCATAATGCAAACTTGGAAAAACGGTCAATAATGGTATGCTTTGTAGTAGAGCGCATTCCCATTATCCTGGAATACAGCATTTTTACAATTGCAAGCGTCAAACCAAGGAAGACATACAGCAAAAGCCCATCCATAAGATGTGAATAGACATGGGCGTTTTTAAACTGCGGTGGTGTGGAATGAACAAAATATCTGTAGAAAATAGCCAGATGCAACGGGCGTTTGTAATGTAGTTTGACATTATCCGGCTGTTCTTTCAGCAGTTCAACGGAAGAGGCATCGTCATTCGAGTAAGCAAACCACTCTCCGTTTTCAACAAGTTCCATAGCAAAACGGGCATTGTTGTCCTGATTCAGGCTTCTGACAGCCGTCATGCTCTCCATAGCTCCGACAACAATAAGCAGGAACCATCCGAAGGCATAAGCCTGGTGCATTATTCCAAGAACAACATTTCTCCTGAAAATTCTGAAATGCAACAAACCCTCACGAATCATTTCCCACACAGCAGGAAAGATTTTCCAGCTGAGCCAGTTCTTGCGCAAGACACTACGCTGCTCAGGACTGAACATCTTTATCCATTTTATATACTTCCACAAGCATATTATGAGCATAATTACAGAGCCCACAATAAACGGAAGGACAAAAGAATTATATGGAATAAGGTTTATCTTATGCATTATGATTATTCATTATTGAGCAGTTTGCGCATCTGGATTATAAGATGACGCAGATTGACACCGCGTGGACATACAAGAGTACACTTGCCGCACAGCATACATTTCTGCAACATGGCGTCAAGTTCCTGAGTCTGTCCCTGACGCATCAGCGTATGGATACGGCGTATATTATAATCAGTAAAATTACGGGCTGAACATGTAGCGGAGCACATTCCGCATTGGAAACAACGCGCAAAAGAAGGTTCACGTTTCAGCAGACGCACATACAGATTGCGGTCAGCCTTGTCAAGATCCAAAGCACGCGGTTTTTCTATTGCAAAACCAAAATCTTTCATTTGAGTACAATATCACGGAATTTCTCGCCGCCGGTCACCTTGAAGATTTCACGCAATTCCTTCATTGTTTCATCATCAATCTTGCGCAAGGCACCCGGTCCGGCTCCGTTGTAATTTGCCCCGAATTTAGGAGCCAGTTCTTTAATATTCTTCACATACCATTCCCAAACCGGTCCCTGCTCGGGATGACGTTCAGGATTTACACGGTCAGGATGAACGCAATAGCCTATATCAAGGATATTCTGTCCTACACCGCGCATCAGTTCACGCTGTTGTCCTCCACGACGGCTTTCGGCAAAATAACCCAGTTCCTGCGATACAGTCCTGAGTACCGAAATCAACAATCCGGGAACATTGCCGCGCGGACATCGCGTTTTACAAGAAAGACACTGCCCACAATACCAGATAGTATCGGAGCGCATCAGCTGCTCTATTTCATCTTCATCACCACGCTGCACTGTATCGCAGATTTTACGCGGATCATAGTCATAAAACTCCGCTGCAGGACAGATAGCTGTACAAATTCCACAGTTCATGCATGCCTTAAGAGCATCATCAAATCTGAAATCCTGTTTGAGTTTTTCCAGCAAACTTCCCATAGTGCAGCTTTAATCTTCAAATTTCACTTTATTGAACTTCATTGCGCGGAAAAGAATCTTTGGAAGAGGTTTTTCGCGATTTCTCTTGAGCAAATCTATATACCAGTTGAAACGCTTGGCAACAGCAACACGATAAGTCTCAACAAACTCAATCAATGTTCCGTCCGGGTCCTCAATATATGTAAAACGGCCGGATGCATCGCCCATATTGAACACTTTTCCGTCAGGACAGCTGTCAACAGTAAACGCATAACCGTTTTCTGCACAATACTTTCCAAGAAGGTCCATGTTTGTAACATCAAAACAGATCTGGATAAATCCAGGGTCACCCCAGAAACGTCCTTCAAAAAGTTTTCTTGGTGTGCGTTCCAATGCCTGCAGCAGTTCAATGCGACCACCTTCCATCAGAGGTGAAAAAGCACCGCGCTCAGGCTGGTTCCATTCAAGCAGTACGCGTCTGTATTTCTGGTCACCGCCACGCATAAAGCGCAGATCGTCAAAAACACCGGTTTTGTCATATACCAGTGAACCGTACCCTAAAACATCCTTATAGAGTTTGATGGATTTTTCCATATCGGTCACACCAATCATACCGCCAACCATACCGCCGAACGGTGTTCCGCGATTAATAAGCACGTTATCCGATTGGACAACCTGGAAATAATTGCCCTCAATGTCTGAAAGGAAAAATGTATCTTTACCAAGAGGATCCTTTACAATAGGACCTACGTTATTCCATTTTGAAGATATTGACTGATATGCTTTCTGAACATCTGTTGCCTTAAGTTTTGCGGCAAATATACCAAGATCACCTACCTGAAGGTCAAAGTCAATAGGTTTGGGTTTGCGGTCAGAATATTGCCATATTTCAAAGCCACCGCCACCCTGCAGATTTATTGCAATGGCAGCATGACGTTTCTGTTTCTGTCCTCCGGTGTACGGAAGCATACGTTCTGCAACGGTATCGTCTTCAAGAATACGGATATCCGTTCCGAACATTTCCTTATACCACTTCCAAGATTTGTAAACATTTGTAGTACCTACACCTATCTGCTGAATTCCAGTAATGAAAAAGTTCTGTTCCATTATATTATTATTTTTTTCATCAATATCATATAAAACGGATTACCATCCGAAAGCTTTGGCCGAGTCGAGCCATTGTCCGCGTGAACGCAGAAGCTGCTCCACCACATCGCGTGCACAGCCGTAACCGCCGTTACACGGAGACACATATGTTGCTATCTCCCTTATTTCAGGAGCCGCATCTGCCGGGCAGCAGGGCAAACCGCAGATCTTCATAACCTGATAATCTGGAATATCATCTCCCATATAGAGAATCTCCTCAGGTTTGAGACCATATTTTTCCATAAAGTTGTTCAAATCGTTAATTTTTTGAGCAGACCTGAGATAAACATCCGTTATTCCAAGATACTCAAAACGTTTTGCTATGCTGTCAACTCTTGCTCCGGTGATAATAGCTACCCTGATTCCGCATTTGACAGCAAGCTGCAAAGCATAGCCATCCTTAACGTTGACTGTACGGATAGGATTGCCGTCATCGGCCATCACCATGACGTTCGCACTCAGCACTCCGTCCACATCGAATACAAGTGCCTTTATTTTATCAAGATTGTAATTGATCACGGCTGCAAAATTAGTCAATTATATTGATATATAAACTATTCCTTAATATCTTGAATGTTCTGTGAAACAAGTTGATAGATTTGAGACCATAATTTTCTGTCCTCAAGCATATCAAGATGCTTTTCCATAACATTTCTGTCTCCACGTACAGCGGGACCGGTCTGAGCTTTCACAGGCGGCATCAGACGTGATTTGCGTATAGTCTCATCAATGAGCGGATACATAATGTCAAACGGCAGTCCTATCTCTGTGAGCAGGCTGTTTGAGACACTGAACATATTGTTAACAAAATTGCAGCAGAACACAGCTGCCAGATGCATTTTCAGTCTCTGCTCAGACGTGGACCTGTACACCCTGCCAGACATGGCGTATGCAAGATTGTACAACAGATCGGTATCGCTTTGTGAGGCCGCTTCCACAAACAGGGTAACGGTATTCCAGTCAATTGAACTGTTCTTTGAAAAGGTCTGCATAGGATAAAGCACACCAAAGCGTTCAGCTCCGTTATTATGCCATATATTCATATCAATACTGCCTGCAGTATGAACAAAAAGCGTATTCCGGCATTGAGTTTCTACAATCTGAGAACAATGTTCCTGCAATGCACCGTCCGTCAAAGCCACAAGACATACGTCAGCATGGGGCATCCGGGAAATATCAGTTGTACAAAACACTCCACCCAGCTTTTCCGACAGCGTTTCAGCCGATGCCTGCGTACGGCTGTACACACCTGCTATCTCATGTCCCAGCTGTGCAAGACGCATTGAAAAATGCGTAGCTACATGTCCTGCTCCGAATACAGCAAACTTCATCTCAGAACTTACCGGTATGAACTTTTTCCCACTGGAGGTGGTCTTCATTGAACTCTTTGCGTTCCATACCCTTATGTCCGAAACCTATAATACACAATGGTACATACGGTTCTGGAACACCAAGAAGCTTGCACACAATCTGCTCTGACGGAGTTCCGTCCTGATTGAAACGCTTGTGCATGTGAGCCCAGCAACTGCCAAGACCAAGATCTTCAGCCTGCAGCTGCATCATTATTGCGGCAATGGATGCATCTTCAATCCAGGCATCGGAAACTGACGGGTTGCCAAGCACAACAACAGCTAACGCAGCCTGAGCTATAAACTGCGCTCCCTGAGCACGGCTTTCAGACAGACGCACAAGCATATCGCGGTCATCAACCACTACAAATTCCCAACCGTTAGTATGTTTTGAAGAGGGGGCAATAAGCGCTGCACGCAACAGCAGACGTACCTGTTCCTCCGTTAATTTTTCCTCTGTAAACTGGCGCATGCTGCGACGCGCCTTAACCAAATCCTTGAACGAATCCATAACAAATAATTTTTGTGCGAATTTAATAAAAAAAAGCCACATGCATATACTTAAAAGTTCTTTTTATCGTTTTATTGAATATGCAGGCAAGCTGGAAAATCCTCTTGACAATCATCTGTCTGACACTTGTACTGATGCCCCATAGTGCGGCAAGTGCAAAAAATGTTCATGTGTACGGTACAATCAGAGACCATATGCAGGAACCTGTTGCTTTTGCCACCGTCAACGAAGAGCATCTGCTCATCAATGACGTATCCAACCTTAACGGAGAATACAGCCTGAACCTAAACTATTCCGACACTATCACTCTTGTCTACAGAATGATAGGACACGAAACAAGAAAACGCACCATAATCAATCCGCAGGATACAGTCCGTTTGGATGTCATGTTGCCCGAAATTGGCTACACTACAGGCGATGTCACCATTACCGACACCCGCCGGCAGATGGATGCCAACCAGGTTCTTGAACTGCAGGAGTTCCATCTGTCACCGTCGGCATCCGGCAACGCCGTGGAATCATTCATCGCCACACAAGCCGGAGTCAGCAACCAGAATGAACTCAGCAGCCAGTATAGCGTACGTGGAGGTAACTTTGACGAAAACAGTGTATATGTAAACGGAACGGAAATATTCCGTCCCATGCTGGTTCGCAGCGGACAGCAGGAAGGACTCAGTTTCATCAATCCTGACATGGTCAAGGGCATTTCCTTCTCAAGCGGAGGATTCCAGGCCATGTATGCAGACAAAATGTCCTCGGTGCTGGATATAGAGTACAAGACCGTTGACAAAACCGAATCGACAATCAGTGCAGACCTTATGGGGGCAAGCGTTTATTACGGCACTGGAAACAGCAAAGTATCATTTATCAACAGTCTGCGCTACAAAACCAACAGATACTTATTGGGAACGCTGGACACACAGGGAGAATATTCACCTGATTTCCTTGATTATCAGGCATATTTCTCCTGGCAGATAACAAAAAAATGGAGTTTCAGTATTCTTGCCAACATAGCCAGCAACCAGTACCGCTTCACACCTGACACACGCAGCACGTCATTCGGAACCGACCGCAACGCCCACAATTTCACAGTCTATTTCGACGGATGGGAGAAGGACGTATTCAGCACTCTTACCACAGCGGCCGGACTGGAATACAAAATCAGCGATTTCAGCAAAGTCGGCATCGGTCTCTCCGTCTTCTCCAGCCATGAGCTCGAAACCTACGATATAAGCGGAGAATATTGGCTTGACAATATTGATTCCGAGCAATTGTACAGCATAGGGCGTTACATGGAACACGCACGCAACAATCTTGAATGGAATGTTGAGAACGCCAACCTGCACGGAACACATTTTCTTAAAGAACATCTTCTCAAATGGGGCGTTGAAATACAGCGTGAACACATTGAAGACAGAATGCGTGAATGGGAAAACCGCGACTCGGCTGGATACACAATACCATATCACCAGGAAGGACCGTTGCAGATGATATACTCCGTTAAATCCGATGAAAAGATAACCAACTCACGTTTTGCAGCATATATTCAGGACGCATATCATCTGAACACCAACAAGGGCCTGTTCACATTCAATCTGGGTCTCAGACTATCACACTGGAGCTGGAACGGCGAATGGCTTCTCAGCCCAAGATTCTCCGTAGGCTACATACCGCAGAATAACCAGAATCTGACATTACGTTTTGCAACAGGCATATACTACCAGTCGCCGTTTTACAAAGAAATCAAAGACACTGTAGTAGAAAACGGAATAGGGAAAGTTGAACTGAACAAGAACATCAAATCACAGCGTTCCATCCAGTTTGTACTTGGCGGAGACTGGCTATTCAACGTTTTTGACCGCAGATTCAAGCTGACATCGGAAATCTATTACAAAGCACTGAGCAATCTCATCCCATACAATGTGGACAATGTGCGCATTGTCTATTACGGACAAAACTGCGCAAACGGTTACGCCGTGGGATGGGACACCAAACTTTTCGGCGAATTTGTACCCGGAATGGACTCATGGATATCGTTCACACTGATGCGCACCCATGAAACTATTGCAGGAAAGGATTTGCCGCGACCTCAGGACCAGCTCTACAATCTGTCACTGAATTTCACTGACTTCTTTCCAAACTCCGACCGCTGGAAAATGAATCTGAAACTGATGTTCTCCGGCGGACTTCCGTTCGGGCCGCCCCACTCCGGACGCGAACAGGCCGTTTACCGGGCACCTTCCTACAAGCGTGTGGACATTGGCCTGTCCTACAAAGCATTTGACTGCAAAAACAATCCATACCGCAGCAACGGACAACTGCGCACCTGCAAGTCACTCTGGATAGGACTTGACTGTTTCAATATTATCGGTGTCAACAATGTCAACTCATATTATTGGGTCAACGACATACATGGAACACAGTTTGCAGTACCAAATTATCTGACAGGACGCCGCATCAACCTGAGATTCACTCTCCAATTGTAATTATTAGCAGTTTTTAAGATTTAATATTTTTGCCACACGATAATAATGTGTAACTTTGTGTGTTTTGTATGAAATTTTGAAAAAAATTAACTTAAAATCAATAACACATAAATTTTAAAACCTAAATAAAATGAAAATTTCTAGAATTGAGCATCTGGGTATTGCTTGCCCAAGCATTGAGGAAGCACTTCCTTATTTTGAGAACGTACTTGGTCTTAAATGTTACAAAGTAGAAGAAGTTGCAGACCAGAAAGTTAAGACAGCTTTTCTTAAGGTTGGCGATACAAAACTCGAATTACTTGAGCCTACAAGCCCGGACAGCACAATAGCCAAATTCATTGAGAACAATGGCGGTAAAGGCGGTATGCATCATCTTGCATTCAAGATTGAGGACGGTGTTGCTAACGCACTTGCAGAATGCGATGCCAACGGCATACGTCTTATTGACAAAGCTCCACGCAAAGGCGCAGACAATATGCAGATTGCATTCCTTCACCCGAAATCAACTGCAAGCATCCTTACAGAATTGTGCGAAGGTTAATTTTCATTTGAATCAACAAATTTGACATTTATTATGAGTGTTCAGGAAGATAAAATCAAAGTTCTGGTAGAAAAACGCGCACAGGCTCGTCTTGGCGGCGGCGAAAAAGCTATCCAGAAACAACACGATAAAGGCAAATACACAGCCCGCGAGCGTATTGCAATGTTGCTTGACGAAGGCAGTTTTGAAGAAATTGACATGTTCGTAACACACCGCTGCTACAACTTTGGCATGGAAAAGAAACAGTTCCTTGGCGATGGCGTTGTAACAGGTAGCGGTACAATTGACGGACGTCTGGTATACGTTTTTGCACAGGACTTCACAGTAAACGCAGGTTCTCTTTCAGAAACCCTTGCACTTAAAATATGTAAGGTTATGGACCTTGCAATGAAAGTAGGTGCTCCTGTCATAGGTCTTAACGATTCAGGCGGTGCACGTATTCAGGAAGGCGTAAACGCTCTTGCAGGATATGCAGAAATCTTTGAACGCAACATTCTTGCCAGCGGTGTAATTCCGCAGATCAGCGGTATCTTTGGCCCTTGTGCAGGTGGTGCCGTTTATTCACCGGCTCTTACAGACTTCACCCTTATGATGGAGAACACATCTTACATGTTCCTTACAGGACCAAAGGTTGTCAAGACTGTTCTTGGTGAGGTTGTAACAGAAGAGCAGCTTGGTGGAGCAAGTGTTCACGGCAGCAAGAGCGGTGTAACACACTTTACAGCTTCTACAGAAGAAGAGGCTATCGCAATGTTGCGCAAACTCATGAGCTACATTCCGCAGAACAACAAAGAGAAAACTCCTGTTGTTCCTTGTACAGATCCTATTGACCGTATGGAAGACGCTCTCAACGAGATTATTCCTGACAATCCAAATGCACCGTACGACATGTATCAGGTTATTGCCGGCGTTGTTGACAACGGTGAATTCTTTGAAGTTCAGCCTAACTTTGCAAAGAATATCATTATAGGTTTTGCACGTTTCAACGGTGAAACAGTAGGTATCGTTGCAAACCAGCCAAGCCAGATGGCAGGTGTTCTTGACAGCAATTCCAGCCGTAAGGGAGCACGTTTTGTTCGTTTCTGCGACTGTTTCAACATTCCTCTGGTAACTCTTGTAGATGTTCCGGGCTTCCTTCCGGGTACAGGTCAGGAGTACAACGCAGTTATTCTGCACGGAGCAAAACTGCTCTACGCATTCGGCGAATGTACAGTTCCTAAAGTAACAGTTACACTGCGCAAATCATACGGTGGCAGCCATATCGTTATGAGCTGCAAGCAGCTGCGCGGTGACATCAACTACGCTTGGCCATCTGCAGAAATTGCAGTTATGGGTGCAAGCGGCGCTGCAGCAGTACTCTACGCCAAAGAAGCAAAAGCAGCTCAGGAGGCAGCACTTGCAGAGGGCAAGAGCGAAGACGAGGCAAAGGCTGCAATGAAAGCAGTTATGGCAGAGAAAGAGAAAGAATATTCAGACCTCTTTGCCAATCCTTACACTGCCGCAAAATACGGTTATATAGACGATGTCATCGAACCGCGCAATACACGTTTCCGCATCATCCGTGCCCTGGCACAGCTGCGTGACAAGAAACTCACATTGCCGGAGAAGAAACATGGTAATATTCCATTGTAAAACGTTTGACTATGACACCATTACAAGTAAACTGGTCCGATGTATGGGCCATGACTGGCATTGGAATAGGCATAGTATTTGTCATTCTGATTCTGCTGGTTTATATTCTGCAGATATTCAGCAAAGT
The DNA here is from genome assembly GCA_024398785.1 of Bacteroidaceae bacterium. Taxonomy (GTDB): domain Bacteria; phylum Bacteroidota; class Bacteroidia; order Bacteroidales; family Bacteroidaceae; genus Colenecus. Next base: position 611,577 of record JAKSIO010000001.1, on the reverse strand, counting down.
TGCCAACCGCAGCGGTAATGTTGCAGCTCCTACACAGAACGCAGCAAAGGCCGTTGCAGATAAATCCGATGATGATCTGGACAAGATTGCAATAGCAACAGCATTGTATCTCTATTCAGAAGAATCTCACGATATTGAAAGCGGAATTCTTACAATTCAGCATCACGATGGCAATGCCTGGAATCCTATTGACTAACTCACTATTCAAACAATTAAAACAATGAAGAATTTTAAATTCAAAATAAACGGTAAAGAATTCGAAACCACAGTTCAGGAGGGTCAGAACGGTCTTTCTGTTATAGTCAACGGAAAAGAATATGCCGTAGAGGTTGAGCAGGCAGCTGCCGCAGCCAAACCAGTAATCAAGAAAATTGCAGCCGCTGCGCCAGCCGCAGCACCGGTAGCTGCAGCTCCCAAGAAAGCCGCAAGCGCAGGTGCAGTTACAGCACCGCTGCCAGGCAGCATTACAAAAATTGTTGTTTCTGTAGGTCAGGCGGTCAAATCAGGTGACCTGTTGCTTACAATGGAGGCCATGAAAATGGAAAACAACATTGTTGCAGACCGTGACGGCAGCATAACTTCAATTCTTGTACAACCGGGCACAACCGTTCAGACAGGCGATGCTCTTGTTGAGATTGCATAACACAAAAAAGCAGTAAGAAATGAAACATACACTTAAACTTTCTTTTGCACTCTTGCTTGCTCTTGTTGTCGCTTTGCCTGTATGTGCCCAGGATTTCAATTTTGGAGACACAATGACAAAGTTTGTCAACGACATGGGTTTTGTCAAGATGTTTGCAGAACAGGGCGGATGGAAACAGCTTGTCATGATTTGCGTATCATGCTTCCTGCTTTATCTTGCCATCAAAAAACAATATGAGCCTCTGCTTCTGTTGCCAATTGCATTCGGCATGCTTCTTACCAATTTCCCGGGTGCGGAAATGTTCCACACCTCACTCTGGAACGATGAATTCCTGAATGCAAACAGCCCTTTCTTCCACAGTTACAAGCACATTCTTGCAGACGGCGGACTGCTTGACATTCTTTACATTGGTGTCAAGCTTGGAATTTATCCGTGTCTCATATTCATTGGTGTAGGAGCTATGACAGACTTTGGTCCGCTCATTGCCAATCCTAAGAGCCTTCTTCTTGGAGCAGCAGCCCAGCTTGGTATTTTTGCCACATTCATTGTAGCACACGCCATGGGTTTCACATCTGCAGAAGCAGCTTCTATAGGTATTATCGGCGGTGCCGACGGTCCTACAGCCATATTCCTTACATCAAAACTTGCTCCACAGCTCTTAGGTCCTATTGCAGTTGCCGCATATTCCTATATGGCACTGGTACCTGTAATCCAGCCGCCTATCATGCGTGCTCTCACAACAGAAAAAGAGCGCAAGATTGAAATGAAACAATTGCGTACAGTATCAAAGAAAGAGAAGATACTCTTCCCTGTTACAGTAGCTATTATCATTTCACTTCTTTTGCCTACCGCTGCCCCGCTCATCGGCTGCCTTATGCTTGGTAACCTCATGAAAGAAAGTGGCGTTGTAGAGCGTCTGAGCAAGTGTGTTCAGAACGAGTTGAACAACATTGTAGTAATATTCCTTGGAACAACAGTTGGTGCAACAGCTACAGCAGAAACATTCCTCAACTGGCGCACACTCGGAATCCTTGCAGTTGGTATTGTTGCCTTCAGCATCGGTACTGCAGGTGGCGTTCTTCTTGCAAAATTGATGAACGTATTCTCAAAGGAAAAAGTCAATCCGCTTATCGGTTCAGCAGGCGTCAGCGCTGTTCCTATGGCTGCACGTGTTTCGCAGACCGAGGGTCAGAAAGCAAATCCAAAGAACTTCCTTCTCATGCATGCCATGGGTCCGAATGTTGCCGGTGTTATCGGTTCCGCAGTTGCTGCAGGTATATTGCTGAGCATGCTTGGTTAAGCTATCCATACAATAAAAAAGGAGGCTCATACTATTCTGTGAGCCTCCTTTTTTATGCTTATATGATTGTTACGGAATAACAACGGTAGGCTTGAAAGTGCGGGCTTCGTCAGGAGTAACCTGAGCGTATGCAATAATAATCACTATATCGCCTATAGATACCAGACGCGCTGCAGCACCGTTAAGGCAGATGCACTTTGAACCGCGCGGACCTGGAATAGCATAAGTTACAAGACGGGCACCGTTGGTCACATCGACTACATGAACCTGCTCACCTTCAATTATACCTGCGGCATCCATCCAGTTCTGGTCTATTGTTATGCTTCCAACATAATCAATATTGGCATCGGTAACCTTTACACGATGCAGCTTTGACTTAAGTACTGTAAGCAGCATTATTCCTTGTATTTAATGTTATCAATCAGACGTACACCACCGCAATGTACTGTAATGCAGCCCACTATGTAATGGGAATCATCCCAGGTACGTACACGCTGGAGTGTAGTTCCGTCAACTATCTCGTAATATTCAACCTCCAGACCCTGGATAGAGTTGATTGTATCAACAACATACTGCTCTGTCTGAGCTAAAGAATGATCCTTGGCATAAACACGACTGTTGAACAGAACCTTTGAGATATTTGCAGCAATCTTACGGTCTGCCTTGCTCAACAATGCATTACGGCTGCTAAGAGCCATACCGTCCTCTTCTCTGACAATAGGGCATCCTACAATTTCAACATCAAGTCCAAGCTGTTCCACCATACGGCGGATAATGGCAAGCTGCTGAAAATCCTTTTCGCCAAAATATGCAAAATCAGGTTTGACAGCATAAAAAAGCTTGCTCACGATCTGAGCTACACCGTTAAAGTGCCCGGGACGGTGAATTCCCTCCATAACCTTATCAAGCGGTGTAAAATCAAACTGACGCATATCCGGCTCCGGATACATTTCTTCTACAGATGGAGCAAACAATACATGAGCTCCCTCTTTTTCCAACAGGGCGCAATCAGCATCAAGCGTACGCGGATAGTTTTTCAAATCATTCTTATCGTTGAACTGTGTTGGATTCACAAAATCACTCACAACGGTAAAATCTGTCTGTGAAACACTGCGGCGCACCAAAGACGCATGACCTTTGTGCAAAGCACCCATTGTAGGAACAAGACCAATTGTCTTGCCCTGACTGCGAGCCTGATCCAAGACAATCTGTAACTCCTTAATAGTGTTAATCTTAAGCATATTACTGAACTTATTTTTAACAATTTTCTCAAAATCGAGTGCAAAGTAAAGCATTTATTTGGAAATGGACAAAAAAATCACTATCTTCGCACTCAAATGTAAATTCCCGTAAAAATGGATGCCCAAAAAGTATTGATTATTTCAGATTGGATTTACCCGTTTACACCGCACACTCTTGTTGCAGACGCTACACGCATGCATATTCTGGGAATGCAGGATATGGGGGCTGAAATACGTTCTTTTATGCCAAAATGGGGTCCTATCAACGAGCGTCGCAACCAACTGCATGAGGTCATCCGTCTTTCAGGTATGAATCTGATTATTGACGACACTGACCATCCGCTTATCATCAAGGTTGCATCGCTCCCAGGCGGAAGACAGCAGGTATATTTTATTGACAACGATGATTTCTTTCAGAACCGCCAGTACATACGCGACAATGAAGGAAATGAATATGCAGACAATGACGAACGCATCATATTCTTTGCACGCGGAGTACTTGAAACAGTAAAGAAACTGCGCTGGACTCCTGATGTTATACATTGTCACGGATGGTTGTCAGCTCTTATTCCCCTTTATATAAAAACCGCATACAAAGACGAACCTGCGTACAGGGGAACAAAAGTTGTAAGCACCGTTTACAACGATACTTTCAAGGAAAATCTCAATCCGGAATTTGTAAACAAGCTGCTGATAAAAGATCTGGACATCAGTCAGATTGGTCAGTTTGATTCTCCAATCAATTACAGTTCCCTTATCAGGAACAGCATAAGTTTTTCTGACGGAGTCATTTTCACTCAGGATCAGCAGGACAAACAATTGGTTGATTTCTGCACAAGCCTTGGACGCAAGACGCTGAGCATTGATCCGGAGCAGAACAATGCACCTGAAATCCTAAATTTCTACAAATCTCTTTGATAAGCTATATGAAGCGAATGAGTCTGGAAGGCATTATACTGTTAATTGCCTGTTCTCTGTTTTGCGTATCCTGTTCAGACAACACTGCCGGACTTGGATATTCCGTAGTTCCGAGCGAAGACTTTGTGGAAACATTTTCAAATGAATTCACAATACCGTCAAAAACAATATACACACCGGATTCCATACTTACAAAAACAGACAACACTTATCTTGGCCGTTTTACAGATCCGGTAACTGGGGTAAGCACTACCGCTGACTTTATTACCCAGTTCAACTGTATTGACAATTTTGAATTTCCCGACTCAGTTTACGGAATTGAAGGATTTGATTTCCCCGATTGGGTTGATGAACAGATGGCCGGTAAGGAGCATTTCAAAACAAGACTCTCATTTTATTTCACAACTTACTTTGGAGACCCATCCTCCCCTATCTGGTTCAACGTGCGTGAACTTGATACTGTAGTTGACGGAAGCAAGGCTTTATATCAGGATTTCAATCCTAAAGATTTCTGCAACATGGAAGCAGAACCGCTTGTCTGCGCCACAATGTCCACTCAGGATTATAATGTAAGCGACTCAGTAAGAAGTACAGACAATTACTACCCCTGCATAACAATTGCATTGCCTGACAGCATTGCCGAACAAATTGTCAGAAAGTATTACGCTGCAGGCGGCAAAGACAATTTCAAAGACGCATGGACTTTCATAAACAATATTTGTCCGGGATATTACATTGAATATACAGGCGGAGACGGGTTGATTTTCTGCTTTGACCATGTCATTCTTGAGATTGGCTTCAACCACATCAATGATGAAGGTAAACTGGAAACTGCATATGCACAGTTTTCCGGTAATTCAGAAGTTATGCGAATGAACAAATTCTATAAATCGGGGCTTGAAACACTGATAAATGATACAACATGTTCATATGTTTCATCACCATTCGGTCTTATGACAGAAATGGAACTGCCAATTACAGAGCTCATCAATCTTGACACACTGCTGAATGAGGCCAGAATCACTCTCAATTGTCTGACAGACAGTGATGACAAAACCACAGTCAAGCCTGATTACCTGCTCATGATGCAAAAGGATTACCTGGATGAGTTTTTCAATTCACATATATCGGCAAGCTACACCAATATGCTGTACGCCGGATACAACAGCCAATACAACCATTATAAGTTCAACAACATAACATCACTCTTACAGGAGATTTATCTGGCAAGAGAAGAATGGTTCAACAGCAACAATCTGGAATACACTCCTGAAAACATCGGACTATTTGAATCGCAATATCCAGATTGGAACAAAGTAATAGTTATACCGGTCAAAGCCAAATTTGATTCAAACAGCAATGTAGTAGGCTTTGTCTATAACGATAAGGTATCATGCGCAAAAATTGCAGGCGGGCCCAACGGGCATTCGATTACCGTCAACACAATCCACTGCTACTACCACAAATAAAAAAAATGGAAGTTCATTTCGAACTTCCATTTTTTGTCATATCGTAAGGCTTTTTCTTTACCGTTTTTGCCGATTTCAAACGGACAACCTGCTTTTCAAGTTCCTCTATCCGCTTGTCCTTGTTTATCATTGCAAGCTGCAGAGCATCAAGTTCGTCGGCATCGGCATCAACCGCTAAAATCTCATGTACACGTTGCTGGAAGTCACCAAGAATGTTCATGTAGTTGGTAAAGGCATCGTAGGCAGATTCATAGATACCCATGTCAAGACCTACACCAAGATTCTTTGTGCACATAAAGCGGAAATTGTTGCTTGCCTGCAGATAATCCCAGTCCTGCAGCAAACGCTTGCCGGCACCTGTTGACAGCGTATTCTGTTTGATAAGATTCTTGTCTGCACAATATTTTATACGCTCCCCTATCTTGTAGAGTTTATTGAAAGCCTCTTTCTGCATCACATTGCCAAGCCAGCAGCTGATGTCACGTTCCTCGTCAGACCATGACATAGGGAACGGCACATCTATCGGAGCAACAGACTTGCAGTTGTCTATTATCTGAGATGGCGTAGAGAACGTAATGCCACGTTTGCGTGCACATTCCGGCAGAGCCTTAAGGAACTCAAGAATATTTGAATTTAGCGGCTGTGAAACGCCTATTGCATTCAGCTCCATAAAGATGTTGTAAATCTGTTCATCAGTAGGAGTCTGTGCTATCCAGTCAATGTAAGTGTCAGCCATAAGCGGATAAGACTCCCAGGCTGTATTCGAAAAGCGAAGGCTGATGTCATCGCTCAGTTTGAAATCGCGCAGCAACAGTTTCAGATTGGGATTTGTGTTGCAATGATACAGATAATGCGGGCTCTTCCATCCAAGAATATGCTTTGCACCTTCTGTCAGCAGGCCTTCAAAGCCCATATCACCAACAATTCCTCCGATGCGGTCATCGTAAATAAGGCTGGAGTTACGCAGAACGCGCGGACGCTGGCCAAAACGTTCAAAAATCAGATCGCTCTGACGCTTTACCTCAGATACAAAAGAATCCTCATTATTCTCTGCCAGCGATGACAGACCATGAGAATACGGTTCTGAGAGGAACTCCACACTGCCGGTTGCATTCAATTCCTGCAACAGTTCCACAACACGCGGAGCATACTGTTCAAGCTGTTCAAGCGCAACACCAGATATGGAAAAAGCAACCTTGAAATAGCCGTCGCTGTCTTTCACCATCTGCAACAGAGTTGTCAGAGCCGGAATATATGAGTTCTGAGCAAGATAGTCAGTTCCGGTCTCGTTGGCATAATCATCGTAATAATAGTGATCATAGCCTATATCAAAGAAACGGTATCTCTTAAGGTGAACAACCTGATGTATTTCAAAATAGAGACATATTGTTTTCATATTCCAAAAATGTTTTATCAGTAATTTGTCAATTGTTTGTAACGGTCAAGTATTTTTGCCCCCACCTTGTCCCAGGTGATGGCATCGACCTCTTTCTTTCCCTCCACTCTGAGATAATTGTACAGAGCCGGGTTGTTGCAGATGGAGTTGATGGCATCGGCCATGGCATGTATATCCCAATAATCGGTCTTTATGCACTTGTCAAGAATCTCGGCGCAACCGCTCTGCTTTGAAATTATTGACGGAACACCGCACTGCATTGCCTCAAGCGGCGAAATTCCGAACGGTTCAGATACGGAAGGCATTACGTACACATGACTGGCCTTGAGACATTCATAAACCTGCTTACCTTTCATAAAGCCGGGGAAATGGAAATGATCCGCTATTCCGCGCTCGGCGGCAAGAGTAATCATTGCATTCATCATATCTCCGCTGCCAGCCATACAGAAACGTATGTTCTTGGAGTGTTTGAGCACAAGCGCAGCAGCTTCAACAAAATACTCAGGTCCCTTCTGCATGGTAATACGGCCAAGGAAAGTAACAACCTTCTCATGCTCGCTCTTGCGTTCGGGAATATCCTGAATTTCCTGCGGAAGCGGTTCAACGGCATTGTGCATTGTTGAAACCTTGCGCGGATCCTGATGATATTTGTTTATAACGGTCTGACGGGTAAGTTCACTAACGCACATTATGTGGTCGGCATAATCCATACCGTTTTTCTCTATGGCATAGACCGTAGGATTCACTTTGCCGCGCGAACGGTCAAAGTCTGTGGCATGCACATGTATTACAAGCGGTTTTCCGCTAATCTGCTTGGCATGGATTCCGGCAGGATATGTAAGCCAGTCATGGGAATGGATTATATCAAACTGCAGCGTACGTGCCACCACACCTGCCACAATGGAATAGTTGTTTATTTCCTGATGCAGATTGTCCGGATAACGTCCGGAGAATTCAATACAACCAAGGTTATTTGTCCCTATATATCTGAAATCTGCATAGATATGATCTCTGAAATCATAATAATCCTGCGGATTCATCCATGGAAAACAACTCTTTACATAATCCCAATCCGGATTCTGATTAACAACCGGAACGGCATTCATGCCCACAATTTTAAGAAAACTCTGGTCTTCATCGCCGAAAGGACGCGGCATACAGAAAGTAATTTCCGTATTTTCCTGTCCAGCAAGACCTTTGGTAAGTCCGTAACTTGCAGTTCCAAGACCACCAAGAATATGCGGCGGGAACTCCCACCCGAACATCAATACTTTCATAACTTTCTTTTATTCAAATTCATTCAAACGCTTTATTGTTCTGAGCAATTCAGCAACATTCATAGCAAAAGACACTGCACCGCGACCCTTGAAAGGCGGGTTTCCGTCAAACAATTCAGGTATGGAACCAACGCAGTGCGATGTCATCTCCTCTTCATAGCCAATCAACTGGCGTTCCACAAAAGACAGACCGCTGCGGCGGAATACCTTAAGGTAAGCTTCAAAGTAGAAGCCCATAAGCCATGGCCAGGCTGTTCCCTGATGATATGCCAGGTCACGTTCACGCTGAGGTCCCGCATAATACGGATTGTAACCCGGACTTACAGGACTCAAAGAGCGTAAGCCCTTTGGAGTAAGCAGTTCTTTTGTACAATAGTCAACAATGGATTTTTTCTGACGGACATCCAGCGGAGAATAATCCAACGCTGCGGCAATCACCATATTTGGACGTACACTCCAGTCCGGAGTATTTTCGTCAACATAATCGTACAGATAACCGTATTGATTCACAAACGTCTGCAGGAAAGACTGTCCCACAGCAAATGCCAGTGCAGAAAGTTTATCGGCACGTTTTGAATCTCCGGCCTGACGGTTCAGATCTGCGGCAAAACAAAGAGCATTATACCACAAAGCATTGATTTCAACAACAAAACCGGTGCGCGCAACTACAGGACGCCCCATACACGTTGAGTTCATCCATGTCTCCGCGCTATCCTTTCCGTTGATTGAAATGAGTCCGTTAGGACGGAAGAACATATTCTGATGGCGGTTCTTGCGTATAAAATCAACAATATCATTCACCAGTTTGCCGTAAGACTGCATAGCCTTTTCCATTGATGTGGATTTGGCATACTGCTGCACGGCCCATATTGCCCACAAAAGAACATCCGGTTTTTCAAGTTCATATACCTGATACTTGCGAGGACGTCCCTTTATGAAATCCATTATGGCACGTTCTGCCGTAGCCATGGCAGATTCAAACTCAAAGTTTTCTCCAATGGACAGCGTAAGACCGGGCAAAGACACAAACATATCGCGTGCACGGCATTTGAACCACGGATAACCGGCAAGGATATAATGTGCACGGTCCTGTTTGTTATGGAACTGATGTGCAGAATTCTTGAGGCAATGATAGAAATTGTCACGCGGAGTACGGGCGCCGGCCTCGCTTGCAAAAATACGGCGCAACTGCGGAACTCTTGCCTCTTTTGTACCGGCTGCAAAGACAACACTTTCACCTTTCTTTATGGTAAACTCAAAATAGCCCGGAACATACAGATCCTCGTTAGCATCGTAACCGCGTTCCTTCTCCTTGAAATACTCAAAGCCGCGGTACCAGTCGGGACGGGACACAAACTGGTTCTCTTTGCTGAGCTGCATATAAAGATCCGGGTAACCGGCATACATACACGTTCTTATTCCGTTTTCAACCAAAGAATAGTCCTGATTGGCCTGATTGTTCTGATGCGTAAACTGACGCACACTGCGGAAAGCCAAATACGGTTGCAGACGCAGCGTAGTCTCCGAATGAGCATCCATAAGCGTATAGCGTATAAGGATTCTGTTTTCGTGATGTTCCAACAACTTTTCCTTCTTGAGCACAACACCGCCAACACGGTAAATTGTAGTAGGAACCTTATCGCAATCATACGTTCTTATGTACTTGTGGCCGCGCGGACTGAAATTGTTTCCCCAATACTGATGCACACCCAGATTGAATTCCGCTCCATGTTGGATAACTGTTGTATCCAAAGATGAAATCAGAACATGATTTTCATCGTCAAGTTCCGGAACAGGAACCACAAGCAGACCATGATATTTGCGCGTATTGCAATCCACAATCGTTGTACAATGATACGCCCCCGAACGGTTTGTACGCAGTATTTCTCTGGTAAGTGTTTCGTCCAGGTTGGTCATGAATGTCTTTTCAAACTTGAGATAACTCATATGTATTCCCTGTATTTTTCAAAATTATCAATACAAATATAACTATTACGTCCCAAAAAAGCAAATATAAGAATCTATTTTAAGACATAATATAAAAAAGTAGTATCTTTGCGCTGCGAAAAAAAATAAAAACATCATATAATGAACAAGATTGTATCAAAGGAGCAGTTCTCCGAGAATGTTTTCAAATTTGTGGTAGAAGCACCTCTCATTGCCAAATCACGCAAGGCAGGTCACTTTGTAATTGTACGTATAGGTGAACAGGGAGAGCGTATGCCGCTCACCATTGCCGATGCCGACACAGAAAAAGGCACAATCACACTTGTAGTACAGCGCATAGGTCTGAGTTCAAACCGTCTGTGCCGTCTTAATGCCGGCGATTATCTTACAGACGTTGTAGGTCCTCTTGGCCAGGCCACACACATTGAAAAATTCGGTACAGTTGTTTGTGCAGGCGGTGGTGTTGGCGTTGCCCCCATGCTGCCTATCATCAAAGCTTTGAAAGAGGCCGGCAACCGCGTCATAGCAGTTCTTGCAGGCCGTAACAAGGATCTTATCATTCTTGAAGACGAAGTCCGCAAATATGCAGACGAGACAGTAATCATGACAGATGACGGCTCATACGGCCGCAAGGGTCTTGTAACCAACGGAATTGAAGAAATTATTCTGCGTGAAAAGGTTGACAAGTGCTTTGCCATAGGTCCTGCAATCATGATGAAATTCTGCAGCCTTCTCACAAAGAAATATGAAATATCCACAGATGTATCACTGAACACAATCATGGTTGACGGTACCGGTATGTGCGGTGCCTGCCGTGTAACTGTAGGTGACAAGACAAAGTTTGTCTGCGTTGACGGTCCTGAATTCGATGCCCACCAGGTTGACTGGGACGGTATGATGAAACGTATGGGTGCTTTCAAGGAGATTGAAAAAGAAGAGATGGCAAAGCTTGAACAGAGCATTGCAGCCGCTCCTCAGAAAAAAGAAGAGAAAGCTGCATGCGGCAAGAAAGAGACAGTCAGCGAGTCACTTGAAGAACTTCTTGACAGAGATTCCGAATGGCGTACCGCACTGCGCGCCAATATGAAAAACAAGGAACGCACAGAGATTGAGCGTTGCGTAATGCCTGAGCTGGCACCGGATTACCGCCGTCACAGCCGCAAGGAAGAGGTCAACCAGGGTCTTTCCGAACAGCAGGCTCTGTTGGAGGCCAAGCGTTGTCTTGACTGTCCCAAACCATCATGTATGGAAGGCTGTCCTGTAAATATTCAGATTCCATCGTTCATAAAGAACATAGAACGCGGCAACTATCTTGCTGCAGCCAAGGTGCTCAAGAGCACAAGTTCACTGCCTGCAGTATGCGGCCGTGTATGTCCGCAGGAAAAACAGTGCGAATCAAAATGTATCCACCTCAAGATGGGTCACAAACCGGTTGCTATCGGTTATCTGGAGCGTTTTGCCGCTGACTACGAGCGTGAATCAGGCAACATATCAATTCCAGAGGTTGCTGCTTCAAACGGCAAAAAGGTTGCCGTAATCGGTTCAGGTCCTTCAGGCCTTTCATTTGCAGGCGATATGGCAAAGAAAGGTTTCAGCGTAACAGTATTTGAGGCGCTGCACGAAATTGGAGGTGTGCTCAAATACGGTATTCCTGAATTCCGTCTGCCAAACAAGATTGTTGACGTAGAAATCTGCAACCTTGAAAAAATGGGCGTCAAATTTGTAAAAGACTGCATCATAGGCAAGACTCTTACAGTAAAAGATCTTGAAGAGCAGGGATTTGACGGAATCTTTGTAGGTTCAGGTGCAGGTCTGCCAAACTTCATGAACATCAAGGGCGAAAACCTTCTCAACATAATGTCATCAAACGAATACCTTACACGTGTAAACCTGATGGATGCCGCAAGCAAAGAGTCAGACACACCTGTAATATTCGGAAAGAACGTTGTAGTTGTAGGTGGCGGTAACACCGCTATGGACTCAGTCCGCACAGCCCTGCGTCTTGGTGCCGAGCACGCATACATTGTATACCGCCGTTCAGACGAAGAGATGCCGGCCCGTGCAGAAGAAGTCAAGCATGCAAAAGAAGAAGGCGTTGAGTTCCTTACCCTCAACAATCCTATTGAATATATCGGCGATGAAAACGGCCGTGTAAAGCAGGTAATACTGCAGAAGATGGAACTTGGAGAACCCGATGCCAGCGGTCGCCGCAGCCCGGTTGAGATTCCAGGTGCCACACAGACCCTTGATGCCGATCTTGTAATTGTTGCCGTAGGCGTATCTCCTAACCCTATTGTTCCAAAATCAATAGAAGGTCTGGAACTGGGCCGCAAGAACACAATTGCAGTAAATGACCAGATGCAGTCCAACATTCCTACAATATTTGCCGGTGGCGATATTGTACGCGGTGGTGCAACAGTTATCCTTGCAATGGGTGACGGTCGCCGTGCAGCCGCTGCAATGGCAGACAAACTGCTAGGCAAATAAACGGCTTAGCAAATAAGCATCAGCAGATTTGTGCAGACAATAACAGAACATAAAACAATATGTGCATGTGCAACAGGCCCCGTACAAGGGGCCATTGCTGTTATTAGAGTATCAGGTCCCGATGCACTTGGTATAACGGACAGCATATTCTCTCCGCACTGCAGAGAGACTGTGCCCGGCACACGCAGTTTGCAGAATGCGGCGGGCTACACCATTCATTACGGAGACATCGTTGACAGCAAAAACCGGATAGTTGACAACGTTCTTGTAAGCGTCCTCCGCGCTCCCCACTCATACACCGGAGAAGACAGCGTTGAAATAAGTTGCCATGCAAGCACCTACATTGTACAGGAAATACTGCGTCTGCTCCTTGATGCAGGCTGTTCACCGGCCCAACCGGGAGAATTCACACAGCGGGCCTTCCTTAACGGCAAGATGGACCTTAGCCAGGCCGAGGCCGTAGCCGATGTCATCGCATCGCGCAGCGCCGCAGAACACCGTATGGCAGAGAGCCAGATGCGCGGAGCATTCAGTGCCCAGCTTAAAGAGTTGCATGACAAACTGCTGAACATAACATCGCTTCTTGAACTTGAAATAGATTTCAGTGACCACGAGGAACTTGAATTTGCAGACCGCGGACAACTCAGGACCCTGGCACTTGAAATTGAAAGCGTAATAAGCCGTCTTGCCGGCAGTTTCCGCACAGGCAACGCTATCAAGAACGGTATTCCTGTAGCCATAATCGGTAAGACCAACGCAGGAAAAAGCACCCTTTTGAACGCACTTTTAGGCGAAGATAAGGCCATTGTGAGCCCCATACAGGGAACAACGCGGGACAGTATAGAAGACACTATTGTAATAGGCGGTGTAACATTCCGCTTTATTGACACCGCCGGCATCCGCAGCACAACAGACACAATAGAAGCACTTGGCATACAGCGTACCTTTGACAAACTGAACAAAGCGCAAGTGGTGTTATGGATGACAGACCGTGCTGACAATTCAGACTTTGAAGACAGTTCAGTTGCAGAACACAGCTCTGGCAAGCAGGTGCTGTATATCCACAACAAGGCAGATATGATGGCCTCAGTACCTGCCGATTATGAAAACCACCTTTTTATATCGGCCAAAGACTGCAAAGGTATAGAACGTCTGACAGCCGCACTGCTTAAGGTCTGCAACATTGCACAACTTGACCAGGACAACATAATAGTCTCCAACATCCGCCACTACCAGGCTCTTTCATCCGCTCTGGAGGCCATACGCCGCGTCATCAGCGGCCTTGAAACCGCTCTTCCGTCAGACCTTATCAGCCAGGACCTGCGCCAATGCCTGTTCCACCTGGAAGACATCATGGGCAGCGTCACCACCCCCGATGTCCTCAGCAACATCTTCTCCCACTTCTGCATCGGAAAGTAGAGACAGAAAACAAATGCGAAAGAGGATATAAGAAAAATACAGTCAAAGTCAAATCATAACACGGTCTGGAGGGGACAGCTCGCAAGGGTTCTCCCCTCTTCTTTTTGCATTGTTTGTATTTGTTTTATTAAAAAATTGTTGCATCTTTGTTGCTTGAACCAAACAACAGCAACAACAGCAACAAAAAATGGCAACAAAAGAACCTATCCGCCTGCGCCAGCGGCGGACACCGACAGGGAACGTTTCCCTGTATCTTGACATCTACCAGAACGGGCGGCGCAGTTATGAGTACCTGCACATGTACCTTATCCCCGAGCATACCCGACAGGACAGGGACAAGAACCGCGAGACACTCGCACTTGCAGAGGCTGTCCGCGCAAAGCGCATTGTTGAGCTACGCGAGGGGACATTCGGCTTCCGCAAGCAGTTCAACGAGGAGACAAACTTTCTCGCCTATTACGAACAGATATGCAGCAAGCGGGCGAAGCAGGAAAGCAACGGCAACCTCGGCAACTGGCAGTCCTGCCTTGCACATCTGAAAGCGTACGACAGGCATCTTGCGCAGCGCACGTTTGCCGACATCGACAGGACGTGGGTCGAGGGCTTCCGCGACTACCTCGAAAAGAATGCCCGCACATGGCAGAACGACGACCGAAACAGAGGATTGAATCATCTGTCACGGAACACGTGCCTGTCATACTTCAACAAGCTGCGCTGCTGCCTGTCACAGGCATTCGAGGAGCGCATCATTGCGTACAACCCAGCACAGGGTGTGGAGAACTTCAAGCCGCGTGAGGGAACGCGCATGTACCTGACACTTGACGAGCTGCGGAGGCTGACCGAGACGCGCTGCGAATCGCGATCCGTGCGACGCGCTTTCCTGTTCAGCTGTCTCACAGGACTGCGTCGCAGTGACATAGAGCGCCTGACATGGGGAGAGGTGCATACGCAGGGAGAGTACACGCGTCTGATATTTTCACAGAAGAAGACAGGCGGGCTGGAATACCTCGACATAGCGCCCGAAGCGGCAGCTCTCATGGGGGAACGTGGCAAAGAAAACGAACATGTGTTCAGGAGTATCTATACCGCGAGCACGACGAACCACTACCTGAAACAATGGTGCGCACGCGCAGGCATACAGAAAGACATCACGTTCCACTGCGGACGGCACACGTTCGCAACGGTCATGCTTGATCTTGGAACGGACATCTATACCGTCAGCAAACTGCTGGGACATCGGGAGCTGCGTACGACGCAGATCTACGCCAAGGTCATAGACAAGAACAAGCAGGCAGCAGTGAGCCGCATTCCGTCTATTCTGACCGCCGAAGATGAATGACGGCATTTTCAGACGCTACACGGCATTATATTCTGATTACCACATAAACATACAGGTCAGGGTACAAAAACGCCGTGTTGGGCAAATATGATAAAAATAAGGGTCATTTCTTGTCTACAAGACTGGGAAAGGCTATCCCGCGACCTGTAAGCAGCCAGTCTGCCGAGCAGCCGAAGTCACGGACAAGATAGGTCAACCAAGCAGGCTGGAAGATGTCGCGCGTCGGCTCTTTTTCCAGCGTGTTCAAGTTCCAGCGGTTAATCTCGTACAGCCTTGTGAAAGTCTGCTTCCCGCGGATCTGCTTCGTATCAATTAGGATGTGCAGCGCCTCGAAGAAACGGAGGACGACTGCCGTACTGTCTTTTGTCTGCATCGTATCTGTTATTTTGATTTATCCTGAGCAGCGGCAAACCGCTCATCCGTTTTCTGTTCCTTTTCCCGCAGCAGGCGTCTCCATTCGGTCAACGTGTCACGGCTGAACGCAGGGCGCACGCCTTTTAGCACTGCCGTCTCAAACAGCCTCAGTTCATCCGCCGTCATGACAGGAATGAATTTTTCCAGATCAAGGAGCTCGAACACGTTGTCCTGCAGTGCCGCATGCAACCTGTTGCGACGCGCATCGGTCAGCATATCGCCAGTGCCGAGCAAGAACCAGCGGGCGTCTATCTCGGGGAGCGTCTCCAGAATGCTGATGACAGGACGTATCCCGAAGTCAACACCCTTGAGGAGCTTGGACAGGTAAGGCGGTGTCCACCCCAGAAGCGTTGCAAACTCCGTCTGTCTCCCCCCTGTCTTATATTCAATTATCTGTCTTAGCCTGTCTTTCATCGTTGTTTCTGTTTTAGTGACACAGCCTTGTCGAGGCGGGCTGTCATACGCTCCCTGTCTTTATCATTTATGTACTCCGCGAGAGCGGCTTCAATGGTCGCAATCTCCTTGTCATACAGGCGCAGTTTCCTGTATATGATACACAGGCGTTCGAGGCTGTAATAATACTGATTGATACGCATTTTGTCAGCCTCGCGCCCGTAAGCGACCGATGCCTCATATTCTTCAATGGCGGCTTCAAGTCTGCCCTCCTTTTCGAGTTCTATCCCCGCCTGTTGGTGTCCGAACAGGATATTCGCCTGTTCCGTCCAACGGTGATTTTCTTTCTGCAATTCTTCAAACTTTGCCTGCGTTTCAGACATAACCTTGTCGAGTTCGTCAAGGTTGACATCAAGAGGGTTGAATTTATAGTCTTTCCCCTGTATTGTGATGTGAGCGAACCCGTCTTGATCAAGGCGGGGGTGGCGTTTCGCGCCCCGTTTCTTTTTCAAATCTGCGGCGAGAGTATAGATAAAAATGCCCGCCGCGACAATCACTGCAATTACGATAACTGCTTTCATATCACTTCCTCTCTAATAACGATATAAGTCTATCAATCTGCTCATCCTTTTTTCTAAGTAGAGCAAGGAATTCCTTTGTACTGGAGTCAATATGATTCCCATTACCTTGAACAGCAGTATTGTTATCTCCGTTTATATTCTGCGACTCATCATCATAGAAAAAATAAAGATTTTTGTTTATAGCAGCAGCAATACGCTCTAACACCCCCGTCTTAATATCGTCTGCGCGAAGCATAGACTGTAGATTCTGAGGCGTCTCACCCATTTTCTCTGCAACCTTATTAAGAGGTATACCACTCTTTTTAAGAAATTCTTTAACCGTTTCTCCTTTCATTTATTTTTTTTCAAAAAAAATATCGAAAATTCTTTCTTTTGTAAAGATAAGTCTTTATATTTGCGCAGTAATCAATTGAGATAGCGCAAAAATTAGTGCACAAAGTTACAAAAAAGTTTACAAACTTAAAATAAATAAGGAAATGAAAACGAGAGAACAGATTCAGCAACAGCGGGAGGAATTCCAGCAGCTGTACAGACAGATTGAGCAGGAGTACAACTATCATCACAGCGCAATAGCCCGAGGCTATATAAATCGCGGCGGAGCATACATCGAAGACTACGTCGGCAAGTTCGGAAAAGGCGTAATCGTACACTTCGAGAGCAACGACGGCAGAGTCAACAGCAACAAGCACCATCACATTGAGTATCACATCGAAAAAATATAAGGTAACATGAACCAATCAACAATAACGACTATGACAGCAATGATCTTCAAGACACCTTTCGCAGCTGCTAAGGAGGCGAAAGAGAAAGAGCTCTACAAAGAGTACAAACAGCTGATCTCAGTGCAGGGTCAGTCCCGCACTGGCGTCAACAAGTATCTGATGGACAAGTATGACATACACAGCGTCTCGACAGTGTATGCTATCATACACAGGCAGGAAAAACTAATATTCGGGGAGTAACGCGACATGAAGACTATCATCCAGTACATCATCACTGCAGCGTGTTACTTGGCAGCAGCAGCGGCTATCATCCTGCTGTTAGGCGAAGCGGACGCACAGGCAAGCATATGGCTGTTCATCAGCGCGAAACTGCTCGGAGCATTCCTGCTCTACTCTCTCTACCGCCTGTTCTGCTATTGCGGCAGACATGGCTACCTGCCGTCCTGTCTCGGACGCGCCTACAACGAACTGATAAATGACAAAGACGATGAAAGAGAATGACATAACACTGCAGCAGCTGAGCGACAAGATAGACAGCCTGCAACAGATAGCGATCATCAACGCCAAGCGCGTGCTCAACCTCGACGAGGCGGCACTGTTCACAGGCTACAGCCGAGGACACCTGTACAGGCTGACCTCGCAGCGTCTCATTCCGCACTTCAAACACGACAACCGACTGTTCTTCGACAAGCACGAGCTGGAAGCGTGGCTGACGGACACGCCTGTCAGGACAGCAGCCGAGATACAGAGAACGGCAACAAAGTATGTAACCAATAACCCTACAAGACTATGACACAATCACAGAAACCGCTATCACAGAGCCAGCTCGTCATACAGCACCTGACGAACATAGGAACTCTTGAGCCGCTGCAGGCTCTCCGCGAGTACGGGATATACCGTCTCGGAGCACGCATCAGCGAGCTGCGCCGTGCTGGTTATGCCATCAGCAAGACGTGGATAACTACAAAGAGCCGTATTACAGGGCGCGACGTACGTTTCGCGCAATACAGCATGGACAATGGAAATGCAATGCCCGAAGCAGTAAGAGGGCAAGAAAAAAAATAAAAAAATGGAAAATGAGGCAATCGTAGTGCAACAGGCAGAAATGTTGCAGGCAATCAACAAGGCAGAGGTGGACATGCAGATAGCGACCGCGAAGACGTATCCGCGCGACGTGCAGACCTGTCTTAACAGAATCAAGACAATCGCGACGCTCGACACAGAGACGGCAGAGGACTGCTTCTATGCGCTGCGCAGACAGGGGACGCTCATTGAGGGCGTGAGCGTCAGGCTCGCGGAGATAATAGCGAGCAGCTGGGGCAACCTGCGCGTACAGACACGCATCATCGGCAACGACGGCAGGACAATAACAGCACAGGGCATCTGTCATGATCTTGAGACTAACCTTGCAGTCAGCGTCGAGGTAAAGCGCCGCATAACGGACAAGCAGGGCAAGACCTACAGCGACGACATGCAGGTTACGACAGGCAACGCGGCGAGCGCCATCGCGTTCCGCAACGCAGTCCTGAAAGTAGTCCCTAAAGCGGTCACCAAGCGCGTCATCAATGACGTCAAGGAGGTGGCACTCGGACAGTCGCTCGACCTTGAGACACGCCGACAGAACATGCTGCAGTACTATGCCAAGATAGGCGTGACGGAGCAGCAGATTCTTAACTACTGCAGCGTGAAGAACGTCGCAGACATCGACGCGAAAATGATATTCGAGCTGTCAGGCTTGAAGAACGCACTCAAGGAGGGCACGACAACGGTACAGGAGACATTCATGGCTAACGTCGCAGACAGCGCAGCACAGGCGGAAGCGGTACGCAAGACAGCCGACGCGAAAATGAAAGCGACAGAAGCGATGAATAAGGCTGCACAGGGCAAGAACACACCGACACAGGTACAAACACCAGTACAGGAGAATGAAAGTGCCGCAGAGAGCAATGCAAACGAAAACAAGGACAACACTAAACCAAACGAAAAATGAGTACACAGATTATTAGACCGACAACCCAGCAGGACTGGCTGGAGGTACGCAAGAGCGGAATAGGCAGCAGCGAGGTTGCCACCATAGTAGGACTTAACCCGTTCGAAACGCCATATGAGCTGTGGCGTCGCAAGCGCGGAAACGAACCAGCGAAAGAGGAGACGTTCGCCATGAAAGCGGGGCACTATCTCGAGGATGCCGTCTCACGCTTCTGGAGCGATGAGACAGGACGCGAAGTAATCAAGAGCAGCGCAGGCGACTGGCTGATACGCAGCAAGGAGCGTCCATACATGCAGGTAAGTCCTGACCGCACCTACTGGCTGGAGGGCAAACACAGCAACACGAATAAAGGCATTCTCGAATGCAAGACGACGCAACTCCCAGTTGACGGCGACGATCTGCCGAAACACTGGTTCTGTCAGGTGCAGTACCAGCTCGGCGTTGCGGAGGTGCAGCAGGGCAGTCTCGCATGGCTGACACAGGGACGGGAATTCG
This sequence comes from Bacteroidaceae bacterium, assembly GCA_024398785.1. Lineage (GTDB taxonomy): Bacteria > Bacteroidota > Bacteroidia > Bacteroidales > Bacteroidaceae > Colenecus. Next base: position 591,546 of record JAKSIO010000001.1, on the reverse strand, counting down.
GCTATCGCGACATAGCGTTCGTACCCGACTTCTTCGACTGGCTTGCGACAGAGACAGAAAAATTCTACAAGGACAACATTCTCGGAGGTGCAGAACCTGCCGCCGTCAGCGTGCGTGACATCCTGTTGAAGTATAACCGCCATTCGGAGGGGAAGATAATCGAGATAGGGGAAGACATCTACACCGCCTACAACGAGCTGAAAGAACTGCGCGTTGAGCTGGCACGATTAGAGGAGCGCAAGCAGGAGCTTGAAGACAAGATAAAGCTCGGGTTCGGAGATGCTGAGGCTATCAGTTACGGCGGCGACACCATAGCGACTTGGAAAGCCCCGAAGCCGTCCGCCAAGATTGACACCAAGGCGATGGCTGCGGCTTATCCAGACATCGTACGACAGTACACAACAGAGGTTCAGGGCGCACGCCGATTCTTGCTCAAGTAACAGAGTATGATAGCGATATGCAACCAACAGAGAGACGAGGCTGTCCGCTACCTGACAGCATACGCCGAAGCACTGCAGGCAGACCGCTCGGACAGGGGTATCAACGCCCGCAGATTGGCACGACGTCTTGCACGCCAGCTGGCAGCGAAGCAGCCTCTAAAAAAATAAAATCAAAAATAATTTGTGATTATGTAGTAATCACTATATATTTGCAACGACCGAATAACAGATATGATTTTGACTAAGAACAAATACACAGGGACGGGGACGCGCGCTCCGAAAGGACGGGCGGCGCTGCTGTTAGCGTGGTACTCCCCTACTCCCTGTGTTTTATTTGTATTATGATAACTCTACGACAAAATCAAGTTGAGCCGATACGCAAGGCGATAGACTTCTTCAACGAAAAGAAGCCCGTGCCGAGCCTCATTGTCCTGCCGACAGCGTGGGGAAAATCAATCCTCACAGCGTATGTCGCCAAGAACAGCCGCGACAGACTGTTAGTTATACAGCCCTCAAAGGAATTGCTCGAACAGAACTACCTCAAGTACGTCAATCTGTGCGGGGAATTCGGATTTGACGCAGGCATATACAGCGCGAGTTTCGGGCGCAGGGAGATAGAGCATATAACCTTTGCGACCATCGGTTCGATAAAGAACCTCGGGGAGGAATTCAAGCGGCTCGGCTTCACTAAGATGCTGATTGACGAGGCGCACCTGTACCCCCGCGAGGCTGACAGCATGCTCGGGAACTTCCTCCGCGACAGCGGCATAACTCACGTCCTCGGAATCACGGCGACACCTGTCAAGCTGCAGACAAACTACGACCGCGAGGGCAACACATTCAGCAAACTCGTCATGCTTACTTCGCGAAGCAAGAAAGGCAACTTCTTCAAGAAGATAATTCACGTAGGGCAGGTCGAGGAAATGGTTCGCCTCGGGTATTGGTCGCCCCTCCGTTACAGCGCGGGCGGCTTCGACAGCAGTATGCTCCGTTACAACAGCAGCAAAAGCGAGTTCACGGAGGACAGCGTGCAGCGTGCGTATGAAGCCAATGGCGGCGCACAGAGCATAACGCAGGCTCTCAACGCTAACCCTGACAGAAAGCACATCCTTGTCTTCGTCCCGTCCGTATCCGACGCTATCGGATTCGCAGAACGCTACCCAAACTCAGCCGTGATATACGGCGAGATGGACAAAAGGGAAAGAGAAAAGGTAATCGCCGACTTTCGGGCGGGTAAGACACGCGTAATATTCAACGTTCGCGTCCTGTCGACTGGCTTCGACTACACAGGCATCGACTGCATAATCCTCGGAACAAGCACGGCATCAATAGCGCTGTATTATCAAATCATCGGACGCGCCACCCGTATCGATCCAGATAAACGGGATGCGCTGATCATTGACTTCGGCGGGAATGTCGAACGCTTCGGGCGCGTCGAGGACATCACGTTCGAGGAGGAGACGATATGGAAGATGTACGGCAGCGGGGGACGCTTGCTGAGTGGAATACCCATCAGCGACATCGGATGCATAACACGCGAGGACACGAAAGCCAACGCCACTCCAGTGACTGTCATGCCTTACGGGAAGTACAAGGGCGAGAAACTCGCTGACATCCCACTATCATACAGGCAGTGGATGCTCCGCTCCTTTGAGTGGAACGCCCGCAACGAGCCGTTGAGAAAATCTATTGTAGCAACAATTAACCAGTAACAATCATGGCAAGACCGATAAAAACAACAGTAGAATGGTTTCCGCACTTCACCAAGAGCGGGCGTACGATATTCATCCTCGAGCAGAGGTTTGGGAACGACGGATACGCGTTCTGGTTCAAGCTGCTCGAGCTTCTCTGCGACAGTGAGCGACAGCAATACGACTGCAACCAGCAGGGCAACTGGCAGTACCTCATAGCTCGTTCTCTATGCAGCGAGGATCAGGTAGAGTCTATGCTGCAAACCCTTGTAGAACTTGGCAAAATTGACTCGGAATTATGGCAGGAAAAACGCATAATCTGGGTGCAAAATCTTGTAAACAATCTGTCTCCAATCTACGCGAAACGGAAAGAAGAAATACCAAATCGAAAGAGTTTCAGTAGCGGAAATCCAGTATCAAAAGAGTTTCCGACGCGGAAACTATCAGATAATAACATTTCCGACGCGGAAACACCGCAGAGTACAGTACAGTACAGTACAGTACAGGAGAAAATAGAAAAAGAAAGTATACACAAAAGAAAAAATTTCCCGTATCAGGAAATCGCCGAAAAATGGAATCTCATCTGCGGCAAAAAATTGCCGCGGGTTAATCAGCTCAGCGACTCACGCAAGGCGAAGATCAGATCGCGTCTCAACGAATGGGGAGGACAGGAAGCTTGGATACCGACGGCGGAGGCTCTGTTCGAGACGATAGCGGAGTCGCACTTCCTGACAGGCGGAAACAATAACAGCTGGACGGCGACATTCGACTGGGTCTTCAACAACTCAACCAATTGGATGAAAGTCATGGATGGTAACTATAACGACAAATGCAAAATGAACGCGATTTCCGCCCCGTCACGGCAATATCTCCCCTCGGGAGGTACATCGTTAGGGGCGGGCGAATACATCGACGGTACAGGGCGCAGAACATACGGTACAGGACGGGCGACAGTCCCGAACGACGCTCCGCCCCGTCCGAGCGAACAATATGCATGGAACAGTTCAACAAATCAATGGACGATATTATGAAAACAGACCAACTATACAGAAGGACTATCGAAGCCTACGGGACAGCAGCGCAGAAGGATATGGCTGTCGAGGAGTGTTCGGAACTCGTGAACGCCCTGTGTAAAGAACGCCGCCGCAGGGCTTCGATGAACGACGTTATCACAGAGATAGCCGACGTGACGATTATGGCGGGGCAGCTCGCCCTTATGTACGGCAAGGAAGCCGTCGAGCAGGAAATCAGGCGGAAACAGGAACGCCTCCTGTCCCGCCTGTATGAAGCGGAGGCGGTCAGCCGTGAGGAAATGTTGGAAATCCTCGATAAACAAAGGGAGGCAGCGGTATGACACTGGACTGGAGGAAATACGGTATTGACGCGCCGTACGGAAGCAGCGGCAACAGAAAGGTTTTCTGCCCGCAGTGTCACGAGAGCAGACGCAACAAGACAGACCGCTCGCTGTCAATCAACCTTGCTACTGGCGAGTTCCACTGCCACTACTGCGGGTTCAGCGGTTGCGCTGCAGTACAGGAGGCATGGGAGAAAGAACCGCGCCCGTGGAAGAACTACGCTCCGATACGCAAAGAGAAGAAAGAGTACCGCAGACCAGCACCGCGTCCTGAGCATGCGTTAAGTGACAGGCTGCTGGCGTGGTTCAAGGGACGTGGCATCAGCGAGACGACAGTACGCAAAGCACGGATCACGGAGGGGATGGAACGCATGCCGCAGAAAGAGAATCAGGAGGTCAACACGGTGCAGTTCAACTACTATCACGACGGCGTGCTGTGCAACACGAAGTTCCGTACGGGAGACAAGTGCTTCAAGCTGTGCTCAGGGGCGGAACTGCTGCCGTGGAACATCGACGCCATCAAGGGATGCAGCGAGTGCATAATCACTGAGGGGGAGATGGACGCGCTCTCATTCATGGAGTGCGGACGTGACGACGTGGTAAGCGTGCCGAACGGGGCGAACTCGAACCTCGACTATCTCGACGACTATCTCGAGGGATACTTCGACGACAAGGAGACGATCTACATAGCGAGCGACACCGACACGAAAGGAGTGCTGCTGCGTGATGAACTGCTCCGACGCTTCGGGGCTGAACGCTGTCGGGTACTGGACTACGGCGAGGGATGCAAGGATGCCAACGAGCACCTGCAGAAATTCGGGAAAGAGTCTCTGCTGCAGTGCCTCGCGACAGCACCAGAGACAAAGCTCGACGGGGTGTACACTGTCAGCGACATCGAGCAGAGCCTCGACCGTCTGTTCGAATACGGACTGCAAAAAGGAGCAGTGATAGGTAACGAGAACTTCGACCGCCTGTGCAGCTTCGAGACGCGACGACTGTGCATCGTGACGGGCATCCCGAGCAGCGGCAAGTCAGAGTTCATCGACGAGATAGCCGAGCGCCTGAACATGCGCTACGACTGGCGCTTCGCATACTTCTCCCCAGAGAACGCCCCGCTCGCCTATCACGCAAGCAAGCTGATAGAGAAGTTCACAGGAAAGAAGTTCGACAAACAGCACCTCACCTACGGGGAGTACAAGGATGTCAAGGAACACCTCGAGCGCAACTTCTTCTTCATCAGTCCGCAGACGGACTTCAAGCTTGACACCATCCTTGAACGGGCACGCTACCTCGTGCGGCGGCGCGGGATAAAGTGCCTTGTGATTGATCCGTACAACAGGCTGGAGAACGAACAGGGAAGCAGGAACGAGACGCAGTACATCAGCAGTGTACTTGACAAGCTGACTAATTTCGCGCAGCAGAACGACGTGCTTGTCATCCTCATGGCGCATCCGACCAAGCTCCCGAAGAACAAGGACGGCGTCTTCGAAGCTCCGACGCTTTACGACATAAGCGGTTCGGCGAACTTCTTCAACAAGGCGGACTACGGCATCGTGGTGCATCGGGACAGAGTCGAGAACACTGTCGAGGTACACGTACAGAAAGTGAAGTTCAGACACCTCGGAGAAGCGGGGACAGCGCTGTTCAAATACAACATCAACAACGGACGATACTCGGCGTACTATAACGGTTCAGAACCAGACTGGGACAACAGCAATCATCTGCAGCAGAGACGCGCACAGTGCGAGGAGAACGTACGCGAGAGCACGCGGATCGAGTTTGCGGACGACGGGAGTACTCCAAACAACCCGATAGGCAGACAATTGGAGAGAAACGAATTACCATTCTGACAGCAAAAACAAAGAAGAAATGAGATACGTACTACTGGAAGAACCAGCACAGTGCAGCGCACAATACGCAGAGGAGCACGTCATACGCAGCCTTGACTCGTATTTTGCACAACACAGCGGATCTGACATACTCGACAACCTGCAGGGGGAGACGCTGCTGATTGCAGACGTGGCGGACAGCTCTGCCACTCTCCTGTTCGAGATATTGATAATAACATGCAGGGCAATATACATCATCTACGCAATGAGTTACATAAAACTTAAAAAGGAAAAGTAATATGGCATACTATCCAGCGCATTGTAATAACATCTGTAAAGGATGTAATATGAATAGAAACGGTTGGTGCATAGCCTTTGATAAGGCGACGACGTTTGATGCAGATAACTCGGCTAATGTGCAGGGTTATAGTAATAACCCTTGTGAACATTGCTTTAATAACCCCAAAAACAACCCTAATGCAAGTGGTATATGAAATTGTGCATTACCGTACTTAACTAATGTAACTTATTGAACTTATGGAACAGAACGAAAAAGACCGCTTGCAGTACATGATAGATGTGATGCAGGCTTATAAGGAAGGTAAAGAGATTGAGTTTCGTAATTGTAGAGGGAAATGGACGAGTGTGGGAACCCCAGCTTGGGATTGGGGAGACCACGAATATCGCATCAAGCCAGAACCGCCAAATCCGCAGTACAGACCATTTGAGAGTGTGGAGGAAGTCATGGAGGCTATCAAGGAGCATGGGAACTGGCTAAGAAGTATCAAAGAGGGTTATGGAGTCTATAATCAGATATACAGCTTTGACAATAGCGGAATTGTTACCTATGCGTGTGATGCCTCTTATGATTGGGCATTAAAGATATTTGTATGGGCTGATGGAACTCCGTTCGGCAAACTAATTGAGGAATGATCTATGGAACAGAAAAGATGGATACCAAAGAAAGGCGAAATATATTGGTTCGCAAGCCTATATAGTGGAGAAGGCATGTCTTCAATTAACAATGGGTCAGATTTTGACCAATGTCATATCCTTATCGGCGATTGCTTCTCCACTAAAGAAGAAGCAGATGCAATGGTTAACAAGTTTAAGGCAGTACTGCAGGGTGCAGATGTGATAGAAATGCCGAGTGAGGAAGATATTACAGATAAGATATTCAGCACTACAGGAGAAGTTGTTGGACCAGAAGGCGAGATAACGGTTTTTCATTGTATGAAAATTTCCAAGAAAGTACTGGAGTGGATCAAATCAAAAATAATCAAGTGATATGAAAGCGACAAAAGTACAAGAACTATACGGAGGACGGGTAAGGATATACCGTCTGTCCGAGCCTATCAAGAAAGGCAAAAGCGATTGGAGTGGAAACATTGACATCGTAAAGGATATGACGATGTACCTCCACGACAGAATCAAACAGGAGTACAGGGACGCGCTGCGTCCGTATTTCACGAACCCCGACGGGGTGAATTTCGTGGGTATTTCGGACGCTATAGACCACATCGAAAGGCTTGCGTTCCCCGCGTTCCCTACCCCCGATGGATATTCCTTTGTCTGTGACAGCATCGCGGGGAAGCATACTATGCTGACAACAGGCGGCAACCCGTCAATGATATACGACGACGCTGTTTACCTCCGCTTCCTGTGTCACATAAACGGATTGAAATGGGAGGGGATGACAGACAACAACCAATAACATCACAGGAGAACAATAGGATATGAGAATAGGACTGATAGACGTGGACTGTCACGCAGGAAAAAAGAAATGGGGCGCAACGGTCTATCCAATCTCGCACTGTGCAAGATTTCCGCATACCACAAAGAAAGTGGAGACATCGTGGAATGGGCGATACCTTTCACACATTACGACATCCTCTACAGAGCCAAGATCTTCAATTTCACAAAAGATGATGACAGGACATTCATTGCAGATAAGACGATAAGCGGAGGAACGGGATATGACCTACACTCACAATTATCACAAGAGATAGATGACTGCCAACCCGATTACAGTATATACCCGTATCTGCCAAGCGATACTGCATACGGATTCCTCACAAGAGGTTGTCCGAACAAATGCAAGTGGTGCGTTGTGCCAATAAAGGAAGGAGCAATAAGACCCTACTGGGATATAGAACGCGTTCTGAACGGAAAGAGCAAAGCGGTGCTGATGGACAACAACATACTGGCTGCTGGAGATTACTGCACCGAGCAGCTGGACAAGATCATCCGCATAGGATGCAAGGTTGACTTCAATCAGGCACTCGACGCAAGGCTGGTAACAGAAGAAAACGCGAAGCAGCTGGCGCAAATCAGATGGATAGACAGACGCATACGTTTCGGATGCGACACACAGGCACAGATATCCGAGTGCGAACGTGCAATAAAGATGATTGCAGACAATGGATACAAGGGCGAGTTCTTCCTCTACACGATGCTGCACGGAACATTCGAGGAATGCTTCTACCGTATAAACTACTGGAGAGAGCGCAACCTTGAGCTAAGACGGACAAAGACAGGTAACATGGTCTATCCGTACGCACAACCGTACCGAGACCCACATGGGATAAATACTATACCATACTGGCAGAAATGCCTATCACGGTGGTGCAACGTCAAAGCTTGCTTCGAGTCGGTTAGTTTCCAAGAGTACCGCGGAAAGGGTTTTAAGTAAATATATTGTTATTAAAAGAGCAAGAAAATATCAGATAATAGAGATAGAACAGAAATAAAGTAAACAATTGAAACAAAAAACATTATGGCAAATTTTAGCATCAAGGCAGACCTGCTCAAATTGCAGGGAGCGTTCGTGAGTGACATCAAAGGAAGTACGGCAACCAAGCACTGCATCTGCATCCCTATCGCAGAGGCGGGACTGTTCGAGGGAGAGAAAGGAGTGTATCTGAACATTACAGGTGTAGCGATGCAGGAAGCGCGTTACAGCGACACACACTTCCTCCGTGTGAATGTTGACCGAGCAAAGTATGACGCCATGACGGAGGAGCAGCGCAAGGCGATACCTATCATCGGCGGAATGCACGAGCTCGGCGGATCATCACAACAGCAACCGAAACAGCAGCAGACACCAGCAGAGCGCGCGAGAAGCATTGCGGCAGCACAGCAAGCTGAGCGCAAGGGAGACGACCTGCCGTTCTGACCACACAGGCGACGTGGAGAGAGGGGACGCAATTCCCCTCTTTTCGTGGCTCGCGAAATTCACGCCGTTTCAGGCGCAACAGACAGTTCTTTAACTCACAACGTAACAACATACCAAATGGAGAATAAAATGCCGTGTCGGGCAAAAAAGAGAAAAACAGCAGCAAAGCAGCAACAGACGACAGACATGTTCACGTGCCTGTGCCGCAGCGACCTGCGTGTGCTGTGCATTAAGGAGTATAGGTTTCACAGCGTCCGCAAGTGGCGCTTCGATTACGCACTACCCGACTACAAGATAGCTCTCGAAGTGGAGGGCGGCGTTTGGACGGGCGGGCGGCACACCTCCCCGAAAGGTTTCCTCGGGGATATGGAGAAGTACAACACTGCCACTATACTCGGATGGAGAGTGCTGCGGACAACGCCTGACGAGCTGTGCACACGGGGCACGCTGACTATGCTGCGTGAAACAATCAACAACACGAATAACGCACTAAATGGTACAAATAACGACGAAAAAGATAAATTTTGCGCCCAAATATGATTATAATATAAACATTTTGCTATCTTTGGCGCAAAAAGTACACATATGGATGCAGAAATTGTGAACCTGTCTCAGATACAGGTCAACGGGGCGAACCCCCGTATCATCAAGGATGAGAAGTTCGAGAAACTTATCAACAGCATACTCGCCCTGCCGAAGATGCTCACCCTCCGCCCCATTGTGGTTGATGAAACATTCGTCGCCCTCGGGGGCAATATGCGTTACAGGGCGTTGACCGCCATAGCCGACCTCGACGACAACGAACTGTCCGAGCGGCTCGCCTCGAACAGTGATGTGCAGAAGAAAACACAGGCTGAACAGGACGCGCTGCTGAACTATTGGCTGCGGTGGAAAGACAAGCCGACCGCCCCTGTTATCCGCGCCTCCGAACTGACGGAGGACGAACAGCGGGAGTTCATAATCAAGGACAACGTCGGCTTCGGCGAGTGGGACTGGGACGCTCTCGCCAATGACTGGGACAACGAGGAACTTGACAGATGGGGCGTGGACGTTTGGACAGACACTGACGCGGAAGACAACACGGTCGAGACACACGAAGACGACTTTGACGAAGACACTGATGCAATCGAAGTAAGATGCAAACGTGGCGATGTCTGGCAGCTGGGAGATCACCGTCTCAAATGTGGAGACAGCATTGATTTACAGGAAGTTAAAGAGTTAATGGGGGGGGTAAAATAGAGGCAGACCTATTGCTGACTGACCCTCCATACAATGTGGCGGTCAAAAATTCACAGGGTATGACAATACAGAATGACAACCTGTCGAGCGACGAGTTCGGACAATTTATCGCGGCAGCAGTCAAGGCAGCAAGCGAAGTGATGAAGAAAGGCGCACCGTTCTACATATGGTTCGCAAGCAAGGAGTACCGCGCGTTTTGGAACGCTATCGAGGGCGCAGGACTGACTATCAAGCAGGAACTAATATGGAATAAGAACAGCTTCGTGCTTGGCAGACAGGACTACCAGTGGAAGCACGAGCCATGCCTGTACGGATGGAAAGACGGTGCGGCTCATTACTTCTGCAACTCAAGGTCAGAGGCGACAGTCATCCCAGACGTCAAAGAGATTGACTTCAAGAAAATGAAGAAAGATGAGGCGATACAGCTGCTGAAAGAGATATACGCACAGCATATCCCGACATCCGTAATAGACTGCGACAAACCTACCGAGGACACAGACCATCCGACGATGAAGCCAGTCAAACTGATTGCGTACCAGATGGCGAACAGCTCCAAGAAAGGCGATGTCGTCCTTGATCCTTTCGGCGGCTCAGGCACTACGATAATAGCGGCGGAGCAGATAGGACGCAAGGCGTACTGCATGGAAATAGACCCGCATTATTGCGATGTTATAATAGCGCGATGGGAAAAGATGACAGGCAAGGAAGCAGTGAAACTCAATTAACAGCAGATAATTATGATAGAGAAAGTGAACCCGAGCCACCCAGACAAGGTGGCAGACAGAATAGCGGGAGCGTTGGTAGACTATGCCTATACGCAAGAAGACAACCCGAGAATTGCAGTAGAGGTGCTAATTGGGCACGAACAATGCACCATCATAGCAGAAAGCAGCGTGCAGATACCGCATGACATTGTCGCAGACATTGTATCACGCATCGTAGGACTATGCAGAGTGCATCTCATCTGCGTGCCGCAGGACAAATGTCTTGCAGACAATCAGCATGGGGCAATACGGTGCGGAGACAACGGCATATTCAAGGGAATGCCGCTTACAGTGGAGGAACGCAGGCTGTCCGACTTCGCACATACGCTGTACCAGCAGTATCCGACGGACGGAAAGTTCATTCTTGCAGGCAGGAAACTGGTCGTCTGCCAATCATGCGCAGACAGTATCCATCTGCACATTGACGTCGTCAACACAACAGCATCCTGCATCATCGATGCAAACAGGATAATAATCAACCCGCTGGGATACTGGACAGGAGGCATCGGGGTAGACTCAGGCGCAACGAACAGAAAACTCGGCAGCGACATGGCACAATCGGTAACGGGTGGCGGTCTGCATGGCAAAGACCTGTCAAAGGCAGATGTGTCGGTCAATATATACGCATTCCTCGAGGCACAGAGGACAGGCAGACCTGTCGAATTGTGCTGCGCGATTGGAGATACGGAAATAAACGGCATACCATATGCACAGATCGTGGAACAGGCACGCGAATACATCAAGTCCGTCGGAGGATTCGAGAAGTTCGCAGAATGGGGATTGTACTAAAAGAACGCAAATATGAATGAAGCAAACTACAAAAGACGCCGTCAGGCACAGCAGGGACGGCTGGAAATAGTCGCGCAGCTGTACAGGCGCGGCTGGAGTTACAGACAGATACAGGCAGAGGTCATGAAGCGTCTCTCACTGCCGACCTACAGCCTCAAGACAGTGCAGAACGATATCCATTATCTGCTGGCGGAATGGCGCGAGAACCGTCTCGACAACATGGATGAAGCGCTGCAGCTGGAGCTGGAGCGTATCGACGAGACCTGTCGCGAGCTGTGGCAGCAGTGGGAAAAGAGCAAGGAGGACTACACGCGAACGACCAGCACACGCAAGGGCTCACCGAAGCGCGACGAGAGCACAGGACAGACAGGCATAAAGACCTACGGCATAGAGACAAAGGACACAAATATCGTCGGACTGGGCAATACGGCGTACATCGCAGAGATCAGAGCGCAACTCGCAGAGAGGCGCAAGCTGCTCGGCTTGTATGCTCCAGAGAAGAAAGACCTCAGCGGAGACATGTCTTTTGCCGCATTCCTCATCAAGAGCGGCATGATAGACGAGGCTGGGACTAACGGGGACGCGGCAGCGGCAGAACAGGCGCTTTAAGCGCATATCTTTCACGGTACGGTAAAACATACGCAGGGAGGCAGGAAAACGCCGCCTGAGCGAAACAAACGGGATAAATGACAGCGTACGAGCAACAAGAGCGACAGGCACTGCAACTGATGCAGGCATGGCGGGCGGACTGGAACAGGTTTGTCCGCGATGTCTTTGGCGTCACTCTTGACGCGGAGCAGCAGGCGATACTCTCGTCCGTACAGCACAACCCCCGTACCAGCGTCGTATCAGGCACAGCACGCGGCAAGGATTTTGTCGCCGCATGTGCAGCGCTGTGCTTCCTATACCTGACACCCAGCTGGAACACACGGGGAGAGCTCGTCGGCAATACCAAGGTGGCTCTCACAGCACCAACGGACAGACAGGTGCTCAACATAATGATACCTGAGATAAGCCGTCTTTACAACAAGGCGAAAGCACGAGGCGTGCAACTGATAGGCAAGCTGAACGCACACGGCATACAGACCGACAACAAGGAGTGGTTCTTGACGGGCTTCAAGGCTGACGAGAACAACCACGAGGCTTGGTCGGGCTTCCACGCCGTGAACACGATGTTCGTCGTCACAGAGGGGTCAGGCATCAGCGACAGCATATTCGAGGCGATAGAGGGTAACCTGCAGGGCAACTCACGTATCCTTGTCGTTTTTAACGGCAACCGCTCGACAGGCTACGCGGCAAGAACCCAAAAGAGCGAGCGCTGGGAGAGGTTCCGATTAAACAGCCTGACAGCCCCGAACGTGCTGCAGCACAGGATATCCATTGCGGGACAGGTGGACTATCCGTGGATCATAGATAAGCTGGAGCAATGGTGCATACCGATAACGCAGTCGGAAAGCAAGGCTGAGCTCGACGACTTCGAGTTCGAGGGCAAGTGGTATCGCCCAGAAGACCTGTTCCGCATAAAAGTCCTCGGGCTGTTTCCCAAAGTGGGCGAAGACGTCCTCATCCCTCCGCAGTGGCTGGAAGCGGCACACGACCGCTGGCGTGAAGCGCACGGGGAAGAACCGTCAGAACCATATACGGAGGTGCTCGGAGTCGACGTCGCAGGCATGGGACGGGACTGTACCGTCTTCTGTCGGAGGAAGAAACACTACGTCGCGCCGTTCCGCTGCCTGAACAGTGGAGAAAGCGCAGAGCACATGAAGATAGCTGGAGAGATACACACGGAACGGCGCGCACGGCAGCGCATGTTTGTCTCTATCGACACGATTGGCGAGGGGGCAGGCGTGTACAGCCGTTGTCTCGAAACCGACAACAGAGCCTATATCCTGTCCTGCAAGTTCAGCGAAGCGGCAAAGGACGAACGGGACAAACCGCTCACGGACGTTACAGGACAGCGCACGTTCGCCAACCTGCGGGCTTACCTGTTCTGGGCGGCACGCGACTGGCTTGATCCGAAAAACAATACAGGTGCGATGCTTCCGCCTGACGACATGTTCGACGCAGAAGCAACGGAGATACGCTGGACGGTACGCAGCAGCGGAGCAATCATCATTGAGCCTAAAGAGGACATCAAGAAACGGCTGGGACGCTCAACTGACCGCTGGGACGCATTCGCAAACACATTCATCCCAGTCAGCATCAAGCGACCGATAGACACGTCGATGCTGGAGGGAATGATATACTAACCGAGTAAAAACCAAACACTATACTACAATGATCTCAATCATCAACCAAATCCTCGATGCAGAGGTAACAGCAGCGGAGAAGATAACCGCACTGAGAGAGAAGTCTATCTATGTGCCTACATGGGGCGGATCTAAAGGACTGCAGTCGGAATACGACCCGAAGATGCACCCAGTCATGAAGCAGAATCTCTATCCCGACATACCGACCAAAGACGGCGGGCTGGAGCGTGTGACACGTATCACATACGACCTGCAGAGACTGGCTGTCAAGCGCATGACGGAACTTGTATGCGGTATCCCAGTCAAACGCGTCTACTCGCCGCAGAACGACCGACAGCAGGAGATAGCACAGTACATCGAGGCAGTCTTCCAGCGCAACCGCATTGACAGCGTTAACATCGAGCGCTGCAACATGCTTTTCGCGGGCTGCGAGGTCATGACCATGTGGTATGCCGTAGAGCAGCAGAATAACATGTACGGCTTCAACAGCCCGAACAAGTTGCGATGCAGGAACTTCTCCCCGATGCTGGGAGACGCACTCTACCCTCTCTTTGACGAATACGGCGATATGATAGCGATGAGCGTCGGATACACACGCAAGATTGGCAGGAAGACCGTCAACTACTTCGACACCTATACTGCAGACCGTCACATCAAGTGGAGCGATGCCGCAGGCGAGTACGCAGTTGTCGAGGACGAGAACATAACCGTCGGCAAGATACCATGCATATACGTCTACAGACCGACTCCAATATGGGAGGACACCTCAAAAATTGTCTATGAAATGGAATGGGCAATGAGCAGGAACGGGAACTACCTGAGACGCAACAGCAAGCCGCTGTTCGTGGTGTTCGCTGACGAACAGATACAGTACGGCAACGAGAAAGACGAGCGCAGAGAGTTCCGCAGCGTACTCCAGTATCCGAAAGGCAGCACCGCGCAGTACGTCACATGGCAGCAGGCTGTCGAGAACCTAAAGTTCTACATCACGGAATTGCGGCAGACGTTCTTCACGCAGCTGCAGCTCCCTGACTGGAGCTACGAGAGCATGAAAGCGACACCCATGAGCGGAGAGAGCCGCAAGCAGATGTTCATCGACTGCCAGCTCAAGGTCAAGGATGAGGCAGGACGTCTCGCCGAGGCTTATGACAGGGAAGTCAATGTCGTCAAGGCGTTCCTCAAGACAGTGCTGCCGCAGGAATACCACTCTGATATCGACGAGCTTCCTGTTGAGATACAGATAACGGCGTTCAGCATCACAGATGACAAAGACACTATCACTAACCTGCAGATGGCTAACGGCGGCATGCCTCTCATGTCCCAGCGCGAGAGTATAGAGCAGCTCGGATGGTCGCAGGATGTCGACAAGACGATGGAGCAGATTGCACAAGACAAGGAACAGGACGCATTTACCCCATATGAATAAGACACTGAACAGGCACAGGAGCGAGCCGTACACACCGCTGCAGGAGATCACGACAGCACCGACGGACGATTTCAAACAGGCGATACTGTGTGAGCTCCGCGCAATGCAGCAGGCATGTACCGAGGCGCACAGGCAGCCAGATCACGTGCTCTATACGGAACTGCTGCAGCACCTGTCAGCAGCACTCAACGAGCTTTATCTTGAGAAGCGAATCGGCGTAGGCAACACACTCAACGACAAATACATCACAGTAACAGACGCACAGCAATAATGGCACAGCTAACGACGTGGGAGAAGAAACACAAGGCGAATATAGCAGGCTACGAACGCAAGATTGACACCCTGTACAAGGACGTCATCAAGGAAGCGGTCAAACTGTCTCATACAGTAGGCGCGCTCGACGAGGACAGCATATTCTCATTCGACAAGCACCCTTCACTCCGACCCCGCGTGGACAAGCTGTTCAAGGAGATGAACGACAGCATGTTCGGCATCATTGCCAACGGAGTGCGCAGCGAGTGGACGCTGTCCAACAACAAGAACGACGAACTGGCGCGCGCTGTCTTCGGCAACAACGTGGGGAGGCTGACACAGGCACAGTACAGAAAATATTTCAGCAACAATGATGCAGCCCGCGAAGCGTTCATCCAGCGCAAGGAGAACGGGCTCAAACTGTCAGACAGGGTGTGGCAGTACACCAATCAGTTCAAGAACGAGATAGAGCTCGGGCTTGACGTCGGCATACGCAACGGACTGAGCGCAGACGCCATGTCGCGCGACCTGCGCATGTGGCTCAAGAACCCAGACGACCTGTTCCGCCGAGTGCGTGACGAACACGGAAACCTGCAGCTCTCAAAGCGGGCGGCAGCCTATCACACTGGACGGGGCGTGTTCCGATCATCATACAAGAACGCACGCCGTCTTGCCGCTACAGAAACGAACATCGCCTACAGGACGTCGGACTTTGAACGATGGCAGCAGCTCGACTTCGTGGTCGGCATCGAGATACACCTGTCGAACAACCATACCCTCATCAACAGCAAAGGTATTCCCGAGCCGTTCACGGACATCTGCGACAAATTGCAGGGACGCTACCCCAAAACCTTCAAGTTCACGGGCTGGCATCCGCACTGCCGCTGTTTCGCAACGTCAATACTCAAGACAGACGAGGAGATGAAGCGGGACAGGGAACGCATGCTGCGCGGAGAAGAACCGCTGCAGGACAGCGTGAACACCGTCAAGGACGTCCCTGAGGAGTTCAGACAATGGGTGGAGGAAAACAAGGAACGAGCAAAGGGGTGGGGTTCAATGCCGTACTTTATCCGTCAAAATCCGCAGTATGTAAGCGGCTTCGAAGTTGATACCTACACCCCCGCCGAAAGAAAGTTCACTCGGGCGTTATCAACCTCCCCTGCGATGAAAGAAAGCCTCGGCATATTCCTGCAAGCCCGATACCCGAACATACCCAATACGGAAAAGGCTGCTATCTTCCATTTCACGCGCGGCGACATTTCGGCGTACAGGCAACTGAACAACCAACTCCGAAAAGGCAACCTGTCGGAGTTTAATCAAGCGTTCAGCCAACTGATTTCACAGGGGCTTTCAAAGATTGAACCTGTCGAACAGACTGTTTATAGGACAGTCCGATTAAACAAGACGAACCTCGCAACATTCATTGATAATGCCCGAAGCGGAAAAACAACTACTTTCGCGGGGTTCACTTCGACAACAACGGAAAGGAGTATCGCCGAACACAGGATTGAAAGTCTCGCCACGATAAAGAAAAACGAAACGGATGTCCTGCTTGTCATAAATGGCAAATCGGGACATCCGATAGAGGAATTATCGCAGTTTAGCGGTCGGTTTGAGGGGCTGATAAATCAGCACGAAATCTTATTTGACAAGGGCTGTAAGTTCCGTTTCGACGGTGTGCTAATCAAGGCGGGGGAAATGCCTGTGTTTTACCTCACAGAGGTTTAATCATCGTGTCCGCCTGTAACATCATCGGAAATTCGTTCAAGGAAAGCGGGGTCGTACATTTCACGCCTCCGCTTCTTTTCTTCCTCGGGGAGGGCTTCCCATTCAGCCTTTTCCCTTTCCTCGCGGGCTTTGCAGTCCGCCCATATTCTATCAAGTTCTTCGTCTGTCATAATGCTGCAAATATAGTTATTTCAATCAAATACGCCCGTATTCGCCAAGAGAAAGCACCTATTCGGGCGTGTTTTCTGGACGAGCCTTACGAACCAGCAGCTCGCGGGTAATGGTGCATCCAGTGCGCTTGTTGTAGTACGGGATTCCGTCAGACACCCCGACTTCCCACAGACGCGTTACCGCGCAGCCGACCTGCTGCTTCGAGAACTGCGTATAAATGGCAGACAGACCTCCGAAAAAGAAGTCTGTAGTACTGCAACCTGCTGGAGGATCTGCGAAGTGAACCCAGTAAATAAATTCCTGTTGTGCCATGTCAAATCAAAATATCCCCAAAGATAAATGATATATATCAAAAATGCAAATCGCCCGACAAGATGGGCAGGCTGACAATCAGCCTACTCCCAAGAAAACCTGATATTCCTGTAGGGGTTGTGCCCGTTCTCGACAGCAACCTCATAGGCTTTCGTAACGTCGGTCGCGCCTGTCCTGATGACAACCTTTTCCAAAGTCGGGTCAATAATGGACTTCGGACGATAGAATGTAACTGTAATCTGCTCTCCCATAACTTCAATTATTTGGCGTAAAACGTAATGACTATACCGCGACGGAGCTTGCATGTGCACGCATCCAGCATGCTGGCATAGGCACGATCGAGAAACTTGTTGAGAAACTCCTCCCCTATCAGGGCGACCGTCCCGCGCACGCCAAGCAACGTATGCAACTTGCGACCGTCTTCCGTATAACCGTCAACTTTAATTCTCCAGTCCCTGTTGATCTGTGTACTGCTGTATTTCATTTCCAACTCGAATTATGATTACAGCGACAAAATAACTACGTTTAAATCAATAAAACAAATATAATTACAAATATTTTTATCTTAACAGCAATTATTTTTGAAAATCGCAGTTTGACGGCAGTCTTGCCGAGTTTTCAAGAATCGCACAAATTTTGCAATTTCGTGCAAATTTTATGCTTACAATGTAAACACTTTCAAAAATTATTCTTATCTTCGGCGCATTATCTTAACAGTTAATTTCATAGACGTATGAATAAAGAAATCTACAACGCACTACTCGCAGCACTGAAAGCCAAATTTGAGGGGGTCAGTGACGCAGTACTCGACAGGGTTATCAAGAACAAGTTTGGTAAAACTGTCACCACAACAGAACAGGTGGAAACCGCAGTCGCGGGTGTCACTTGGCAGTCAATCATCGATAGTTACGGCGACAGCCGTGCTACCGAAGCGCAGGTCACAGCCGTAAGCAACTACGAAAAGAAGCACGGGCTGAAAGACGGCGTCAAGATTGAGGACGGGGGCAGTTCGATAACATCAGAACAGCAACCAGCCGACGAAGACATGCCCGCTTGGGCTAAGAAACTCATAGACAGCAATCAGGCTCTCACAGAGCGTGTCATTGCAGTCGAGAGCGGACGTGTATCAGCAGACCGCAGACAGAAACTGTCGGAAGTAACCGCGAAATTGCCAGAGTCACTTCGGAAAGCGTACGAACGTACTCCAGTGGAGAACATCACGGACGAGGAGTTTTCTACTCTGATCGGCGACGTGACAAACGAAGTCGCAGGCATCATCAAGGACACTACAGCGAAAGGGGCTGTTTTCGGGAAGCCGTCTGTCGTTACAGGCAGACAAGCGCAACAGAACGATCTGACCAAGGAGCAGCTCGAGGCTATCAATGCCCGCAGCACCCAATCCTCTGAGGGGCAGCCGTTCTAATTATTAACAATTAAACAGTTACAACAATGTCAATGACAGTTCAAAAAAGAAAGGACAGCAGACTGCCAAAGGTATTCGAGCACAAGGTCGCTGATATTCGCGGCGGAGTATCCGTCGCAACAGAAGACCTCAACGTCGACTATCTTGCAGAGGGACGTCCTCTTAGTGCGCCTGACTCCAACGGCATCTGCCACGTTGTGAAGTACGCAAAGGTACAGGCAAACGCTACAGATTCAGCGACCAAAATCAAGGTTTACAAGGGTCACGACTTCAAGGTTTCAGACGTCGTCTTCGCAGCTGAGAATGGTGCTGCATACGCTATCACAGCAATAGACACCAGCAACGCAGCATACGACGAGCTCACAGTCGGCACTACTCTCGGAGCAGCGCTGACAAAGGACACATCGTATCTCTTTCAGGGTGCTGCTGCTGGAGCGAGCGGAGCTGCTCTCAAATATGAGCCTCTCACTCTCGTAGGCACAGGCAAGCCTGTTATCGCGAACGACAACATCAATACAGACGCGTGGATGATTGGCACAACAAAGGGCAACAGCCTCCCCGCTCTTATTGCAGGTAAACTCAAAGGAATAATTAACTATTAATCAGTACAGCAATGGCAACAATAGTCAATACAATGATACAGGGCTTGTCAGAACAAATGGTGCAGGCTCGCCTCAACAGCGCGGACGCCAGACCGTTCCTGTTCGGCACTCACTTCCCTGTAAATAAAGTCAACGGCTTCGTATGGAAGACCTTGACAAACCAGCTGGAGAAAAGGAATGTCGCTGCCGACCTACACACAGACAACGGCACAATTGTCCGCAAGAGACGTCCTCTCTTTGAGAGCGCTAAGGGCGATATCCCGTTCATCTCAATCAGTCGTGAGATGTCACGCAGCGAGATTAAGGACTACCAGACAGCACTCGCATTCGCACAGAATGAGGATGCAGCCAAGCTCGTGCAGTACTGGGGCGGAGACGTTGACTTCTGCTTCACAGGCGTACAGAGCGAACTTGAATACATCGCATGGGCACTGGCTTCCAACGCTGGCAAGCTCTCGTTCACTACAACCAACAACGCCACATTCGCTAACGAGTTCGACCTCGACTATGACGTGGACGCAAGCACACAGAAAAAGAACACCTCAACCGACTGGGGCACTTCCGCTTCTGCTGACATCATCGGCGACCTCGCAACAGTCATCAAGGGCGCTAAGGGCAACGGTCTGAACCCGAAGTTCGCGTTCGTCAACCTCGAGACGTTCTACAAGATATGTTCTGCAGAGCAGATCATCAAGGCTTGCGCCTCCTACCTCGCAAACGCTGTCGGTATCGCACAGACACCCGACCTTGCCGCTGTTAATGCTATGCTCGCAAAACAGGCTTGGCTCAACGGCATTCAGTTGATTGTCATCGACCAAGACATCACCCGCGAGTTCAAGGACGGCACACAGACCAGCGGCAACCCGTTTGCGACAGACCGTCTTATCCTCTCAGAAAATCGCATCTTGGGTAGTACCCAATACGACATCCTGCAGGAGAGAAACGACGCTATCATACGCGTAGAGCGCGCTCACACTGTAATAAAGAAATACGGAACAGTTGAACCGACAGCAGAGATAACTATCGGACAGACAGACGCTATTCCTGTATTTGACACTGCTTACCGTAACATCTACCTCAAGACTGACGGACAGGCTTGGAGTTGATTTAACTACGATGTGACAATATGACGACAATACTTGAAGCACTGCAGGGCATAAACGCATACCCCATTCCCTTTCGCACTCTCGCAGAGTGCGCAGAGGCAAGAGGATTGTCGCTGAACGACATAGCAACGCAGGAGGTTCTGTCTGGACGGGACTACAACCTCGCAAAGGCAGACCTCCTCCTGTGGCTGTCGGATGCTCCCAACGTCTCACAGGGCGGTCAGAGCTACACATTCAGCGACGAACAGCGGACACAGCTGCGCAGCAGAGCCAAATCTCTGTACGCACAGCATGATGACCCGAGCGCGACCAAGAGCATGCCTACATACGGCTACAAAGGGGAAAGTCTATGATCATACAGAACGGGACAATACAGGTGCAATGCTCCGACGGAGGCGGACTGGATAGCGCAGGCTATCCCACTTCTGCCGTACAGACATGGGGTGCTCCTATCCCCTGCCAGTTCATACCGACCAAGCATAACGCACTCGCACAGCGCACAGGAGAGCCTGTAACAGAGCAATCTTACACGATACTCGTTGAAGCACAGGCACGACCGTTCCGCGCGAACCGCGTGCGGCTGATGCAATTCGGACATGTACTTGGGGAGTTTTCCGTAGTTAGCATAGAACTGCTCGAAGCAGTCGGAGAGGTACGGATAATTGTGTGACGCGATTTGCGGCGATTTACGGCACTTTCTCCTGCGGAAGACACAAACACACAGGACACAGAGCGAAAACGCCACACGCGCCAAATTCCGAAAAATTAACTGAAAAGACAACAGCAATGCCTATCAAACAGACAATAGAAACGAAAGTGCAGCAGTACATCGAGGACAAAATAAAAAACGTCGAGGCTGCCCTCATCCGTGAGCTGTCTGCAATAGGCGAACAGGTTGTCAATACAGCGCGGGAATCAGGCAGTTATACCGACCAGACAGGCAACCTCCGCAGCAGTGTCGGATACGTTATAGTCAAGGACGGACAGGTCGTACTGGCTTCGTCTTTTGCTGCAGTCAAGGACGGCGGCAACGGATCTGAGACAGGACGCTCGTACGCAGAAAGTCTCGCAAGCAGGTTCAGCAACGGAATTGCTCTTATCGTTGTGGCAGGCATGCAGTACGCCGCGTACGTAAAACGCCGCGGAAAAGACGTTATAGACAGCGCCGAACTGTTGGCAGACAACCTCGTTCCGAAACTATTCAGAGAACTCAACCTCAGCACGAAATGAAACACACAGCACACGAAGTACAGGGAGACGTGATACAGATGCTACAGGGCAGCAGCCTTGCACAGATGCTCACAGGCAAAGTCTATCGCAACGGCTACCGTCCGCGTGACAGCCGCAAGGAAGACGCTGTTGTGATATTCACTGCTGGACTGTCAGAGCAGGTGCAGACAGGCGTGGTAACAATACACATCTACGTCCCTGACATCGAATTGAACGGCGTA
This sequence comes from Bacteroidaceae bacterium, assembly GCA_024398785.1. Classification (GTDB taxonomy): domain Bacteria; phylum Bacteroidota; class Bacteroidia; order Bacteroidales; family Bacteroidaceae; genus Colenecus. Next base: position 569,545 of record JAKSIO010000001.1, on the reverse strand, counting down.
TGGGTTGAGAACGGAGCGCGAACAGCGGAGATAGAACGCGCTGCGCAGGAATGGACGGAACGTCTGACTGCGACGCGCAGCAACTACCTGTTCACTGTTCAGTCAACTATCTCTACAGACGAGGAACGCGACACGCAGCAGCACTACGTCGTCATAATGTTACGATACAGATTATTTGAAGAACTTAATTAACTACTACAACAATGGCAATATTATCTTGGGGCAAATGCTCACTTAGAACTATCCCTTCCGTTGGAGGCGCTCCGTCATCATCAGGATCTTGGACTGCATTAGACACTCCGAAAGAGGACACAACCAAGCTCGTTCCTACCGCAGGTACAGAGAAGACAGCAACTGAGGAGGGTGGCGGTATCGTCGACTTCAAAGTCGCAAAAACAACCTATCAGCTGGAATTTAACCTGTTCGTCAAAAAAGGCTATTCACGTCCTTTCGATGATAACGACGGCGTCATTGACGGAGAGCATGCTTTCCGCGTCATCCCAGAGGACAACTCGTGCGAGGGCATTCAGATTGACCGCGCCGTAGTCCGCTGCGAGGAGTCATTCTCTACCGCTGACGGTATCATGCTGCACTACGTCTGCAAATGTCTGATACCAGCAGAGGGAAAAACCGTTAAACCGTACACCGAGGGCGGACTTGCACTGGACAAGTATGAGTTGTTCTTCTCAGGTGCAGCAGACACAACTGGCAAGACAGTTTCTGCAACATCTACAGGTAACGTATCTGCAAGCTCGAACCAGTCTTGGTGCACAGTGACAACAGCAGCAAAAGTCACCACAGTAAAGGTATCTGCTAACTCGGATTCCAGCCAGAGGGTGGCATACGTCACAATCACAGCTGACGGCAAATCTGCAATTGTAAAAGTAACACAGATTCCACAGTAATCGTGAAGATTTTTTCATTTCCAAAAACTCATTTTTCTGCGGGCGAGCGCGCGTGATGCGTCCTCGTCCGAGTATCGCGGGGAGGTGTAACGGGTGCACCTCGGGCTCATTACTCGACAGCAGCAGGTTCGACTCCTGCCCCCGCAACCAACACAATGACAGATATGGCACATACTATTGAACAGACAGCAGGAGACACGATCCTGCAGCAGACAGACAAAGTGCGCGTAGGAGGCAAGACCTACAGAATAGCACCACCGAGCATCGCTACGCTGGTTCTCGTATCGCAGCATATCTCACGGCTGCCGCGCGTATCACTCAATGACGGAGACATCGTGAGTGAGTCACTCTCTATTGCGAGTGACTGCAAGGCGATAGGAGACATCATCGCGACGCTGATCATCGGAGCGAAACGCCGATTCCGCGTTCTATTCCACTACAGGCGGCGCCGTCTTGCACGCAGGCTGATGCATCAGTGCACACCGACAGAGCTGCACGCACTCACTGTACGTCTTCTCAAGACAATGCAGATAGGCGATTTTTTCGCGCTTACCACTTTCCTCCTCGAGATAAACCTGCTCCGTCCGACGAAAGTGGAGAACGAAACGACAGCATCTGGGCAGTCGTAGCAGGCACGGTCAAGGCATTCAATCTGTCTATTGATTACGTCCTGTACGATATGTCATACGCGAACGTGATTCTGTACGGAGCAACGCTACCTACATATATCAGCAAGCGTGACAAGGACGGCAAGGATAAGGAGACACAACCTGTAATCAGGGCTGACGACCCGAACAACAGGGACAAAGTAATGCAATTCTTTAATTCGATAGAATAATGGCAGAGGATAACGGAAGACTGAATTTCAGCGCAAGTATAGACAACTCGGAGCTGCAACGCAGCGTGGAGGAGAGCCGCCGCCTGTTGGACGGCATCGGAGACGAAGCAGAGAAACAAGGCAACCGTCTCGATGACATCTTTGACGGCATGCGGGAAGCCAGCCGTGCCGCCGCACAGGTATTCAGCGAGTTATCCACACAATACGACGTGTCTGACGCAGAGCACAAGACGGAAGCGTTACGGGACGTCATAGATGCAAACACAGAATCGGTCGAGATTCTCAAAGCAAAATTCGAGGAACTGTCAGAACAGGCACAGGAAGCATTTGCGGAGGGCAACTTCGCCGAGTTTGACCGTCTCACTGAACAGATGCAGGAGACGGCTACACGTATCTCGGATCTGAACAGCGAGACCGAGCGCTACTCCACCGTGCTGCAACAGATGGAGTCGGCAGCGGAGGGTGCTGCAGGAGCTGTTGATGACATGTCCGAGGAGGAGGAGGAGGAATCCAACATACTCGTCAAACTGCTGGGAGGACAGGAGAAGTACAACGCTCTCATGTCACAGATGCCTGACAGTGTACAGGCTGCTGCAAAGAGTATAACACAGATGACAGGTGCTGCCAAGGCATTCATCGCCACACCGCTGGGAGCGATAATCGCGGCTATTGTCGTAGTCCTGCAAACGCTCAAGACATGGTTCAACAGCACAGCAGAGGGACAAATGGCGTTTGCAAAGGTCAGCGGCTACGTCAGCGGCGTTCTCGGACAACTTAAGGAGATAGTCATTACAGTGGGCAAGGCACTGTACGACGCGTTCAGCAACCCGCGCGAGGCTATCACTAACCTATGGACATCAATAAAGGAAAACATCGTCAACCGCTTCAAGTCTCTCGGAGACATGGCGAGCGCACTTGGAGGCATTCTGAAAGCGGCATTCACCTTTGACAGGGAGGGCATTAAACAGAGCGCAAAGGAGCTGGCTGACAGTTTTATGCAGTTCACGACCTTGGACGACGCAGCCAAGAGCATTAAAGACTGGGGAAGCAGCGTCAACGACGCAGCTAAGGCGACAGCGGAAATCAGACAACAGGAGAAACAGCTGGAGGTAGAGGTTAGCGAGTGGCAGAAACGCAAGGAGGAGCTTGACAAAACAAAAGCTGAGGCTCGCATGAAGATGTACGACACCACCCTGTCGAATGTGGAGCGCAAGGAAGCGATGGATGCCTACAAAGAGGCTCTTGACGAACAGGTGCGCGTAGAGAGTGACTTCGCAGACCGCCGCATCGATCTGCAGAAGCGTTCTATGGAGTTGACGAGCAATACCATTGAGGACGAGAACCGTCTGCGGGAGCTGGAGACTGAACGCCTGAGAATAGACACACAGGCAGCGCAGGAAATGGCGATGCTGCAGCGACGCAGCAACAGCTTCACGAACGGCAAGACGGAAGACACTGCAGCAAAGGAACTGCTGACGTTACAGCAGAACACCGCACAGGCGCAGATAGAGCTGATGAAAGAGGGCTCTGACAAGAAGATACGGCAGATACAGCTTGACTACGAGCGCGAGATAGCGGAATACCAGCTGCAGGAACAGAAATGGCGTGACGCTCAGGGAGGCGCACTGACAGAGACACAGCAGACGGCTCTTACGGCTGCGCGTGAGCAGGCTCGCAAGACATTGCTGCAAAAGGAACTTGACGAATCGATACAGGGCATTGAGACATACGAGCAACGGCGTACAGATCTGGAACGACAGTATGCGGAGAACCGCGCCCGTCTGTACGAGAACGGCGCTCTCCGACAGGGCGTCTCACAAGGCAACGTCGACGAACTGAACAGACAGGAACAGGAGACCATGCAGGCTCTTGACATTGAGTTTGCGAACAGACAGGAAGCGTTCCAGTCATGGTGCAACGAGATAGCAAACCTGTCGCTCGAACAGCTCGAGGAACTGCTGGCTCGCGCTCAGGACGAGCTCGCCGCACTGGAGCGTGAGGGCGAGACCGACAGCAACAAGATAGCTGCCGCACGTGCCAAGGTAGCGACAGCAGACAAGAAAGTAAGACAGGCAAAGGCGGATGCAGAGATCAACCCCGACAAGCGGAGCATCAAGGAATGGGAAGACCTGTACAGCGTGCTCAATGACTGCAACGACATCTTCGAGGAGATTGGCGAGACGGTCGGCGGAACGGCGGGAGAAATAATCAAGACGGTCGGCACTATATCCAGCGCAACTCTGCAGATGATAAACGGCATACTGACCGTGACAAAGAGCTCGGAAGCTGCAATACAGAGCACGTCCACAGCAGGCACGACAGCAATCAAGGCGATGGAGAGTGCCTCAGTGATACTGACCGTCATATCGGCAGCACTGCAGATAGCGCAGGCAATAGCACAGGCAGTGACCAGCGACGCTGCTCGCGAGGCACGCATCGAAGCATTGCAGACAGAGATAGACAGACTGCAGTGGGAGATAGATCATGCGGACGTCGTACGACTGCAGCGGAACTACAGCACGGCTATCGATATGACCGCAGACGCTTTCAAGAGATACCGCGACGAAATGGATGCCGCACTGGTAAAAATACGGCAGAAAGAGGAACTCGAGGCATGGGAGAAGATAAACAACGACAGATTTATCACAGATATCAATCGCCGCAGCATTGAGAAAGCCAAGAATACAGCGATAGAGATACAGTATGAACAGCAGCGCGCAGACGCAGTCAAGAGGTACGCCGCTGACATTGCTCGGGCTTACGCCAACGTGGAATATACTGCAGACAAAGCGCTTGGGGAAGAACGTTACAAGGAGGCTACAGCACAGCTGGAAAACTACACACAGCAGATGCTTGACCTGCAGGACATGATCAACGAAGAACAGGACGCGAAGAAGCCAGATGATGACAACATAAGAGAATGGAACAAGACTATTGAAGAACTCGGAAGCAAGTCCGTACAGCTGATGAACGAGATGACCGAGAACATCATCGGCGACAGTGCAACTGGTATAGCAGAGGAGCTGTCGGACGCATTCTTCGACGCATTCCAAAATGGCGAGGACTATGCTGAGGCGTGGGGGAATAAAGTGAACGATATAACAGGAGACATCGTCCGCCGCATGCTGACACAGCAGTTCCTCGAAGAACCGTTAGGCAAGATATTCAACACATACAAGGGCAAATGGTTCAATGACGGGGAGTTCGTAGGTATTGACGCCTTCATCGATTCAATGGATGAATTCGCTGCAGACCTGAACGAGAAGAAAGACAATTTCGCAGCCATGTACGAATCACTGCCTGAGGACATAAAGTCTCTGTTCGCACCTGTAGCAGACTCAACACGCGAGGCGACAGCAGGCGGCATCGCAACGGCATCACAGGAGAGCGTTGACGAGCTGAACGGACGCATGACCGCAGTACAGGGACACACATACAGCATCGCCGAGAACACGCAGATGCTCGTCACTAACACGACAGAAATACTTCGCAGCGTGATGCAGATAGAGAACAATACCGACCGTCTTGCGGCAGTCGAGAGCAGCCTGCGTGACGTGCGCAGCACACTGAGTGATATAAACCTATTCGGCATAAAAATAAAAGCGCTATGAGACAACAGGACATACAGCAGGTAATAGGACAGATCTACAGGCAGGCAAAACAGCTCGACGCCTGTGACAAGTTTCGCGGGACGGAGACATACGAGGAACTCGTGCGTTTATTCCTGTCTCCGCAGGGCATCGAGTTCTGTCTCGCGAACCATTTCCCGAACACAGCCACTTTCCGCCTGTTCAAGGCACTTAAGCCTGAGCAGAGCGGCATACATATAGACGCAGGGGCGATAACGCTGACAAACCCAACAGATGTGGTTCTGATAGGACATACGTCCGCGACTATAAACTGCAACACGCACGGACGACACAGCATCGTCCTGCTGCACGGAGCACGGGCGATCATAAACGCGAGCGGATGGGCAGTCGTACGCGTCAGGCAGGAGGAGGGATGCATATGTATCAAGTCAACAAGTGATAATGCAATTATCCTATGATGAGCGGAAAGCTGTATATTGACAACGTGGACGTCTACGCGAGGTATGGAGTGTTTGTCGTGGAGGGCGGTTACAACGAGCTGCTCGCCTATCCCCCACTCAAGACAGTGACGCAGAACGACTGGCAGGAATACGACGGTGTCGAGGCGGATCTGTCAGCACCCGTGCTGAACACCCGCGAGATAACCGTACGCTTCGCCGTACGCTTCGCCGTACGCGGCGCGTCCTCGCTTCTGTTCGAATTCTGCGCCATGCTTGCAGACGGGGCGTATCACGTATTCCGCAGCACGGAGATAGGACGTTCGTTCCGACTTAGACTCGTACAGCATACAAGCTTCGAGGCAGTGAGCGTGCTCGGCTTCCTGAGCACCAAGTTTGCGGACGACTATCCGCTGGAAGACTACGAATACGAAGCACCCACAGGCGGAGGCGTGGCAGAGAACGACGACTATACCATTGACGGCAGACCGTTCACGGACTACGGCGTCCGCATATTGCAAGGGTCACTGGATGAGATACGACGCGGCAACAGCGTCAAACAGGCGCTCCTTCGCAACATAACATCACAGGCTGGAGCAATCTACGACAGCGGAACGGATGTAACGTACAAAGCAAAAGACGTCAAGCTGAACTGCCTGCTGCGCGCAGATGACCTCGAGGAGATGTGGCGCAACTATTACGCGCTACTGTACGACCTCATACGGGAGGACGAGCGTACGCTTTACGTCAAAGACCTCAATGCGGACTACCCATGCTACTATCGCAAGTGCAGCGTGAACCAGTTCAGCGCCAGCGGGCGCATATGGCTGCAGTTCACACTCACACTCACAATAACGGGCAACCTGCGCAACGAACAACGGGAAGAAACGACTTAAATAAGATACAGACATGTGCAACGACAACAACATCAATATCGCGGCTGGAACGACCTATTCGTTCGCGCTGCAGGTGTGCGAGGGGCAAACGGTAATACTGCACCCTGATTACGAAGTGATAATATTCCTCGCGGACGAACGTCTCAACAAGCACTGGCAACGGCTGGTCTCCTTTCAGGATGTCAGCCCCGAGGGATGGGTACAGATAGACCTCTCCAAGGAAGAGACCAAGGCACTGGCAGGCAAGACACTGCACCTCTCTGCTGAGTGCCGCAACAGCGCGTTCGACTACAAGAATGACATAGTCAAGATGCGGTGCGAGACTACACTAACATTCGTTCAACACAATATCGTATACAATGGCTGATATAATTAATATCAAATTCAATCTGCCGAAAGAGAACGTCTCATTCAACGTGCATCAGATTGCGGAACTTGATTCCATCACATTGAATATAGTCTTAGGCGCTGCGCCAGCAGGCGGAGGTGCAGCTGCATGGGGCAGCATAACAGGCGACATAGAGAATCAACGTGACCTCATGGAGAGGCTGGAAAATACCGTCAACGAAGCGCCAGACGATGATAAGATATACGGGCGCAGGAACAAGATGTGGAAAGAGACAGCATTAGAGGAAGACGTGGAATGGGGCGATTTTTAACCAACTAATCATACACAACAATGGCAAAGTATTCACTCAAGAAAGGAACAAAAGCGGGCTATAACGCTATCGCACAGAAAGACGCCAATACGGTATACTTCTGCACAGACACAGGAGAGATATTCGTAGGTGTCAACCCTATGTTTGACAACGAGGTACTCAAGAGCGTCTCTCTAAAAAGTACAGGCAAGGCGCTTGTCGTTACAAAGAGAAACGGCACTACTGCAGAGGTAGACCTCGAGAGTATCATCAACGGAGGCGTAATCACACTAACAGGCTACGAAAAACCCTCGCAGACAGCAGCTGTCACGGAGGAAGACACCGTCAATGAGGCAATCGGCAAGCTGGAGAAAGCGCTCGACAATGTAGGTGGTGACGCCATCACGGAAGTTGAGGCTGGCAACGGTATAAACGTCTCTACTAAAGCGAACCACAAGCAGACAGTCTCCGTTAACATCAAGAGCGGAGACAAATTGTTATCTGCAACAGGAGACGGCATACAGACAAACATCAAGCTGCAATATGACAGCGACACACGCAAGATACAGCTGCTCGGCAACAGCGACACGCTGATCAGCGAGTTCAGCGCAGCGGACTTCATCAAGGACGGCATGCTGTTCGACCAGATTCTGACTGTAGCAACTGGAGCATCAATGGCAGTCTCATTCCCGAAAGGAGACTCGCACACATTCACAGGTCTGACACAGGGACATCCCTACCTGTTCCTCGAGTTCAACGACGGGCTCGGCACAGAGCAGAGCAAAACATTCGCGTCATGCGACATGAACAGCCTTATTGACGTATATTCGGCAGGGAACGGCTTGCAGATCGGCACAGGATCAGCAGACCACACATTCAGCATCAAGCTCGACACGACACACGCCAACGGTCTCGCCGTGACAAGCAGCGGACTGAAATTAGTACTTGCATCAAGCACCGATAACGGAGCACTGTCAAGCGTAGACTATCAGAAGATACAGAACTCAGACGCTGCGACAGAATGGGGCTCATTTTGATTATGATTATAGGCTTACTGCGATTGGTCTCGCGGTAAGCCACTGATATTTAAAAGAAGCGCATATGAAATTAAAATTCAACAAAGGACTGAAAGCAGACCTGCCAAGCACAGGTTATGACGAGGGGGCATATTACCAGTGTACCGATACGGGAGAGCTGTTCTTCGCACTCTCAAGCACCGTTTTGAAACAGGTGTCTGACGTGGAACTGCAGGATGCAATAAACTATATCACTATCGTCAAGAACACCAAGGTCGATAAGGTCGATGGCAAGGGACTAAGCACCAATGACTATACCACAACCGAGAAGACCAAGCTGGCAGGGCTTGAGAACTACGACGACACGGCAGTATATGCAGCCATTGCAGATGAGGAAGATAGAGCGGAGCAAGCCGAACAGACATTGCAGAGCGGTATTAATACACTCAATGCACTGATACCTTCACAGGCATCGTCAACTAATCAGCTCGCTGACAAGGCGTTCGTCAACAGTACAGTGCAGACGGCGACTGCGAATTTTCGCGGAAACTGGTCGACCAAGGCTGCGATACCTACAGTTGCGAGCCTCTATCCCGTAGACTACGCAGGCAGCCACACGCCGACTGTGAATGACTACCTTGTAGTACAGGCAGACGAGACACATTCGGGGCAGACGTGGCGCTACAAGTACAGCGGAATATGGGCAACAGACGGAGTGAACGGCTGGCATGCGGAGTACATGGTAAATGAAACACCGCTAACAGCCGCACAGCTGGCAGCTCTCAACAGCAACATAACGAGCGAAAAGGTCAGTGCCTACGATTCGCATCTGAGCAGTACAAGCAATCCACACGCGGTCACAAAGTCTCAGGTCGGTCTTGGCAATGTGGGTAACTACAAGGCGGTGTCAACGGTTGCAAATCAGGGGTTGACAGATGTTGAGCAGACAGCAGCAAGAGAGAACATCGGAGCAATTGGCGGCACAACAGTCAAGACGATTGTTGTCTGCACGCAGGCGGAGTACGATGCAATTTCTACAAAGGATGTGAATACAGAATACAACATAAAGATTTGACTATGGCAATCAAGATAGGAACACAGGACATGGTTGCGAGATATATAGGCTCGCAGGAGATAGGCAAGGTGTATATAGGTAGTGACCTTGTGTGGGAGAAATATGAGCCAGACTATCTTAAAATTGAAAAAGAAAATAACCCTATCAGTATTACTTTGAGAAAAGTAGGAACCCCTCCAAATGTATCAATAGAATATTCCTACGATAAAAAAACATGGAATGCCTATAATATAGGCACTACTCTTTATAATGTTTCTACTGTATTTTTCCGAGGAAACGGGAATACAACGTTGGCAATAGATAAAAGTAATTATCTTAATTTCAAGATTACAACAAGTTGGGGGAACGGAGTAAAAATAAGTGGAAATGTAATGACCTTATTAGATTATCAGCAAGAGGTTACAATGGGATCATATGCATTTTCATATCTCTTTAGCGGCATGGAAACTTTAGTTACCGCTCCTAAATTGCCCGCTACTACGCTCAGTCCGCATTGTTATGACAATATGTTTACACGTTGTTCTTCGTTATGGTCAGCTCCGCAACTTCCTGCTACTACGCTAACATCATATTGCTACGCTTCGATGTTCAGTAGCTGTACAAGTTTGCACGAAGTAACTATAAACGCAGATACTAATGTTAATAGCACTAATCTATCTTACTGGCTCTCAGGAGTGGGTTCTGGAGGAACTATAAAATGTAAATCTGGAGTAAGTTTTCCGAGTGGCGCAAGTGGTATTCCGTCAGGTTGGACAAGGGTTGATATATAACAAGGAATAATTATGAACATTTACAGCAGCAATGACACACTCGTTCTATCTGTAGTGGTAGACGACAACAGTTACCGCAACAGACAGGTAATGGGCGATCACAGCCTGACGCTCCACTTCGCTCTCGCAGAGCACGTGGAGATACCGATAGGCTCGTATGTGATGTATCAGAACACACGTTACACGCTCGAGCGTCCCGAGAATATGACGATGAAGCACAGCAGGAACTTCGAATACACTGTTGTATTCGAGGCATATCAGGCACGTGCACAGCGCTGGATGATACGCAACACAGTCGACGGACGGGTCAAGTTTCCTCTCACTGCGACACCGAGAGAACACCTGCAGCAGTTTGTTGACAACATGAACCGCCGCGACACAGGCTGGACGGTTGGAACATGTATTGATGCAGCAGCCAAGCTCGTGTCGTACGACCACACGCACTGCCTCGAAGCGCTGCAGCTGATTGCAGACGCCTTTGAGACAGAATATGAGATAGCTGGCAAGACAGTATCTCTGCATAAGGTCGAATACAACAGGGACGAACCTATTGAGCTGTCGTACGGCAAGGGGAACGGCTTCAAGTCTGGCATCGGACGCAGCAACAGTGACACCATGCCCGTGGAGGTGTTGTTCGTTCAGGGAGGAACGCAGAACATTGACCCGAGCGTATACGGCAACACAGAACTCCTGCTGCCTGCAGGACAGACGATACGTTACGACGGCGTACACTTCGAGGACGAGGCGGGATATGACAGTACCAGCGCTCGGCAATATATAGCCAGCAGCGACGGTCTCTCAATACAGCGCAACGACAAGGCACTGTCCTCCTATTATGAGGAGAGCCTCGACTGCAGCGACATCTACCCGAACCGTATCGGCAAGGTAGGTCAGGTCATAACTGTTGACGCAGACAACTACCTGTATGACTTCACCGATAAGAACGAACTGAGCAACCCGTGCCCGAACTATTCGGACTATCAGATAGACGGAGAGAAGATGACCGTTATATTCCAAAGCGGAATGCTCGCTGGGCGTGAGTTCGAGGTCAATTACTACAATGCGGCAGTCACAGAGAAAGGACAGACAAAGCTCGCCAAGCGCTTCGAGATTGTGCCGCAGGAGATTGACGGACAGACGATGCCGAACAGCACATTCAAGCCCTCCGCCAACGACACATACATCGTCTACCACTGCACGCTTCCAAGCTCATATATACGCTCAGACGCCAGCAAGTCGGGCGCATCGTGGGACATGTTCCGCGCTGCAGTACGTTACATGTACGAGCACGAGGATGCACACTTCACTTTCACGGGTTCACTCGACGGCATATGGGCTAAACAGGACTGGGAGAATATAGGCGGCAAGATCATACTCGGAGGCTGCGTGCAGTTTACTGACGCGAGCTTCCAGCCCGATCCAGTCATTGTGCGCATAACAGGTATAAAGGACTACATCAACAACCCGCACAGCCCAGAGATAACTCTCTCCAACGAACCTGTCCGCGGCAATTTCGCCAGCGAGATAAAACAGCTGCAGAGTGAGGAGGTCGTTGTCGAGGAGGTGCGCCGACAGACACAGCAGTTCACGCGCAGACGTTTCCGCGACGCTCAGGAGACAAGCCGCATGCTGGAGCAGGCTCTCATTGACGGATACACACAGAGCATATCGCCAGCGGCAGCACGCATGCTGCAACTGCTCGTAGGAGATGAGTCTATGCAGTACAGGTTCGTCAACAGCCACACGTCTGCAGTCCCGACAATCGTTACCCCTGTATTCAGTTACAATGCTGCGACAGGAGTGTTCAGCATCACGGGCAATTACTTTCTGCAGCACCTGACGCTCGGCGTTGACATGAGCAGCACACATGCCGCGTCGGAATACATGTGGTGGAGCGTACAGGCATACACGTCAGCTGTGCTGGATGATCCAGACAAGCGCTACTATGTCTACTTGAAATGCAGCAGGACAAGCGGCACGTCTGCCGTCTACATATTGTCCGAGACAGCCATCGGCATGACCGCTGTCACAGGATATTACCACTTCCTTGTAGGCATCCTCAACAGCGAATACGACAAATCACGCAGCTTCACATCCCTGTACGGTTTCACTGAGATTGCAGGCGCACGCATAACAACAGACAAGATAGTCAGCAGCGACGGCAACACCTATTTCGACCTCGCACAGGGAGAGATAGGAGGCAAGATAACCTTTGCGCAAGGGACAAGCGGACTGCAGAACATACAAGAATGGAGTTCGTTCTACACAGGACTGCAGAGCGAGCTGCAGAACATACAAGACCAGCTTGACGGAGTCGTAGAGACATGGTACTACAGTGGAGAACCGACTCTCAATAACCTGCCTGCCAGCCAATGGGCGACAGACACAGAGCGAGAGAAACATGTCGGAGACCTGTATTACGACAAGGATACAGGCAAGGCTTACAGGTTCATGCACGACAGCGATGCTCAGACGTACATATGGGTTGCTCTTGCGGATGCAGATATCGCGCGGGCTCTTGCCACCGCAGCCGCTGCACAGGATACGGCAGACAGCAAGCGTCGCGTCTTTGTTGCGCAACCGACAAATGCGCAGCCGTACGACGTCGGAGACATGTGGGTCAACGCCACATACGGTAATCTGTACAGCAACGACGTGCTACGCTGCATAACTGCTAAGGCTGCAGGAGCAACTTTCAACATAGCGCACTGGCAGCTCGCGAGCAAGTACACAGACGACACTGCTGTCCTCGCTCTTGCGGACAAGCTGAACGACGATGACACATTCACTGTCGTCGAGAAGCGTGCTGTCCGAGACACGCTGAAACAGCTGAGCAACAACGAAAGCTCATACGCTGTCCTGTATGCTGTCACGGCAGAGGAGACAACAATGGGCAACGACTGGGACACAGAAACCGACACAACATCGATATTCTACGGCTGGAAGCGCAGCAACCTGCACACGCACAACTCCGCAACCGTGGTGCGTATAACAGTGAAAGCCTATTCTGCTTGCCAGATGACCGTCAAAATAGGTTCAAGAGCAGAGGGAAACTACGACTACACTCTGCTCGGCAAACTTGACAATACGGGTATCGTAAACGAGACTGGCACGATTGACGCCAGCAAAGTCGCAGCAGATACAAAGGGCGCACGGCAGGGAAATGTCGTGCAGCACACCTTTACACTGCAAGCAGGAACACATACCTTTGAGATAGCATACCGCAAAGATATAAGTACAAGCACACAGCCCGACAACGGATACTACTACATACAATACTTCCCGATTAACAAAGGAACACTGTACACAGCGCTGGAGAGCTGCCGAGCCGCTGGTCTGACAGACCGCATGGACAGCATCATCACAGCCGCAAACACCCTGTTCCAATATGCCAGCGGTGCAGGCTCAGTGTGGGTAGATGAGGATACAGAACTCGCAGACGGCGTCAGTTTCCGCAACACGTTAGTCGGTTACTGCTCTACCGTATTGTCGCTGATTGCCGTAGCAGCAGAGGAAGTTGCATCGACAAAGGCTGTATCAGCAGAAGATTCAGCGAAGAACAACATCGCGCAAAATCTCGGATATGCAAGTTGGGAGGATATGGTGGATAAAGCGACACATGAACAAACGATAATCAAAGGCGGATATCTCAGGTCAACGCTCATCGATGTCATCAATCTCGTCGTCCAGAATATTACAAGCAAGGACGGCAAGTTTCGGACGCTGGAGGACGGAACAGTGAAAGCTGTCGACGGAGAGTTCGCAGGGAAAGTAATTGCATCATCGGGAGAGATAGGAGGTTTCTCAATCAGCGACGGATTACAGGCACAGGACGATGCTGGCAACAGCGTCAGACTTAACAGCAGCAGCATATACTTTGACGCGGATAAGCTCGGATCATTATCGACAGGCACAGGTTACGTCAAGGTCGGAGCAGGTGCGATTGACCCAACTTGGGGGAGTTATGTTGGTTGTCTGTCTTGTGTTATTGACAACGCGAGCAGACTTGGTGCAGACACCAACATTGGCATATACATTAGGATCGATGGCAGTAATTCTGTCAATAACGCACTATATGTGGAGAAAGGAGTGTTCGCAGGACTGCGTCCGAAAACACGGGTAATAAGTACAGACGTGACGCTCAGCAAAATGTGGTATAATCTTGTATTTATCACACAAAGAACGGAGGCTGAGAGGAAAACAATAACATTACCTGAATCGCCCGAGGAGGGACAGACCTACGAACTGCTGAACGTCAATGGATCTTACTTCACGCTTAACGGCAACGGCAAGACAATATGGGTCGTGTACAACGCAGCAAGCGGAACATCGGTTAATCTTGGAGGCACGAGAGGCTGCTGGAGATTAATATATGCAAACACATACTGGTACGCCCTGCTGTACAATTATCAGTCATAATGAAAAATTAAGTGTTTATGTTGTAATCACATAAAAAAGAATGGCTATATTAGCAAAAAAAATAAATACACTATATGAAAGATATCATCCTCCCTATCCTGATCGCGCTACTCGGGGGCGCTAATGTTTTCCAGTTTTTGTTTTTTCGTTCGACGCAGAAGAAATATGCCGCGGACGCAAAGGTGGCGGAGACACAGGCAGAACACGGGCGCGTCGATCTGCAGCAAGACCAGTTCGACTATGTCAACACACAGCTCTCAAAGATACAGCAGGAGTACTACGAACTCGCCGCGAAGTATCGCGAGACTATGACGCAGCACCTGCAGGAGATAGACGAAAAATGCAACGAGATAGCGAGCCTCAAGTCACGGCTCGTCTACTTCAAGGGACTGCGCTGTTACTGCAGTGAATGTGCGAACAGAATACAGGAGAACCCATACAACAAACAACAATGAAATACTTTACTCTCGGCGAACTGTGCAAGAGCACAACAGCTACAAAACAAGGAATAAGGAACACACCGACAGCCGTGCAGATCAGACGGCTGACAGCACTCACGGACAACGTTCTTGACCCGCTGCGCGAAGCGTTCGGAGCACCTATAGTGGTCAACAGCGGATTCCGCAGCAATACGCTCAACGCTGCTGTCGGAGGAGCTGCCAACAGCCAGCACGTCACAGGAGAGGCTGTGGACATAGAGGCTTACACCCGTACCCGCGAGGACAACAAACGGCTGTTCGACCTCATCCTCTCTCTCGGTCTGCCGTTCGATCAGCTCATCAACGAATTCGACTACGACTGGGTACACGTCTCATTCCGCGAGACTGGAAACAGACGGGAGGTGCTTGCGGCACACAAGAGCGGCAAGAGAACAACATACACGAAGTTATGAGATACATTATCCCCTGCTCCATCTTATTGCTTCTGGCGTCATGCAATGCGGCGCGCTACGCAACGGCGGGTCACAGCGAGCAACGTGACAGCATCTCCGTTGAAGTGCGCACACAGATAATACAGCGGATAGACACCGCATACGTGGAGATACCTCTCATTCAGCAGAGCGTCACGACACACGACACGACATCCGTCCTCGACAACGAATACGCCGTCTCACGCGCATCAATCCTCGCAGACGGACAATTACTGCACGAGCTTGAAACTAAGCCACAGACGCAGGCTGTTGCAGTCACAGCGAATGACATAACCAGAGACAGTATCATATACCGCGAACATACGGTATACATTGAGACGCCACCAGTAGAAGTCGAAAAACCATTATCCGCTTTCGTCAGGATGCAGATAAGGGGATTCTGGATTCTGCTCCTCCTGTGCGGATTGTACATCTACATCAAAATTAAAAAGAAACGGCTGTTCCCATTCAAGTGACAGGCGCAAAAATAAACTCATTTCTGCCATTTTATTCCCGCCGATTTTGTATCTTTGCAGTGCGTTGACAGCGAAAACAGAGCACTTGACAAAGTTGCGATTTCGGCGGTTTTGTTGTCGGTTTGTTGCTCCCGTTTCGCCTGATATTACACACAATATTGAATATCAGTGTATTACATCAGTAATCGAACATTCTGCATCGGAAAATAAAATTTTGACACTTATCTATTTGAATATCAATTAGTTGCTACTTTGCACTATTTGACCATTTGGCACACGAATAAGCACTTAATACATTGTATATCAGTGTATTAAGTGTTTAATTTTTTGTGCATAACTTTTGAGTACCTTTTTGTACCTTCTCAAACCATACTCAACACAACGAAACCCGCTTGAATCAAACTGAAAATGAAATAGTTACAAAAGCGTTTCCGTTGCACTCCGTTACTTCTGCAATGTACGGTAGAGTACCAGTTTGTCACACGATTTGGCACACGTGTGCCAACGTGTGCCAAAAAAATGGCCTTTTTGCACACGGTTTACCGACATTGGGGTCGTGGATGAAATTTTACACTTTTGTAGGAAAGTCAGATTAGTATTTTTTGCATGCATTAGTTATGGTACTCTAATAGGTACTCTAATATTTTGCATCATATTGATAATCAGCATTTACACTATTATACAGTTTTGATACTCCAAAATCAAAATATTTACAAAACATTTTGTCAGTTCACCGATAATTCATAATTTTGCAGCGTGAACATACGAAATACACTTCAGAATAGTTCAAATATTCTTCTGTTGGTATCTCATAATTCATATTTAATACGTGATAGAAAACCGAGTCATACAACATCAATTTTATGCAGCTATGAGTAAGAACGCATCAGAACCCGAGCAGATCGTCAAACTAAGAAAGAGAAAGATGAACAGTGGCAACACTGCCCTGTTTCTGGATTTCCCTGAAGGTGATTCCAGAAAGAGAGTCGCAACAGGCCTTGTCCTGCTTCCTGGCTATTCCTCTAAAGTAAAGGAGAGCAACAGACGCACATTGCAGGAAGCGGAGGAGATGCGTCTAGAGAAGGAGAAGCAGATCACTAATGGTTCACAGCTCAAAGAGAACCTCGGTCTGAAGACTCCATTTCTTCCTTATTATAGAGCTATGGTTGAAGACAGACGTGGCATGAAGGACTCAACAGGAAACTGGGGCAATTGGAAAAGCTGTCTCAGGTATCTTGAAGCCTTCTGCAATGAGAAGACCACATTTGCTGATATAACTCCAAAGTGGGTGGCAGCATTTCGCAAGTATCTTGATACCGTAGAGAAAGACACACATAAGAAAGGCATCAAGGCTCACAATGACAAGTTCAATGGTCTGTCACAGAATTCCAAGGTCTCTTATTTCAACAAGCTGAAGGCATGTCTGAACCAGGCATTCAGGGAGCACATCATCGACATAAATCCTGCAGACACTGTCAAGGGGTTCAAACCTGAGGAGTCGGAACGCATGTATCTTACCCTTGAAGAGGTCAAGAGACTTGCCAGCACCCCATGCAAATATCCGCATCTCAAGAGAGCGTTCCTTTTCGGTTGCTTCACAGGACTGAGAAAGAGCGACATCATGAAGCTCACATGGGAAGAAGTGAGAAAGGAGGGAAAGTACACCAGACTCGTGTTCAAGCAGAAGAAGACTGGCGGTCAGGAGTATCTGGATATTCCGGATGTTGCTGTCGAGTACATCGGAGAGAGAGGAAAGGCGAAATCCACAGACCTGGTCTTCCCTTTGTTCAAGTATTCTTCCGAGACCTCACTGGAACTTCGACGCTGGGCAATGGCAGCCAAGATTGAGAAGGACTTCACATTCCACTGCAGTCGTCACACATTTGCAGTACTGCTGCTCAATTCCGGAACCGACATCTATACGGTCTCAAAGCTACTCGGACACAGAGAACTTCAGACAACTCAGATCTATGCCCATCTTCTTGACGAAAAGAAGCAGCAGGCGGTATCAAATATCTCACAACTGTTCAAGTAAAGCCTATGATGGAGTTCAGATATGAGGTTGCACTAGCCATCGCAACCATCAACAAGGTATCGAAAGAAGTCTGCTATGCCATCGAGGTTGATAGGAAGGCAGAGGTGAAGACTGCCATCGAGAGCGATTCCAGCTACAGATCCATGGCAGAGGATATCATCAAATTCCTGAAGAACGAGCAGGACAGCATCCTCTATGAGCAGTTAATATGCTTGCCCAACTCTAAGCCGATACTGAAATATGCCACAGGCCTCAAGTCAGACACCATGCTCATACTGCATCTGTCAGACCTTGCCACGGCAATAGACATGCTCCAGAAATATGCCTATGAGTTACGCAGGGAGAACAGCCCCTACCCTGATCTGGAACCATTCCTCGCCAATGACGAGACTGCTGAACTTCTCAAAAGAGCCGTCAATGCTGGCGTTCTGACCGAAGATTATCAGCCGAAGAAGAATATCAAGCTGTATCAGCTCAAGCTCATTGCATTGGCGATAATCGAGATTCAGGGGTTCAAGACAAGAGACAGGTGGTGTCACTTTGATGAGCAATGGAAACTAGGAACCGCGGTGCTGGCAAGAACCAAGATTCCCCTCTCCAAAGGAAATGACTTATACCGAATCACGAAACTCTACCCGGAAGTTGACTTCTACAAGCTGCTGTCAGCAACCGAGAAGATTGAGTTGTTCAATACACACTTCTCTGAGAATAGCGCCGTGGAACTCTGCAAGGCACTAAAGAAACACGATTTCCTTGACAAGAAGACCAATGAAGATACCTTCCTTGCTATAATGGGACTGCGTTCGATTCCACCGCATCAGGTCAACTGGGTTGGGTCGTTTGATTCGCTGGTCTACTTCTGCAGAGAAGCATTCAGTGACCTCACTCCCAACATGCTGCAATTGACAGCAAGATGGTTCACCCTCGATGGGAATGACATCAACCACGGGACTCTTAAAACGAAGAGCAGCCGAGTTGCAAGAATGCCCGAGAAATACGGTTTCATCCCACTTTTAAGTACTATCATCGGCAAAGCCGTCACAAAAGATTAACTATCAGATCATCATGGTACAGCCTTTCTCTTTACGAGGAAGGCTTTGCCGCATAACAACAATTTTAATAATAACATTTATGGAGAACAAAGTTTCTTTCATCTCTCTTTTTGAGCACTGACAAGCCTAATAGAGAGAAAATGACCGCCTACACAGGTGTAGAAGGTCTATTCAAACTCTGGCAGGAAGCCATGGGTATGTACAGAACAGCAGTTGGAGAACACCGCTTCAGCTACCAGCCATTCACCGAGGATTTCATCAATTCTCACACTTACCATGAATCCCAGGATGCCGCATCAAGAAATGACCATGCGGTCAACCTTGGAAGAATCGCAAGACTTCTCAGATACGAGGAGATTGTCAGAAGGTACAGTGGCCAGCCTCTGACAAAGGACAATTTCTACGCCTGCATGAGACAGGCCATGGTCACGAGAGGCAAGCCTTCGATAGAAAGACCGGCATCATTCCAATGCCATTTCAATGAGCCGACCCTCAAACTCATCGCTGATGCAGCCAACAGCATCCCACTCTTTAAGGAGCAGGTGACACCTGAGGACATGAACCTTCTCTTCAATGAATGTCCACCTGTCCCTTCCCCTATCCTCAATGCTTCAGTAAACCAGTTCCTCGCCTACTTCCTTTTCCGCATGGACAACTATGGCTTGATAGGAAGATACTATCAGCATACCGTGGAGAAGAGCGGACTGATAGGAAGCTCGGCCAACGGCAAGCCGCTCTCAGCTCATGCCCTTTCCCATGCACTGGAGAAGATCAACTCTGCCAGCAACCCGATCAAGGACAAGATTGAAAGCTGGGTCAAGAACATCAAACTCTCCACAATTGCTACCCAATAGTACGAATCCTAACGCAAACAGTGGATAGCAAGCTGGACAGTTCCCTGCTATACATCAGGTTTCTTTCCGGCTGAAGCCAATCACTATACTTTTGCCATCCGTAAGCCATCGCCTACGGGTGGCATTGTTGTATTATTAATCAAATAAGGACAGACATGAAACTAGAACCTGGAGATCTGCTGAAGCTTGCAGACAAGCTGAACGCAACCAACGAACTGCTGGAGAAGCAGGGAGACATCGAGGTTCTGCTCAAGAAGTTTTCCGACATGGAGGATTACCTGAAGCGGTTCACTTCACTTGCAGAACTCACCAAATACTTTAAGGAAATAGAGGAAAAGGCATTTTTCTGCAAGACCTTCTTCCCAACAAATGAAGCAACCAAGTATCTCAAGATAAGCAAGTGGACCTTGCTGGAGGCAGTCAAGAGATATGAGATACCCTATTACACGCCGCCCGGGAAGAGCTATTACTTCGCCAAGGACGACCTTGACAAGTGGGTGATGAAGTTCAAGGTACCATCAATCACACAGACAGAGACAAGAGAGATAATTCGCAAACAACGATAGACATGGATTCAAAGATAACTTTAGAGAATTTCGAATACATCTGGAGCAAGATCCTTATCAAAGCTACAGACACATACAATATTCCTGCAGAGGTGATACACGTAAACGATTCCACCATCAGCACGCTCGGCAACTTCAGCGCATCAACAGGAAAGGGCAAGTCCAAGAAGACCTTCAACGTATGCGCCATCGTCGCATCTGCCCTGACCGGGAAGAAGGTTCTCAACTATGAGGCACACTTCCCTGCCGGCAAGCAGAAGGTACTCTACTTCGACACCGAGCAGAGCTCGTTTCACTGCCATAAAGTACTGGAGAGGATAAACAAGCTTGCA
The DNA here is from genome assembly GCA_024398785.1 of Bacteroidaceae bacterium. Taxonomy (GTDB): domain Bacteria; phylum Bacteroidota; class Bacteroidia; order Bacteroidales; family Bacteroidaceae; genus Colenecus. The sequence goes on along the minus strand of JAKSIO010000001.1, from coordinate 548,736 downwards.
GGTCTTCCTTCTGACCAAAACACAGACCGCATCGAGTTCGTCATGCTACGCGAGTTCAACCCTGTCGACCGCAGGCAGATCATCGAGCTTGCTCTTGCAAACAGACCTGATGTGGGACTTGTCATCATCGACGGTCTGAGAGACCTTCTCTTTGACATCAACAGTTCGACCGAAGCTGCAGATGTCATCGGTTCGCTCATGCGCTGGACCAGCTTGCACAATATCCACATCCATACGGTACTCCACCTGAACAAGGGTGATGACAATGTGCGTGGACATATTGGAACGGAGCTCAACCACAAGGCCGAGACCATCCTTCAGGTCACCAGGGATGACAATGACAGGAATGTCAGCGAAGTCCAGGCAACGCTCATCAGAGACCGCGACTTCCTGCCTTTTGCCTTCAAGATCAACAGCGAGGGACTGCCCGAGCTGGTCGAGGGTTATTCTGCCAGGAAGAAACCTGTCAACAAACCATTCGAGTTCGAGATGCTTGGCGAGGAGATGCATCGCACAGCCCTGGACAAGGCATTTGAGAATGGCACAGAGAAACTGACCTATTCTCCTCTTCTGGAGAGGATGGCTATCGGCTACAGCGAGATTGGCTATTCCCGATGCAGGAACACCCAGAAGAAGGTTCTCAGTTTTCTCATGGAAAACGGAATCATCAACAAGCAGGACCGGTTCTATGTCTACAACAGGAACTTCCACTACACACCAAAAGTCATCTACTGATGCCAGACCAGACCAATACGGTGCGTATATGGAATCCGACCTGTTGGTCCAGCCAGCTGATGCCAAGAAAATTCCTTACAGAACAATCGGACCAGTCCAGCCATGTGCATATAGGAGACTGTTCCGATAACCCGCTCCGAGTAAAGCAGTTAAAATTCGCAAGCAATGGAAATTGAAGACCTCAAGAAGATACCTATCACTTCCCTCCTTTCCCATCTGGGCCATGAGCCTGCCTATAAGATAAAAGGTATGACCCAGTGGATGTACCACTCTCCGCTCAGGGAGGACAAGACACCATCCTTCTCGGTGTCCACACAGAAGAACCTATGGAATGACCTTGGTTCCGGAATCGGCGGCAATGTCATTGACCTTGCCATAGCGTTGAACGGCAACTGCACATTCCATAAGGCAGCGACTTGGTTGGAAGAACAGTACAGAAGTTTCGCATCAGACTCCTTCACGGAAAATCTGAAGTCGAGACGGCAGTCATTTTTCAATCCCCAAAGACCATCAGAATCTGATTTTAAAGATGTACGCGTAGAAGATCTGTCACACAAGGCTCTACTGAGTTATCTACTGAATAGAGGCATACCTATTGAAATAGGCAGACTGTACTGCCATGAGGTTCACTACTGTGTCTATCAGAAGGAGTACTTCGGCATTTGCTTCCAGAATATCGTAGGAGGACTAGAGATTAGGAATGCTTTCTTCAAGGGATGCTATGGAGAGAAAGCCCCCAGCATCATACCAATATCCAAGGACAAACACACGTCATCCTGCTGTGTATTCGAGGGCTTCATGGACTTCCTGACCTATATCTACCTAAAGCAGAAAGGAGGCTCCGCACTTGTTGTTTCAGAATCTTGTGACTGTATAGTCCTCAATTCTACAAGCATAGTACATAAAGCTGTTCCTTTCATCCAAGTTTATGATCATTCTTATTGTTACCTTGATAATGATGCTTCAGGAAAGAAAGCATTCGAGACAATAGAGTATAGCATGCCTGGCAAGGCAGTACTCATGTCCGAACTCTATGCCGGGTACAATGACCTTAATGATTTCCTGTTGGGCAAAGCCGTCAGGAAATAGTCGTCAGATGTACAACGGCTAGCACCACGTCTGGCATTTTCCCTTCACCTCTTCCACTAAACGGGAGAGGTATTTTTTTGCCCTTTTTCAAGGCTCTGAATACCAATACAAAGTACCATTCGACTATTACATGAAATAATTGTTAAGTTTTGGGCAAAAGGCTGTCTATTAATGCATTCATATCTTGAAAATATCATTTATTTGGGTCGCAGATGAGTACAAAACTTACCATTCTTTAGCAGATTTATATACTCACTATTGGCAGAAACTAAGTAACGAACAAATAATAATCAAGAACCAGAAACATGAGTGCTTTTTGGATTTTTGCCGTCACAGTGACAGCGGCTTATGTGGTATACTACACGGTAATCATATGCATCGACCTTTATAGGAAACCAAAGGATCAGTCACATGAAAATGAAGAGAGTTTTGAGATAGACCAGACTCCTTCTGAAGAAACCAAGGCCGTGGAAGAGACCGACGGAGGATTCAGGGTTGCCAGCGATGGTGGCAATGGTTGGGACGAGACCGAAATCTCCCACCCAGGCAGTAACGAACCAGCAGAGCAATCCGAAGAAGTCAAACTTGACGCTACAGGAGCTCCGATGACACCTGCAGAGCAGAAAATCGAAGCAGCCAGCAACGATATGGAGGAGATAGAAACAGAGATGACCGGAGAGCTCATGGACTTAGCTTTTAAGGATGCCCTGAGCTCCGGCAACCCTCCAGTAGCCTTTGAGAGGCCAGCAAAAGAACCTGTAACAAACAAAAACGATGAAGACAACCATGCAGAGAAAACTGACCAGACTGTTTCTCAGATTCGTGACAAGATTTAGGGTCAGAATCCCCCACCTGGCAGCTCTGATGATTCTCGTCTGCTTCTCAAATGCGCTGCCCCTATCAGCAAAGAGCGGCAGTGTTGATTACTCCTGGGGAGCAGATGCATTGGCCAATGCCCATGACTTCACCGTTACCATGATGCTGTATGTTCTCTACCTGTGTTATGCGGTAGCAGCAATCATGACAATCATCTCAGCATTGCAGATCTATTTCAAGATGCAGACTGGAGAAGGCGAAGTGACAAAGAGCATCATGACGCTCATCGGAGCCTGCCTTTTCATGATTGGAGCATCAATCGTATTCCCAGCCTTCTTTGGCTACCGAATATAAACCGACTCAGAGGTCAAATCCCGATTGAAAGGCAAGTGCACGTGTCTGGAGAGAAGGACAAGGCCAAGAGACCGCCCTGCTGCAGAAGGGTGGAAACATATGTCTAACCATTAACAAGAATTCAAAATGTTCAAGAATATCAAGAACAAGTTCAAGGGACTTGCCCAACGAACAAAGAAAGCCACCCGTGCTGTCAAGGTAGCAGCACTTGGACTCTTCCTCTCTGTGGCATCCCCTGCTGTCACCTTTGCCCAGAATGCAGCTGGTGACTATACTGCAGGAACTACTGCACTCAGCACTGTTGCCGAGGAAATCGCCAAGTATGTTCCTATTGTAGTTAAGCTCTGCTATGCCATCGCTGGCGTTGTGGCGATCATCGGTGCTATCTCCGTCTACATCGCAATTATATCAACATGTTTTCTGACTCAATTTTACTGAATAAAATCCAAAGAATTTGAATGTATAACCCTAACGTAAATCACTCAATTTAAGCGAAATATGAAGCCATAGCCAAAACTTAAACTTTCTTAATGAGGGTGCAGTTTTTTGGGAAAATATGGGAACAATTTCGGGAACGGTTATTAACTTTGCTCAGCGTTGGGAACGATTTTTAGTCGATTTCCGTTCCCACGGAACACTCCATCGTTCCAATCTCGTTCCCGTGGAACAATACATGAATAATCATTAAAGTTCAACCCATATCAAACAAAAGTTCTTATGAAGATTAGCATCCAGTTAAGACAATTTGGCAAGCAAGGAAGCCAAGCCAAAGTCTATTTCCGACTAAGGGACGGAAAGAAGGACATGAAGGTTGCAAGCAGCCTTCGAATCCTGCCCGAGTTTTGGGATAGCATCAACTATCGCTACAAGAAAGCGACACCAACGGACATCGTTTCAGAAGAGGTTCAGAAGGACTTCAATGAAAAGATCTCGTTAGTCCTCAGAACTCTCAATGAGCAATACACCGAAGGAAAGGATTTCTTATGGTTTGCAACCACTGTCAGCAATACTGAAAGTTTGGTTAGACCAGAATCCACAAATCAAGAATCATCTAAAATCGTTCAAAAGCCATCAGGCAGAATCGACAAAACAATGTTAGAGTACTTTCAGCTTTATATAGACACGTCCAATTTCAATGACTGGCACTATCAATCTCAGGTTGCAGTCATGAGAAAGGTTGCAAGGTTTGAAGCATGGCTCCAGATGACAGGAGGGAACAAGGATTTCAAACTCTATCTTCCCTTCTTTGATAAGCAAGGTACTCAATCCTATCTTGACTATATCGAGCAAGAGTGGGAACTGAGGGAAAAGCATCCAGAGCATTTCGCCCAGTTTGAACTCTATGCCGACTACAATATACGTCCAATGTCAAAGAACACCCTTTCATGCAGCGCAAAGCGCCTGTTCATGTTCCTAAACTGGTGTGTGAACAATGGCTACATGGAAAACAAGGACTACAACAATGTCACTATAGACCAACAAGTGTACGGTACTCCGTTCTATCTCACCATTGAGGAACGTGACAAGGTACTGAACTATGATTTCTCTTTTGATGCGCGACTCGACTATCATAGAGACAAGTTCATTTTCCAATGCCTTGTAGGTTGCAGACACAATGACCTTGCAACCTTGACATGGAATCACATCGTTGAAGGTGGCTTCATAGAGTACATCCCACACAAGAACCTCCTTCATGGAAAGACAGATCTTGTTCGCTGTCCTCTATGTGACAAGGCAAAGGAAATACTTGAACGGCTTGACCCGACAATGCCTTTCCTCTTTGTGAAATACTGCGAAGAAAACTATCGCAGAGACATCAAGAAGATACTCAAACTTGCTGGCATTGACCGACTTGTAACGATACTCGACCCTAAGTCACGTCAGCCAGTTCAAAAGCCTATCTATGAGGTGGCAGCATCCCATCTTGCAAGAAGAACCTTCATTGGCAACCTATACAAGCAGGTTCAAGACCCTGCACTCATTTCTTCTTTGACTGGTCACTCAGAACATAGCAAGTCATTTGAGCGATATAGAGCCATCGATGATAACATGAAGAGGGATATTCTGAAGTTCATTCAGTAACCCGAAAACACTACGTGCGAACATTATTATAATCATTAGATATGTACTGATGTAAACATCATCCACATAGTCCACATTGTAAACAAAGAATACAACGATATGAATACTTCCGATAACAAAGACCAAGAGCAGTACCGCACTATGTTGCGAGACTGTGCAGAGAAAGCCATCCACTATGTCAAGACTGACAACGGCTGGTTCTCAATGCGAGATTCCTTCAATGAATTATGTGAGAAGGCTGATGCCAACAAGGGCATCAACCATGAAGCAACCATCGGCAGACGCAAGAGCATAGCCAGTGCAGTTTGCATCCAGTGCATCCGTGACCTAAGTCCTGAAGCCAATGACTGGCTTCAAGAGCAGCTCAATGATATAGCCGAGGACTATCAGGAGCAGACCACACGTAGAGGATTCCATAGATAAATTTTCTTTTCCCTTTAGTTAAATCAATGACATTCATATGAGAGTAACCGCTTTTATTCGTCAGAAGGATGCTTCAAAGAACGACCTCACGGCTCGTGCATCCGTTTACTTCCGTGTTCGTGATGTTGGACTTGACATCAAGTGCGCAAGCGAACTTCAAATCAACCCCAACCACTGGAGTCAGGAGCGACAGGGCTACAAGATTCGTGTGGCTCTCGTTGATGATACAGTGCGACTCCGTTTCGATGAGTCAGTGAGAGAACTCACCAACCTCATATCAAAAGAGTACTTCATCGGGGCAAAGAGTGACTGGCTTCAGAAGGTCATCTTCTCTTACCATCACCCTAATGCCTACAAACTATCAGACGGTACTTTAGTGGAAACGAAAGTAACCGATTGGGCTGAAAAGTATCTCAAATCGAAAAAGTTCGATGCTCATCAAGAGTGCAATACAAAAGGACTTATTATGAAGATAAGCCGTTTTGAGGCATACCAGCAGAAGATTTGCAAGCGCAAGGGCTACACGATGAACATCGACCGAATGACCGCCGATGATCTTCGTGACTTCCAAGATTACATGAAAAACGAGTCTTCGTATGCTCAGAAATATCCTGAACTATACGCAGACTTCACGGACAAGTCCATGGGCAAACCTCGCTCAATGAATACTATTGTGAACAACCTCACTTTGCTGAGAACAGTATGCAACTGGGTACGCAAACAAGGAGGAACCAGGAACAATCCGTTCATGACTTTTGAAATGCCCAAGACACTTTACGGCACTCCGTTTTATCTCACTATCGAGGAACGTGACAAGGTTTATGCCGTTGACTTGAGTGATAGACCCGACCTTGAAGAGTATCGAGACATGTTCATTTTCCAGTGTATGGTTGGCTGCCGTCATGGAGATCTCGTGAGTTTTACCCCCGAGAACATCATTGACGGAGTGCTTGAATACATACCTGAAAAGACCATCAACAAGGTGGCTCGCAACGTGCGTGTGCCACTCACTGATAAGGCTAAAGCCATCTTTGAGAAGCACAACCACGGTGCAGGTTTGCCACTTTTCCCGATGCATTTCAACTTCAAGTTTAACGATGCCATCCGTGAAATCTTAAAGCGAGCTGAGATAAATCGTTTGGTCACTGTACTCAATCCTTTGACTCGTGAGGAAGAGAAGAAACCCCTTTATGAAGTGGCAACTTCTCACATGGCGAGACGTACATTTATCGGCAACCTCTATAAGCAAGTCAAAGACCCTAATCTGGTTGCATCAATGTCAGGTCATGCCAATGGAAGCCAAGCCTTCAGCCGTTATCGTGCCATCGATGATGACATGAAACGTGACCTTGTAGGACTGATTAAATGATTCTTTTCTTTTGGTAAGCCGATTCGGTTTTCATACTCAGTCGGCTTACTTTTCCTTCAACTTTAGCAATCTTCAGGAACAACAAAACAGGAATTTTTTCAATAGGTAAACAAGAACTTTATAGGATATGGATTTAATGAATTTAGTCAACTCTGGTGCTCAATTCAAGGTCGAAATAACTGGCTACGACCTGATGCAGTTCGGTGAGAATCTGATCAAACGAGCCATGGAGGAACAGCGCATTTTAGATGCGACACGTCAGCAACAGGACGCATCAATTCCAGCTGGTGACGGTGAAACCTATTTGACTTCTCAGGAAGCAGCCAAGATGTGCAATGTATGTATAACCACCCTTTGGGCTTGGGCAAAAGCAGGCTATCTTGTACCATGCAAGATAGGACGATCTAACCGTTATGCCCTCTCTGATATTAAGCAACTCCTTGCCAACCATGGAGCCGATGAATCAAAAGCCAAGACTGGCTATGTTCCCAAAAACAAAGTTCAGCAAGACTTAGAGCGCAAGGCGGCTAATGCAGGTCTTTGACTCACCAAAAGAGGGTTCATCCATGGTTAGCACTATCCCTGAACGCTCTTTCCGTAAGACAAAAACGTGCGTTAGCAGACCGAGACGATCTTTCGGGAGCAAGTTTGTGTTTTCGGAACTCAGTATCGGAACGAATACCGAACTCCGAAAACTGGCTGAATCCCAGAGTCCGAGCAGAGCATCGAACACAGGGCTTCACCTATTGAACTTGCTCTCCGAGGGAAACCGAAAGACCGTCATCGGGTACGGCTGAAGCCTATCCTTTCATCCCTTTTATAAGAATAATCATAGACTGTTATACATTATATTCACAAGAACAATGGCAAAGCATGTAATCAATAACCCTGGAGGTCGCAAGCCACTTCCAGAGGACGAGGTACTTGGTACTTCCGTAACAATCCGTTTCACCGCAAAGCAGATGAAGCGCATCAATCGCAAGAGAGGTGATATGCCTTTGCGCCCTTATATCCGTGAGGCAACGGTCAAGGGTGTGGTGAGACCAGCAATCTCCAAAACCCAGTGGAAGGAGATTCGAGATCTGAACAACTTAGGCACTAACATGAATACTCTTGCAAAAGCTGCACGCACCTCAGGCTTCGCAGCAATCGCAGACAAATGCGATAAGGGAGCAACTGAGATTTGCAGGATAATTCACGATGTCAGAACAAAAATCAAGTCCAAGGAAGTTGAAGACACTTCTCTTTTGCAGGGCTAAAATCATACTTGCCTATGTATGGAAAAATACTCCATGGCTCAGGATTCGGAGGACTCATAGACTATGCCAATGATCCACGCAAGAATGCCACGTTGGTGGCAGCGAGTGACGGCATCAACCTGACAAACAATAGGTCGATAACTGACAGTTTTCTGATGAATGCATCTTTGAGTAGCCGGACAAAGAAGCCTGTTGCCCACTTTGTTCTGGCTTTCTCTCCAAAGGATGCAGCACTACTCGATGACAGGAAACTTGAACGTATCATACGTGAGTACCTTAGACGTATGGGTTATGATGATAACCAATTCGTAGCCTTTCGTCACTTTGACAAGGAGCATCCACACGTCCACATCATAGTTAACCGAGTCAACAATCAAGGACGATGCACAAGTGACTCTCACGAGAAGGACCGAAATGTGAAGGTCTGCAAGGATCTTACCAAAGAGTTTGGTCTGCACATGGCACGAGGAAAAGACGAGGTCAAGGAAAAGCGACTTCGAACCATGGATGCTGTTCGCTATCAAATGATGCATTGTGTACGCGAATCGCTTCAAGTCGCTGATAACTGGAAGGATTTTCAAGAGGATCTTGCAAGAGTTGGTATTCGCTGTAACTTCCGTTTCAATCCTTCGACTTCTGCCATCGAGGGCATTTCGTTCACAATTGCTAAGGACAAGGTCAAGAACAAGAAGGGCGAGTCAAAGATGCGACATGATATTTCGTTCAGTGGAAAGCAACTTGATTCATCGCTAACGCTCGCTAACCTTTGTGTTAAACTGGGTAATCCTGTTGCTATCGCTCACGAACAAGCGAGAGACATGTATGAAGATGCACGTGAAGATTGGTACGATTCGCACCACTATCCCGAAGTCGGTAACATCGACAAGGTGTTTCCAGACTTCGACCTTCGATTTCCATGGCAAGCCAGTCAAGAGTTTGACAAGGCTCCTGACATTGAGGGCTCAGGCTTATCAATCGCAGAGTCCTTCATCAATGACTTGTCAGACAAAGCCAGTGATGTCGCTGATGCTGGCAATGGCTGTATTCATGCAGGACTCAGTGCAATGGGAGCAATACTTTTCCAACCTTACCAACCTGCACTTTCGGCAGGTGGTGGCGGTGGTAGCTCTTCAAAAATGGGTTGGGGAGACGATGACAAATACAAGAAACGTCACTCCGTATATCGTAGTCGAAGACGTGGTGGCGGTATGGGAATTTAACTACATAGACAATATACTATGGCAAAAAACAACGAAGCAATTGAAGAAATCGCTGATGATGTCAGCGAACTCAAACGGAATTATGGAACAATAGTCAATGATGTAGATTCTATCAAAGGCTATCTTAAAACCTTAGCAGAAGCAGCCAACAAGCCTATTCCGCCACCTACAGTGTCACAATCAGTTGTAAGCCAAGTGGTATCTGTTGCCCTTGGAGAATACTTTAGGTTGCATCCAGTTGGAACGTCCTTCACTGACGAGGATAAACAAGATTTGTCTGACCTCTTGTATTCCAGATTCAATCAAGCAAGTGAGAACTATGAGCAAGTTCAAAAGGAGTATGATGAGAACTGGCGCAAGGAACGTCAGGAGAAACGCAAGGTTCAAGGCATTGAGAGTTTTCAACAAATAGCAGAATGGGCTCCAGAGTTTCCTGCCGATGTTCGTAACTGGTTGCGTTATATCGGTGATAGGGCTATCAAAGTTGACGCACCCCCAGAGTTTGCTCAATCTCAACTGAGGTGTCTTGGTAATCTTTTGATGGTTGCAAAAGGGCTTTCCAAACCAACCTTCAAGGCTTACATCAAGTCCAAGTGGCAAGACTTCAAGGAGAGAACCGACAAATGGCAATGGTGGAAGTGGTACTTGTTCTTTCTCGGCATTCTGTCAATCATGATAATGCATCAGGAATACCAGAGTCGAGTGATGAAGTTGGAGCAGGTCAACCACATCTTCTACAATCATGTCATGAGTGATCCAGTTAAAGCCAAGGAATACCATGACATTGATTCTCTGGTCAACACCCAGCCTGTCCTGAAGAAACTTTGGGAAATGCCCTAATTCGGGATGAATGTACACATTTCGGGAACAAAGAAACCGGCTGACCTTAGGCTTGATGCTTAAAATCAGTCGGTTTCTTTATTCATTGTCAATATCATGGAGATGAATTACGATTTCTTACATCACTATTTGCGAAATTGGCATTGCATATTTCAACAGTTCAATGGCAAATTTTCCATATAATAGCTAATTTGTCTTAATATATTTGGATATTACAATAAATGTCAATACCTTTGCATTAAACTTAAATAATTTACCAATGAACGAGCTTAATAGAATCAAAGTAGTTCTGGTTGAACATAAAAAAACTGGCAAGTGGCTTGCAGAGCAACTTGGAGTTAGTGTGACAACAACAAGTCGTTGGTGCTCTAATGCTGCACAACCAGACCTTGCTACATTAGTAAAGATAGCATCTTTGTTAGATGTAGATATAAAAGATTTACTTATTTCGACAAAACTGTAAACGATGAAGCATACTATTTTTTTCAATGCGGCTCAGAATATGAGCAAGCTAAGTGACAAATCCGTTGATATTGTCGTGACTTCACCTCCATATCCAATGATTGAGATGTGGGATGATATTATGTCAAATCAAAATCCTGATATAAAGGAAGCCTTCGAAACCAACAAGCCACGTCAGGCTTTTGAACTGATGCATCAAGAACTCGATAAAGTTTGGGCAGAATGCTGGAGAGTACTGAAGGAGGGCTCTTTCTTGTGCATAAACATCGGTGATGCTACAAGAACCATCGACGGAGAGTTTGCTTTGTATAACAATAATACAAGAATTATTCAGGCTTGCGAAAAGTTGGGCTTTATAAACCTCCCAAACATCTTATGGAGAAAGACCACCAATGCACCAAACAAGTTTATGGGTAGTGGTATGCTTCCATGTGGAGCCTACGTTACACTTGAACACGAATGGATTCTAATCTTCCGTAAAGGCAGCAAAAGAGCTTACAAAAAGGCTGACGAAAAAGCAGCTCGCAGAGATAGCTCTTTCTTTTGGGAGGAAAGAAATATTTGGTTTTCAGACATCTGGGAAATCAAAGGTGTTAAGCAGACCATTGATAATGCACCTTCAAGAGACAGGAATGCTTCTTATCCTATTGAACTTCCGTATAGACTCATCAACATGTACTCACAAAAGGGCGATGTCGTTCTTGATCCGTTTATGGGCTTAGGCACAACGGCAATTGCATCGATTCTAAGCGAACGCAATAGTGTTGGTTTTGAAATTGACCCACTTCTAAAACCGTTGCTTAAGGACATTTTGGGCTCAGTTGACATACTCAAAGCAAATGCTTTAATACATGATAGATACAAAAAGCATCTTGCATTTGTCGATGATAGAATCAAGCAGAAGAAAGAAGTGAAATACGATAACGCTCATTTAGGCTGTAAGGTTATGACTGGCCAAGAAACCGACCTAACCTTCCACTACATTGACAATGTTCAACTTGTGGACGAAGTTGATAAACTGGAGTTTGAATCTACCTATCTGATTGATCGCAGTTTAGCTGATATGCCTATCGGTGAGAAAGGTTCACTATTTGAATAACATACTACATAATCAATGAAGGGGGCTAACTTGCCCCCTTCACTATATTATACGAATGATTTCAATTTTGCGATTATCTCTTCATTCAAGATTTCGCCTTTACTTGTTGAGATTACTGTTATAACCGATGCCCCATACTTCTCTTGATAAGCTGCATATTTATTGGCATTGGCGGCTCGTGCTTTTCTTATGTATGGTGCGTTACTCATATAAGTCTTTGGCTTTACCTGAATAGCACAAACAAGTTTGTTGGTTGAACGAGAGAACACCTGAAAGTCAACGGCATAAGAATGATCCATTTCTCCTTCTGCCTTTTCGAATCTGAGGTTTGGAAGCAATCTTTCAAGAGTGGCAACAGTGTTATTCTCTCTGAGTATAATACCATTCCAGGTTTCGCAAATGACTCTAAAACGTACACATTCAACGCACTCTTCAAGAGTCAAACCATAGCCATTATTTTTTACCGCCTCATAAAGTATTCTGCCTTTTTCTCGTAGGTCTTCTTTTGTTCTTCCCTTTTGTGTATTTACATTCTTGACATCCCAGCTCAATGCATAATACTTTGACTTATTGTGTGGAACAGTAGTATCGTTGAAGAACTCTTTTGAATATCCCAATTGAGCTGCATTTTGATCAAGAAATGCATTGCGTGCCTTGCCACTGGCATAATAGGTTTCTTCCCATTCTTCTTTATTTTTCCAGTTGGCAGCTTCAATGAGCGTTGAAACATAACCCACTGACCAAGGGTCATTGAGCATCAGTTCATTCCACTTAGCATTAGTGGAACGAAACTTGTCTTTGTCGATAGAAAGAATAAATTCATCCATGGCTATTAGAAGATATTAGTGTCGTACTCAATGCTAATGCCATCTTTTTTCTTGTCATAATAAACGATAGGCACATCAATGGTTTCAGAAAGACGAGCTTCTAACTTGTATGTAATAGACTTAATCTGAAGTGGTTGCTCTCCAATAAAACCATCAATACCCTGAGCTTCCTCTTCAACATTAGCTAATCTCCAAGTCTTACCGACTTTAGATGCCAAGAATGCGATAATTGCGCTTTGAAACTTCAAACCGCAATATGTCTTTGTATATACCAGATCTTTGACCCATTCCTCAACCATTTCACGAGTGATAGCATTAAATGCTTGGCTCATAAGCTGGTACATGTTGTATATCTTTTCAGTGGCATTATTTACTGCATCAGGCTGACGCTCGTTATACCACTGAATCCACTCTTCTAATGACTTGCCATCGAACTCTTGAATAAGTTCAGACATTTGACCAACAACCGCTGGTCGTGTTCCTTGGGCATTGCTATTCAAAAGATTGATGATCTGAGTAGCATACTTTGGAAATTCATACTGCGAAGCATTTGACAGCTGTTCTACTTCGCTGTTTTTCATTTTAATTTTCTTCAGCATAGTAACAAATTGATTTTTAGTTAAACTATCTGAAGGCAAGAAGCCCTCTTTTCGAAAAGAAAAAAGGGCGCTTAAGAATTCAAGTTGGTACCAAGGCCTTGCACAGCCCACGTCAGACAACAATCCTCCTGTCCGCGCCCATATTGTGGAGCGCAGACATCCGTTGTCTTAACCAAACTGACGTTATTCGAAGTGCAAGTTCTGGTATTTCAGTTGAGTCAAGGATGTCAACAACTCTTATTTTTTACTTTCTGTCGATAGATTATTCTTTTAGGGTGAAACTTATTTTTGACTACTAACAGGCATAGAATGCCTGCGCAAAGGTACAAATTTAATTTCACATATTAGCCTGAAATCGTAATTGTTCATGTTAAATGCATGAATAATTCACATTTTTTATAATCTTTTGCTATCCAACCCATATAAATATCGGGATTGTTCCACGCTATTTCACCTTTATTCATTACTCCGTTTTTACCGATTTGATTCATATTTACAACATGACTTTTCCATTGCTTTAACATGAATAAATGCACAAAAGTGGCAAAATAAAGTGTTAATAAATGTAAACACGGTTTTTGCCAAATTGAAGGATTTTGAACCATTTTTCAGCTTCTTGAACTAACAATTTTAACATGCCATTCCCAGTCGTTCCCAATCAAAAGGATATTGGAACATCTTGGGAACATCACATTTGTTCCCCAAAGCAACTAATGCTGATATTCAGCACTTTAGATTCTCAAAACACATCACATTAACATTACATCGCCATGAACAACGAGGAACAGGATGTCAAGAAGAAGATCATGATGGTCGTTGGTGCCTGCATCTTCCTCGTAGCAGCAGCTCAGGCTCTTCCTCTCTTTTTCGGCCTCTAATAGGATAACAGAATTCAACAATCGAATGAATGGACACCTCAAAGGAGAACCGTTACCCAGACTACCCACTATTCAGGGGACTCCAACGTCCCCTTGAATTTATGGGTCTTCAAGGGAGATACATCTATTGGGCGGCGGGAGCTGCAGGAGGAGCCATACTCGGATTCATCATAGCCTATTGCATCGCAGGATTCGTTGCAGGCCTGGTGGTTCTGGTAGCTTCAATCTCTGTAGGTTCCGCCCTCATTCTGTTTAAACAGAGAAAAGGTCTGCACACGAAAAAGGAAGATAAGGGTGTGTACATCTACGCCTATTCCAGAAGATTATAAATGTAAAACAAAAGTTAAACTACATGAGCAAATACCTACTGTTCCGCGAGCGAGGAAATACTCACTGCGGAATGAAAATAACACCAGTCACAATAACATTGTCCGCTAGATTCGATAAGGAAGAAGATGCGATAATCATAGACTTCAAAGATAGCTCAACAGAGGCCGTCACCAGGGACCAATCAAAAAGAGAGGGGAATAAATATGAACCAGAAAGAACTAGAGCAATATCTCGAGTCCTGTAGGGGGTTCTATACAAATGGATTTTTCCACATTTTTATTGACGGGGAATTTAACCCATTAATTAATGAAATCCCGACAATAACTGACAGAGGAACCACCGTACATGAATACATACATTACATTCAAAATATCGGCACTCTTTGGGGATTATATGAAAGTTTGACCAGATACGAACATTTGATAGAATTCAAACAAGCTATAACCAAAGAAAAAGATATCAAACGTCCCTTTGTTCACCAACTCTCTGAATCGCTTAAACGAAAATATGAATTTATACGATTTGGCAATGGCTTCACCAAGTATACAGACATCATGGTTGACGCAAACAAGCCAATGGAGAAAAGTTCAAGAGTCGTTAATGTGAATGATAAAGAAGAAGAATGTATTTCCATAACCTTTACAGACACCAACAACAATACCCAAAAAATTGATCTTGGTGCCTTAATAATAAAAGAAAGTATGGCCGCATTGTATCAGTCATTGATTGATGCGGATGCGTCACACTCAGACGTACCTTATAATTTCGTCAAACTATTTGCAAAGAAAAATTATCCAAAAACAGCATCAGATCCAGCCAAACTGATATGTTGTTGTCACGCCAGTCTCTTTAGCATGAATCCAGGGCTTATGCTTATTAAGGCACTCGAAGAAATGGAGAGTGATGATAGTATCAATGGTTTTGAGTATTTCTCCCATTTTGTTCATAATAATAAAATCAACACAAAAGCCGGTAAAACGTACTCCATGACCGATTATTTTAGCATAATGGTGGATGGTTTTAAAGAGAGACTTTCCGCAAATATTCTTGCTCCTATAGACCATATCGGTGCCGCTCTTGAAAGAATGAAACTAGATGGAAAATATTATCCCGTATTGAGTGTACTATATGAAGAAGACGGAATAACTGAAGAAAATTTTTCCGAGATTATCGGATACTATGGCATACCATATATACAAGCAAAGAATGGATTATATTATCCTCAAAGCACGGCAAACAAAGAAGAAGCTGCAATGGACGTTCTAGAGTTAATCGTACATGAGGCAATTTTTCTTAATCTTTCAAAACCAGAGAATTTATGGGTATGCCCATTATACTACATGTGCAAAGATTCACAATATGAGAAAGAAGAATGTTTCACTGCTCCTTGGACAGGAGGAATGTGCTCATACAAAATAATATCTGACAGTTTAGGTCTTGATAAGATTAATATTTCTTAATATGAATTTACATGAAGCAATACAAGTTCGTCACTCTGTCAGACGATACAAGGACACTCCCCTTCCTGCAGATGTGATTGAGACCCTCCTGCAGAAGATCAGTGAGGTCAATGCTGAAGGAGACCTGCATATCCAGCTCGTCACTGATGAGCCTAAGGCGTTTAAGAGCATCCTGAACTACGGCACCTTCAGCGGAGTGACCAACTACTTCGTGGTTGCAGGCAAGAAGGTTGATGACCTTGATGAGAGAGCCGGTTACTACGGAGAGCAGCTTGTCCTGCTGGCTCAGCAGCTGGGACTCAACACCTGCTGGGCAGGACTCACCTACCAGAAGGTCGCAGGAACCTATGCCCTGAACAAAGGGGAAAAGATTGTCTGCTATATAGCCCTTGGCTATGGAGAGACCCAGGGAACAGAGAGAAAGCACAAATCTATCAGAGAGATCAGCAACGCCAGTGACCTCACCCCGAAATGGTTCAACAGAGGTGTCGAGGCTGCACAACTTGCCCCTACCGCCGTCAACCAGCAGAAGTTCTTCATTGAATATGTAGGAATCAAGGAGGGCAACAGGCATAAGGTCAGCGCAGAGGCCACATTCTCAATGATGGGTTACACAAGACTTGACCTGGGCATAGTGAAGCTCCACTTTGAGATTGGAGCAGGTAAAGACAATTTCGACTGGCTATAACCAAGACAGAGAATTAACTCATGATTAAGATCCGCTGCGTCATAGAGCACATAACCTTCCAGAATAGCGAGAACGGCTATTCCATCATGAGGGCCAAGGTCAAGGATCACACCGACCTTGTCACCCTCGTCGGCACTATGCTTGATGTGCCGGTGGGAAGTGTGCTGTTATGTGAAGGCGACTGGAAGATAGACCGCAAATACGGACAGCAGTTCGTGGTGCAGTCCTTCGAGGAGGTCATGCCTGCCACCGTCTATGGCATCGAGAAGTACCTTGGCAGCGGACTGGTGAAGGGCATCGGCCCGAAGTTCGCCCAACTCATCGTCCGGCAGTTCGGAACGGACACCATTGATGTCATCGAGACCGATATCGAACGGCTCTATGAGGTGCCAGGCATCGGCAAGAAACGTGTTGAGAAGATCCGTGAGAGCTGGGAGAAGCAGAAGGACATCAAGAACGTGATGCTCTTCCTTCAGCAGTACGGAGTCAGCACAGCCTATGCCGCCAAGATATACAGGACATACGGCAAGGAGAGCATTGAAAAGGTCAACGAGAACCCCTACCGGCTTGCCGATGACATCTGGGGCATCGGATTCAAGACCGCTGACGGAATAGCCAATAAGATGGGTTATGAGAAGAATGACCTCAGGCGATGCAAGAGCGGACTACAGTACACCCTGAGCCAGCTGTCTGAAGAAGGCCATGTCTATGCCGAACAGGAGCAGCTGTTGAAAGTAGCAATGGAACTGCTGGAAGCTGACCAGGACTCCATCGTCATGGCAATGAAGGAGATGGTGGAATCAGAGCAGCTTATCATGGATGGTGATGTGATCTACCTCCCTCCTTTCTACTATGCAGAAATAGGCACAGCGGGCAAGCTGAAGAAACTGATGGGTTCAATGGCAATGAAAGCCGTACCTATCCAACCCAACATCGCCGAAATCTCATTGAAGACAGACATCGAGTATGACGAGGTACAGGTGGATGCCATCAGGCAGGCAGTCAACTCAAAGGTGATGGTGCTCACAGGTGGTCCTGGTACTGGCAAGACCACCACGACACAGGGTATCATAGCCGCATTGAAGGAAATGGGGCTCAGGATTCTGCTGGCCGCACCGACTGGACGAGCTGCCAAACGCATGAGCGAGGCCACCGGCATGGAAGCAAAGACCATACACCGTCTGCTGGAGTATAACCCAGCTGACGGCTACAAGCGCAATGACGAGAACCCCATTGATGGCGATGTGCTGATCGTTGATGAATGTTCAATGATAGACATCATCCTGATGAACAACCTCGTCAAGGCATTGTCTGAGGACATGCGCCTTATCCTTGTGGGCGACATTGATCAGCTGCCGAGTGTGGGTGCCGGCAATGTGCTCCGGGACATCATAGAATCGGAACGAGTACCGGTGGTAAGGCTGACCCGCATCTTCCGACAGGCACAGTCGAGCCGAATCGTCATGAGTGCCCATGCCATCAACGAGGGTAAGTTCCCCGACATCAGCAATGGCAAGACCACGGATTTCTTCTTCATGAAGAATGAGGATGCCGACAGTGTTGCCTCTGCCATTGTCAACCTTGTGAAGAACCGGCTCCCCAAGGGCTATAATATGACCTTGGACAAGATTCAGGTGCTTACCCCTATGCAGCGAGGTGTGGTAGGTTCTGCCAATCTCAACCTTATCCTTCAGGAAGCTCTGAATCCTTCAACAGAAGGACTGAGCCGTGGAGGTTACAACTACCGCAAGGGCGACAGGGTGATGCAGATCCGCAACAACTACGACAAGGAGGTGTTCAACGGCGATCTTGGCTACATCGAGAGCGTCAACATAGAAGACCGCACACTGATGGTCAACTTTGAAGACAGGATGGTGGAATATGATGTATCTGAGCTTGATGAACTCTCCCTGGCATACGCCACAACCATCCATAAGGCACAAGGTTCGGAATACCCGATTGTGGTGATGCCTGTTCTGATGAAGCACTATGTGATGCTTCAGCGCAACCTTATCTACACGGGCATTACCAGAGCGAAGAAGATCTGTGTGCTGATTGGCTCCACCAAAGCATTGGCATACGCCATCCATAATCTGACAGTAAGCAACCGCAACACGAGATTGAAGGAACGTCTGCACGGAGAATCAGAACCAGTCGCAGATGTTATCCCACTGCAAAAGCCAAAACCTTACGAGTTCCCTGAGGAAACCCAATACTCGATGGTGGCTGATCCTGGGAGTGAATACGTCAAGAAAATAAAATAGAAAATCAAGGTATGAATAACAACATATTTACCATACTCAAACAGATGTTTGGAAATAAGAAGGAAGTCAGGACTGTACCAACAGAGTTCAATACTTCTTCAGATACATATATTCCAAATCCCAGCGACATCCGCATTGTTGCTGGTGAAGATGTATTAATCATCACTGATGACAAGAAGATTGGTGGTTTATGGGCAGGTGTTGACAATTACGACCCTTGCTCAGGATCAGACCAGAAATGTTTTGACGCCATGAGAAAGCTCATCAATGAGAACTTTGATGAAGCTTGTGACAGTCTTCTCTTCAACTTGAAAGAGCATTTGTATCTTATTAATCTTGCAGATTGTGAAAATAGAGGTGCGTTCAATAGAACGAGTACTTACTATTTCAATTTGTGTAGAGACAAAATAAATGTATTCTATCCCATAATCAATCACTTTGTACATAAGTATAGTGCTAATCAGAGAATAGGATTTGTAAGCCTGCCCGGCGATGGTACCTCCATTGGTCTAGCGCATCTCTGTGACAAACTAAGAGATAATGGCTTCAAGTGTTATATTGAAGAAGCCGAACTGCCATTACTGTATGGGGGAAACGGATCTGTTACTGCAAAGAGACGTGATTATTACTATGAGAAGTTCGATGCATCATCTTATTCGGATAATGTAAAATTGAACGATTTCTTCGAGACCAAAGTTTATTTGCTCCTTCAAGCAATGGTCGACCGCGTCAAGGAAAGAATGGAAGAACCCGATAACACTGAAGAAAGAAAGGAACAGCCCGATAACAAAAAAGAGCCAAAAACCAATTTGCCAACCTTTGTATGTCCGGATTATAAGAAGCTTTCCGAATATGGACACATCAGAACCATTGCAGACATCATAAAGGAACTCAATAGACAGAATCACTATACAGACCCAGAAGTATTAGAGAATGATTTACTAAAAGTCTTGGAGCAATATCGTGACAGAGGCACTGTAACCCAAAGCGGAATCGACGCAGTCCGTTGTCTCGTATACGACCACTCAGCATCACTATTCCGTGACAACAGACTTGATCTTGAGGAACTCGCTTTGATTATTGGAAAGATTCCTACAGAAGGAAGCAGTTCAATAGATGAGGTATTCAGTATTCGAGAGAAGGCGAAAATACTTTACGCAGTAAAATTTGCCAACAAGATATGCAACTATTCCAACCCTAGTAATCTTATCTATGACTTACAGGACTTATTCTGGGGGATTACAAAATTGGGGTGGACAACTGAATTATTAAATGATGATAATCCACACATGGACTTAGGAGTCGCAATCTTTGTTGAGAACATCAGGGAGGCATGGACCTCCATCACCAGCAAGAACGACATACATGCAGAAGCAACCCTAGATAACGACTTGCTTGAGTCCTACATGTTTACGGATCATGAAAAGAAGCTGAAGGATACCGGGCTTGTTTCAACCTTGAAAGACGATTATGAAGAACAGGGAGGCTGTCATTCGACTCTCCTATTTCCGAAAAAACCAGGTTCAGGTCCCGTTTATGTCATCGGTGACGATGAACAAGTAAAGAAGGCTTGTCATCCGTCTGATGATACACTTATCCAGCAGAAATTCTATGAATTGGGTTTTTTGAGAGTCTTGTTGAAGAATATGGTCGCAAGGCATGAATATAAAATAGTTGATGATTATAGGACATCGTTTTATATCCCGACAAAAGACTACACAAGACCTGTATTTGATGATGATCTCAAAGAGAAGCCTTTTGATTCTCTGGATGAAAAGATAAAGTTCATAAAATCATACCGTTAACTGCCTAACCAATATATTAGACTGAAATATGGATACTTTCGACATACAAAGATTTATAAAGGCTCAGGATAGCAACAACTCCTATAAGTTCGCATTGAATGAGGTTCGTAATGGAAGGAAAAGAAACCATTGGATTTGGTACATATTTCCTCAGATAGCAGGGCTTGGACATAGCAGTACTTCAAAGTACTATGGCATACAGTCTTTGTCCGAGGCGAAAGCCTATTGGGACAATGTGCTTCTCAGAGGCAGACTCCTCGAGATCACATCTGCATTGCTTGAGCAGAATGGCTCTGCGGAAAACATATTTGGCGGACTTGATGCAATGAAGGTTTGTTCCTGCATGACCCTCTTTGACTTAGTCGCACCCAACAATGATTTTGCCAAGGTGTTAGATAAGTTCTATGATGGCAAAAAGTGTAAGCGCACATTATCCATACTGAAAGATGAAATCAGCACTATATCAACCGATAACAATACTCAGCCTGCAATAGAAAGGAGATATAATGAGATTGTCCGACCTATGTACACACCAGATAGAATTGATTCACTGAAATATGATGAAATCTTTGTATTTGGGAGCAATCTTACCGGCATGCATAAAGGTGGTGCTGCCCGTGCAGCAATGCAACGCTTCGGTGCAATCTGGGGGCAAGGTGTAGGTTTGCAGGGGCAGAGTTATGCCATCCCGACCATGCAGGGTGGAGTTGAAACCATCAAGCCTTATGTGGATGAGTTTACACGATTCGCAGAACAACACGACGAGCTGTTCTTTTATGTGACCCGTATCGGTTGCGGGATTGCAGGGTTCAAGGATGATGAGATTGCACCTCTCTTTGCTAACGCCGCAATACTAAACAATGTCTGTCTTCCAAAATCATTTGTGGAAGTGCTCAGAACAAAGCTTCCTGATGAAGTAAAGACAATCATGTATGGTCAGATGCGTACATTGGTGGACCTGCTGAAAGTACTGAATGATCAAGAGCCTATCAAGGATGCTGATGATGCAGAAAAGCGTCTGATGGAATTGATCGAAAGAAATGTACGATATGGGGACGAATACGCTTTTATGGCAATCAGAACTATTTGGTGTCTAATGAACCAATACCAGAACGAAGGCAAAGTTGTTGACTTTGCAATGCTTGAAAAGGATTTATATGATTATCACAAAGACAATGGTCATTTTCTAGATGATACAATTACAAACATATTCTACAATTACTCCGTCAGCAAACTTGTGAAATATATTCAGTTCTTGAATGATTTCCGTAAGTACAGCGATTATCGACATATAGAAGAAGATCTTCCATCAATCGGATTTAGCCATTGTAGTTCTAACGATGAAGGGTATTATTATAGCTTCAATCGTTTTGCTCTGCATGATTTACGTTGGATATTGATGGATGAATGGAACAATATAAGTCGTAACGGTTGTCTTGATAATGCAGCTCTTGAAGAAATCATTTTTGGAAGATATGAAAGAATGCTGAAAGAGCATGGCATAAGGGAAATGATTCAGTTAGCCTATGGTCAAATTGGATGTCACCCTGATTTGCGAGGACCAATATCTGGACACTATACCGATAACCCCATATACGGACCAGTATTCAGAGTTAGAGGTAATGATATCGAGAAAGGTTGTTCGGATTTCAGGAGATGGCCATTCTCAAGTGAGAGCTTTGAAATGAAGTTCGCTCATACGATTCTTGATAAAGACCCTAACTACAAGCATGTAAACGAAGGAAACTATGATGATGCATATATTCCAGTCGAAGATTATTCGCTTCCTGTATACTCTCGTTATCGTGGAAAGATGAAGTTCGATTCAGAGGAAGATAAACTTGCATTCATAAAGAGATACAGATAATATGGTTGTCGATTTCTGTGGGAAAAAGATAGCGGTCAAAGAATTTGATTGTTGTTTAGGAACTCTGCCCCCAAAACGCATAGCTCCATTTGTCAACCTGTTTGTCAAGGTAACGAATGGATGTAATGCCCATTGTCTATTCTGTAGTAATGCCGGTGCACAACCTGCAAGCAAGCCATTTGATATTGACAAACTGGAAGACATAATCCTGAAACTGAAGGTGCAAGGCATTAAAGTGAACCGCCTGAATATAACAGGGGGTGAACCTTCTGTCGTGTATCAACTTGTAGAAAATATTCTACAACGTATGTACGGAAAAGTGTTTGATGATATTCACTTACATCTAAACACCAATGGTCTACTGGCGCAATCTCAGGAATTGATGCGTCATCCACGATGGGACAGTATCAGCATGTCACTTCATCATTATGATATTGATAAGCTTTCCGAACTATACGGATGCAATATCCCAGAAGACGCATTTAAGTTTGAAGGTGTCAACAAGCAGAAACTCAACGTCAGCTGCAACCTGATAAAAGGATACATCGATAGTCCAGAGGAAGCACACAAGATGCTGGACTTCGCATTGCAACTTGGCATTCCACGAATAGGATTCGTTGCCTTAATGAAGGTCAACAGCTATTGCAAGGAGCGCTTTATTGACCTGGAGGATATTCACATTGATACTATACCTCATGTCTATTTTACCAAATCAATGAACCGTGGGGACAACTGCAAGTGCAGCAACTACCTGTACAATAAAGACCTGAAGATTCTCGAAATATACATGCGGAACTATGCCAATCCTCAATACTGTGAGTCTTCACTGGTATATGACGGAGAATACTTGCGACAAGGGTTTCATCAAGACAACATCATTTACTGATGAGCATAGAAGAAATATACAATACCAGAAAGGAAGATCCCATCTGGAACACTTCATACCCATTATCACCAGATCAGTGGGCAAAATTTCGTATTGACCAAACACTTCCTTTCAATCAGGAAAAGGAGTTGTCCTTCTACATCCATATTCCATTTTGCCGCCAACTATGTTCTTTCTGCGAATATACAAGGATGATTTGTCCCAATGAAAAACAGCAGTATCAATACCTCAGGACATTAGATAATGATGTTTCTAATTTTGTATCAAATCACCCGGACATAATACTACGAGGTTTTGACATAGGAGGTGGAACACCAACTTCATTAAGCGAGGGAAACTTTTACTATCTTCTCCAGATTTTTAGGGAAGCATTGGATTGGATTGATGTGTCAAGCGATTTTGAGCCAAGCATTGAAGGCACATTTGACACTCTATCTGACAAGAAGTTAGAACTCATCGCTGCAAGCGGAATACATAGGTTGTCTCTGGGCATCCAAAGCACAGACAAACAGGTTATGTATCATCACCATCGGCACAACAATGATTTGGATGAAATGCAAAGATGGATAGGCACGGCTATATCAAAGGGAATTGAGAAAGTAAATCTTGACCTCATGTATGGACTAAAAGGACAGACAAGCTACACCATTGATATGGATTTAGCCGCAATTTCCGAGCTGCATCCTCAGCAAGTAACTCTATACGAACTAAGGACGAATATGATTACAAGCAAGAATGTTCCATCGAAGTCAATCTTGTTCGAGCAATACAGCCAATACTACAATGGTCTGATCGCATTGGGATATAAAGCCAGATTCGGCGAAAATGCATTCTCTATGGACGAAAGAGACAGAGGCTTGTCATCATATCTTAGGAGTCGAATGCTTGAAGGTGTATCGTACAAGGGATTCGGGATTTCTGCCCAAAGCATGTCAAAGGCTGGTATCTGCTACAATGTAGGCAAAGGTGAGATGGACATCAGAGAGCTGATAAATCTACCAACTTATGAAGGTGGTTATACTTATCTATTACCCAAAGAGGAACTGGCAGCCAAATACATCGCCATATCGGCTTACAATGGCTCGTTTTCGTTAAAACATCTATCTAACATATTAGGAAAAGATGCAAGAAATATCTACAAAGATATAATTGACTTTTGCTTGTTGAACCAACTTCTACAATTGTCCAATGATGAGCTAACAGTAACGCGGAAAGGGTTCGAGCACGTAGGAGCCGTTTTTTCCCTATTCTACCCGAAACAATAGCTGACCATCTTACCACTTATCATGGTCAATAGAGAAATAACATTCAATCATTCAGATACAGACACACCAATCCGGTAGTGTCTGTTTTGTTTTTCAAACACTACGAACGACATAGGTATATGAAGTTACTCCTGTTTAGCGGTCTCTATAATGATCTGAGCTGCCAAAGCCACGCAAGATGGCCTTGATAACAGGTTTCAGAACAAAAAATAGAACCACAAACAGGATGATGCTCAAAAGATCATCCATACAAAGCGGTTATTGGTTAATATACATTTACTACCCTCCGTGCCAGACTCTCAGCCAGCCGGACAGTCCAGAACGTACCGCCCTTCTCCCTACCGTCATAGCAGGCAATGAGCATTGACGAATGCTCAACCATGAAGCGGTCACGCTCCAGAAAGCATCTGGTATAGTACTGGTCACTGAGGACGATAGTCTCATCTGCCTGGGCCAGGAGAGTATCGTAACGACGATGATTGTAGTCACTGAACCTCTCTGCCTGACCTGAATAAGGGACAACTGCCACGAGTGTGATACCCGGGCATAGACCCTTCAAAGACAGCACCACCTCGGCTGCCAGCATGTCAAAGCCAACGGCCATGCCGGTCATGAACCTGGTAACACCATGTTCGTAGGCATCCAGGACACTTGCCGTAAGCCGTGCCTTGACATCCTCTTTACGCGAGAAATCGAAGAAACGATGTCCCGTAAAGGCAGCCGTAGCTGCCTCGCTGAATTTTGGATCCATATTCATTAGCTATTTACGTTATAATGGGTGCGAGCGAGGAACATGCCTCCAAGTACACTTGCTCCCAATGATTCTAACTGATTGGCGTAGTTCGCATAGGAATGACCTTTTGTGATGATGTCATCAAAGCATATCACTTCCCTTCCCTTGAACCACTCCTTGTCAAACTCAACTATGTTGACCTTACGGATTTCCTTCTCCTTGTCGCGGTTCTCATGAACCGAGAGACGTTCACCCACGACCTTGACATGGTCATATCCGTTAATGCAGCCGCAGAGCTCACAAACCTTGCTGCAGAAATCCTTATAGCGAATCTCATTCTTCTCGGCTGATGATGCCGGCACACATGAGAACACTATGTCTGAGCACTTGTCCCCATACTTGTCCCTCATTTGGCTTGCCGTCTCTTCCGCCACCATCTTCACGCTGAGCTCATCGCCATCCTTGAAGTCATAGACAAGCTTGCGAGCAACCAAGTCAGCAAAGCTCACATTCTTGATACGAACGGGGAAATACTTGAAGAACCATGTGATAGGCTTGTCAAGCTGCTTCTGTATGTTTAGGTCTGTCTGTCTCATAGCTGAACTTATTTTTCTTCCCTTCTTTTCGGCCTTTCGGCCAGGGATTGAAATATTTTTCTGCTTTGAGCAGGAAGTGACGAACCATTGAGGCAAATACGAGGAAAAGAATACTCTTCACCTTAGGGAAGGAAGATTGTTTTCAGTCTTCAGGCCGATAGTCGGATTTGACGGTTTGTGAGGAACGAGTTATTTTGCAGAACAATATGCACAAATCCCAAGGCCAGAAACAGAGAGTCATCTTCTGGTTAAAAGAGAAAGACGAAGATTAATACCCGGCCATATTTTGCGAGCAACGTGCTTCACGCGCCCGCGAAACATTATTAAAAAGTATTCCAGAACTCGGTTAAATGGCAGTTATTTTACGGTTAACCAATGGTTAACCAGAAATAACCATAGGTTAACCATTTCATAACCACTTCAATTTCAGTCCAAATCCTATGGGTGGGAAATGATGATACGTCCATGGAAGGACGGTCAAGGATGAAGTCTCTTACACACAAGGTATGTAAGTGTCTTCATGCCGTCCGTGGTGAAGCATGTGCCGTAATGCAAAGTCAGCACATCCTGTGCGACCTTGCATCATGGCTCAATGCAATGCCTCCATAGCCGTATCGTCATGGGATGGGCGAAGATTAAAAAGGCCGAGCGATCACTTAATCGTTTATAAACGTTTGGGTACTTGCAAATTAAACCATGATTGCTCACATTTGCAGCAATAAACATTACTGAAAATGAGCACCGAAAACAAACTCATTCTCCTCATGACTGAGGAAGATCCGCACATCTTCACATCGAAGGAGAACATGACAAGCTATCTTCTCGCCAATGATGACGAGGAGATGGACATGGCAGGGATAGAAAAGCGGATCCAGGATGGCGTGCACGACACCATGTATGCAAGCTACTCATGGGACTACTGTCCTGTTGATTAAAACCAGGTCACGGCTTTTCCTGATCCACAGAAGGAAAAGCCGCGGATTTCTCCACGGCTTCCATCCTAGTCATACATCTCTGACAGGAACCTCTGCAGTTCTCCGTCCTGGATGTCTGCCAGTTTGCAAGGCTCGAACTCCTTATCCTGTTCAATGGTCATGATACCGAGCCCGTAGCTCCTGGCATCAAGGGTTACTCCTGCCATCTCATTGAGAGACATGTAGCCGTATTCGGTTGCCTGGAGACCGGCAACGATTCCAAACATAGTGAAATCTTCACTCTCCTTCTCCCCTTCCAGGACATACCATCTGACATTACCGATGCTGAAGATAGCATGACAGACAGCATCCTTCTGCTTGTCGTCCTGCGAATACAATGGTGAACCATTCAAAGCCTGCTCCAGCTGTGGAGTCATAAGGCGGTTTTGCTCTAATGCAGTCATAGTCATTATGATTTTGTGAAGGCGGCTGTCACAACTGACAGCCAACCTTCGGGTTTGTTAATCGAATGTGAACGGATGGATATAGAAGTAAGTGTCGCAGTCCTCGTACTCATAGGAGTTGATGAAGTCTAGCATCTCTTTATTGGTACGCTCTCCCTGCTCTATTCCCATCTTTGTGCACCACTCGTTGATGGCGTCACCGATGGTCTCGAAGACATCCTCACAAGCCTCTTCAAAAGGCTCTCCGTATGAACTGACACAGCACTCTTCAGGGAAGAAGTCATAGACAGATTCCTGATGGACATGGAACACCTCACAACCGCACTCGGTCACTCGGTAGTTGATTTCAAGTTCATCCCAAAGAAGATGGCTTATCTCCTCGAATATCTCATTAGGCTCACTCCATGCGCTCTCGGTCTCAAAGGACAGGAGATAGTAGTCGTTGGATGGGTCTTCCTCATACTCTGCCCAGTAGATACTGCCACGAACCATGATGTGCTTTGCCTCATAGTCGATGCCATAGTGCTTTGCCAAGTCACCGAGCCAGATGTTCTTACTGTTGACCTCCATCTGCTGGAGAGTCGCCCAAAGGTCGTTCACTGCCTTGCGTGAACCCAGGACCTTGAAAGTTGTTGTTGCGATGTTTGCCATAATTCAGAAGTTTTATTCACTTCCCTTCTTTTCTGCCTTTCGGCCTCGGGAATGAAATATTTTTCTGCTTTGAAAAGTCAGGGAATGACGCTAAGGCAAACCAGAGGCGAAGAATACTCTTCTGAAAGAAGGAAGATTGTTCGCAGTCCTTTGGACCTTGTCTGAATTGACTGACAGGAATGACCGATTAACTTTGCAGAACAATATGAACCAATTCCGGAGGACGCATAAGGTAGAGATGATCATCTCTGGTAAAAAGAGAAAGACTCCGCAGGCATAAAACAGTCATGAACCATACGGCTGTTGCAAAGAGAAACCTCCCCTGACTGGGGAGGCAAAAGCAAGCAAGTAAGAAACCGCTGCAGGCGGCCGGCTTCTGATGAGCCGGTCCTGGATACTACAGGGCTGATTCCATAAGGAGATGACCTTCTATGATTCTGACATCCCTGGCAAGGATCTCCGTTGTACTGCGTTCTGAACCGTCGGCAGCTGTGTAACGCTGGTTGCGGATGCGGCCTGTGACCTCGACAGACTGACCTTTCTGAATCTGGTCAATGACCTTTGAGTCTGCCTTGCCCCAGAATACGACCGAGTTCCAGGTGGTCTCGATGCAGGCTTCGCCAGAGGCCAGCTTGTAGGCATAGTTGGTTGCGACTGTGAAGTGTGCCATCTTGTGGCCCTGTACATCCTGTGTCCTGACGGAACCGATGATTCCTCTGAGAGTGACTGAATTGAGTTGTGTTTCCATATTGCGATTCTGTATTAAGGTTACTGAAACAATTTATGATGCCGCACCAGCGCCGTCCGTTCAGTCTGTCAAGTGACGTAGTGGAAATACTACCCCAGTGTGGAGATTTCCATGGAGACCTGCCTGCTCTTGACAGTCTGAGGAAGGACGGAAATACCTTTGCATCAATAAATGGTCAGTGACTGACAGATTCGCAGGAAACATAAACAGTCACCATCTGTGGATCATCCGCCAGGACACGGACAGAGCCCTAAATGGCATTGTGTCGCATCAGCCATGCCCGAGCCATCGCTAAGACATTCCGGAGCTCGGTCATGGGGCAAGCCGTCTCAAGCAAGAATGGTCAGCGAGGTCAGACAGAGTAGCAGAAGGTTCAAGGTACAACGGAAGAAGGTCATCGATGGAATAGCTCTGATCCAGGTTTCAGAGAGCGAAATGGATGAAAATGGACAAAAAAGGATGCGTTGGACTCTGGACAGTCTAAAACAGGAACACAGAAACCAGGCTGTTACCGGTTCTGAATACAAGAAGGAAGGTGCGGCTCTGAGACCGCACCAGCTGAACTACAAACGACCTTCATCATTGTAACTGTAATAGGCATTGCCAGTAACTACGATGTGGTCAACCAGTGTTATACCGAGGACATCACAGGCTTTCTTGAGTCTTTCGGTAAGACGGTCATCATCGGCACTTGGTCGGGTGTTTCCTGATGGATGGTTATGAGCAAGACAAAGGACTGAAGCATTAGCAAGAAGAGCCGCCTGCATGACCATACGGACATCCACACTTGTCTCACGCAGACCACCTTCTGAAATAGTGATAACACCCAGACATCTCATCGCTGAATTGAGAAGCACAAGCTTTGCACTCTCACGGTATTCAATCTGTCCCATATCCCAAACATCAAGAAGAGCCTTATAGATGTCAGCACTTGAGGTCAGACGTGGTTTTTCCGAACTCTTGGACTTATAGACCATTTCAACCTCGGACACCTTTATCGCTTTCAGGAGGTCATGAGCAGCTTTTGTTTTGATTGCCATATTGGTAAGTTATTTACTATCCCTTCTGTAGAAGATCTACTTCCGGGCTTGTTTTAAACAATATGGTGCTACCCAAAGGTGTTATGCCTGACAGCGCAAGGTTCTGAATAAAAATACTACCTGAAAGTGTGGAGATTTTCATCCAGACGGAGCCTGACCTTGCAAGCTGGCAAAGGATAACTCATACCTTTGCAGCATACTTGTTTCAAGTCAGGAAGCAGATTCCAACAGATATAGTTCTGATTAAAAGAGAAAGACTCAACTTGTGCAATGAGTTGTACAAAGCAGATAAAAGCCGAAGTCAGATAAAGAATAAATATGACTAATACGTGTTGGCAGACGATAGCATTTATCAGATTGAAGCCATGGCATATATCCATTCGTATACAACAAACAAAATACAAAACAATAGGTTCGCAGTTAACGAATGTTAAAGTTTCAAACTTTATGGAAAGACACTATTACATAATACGGTAAAATTTATTAGATTTGCGTTCAACGTTAAATAATTAACCATGGGAAATCTCAATAGGATTAAAGGAGCACTAGCAGACGCTGGCAGAACAAACAAATGGCTTGCTGAGCAGCTTGGCAAAGACCCTGTTACTGTATCAAAGTGGTGTACAAATACATCACAACCCGATTTGCAGACTCTGTCCAAAATTTCAGTACTTCTGAATGTGGATATTAGACAATTGTTAACAAGTAATAGCGATGTGCTTGCAAATAATGCTGCAAGTACTTTTGCCAAATAGATCAAACAGGCCGCCCTGAATAAGGCAGCCGACATATAATTCCTAGCCATCATGGACATCATAATAAATAACCCATTCAGAGTCTTAGGTGTTTATTCAAATGCCTCGGCCAAGGATATTGTGTCTAACGTCAACAAGGCAAAGGCATACATCAAGGTTAACAAGGATATCAGCTTTGATTCTGATCTTACCGCACTTCTACCTCCAATCAAAAGGACCTTAGAATCTATCGACTTAGCCCAGGCCCAGATAAACCAGATAACAGATAGAATCAAGTATGCCTTATTGTGGTTTGCAAAAGAAAGCACTTTGGATGACATCGCTTTTGGACATCTTAAAGCAAATAATGTTGTCAAAGCCAAAGAGATTTTCTCAAAAAAGCAATCTTATTCTAGCCTGCTCAACCAAGCTGTACTTTCTCTAATTGGAAAGGACTTACCTTCAGCATTCGGCTATTATCGAACCCTTATTTATGAATATCGTTTCAGGACGGATTTCATTTACAGTACATGCAGTGGGGATAAAGTCAAAATATCAGAAGATGAACTATTCCATCTGTTGATTAACTGCATTCTTGAATATCATACTTCAGTAGAAGTTATTAATGCCCTAGAAAGCCTTGCTGATAACAACAGTGCAGATTATGTGAAGCAGAAAATAGTATCTGGCCATATCGCAACAATCAATTCTGAGATATCTTTAGCCAAGAGTGCAGAGTCCGATGCAGAAGCACAACTTAGAGCAGGAAAGGCATTAGCTGCAAATACTCGTGAATCATTACAGGAATTGAACGCCATTTCACAAGATGACGATTCATACAAAATGGCCATCGATAATCTTGCAAAGCAGATTCTTCAGTGCGGCATCAACTATTACAACAATTCTTTGGATTTTGACAAGGCAAAGAAAGCATTCAAGCTTCAAAACTATGCCTTATCCATAGCAATTGGGAAGATCACCAAGGATAGATGTCAAGACAATGTCAACGTCTTACTCAAAGAAATAGACTCATTACCTCCTGAATCGCTAAAAGCCGAGGCGGCTTTTATCAACAATAAGCTGAACTCCTTTAGGTCATCTCAAAGAGATATCCATAAAGCAATTCAACTTATCATTGACTGTGCTCCGTATTTAGCAAGAATAAAAGAAGAACAAGGATCTTCAGGGAAATACTATCGCAGTATTTCCACCAACATTGAGGAAGCTGCACTAGGAGTAACTATCTCAAGTGTTAATGCAGTGTTGAAAGAATTGGAAAATTCGAATGAGTTTGACAAATACGTAACTATCAGAAAAGTCAAAGATACTCTTGAAGAGGCTTGGGAAGTCACTCAGTATATGGATGTTCTCGAACTTGAAGAAAATGCAAGAGAGCGATTTGACACACAAAAACAATCACTGAAGAATCTGTTGACTCAGGTTGGTGTAAGTACGTACCAATCTGTTTCATTCAAACTTGAAACAGAGTCTGAGATTTTCAACAGATGCAGAACCAAAGCTGACTATAACTTATATATATCTAAATTTCCTAATGGCAAGTACTATCAAACTGCCAGGAATAAAGTAGCAGAATTTGAAAGAAGGGAAAAAGAAGAAAAGGATAAATTAATTTCCTCTATCAAAGCATCAACAAACTTTGCAGAAGCAATCCTGCTCTATTCAAAGTGCAAAGATAGAGAGACCCAATCTCTATTAGACGACATATGTTTCAACCTATGCCATTCAAAATCAAACTTCAAGAAATACTTAGAAGTCTTTGGCACCAGGGCTAAGCATTCATCCGAAGCAGAGTCTCATCTCAAGTTTGACAGAAAGATGAGCAAACTCGGTGAGTGGATTAAAGAGCATAAAGGCTGGATTATTTTCTTCTCTATATTGATAACCGTCATGATAGGTGTCGGATTGATCTGGGGACCATCTGGTTATTCAGGACTATGCTATACTATAGCTGTCATATCCGGATTTATCGCCTATGGTGGACTAGGTTCAAAAGATGGTTCAGGATGCCTCATCTTCATCATTGCTGGAATTATCTGTGCCTTATCTGTAATTGGCGGTAATTCAATAGATGAGTATTACAAGGATCAGATTAAGAACGAAGAAGCCGAAAAGGTCTATAAACAATTAGGGCACAATCCTGACGAGTATGACTGTGCTTCATTTGTAAGGAAATACCCTTCGTCTCCTCACTACAATGAGGTGATGAACATGTATTTACGTGCAGCGGAAAAGAATGGATTATCCTCACTAAATAAATTCGCAGTCACATTCGGCATTTCCAATGAGTTTGGAAAGAGAGCTAAAGAAAGAGTGTCACAGATATGTGATTCACTTTACACCATAGCAAATAATGAGGGCACCATTGAAGGTTGGAGAGAATATATCAATGCTGTTCCATCCGATTATATCAAAGATGCCAAAGAAAAACAGGAACAGATTGAGAACCTAGCTTGGAATACTGACTCAAAAGCATGGCAGCAGGCGACCAAAGCCAACACCCTATCTTCTTATCAGAGATACTTGGCGTTATATCCAAACGGAGCACACCATACCGAGGCGGATAAAAAAGTCATTGACATGCAAGTTGCCAATATATATGCAGGAGAACATGGAGAACTTCCAGCTATGGATCGTACCGGCTATGGAGGCGGTTACACCTCGAGCATTGAAATTAAAAACAGCACTTCATACATTCTTACCCTATTATATAGTGGCCCAGATAGCAAAAGAGTTGTAATCTCGCCAGGTCAAACCAGCTATGTGTCATTGAAAAATGGAACATATCGAGTTGCCGCCTCAGTAACAGCTTCCAGTGTGCGAAGTTTTGCTGGCACGGAAAATCTGACAGGAGGAGGATACAGTGTGGAATATTACATCGTAACATCAAGATATTAACATGTTAAACATTATAAAAAATAACCCATATCGATTCCTGGGAGTCTGCAGTAACTCCCCAATAAGGGATCGAATTGCCAATTCCAATAGGCTAAAGGCTTACCTAAAGGTTGGCAGATCTGTCGAGTTTCCTCTAGACTTGACAACTTCGCTTGGCTTGATCAATAGGACTCAAGAAGGTATGGATAATGCGAGCAGCAGCATTAACCTCGCCAAGGATCAGTTGAAGTACTCTTTGTTTTGGTTCATCAATGTCACTCCAATTGACAAGATGGGTATCGAATACCTACAGGCAGGAAATACAGAAAAAGCAAATGAGTTATTTAATAAAAGGGATGACTACTCTTCCCTTTTGAACAGGGCCGTGCTCGCAATGATCGAAGATGACATGGGCGAGGCAATTGGTAGTATCACGAAATTGATACATGAAGACGAATATAGGGATGCTTTCGTCAATGCTATCTGCGGTTCAACTTTCACAATTGAAGAAGATGAGCTTGCTCATATTTTCATGGATACACTTCTTGAAGAAATGTCTGCAGGTAAACTTAAGGAATTGTTTTTTGACTATGGAACTTCTGCAGAAGATGATGATTATTTGAAAGTCAAAGCTGTGGGTGAACCCATAGATGCCATAAAGGAAGCAATAGCGACTGCAAAGAGTGTCCAAAGGGATGATGCTGATGCACAGTACTCAGCCGGACTTAGGCTGATGAATTCCACCAAAGAAGATCTAAAAGAAGTATGTTCAATCTTAGGATCCGATGATATGGAATACCAGATGATTGCCGACAATCTTGCAAAACAGATTCTTCAATGTGGAATTAACTACTACAACAATTCAGACGAGGACGAACATGATGAGATAGATAAGGCATACAGACTCCAGAATTACGCCCTTTCAATTGCTGTCGGCAAACTGACAAAAGACAGATGTAAGGAAAACGTAGATATCTTGAAGGAGAAAAAAGCGAGCCTTCCTCCTAAAGAAGTCAAATATTATGACAAATACATCAAGGGAGCAATTGCTACTTATGCACTTCAGTCAAATACGATTGCTAACGCAATTGAACTGATAAAGAAATGCGCACCACATCTGGCTTCTATCAAATCAGAATTGGGCAGTTCAAATTCATACTATCTAAAGGTTTCCACATTGGTTGCAAATGCAGCTCTCCACAATATCATTGAGGAGTTTAACAGTGTATTCAATGATAAGTTGGAGCTAGAAGCCATGCTTGACAGAGCAGGAACCTTGGCAAAGATTAAGAGAGTCTTGGATCAAGCATGGAAAGCTGTTCTGTATATAGACAAGCTTGATATGGAGCCATCATTCAAGAATGGCAGATATCGTCAGAATAGAGAATCACTCAAGAATCAGGCAAAGGATTTCATCAACATCTATCAGACAGTCAATCTCGATATGCGTTCAGAGTTACAGATGCTCAACGAATGTCGTACAGTAAATGATTGCAACAAGTTCTTCAAGGTTTTCCCTGACGGGAAGTACGCAGCGCAGGCTAGGAATAAGCTTGAAAAATGCGAGTTTGATGCATGTAAGACAACCCAGGATTGCCAACGCTTTAGGACCAAATATCCAAATACATCTCTGCCTATTCTCAGTAAATGGGAAGAATGTTACTATAACAACAGCAACAATACTATAAGTGGATTACAGGCATACCTAAGAGATTATCCGAACGGAAGGTATGTTAGTACAGCGAAGAGCAAGATTGATAAACTCACTTACGAGTCCTGCAGAAGTCTGTCTGAATATCGCTCATATCTTACAAAATTCCCAAATGGAAGCTACCGTGCACAAGCACAAGCTTACATCGCAGAGGAAGAGTGCTGGTCAAAATGTGTTACATCAGATTCCAAGGATCTGTATAAAGATTATCTAGCGAAATATCCAAACGGGCGACACAAGACTGAAGCAGAACAGAAAGCAAGTGCATGTTACATTGCCACAATGGTATATGGTGACTACAACCACCCGCAAGTCATGGCACTCAGGGAATTCAGAGATGTTACACTTAGACGTACTGCATTGGGAAGAGCTTTCATCAGATTCTATTATAAGAATTCTCCTTCATGGGTTGAAAAGATGAAAGACAAGAAAGGTATCAACAACATTATTAGAGTTATTCTGGATAAGTTCATAAAAACAATACAATAATGAAAAGACATTTACTTTTAGGTTTATTACTCTGTGGTTCAATTCTTAGTACTAATGCAGAGAACACAGACAGCCTCAGGATTAACAAACTTGAAACGGCTCTCCAATCTGAAACAAGGGCAAGAGAAAGGCTTTCTTCAGAGCTAAATGCACAGAAGAGTATTATAAGCGAGCAGAAAAAAATCATTGACTCATTAAGAGCCAATATTAATGTTAATGCCCAGAATATTAAGACTACGGCAGATCAGCTCGGTGTCAAGATCGAAGATACAAATACAATTCTTGAAACAAAGGCTAACACCACAGATCTCAAGTCAAAATCCACTGTTGGTGCAATCCTATTGGGATTATTACTTTTGATCAGTGCTGTTGTTTATGTTCTGCTCAACAAGAGAATCGTCAAGGGTGACGCCAACATTGAAGCTTTGAGGGCTAAGGCAGATAAACTCAACGAAGAAGTACTCAATCAGTTCT
The DNA here is from genome assembly GCA_024398785.1 of Bacteroidaceae bacterium. Classification (GTDB taxonomy): domain Bacteria; phylum Bacteroidota; class Bacteroidia; order Bacteroidales; family Bacteroidaceae; genus Colenecus. Next base: position 512,670 of record JAKSIO010000001.1, on the reverse strand, counting down.
CTTTGGAGATGGCTGAGATGAAGAAAATCTCCGATGCACTTGCAAAGGCTCCGACAAGCAGCACTACAAGTTCATCAGAAGACCATTCATTGATTAAGACACTTGCTGATAGAATCACATTCATGGAAATGACCCTTTTCAAGATGGATCCAAAAGTAAGAGGTTATAAGCAACTTACAAAATCAATCAGCCAGATGAAGGATAATCTTCTCGCAAATGGCTACGAATTGGTAGATATGCTCGGCAAACCATACAATGATGGAATGAAAGTAACTGCAAATTTCATCGAGGATGAAGATCTTGAAGCAGGAAAGCAAATAATTACCGGAATCATCAAACCACAAATCAATTATAAGGGTACAATGATTCAGGCTGCACAAATCACAGTAAGTCAAAACATTTAAATTAAATATATCATGGCTCAGATAAAAATGAAGTATGGAATTGATCTTGGAACGACCAATTCCGCTATCTGTAAGATGGAGAATGGAGATCCATCCATCAAGAAAACAGATACCTTGAAAGATACATTACCTTCATGTGTTTCGTTCACAAAAAAGAAGGTAACAAAAGTAGGTGACAGTGCATATAACGATCTTCGCCAGGATAAGTCTCGAGCAACAAAGAAATGGACCAAGCTAAACGAGAATGTTTTCCTTGAATTCAAGCGTACAATGGGACTTGACACCCAGTACGAAAGCAAGAATATGGAACGCTCATATTCTTCAGAAGAGCTTTCCGCAGAAGTTTTAAAGACGCTGAAGTCATTTGTTTCGGACGATAACATCAACGCTGCTGTAATCACTATACCTGCTAAATTCAAGGCTGATCAGATTGCGGCTACGAAACGAGCAGCCACAAAGGCTGGTATTGAGCATTGCGAACTTCTTCAGGAACCAATTGCAGCCTCCATGGCATATGGTTTAAGCTCTGCAAAGAAAGATGGTATCTGGTTGGTCTTTGACTTTGGTGGTGGAACCTTTGATGCAGCGCTTTTAAAGGTTGAAGACGGCATCATGCAGGTTAAGGATACAGAAGGAGACAATTATCTTGGTGGAAAGAACCTAGACTATGCAGTAGTAGATGAGATCATTATTCCATATCTCGAAGAGAACTACGTTATTGACGAGATTATGGAAGACGACACGAAGAAACAGATTCTCCGTGATGCAATGAAATTCTATGCTGAGCAGGCAAAGAATCAGTTATCATTCAAGGATAGATGTGACGTGACATCGCAATTAGATGAATTCGGAGAGGATGACGAAGGCAACGAGATTGAGCTGGACATGGTCATCACACAGGAACAGCTTGAAGCTGTTGTCGCTCCAATTTTCCAGAAAGCAATTGATATCTGCAAGAAACTGATAGCACGTAACAACCTCAAGGGCTCTGACCTCGACTCTCTAATTCTTGTAGGAGGTCCTACATACTCCCCTGTTCTTCGTTCAATGTTGAAGGAACAGATCACTTCAAACGTTGATACCAGCATAGACCCGATGACAGCTGTTGCAAAGGGTGCAGCTCTATATGCATCAGGTATAGATAGCGATGCCAAAGAAGAGATAAAAGCAGGAACAATAGCTTTGGATCTTGCCTACGAATCAAGTTCTGTAGAATCTATGGAATTTGTCTCAGTAAAACTCCTGAAAGAAGAATGTACTGGAGCTATTCCGTCAAAACTTTTCATTGAACTGACGAGAAATGATAAGGGTTGGTCTAGTGGAAAGGTAGAAATCAACGAGATTGGTGATGTCATCGAATGCCAACTCATGGAAGGAAAAGCAAACTCTTTCGCAATCGTTGCATACGATGAAAAGGGTGCGACAATACCATGTTTCCCTAATGAAGTAAACATTATGCAAGGTATCGTTGTCGGTAATGCTGTACTCCCATATAATATAGGCATTGAAGTTCATGATACAGATTTGAAAAAGGATGTGTTCATGCCTCTTAAAGGTCTGGAAAAGAATCAACCTATTCCAGCAATTGGTGTGAGAAATAGTCTTAAGACTCCTTCTCAACTTCGTCCAGGAATGATGATTGACCAATTGGTAATTCCTATCTATCAGGGAGAAAACAACGCAGAAGGAACGAGTGCAATCTATAATGACCATGTATTTGATGTAGTCATAACAGGTGATGACGTTCCAGCATTGATTCCAGCAGATAGCGACCTTGATATCACAGTTAAGATAGACAGGTCTCAGATGATGACTCTCGAAGTAACTTTCCCTGTCATCGGCGAAACTATCGAAAAGGAGATTGATGTAAAGCAGCGCTCAGGTGTTGATGAAGACGATCTCATTGACAGGCTACATGAAGCACAGAGAAAACTGCATTCTTTGGAAAGCTCATCTGTTGTTTCATCCGGCGAGATACAAGAAGCAAAAGACATGCTTGCTGACATCAACGCTCGTTTCGATGGAGAGAAAGGTGCAGAAGATGGTAAGATGCACCTACTTGCAGATCTCAGACGTGCATTCTTGAAGATGGAAGAAACAGAGAAAGCTCACGAATGGGAAATCATTGAAGGTGAACTCAGAGATGAGTTTGACAAACTCGAGAAGGCTAATAATGAACTTGGTAATAACTATGATGCACAAGTAGAAGAATTACGCAAGCAGACAGACATGGTCATCAGAAAGAAAGATGTTCAGATGGGACGACAGGTCCTTGAGGAAATCAATTCTCTATTTGTTGCGGTAACTCTTATTTATCAGTGCATTGGATTCATCAGACATTATAGCACCAATTTCAACAAGTACAGATGGCATGACGCAAACCGAGCAAGACAACTCCTCAATCAGGGACAGGAAATGATAAACAGTGATCCATCTATTGATTCTCTCCACCCTCTTGTTTGCTCTGTTATTGAGCTTCTTGACGAGCCAGAAGGTAAGAAACCAAAGATGTAAGTAGCATTCAGCTTGCATGGTAACACATGCAAGCTGATAAACAAATACCATTGTTGATTATATCTAGATTATGAGCAAACTAATAGACATTACTGTCACATGTCCGCATTGTGGTAGGCAATATAATGCAAAAGTATTCCGCACTTTATGGGGTGACGGAGGTACTGCAGAAAATAATATTCTATCAAATGACAAAACCAATGTCGTGGAATGTCCTGATTGTCATTATGCTTTCAGAGCGCCATTAGCCATGATGTATGTTGATTGTCGTGCAGGATTTGCTGTGTGGTGGGAGCCAATTCATGATGACGGAATTGATAGTGACGCAACCGCATACGCAAACATGTTCGGGCCTGACAGTTATTATGCAAAAGCACCAAGGATTGAGGACTGGGAAGATTTTAAGGACACTGTACGGAAATATTACACAGGAGAACTAAAAGCAAACCCTATCACAAAATTCAATTTCCAAGGTCTACAAGGGCAATCAAGTAAACAAAAGTCATCCAATACCGGATGTCTAGGAGTTTTGATATTATTAATCGGACTATTTTCATCAATAGGTTTAGGCCTAATACACATAATATAATATGAAATGGAATTCTCCCCAAGTAATCAGTCTAAGATATAAAGCGACAAAGCTTATTACTTCTCAGTTATTTTGGATACAAGTGTGTGCTGTGGGTATCTGGGTTATGGTAATCCAGGGGTTCATACATGAAGATAGCGGTGCACAAAAAGTATATGTCGTTGGTGGATCTATTGACGCAGATGTATCTGGTTCTGTTAGCGTTGAAAATACTGTAGATGTTAATCTCGAGGAAGTCATTGGACATACTGTTGGATGCCATACATCCTATACAAAAGATGGAAGAGAATACCAAGCTATAGACGTTTTCAAATCGAATAATTGGTAATATTGTATAATTATGACTTTTGAGAAGAAACAACAGATATCTAATTACATAGTCACTTTCCCTATAAAGGAAGGTAGCTATGCTGAGACGTATAGGGTAAAAGATGACAAGGGGAAGAATTTCTTTCTAAAATTGATATTCTGTAGTAAATTACATCACACACAATTTGACAAGGACGGAAAAATAATCGAAGTCGAAATCGCAAAACAACTTTCTCATCCTAACATAACAAGTTATCATGATTCTGGTGAAATACTAATCAACGGCCAGCAATGTGTGTATCTTGTTTATGATTTCATAGCCGGTGAAACTGTTGCCCAGAAGATTGCAAGAGATCAGCGATGTTCTGTTTATGATGCCAAGCAAATTACTTTGGGCGTTTTAAATGGCCTAAAGTTCATACATTCTTTGTCTAGACCAGTCATTCACAATGAGGTTACAACTCAGAACATTATGATGGACATGACCCAATCGGTTCATGTCGCCAAGATTATAGACTTCGGACATGCTCGATATCTGGACCAGGGAACAAGTTCATATATGAAAGACGGCTTGAGTCCTTTCTATCAGGCTCCAGAAGCTATTAATGGAGTATTTTCAATTAAGTCAGACATTTTCTCTGCTGGAGCTCTTTTGTATAATCTTCTCTATGGAATGGTCCCATACTACACAGAACTTCCGAAGGACAGAACTGACAAAAATAAGGTAATTGAGGCACTAACCGAAGTCAGGAAGAAACCTCTTCGAATACCAAATATAAACAAGTTCGAACTTGACGAGCAATTGGTCAACATATTGACAAAGGCGTTAGCCATTGACATAGAAGACAGGTTCTCTGATGTTGATGAGTTTATTAAAGCCTTGAATGGTGAGATTACCGTAGATCGTGTAGTCACAAAGAATAAGACTACAGGCTCCATTTCTGAATCGGAATCAGGTGAACAGAAGATTGTAAATCGTAAAATTGGCAATGGATTCAAGGACGTTGCAGGAATGACAGCTCTAAAAGAGCAGCTCCAATCAGATGTTATTGATTTGATCCAGGACCCACAACAGGCAAAAGAGCTAGGAATATCAATTCCAAATGGTCTGCTATTCTATGGGCCTCCAGGATGTGGCAAGACATTTTTCGCCGAGAAATTTGCAGAAGAGGCTGGGTTCAACTATAAGTATATCAAGTGTTCAGATGTTGCATCCCCTTACATCCACGGAGGACAAGACAAAATCGCGGCTATTTTTGATGATGCCAGAAAGAATGCACCAACAATCTTGTTCTTTGATGAGATTGATGCAATGATCAAAGATAGAAGTAAGCACAACAATGTAAGTGAAGCTGGTGAGGTAAATGAGTTTTTGGCTCAGCTCAACAACTGTGGACAAGAAGGCGTCCTAGTAATCGGCGCAACGAATAAACCAAATGAAATTGACGAGGCAGCGCTAAGAGCTGGACGTTTGGAATTCAAATACTACATTCCCCAGCCAGATTTGGAGACAAGAGCCTCTATCTTTGAGATAAATCTCTCAAAAAGAAAATGTGATTTTGGCATCGACTATGAGAAACTTGCAGGATTGACAGAGAATTATATTTCTGCCGATATAAAGATGATTGTAGACAATGCTGCAAGACTCACATTCAGAAGAAAGCTTGGAAAGATTTATCAATCAACTATTGAAGAAGTAATTGCGAGCTCAAAGCCTAGCATTTCTATCGATGTAATAAAAAAGCATGAAGCCATAAGAGATGAATTCATGGGCATAAAGAAAACAGAACAAAGGAGAAAAATTGGATTTTAATTAATATGTCTATCAAAGAATTATACCTAAAAGCTGCTTTCTGTTGCATGGCATGCGACGGAAACATTGCAGAAGAAGAAGTCAATCTGATAAAAGAAAAGACTGAGAAATCCTCTCTTTTTGACGGGATTGACATCGAAAAAACATTAAACGGATACATTGATAGCATCAATGTTCTTGGAGGTTCTTTCCTTAACTCATTTATTAAGGAGCTAAAATCATCGGAATTGAATGAGGAAGAAGAGCTGAATGTTGTAAAGACTGCAATTGAAATGATTGAGGCTGACAATACAATAGAGTATTCTGAAGTCAAATACTTCAAACGGTTACGCTCTGCCCTATCAATATCTGATGATGCCATACTTGCTGTTTTGCCAGACAAAGAGGATTATCTCTTGCCTGACATCAATCAGAATGATTTCGAATTCATTCAGAATGTAACATTTGCAGCCATTAGCATTCCTGCATAACCTCAATATTTAATATGAAGATTGAAAAAGGCATCTCCGCTGGACTGGCAACTCTACTGCTTCTGTGCTTGCTGCCGATGCCATATGGATATTATAATCTAATTAGGCTATTGTCAGCAGCTGTATTTTCATGGCTTGCATACAAGAGTTATGAACGTGGCAACAAGAATGAAATCTTCATATCTATCACCTTGGCACTGCTATTTCAACCATTTTTCAAGATAGCTCTTGGAAGGACAATTTGGAATGTAGTTGATATTGTGGTGTCACTATACTTGATACATAAATTATTCAAAAAATAACATCCATGGAAGAAGGACTCCATTTCCTTGACATATTTACTGATCAAGAGATAAAAGATAAGTTATCAGAGCTTATTTCTGCAACTGAAACAATAGCAAAAAGAGAACCGGTTGTTGGCTTTCACAAGAAATTTTATATTCCGGGCTTGATCGGTGTTTTTCAGCTTTCGTCCGTTGAAAGCAAAATGAGCAAATTCGCGAATGAGAAGTTCTATAATGACTTGAGTTATTATGACTTTGCTGATTGGATAATCGGGGAATCACACGACATTGCAGAGAAACACATAAATAATAAGCCTCAATTTGAGGATGATATGGAGTCGTATGATACACAGTCAAAAGGTATCATTCACGCCTTTAATGTTATAATGGAGACATGGGCTGCATGCTGCCCCGAAGTCGCAACCCACTGCAATCTGAAATATACAGAAAACACAACGATTTCTCCTGTGGGAATGGTATATAAGGCTCTCCAAGCAAACCTTAAGGACCTTGGCTATCCTCAGTCTATGGACTCGGTTCCAAATAATATGAAAAGTTTCAAGGAAGGAACTAAGGACTTTTTTTACATGATTGCAGGATACATCATTAATGTCCTGTTACTTGGCGCCGTATTCGGCATCCTTGGTGCAATCTTTGGATAAGAGACAACAACACTCAAATAATGATGAAATTGCGTTTACTAATAATTGGAATCATTGCAATATTTCTATGCGGCAATGTTTCTGCCCAGAATAAGGTCAACAGACCAACATCTTATAACTACCAACGTGGTGTCGAGGCTGTTCAAAACAGAGATCTCGATGAAGCTTTGGATTTCCTAAATAAAGAGATTAAGGATAATCCAAAGAACGGATATGCTTATGCATGGATAGCAATGATTAGGGATCAGCAAGAAGAATACGGTAGAGCTCTTACTTCTGCTGATCTTGCTATCAAGAATCTTCCTAAAAAGGATGCAGAATATGTCTATTTTGCATATGAACTAAGAGCGAATGTATATGCTGAACTAGAAGACACAACAAAGGCAGTTGCAGACTATACGACAGCTATACAGGTTATGCCTGATAATGATGATGCATATGAGAAGAGAGCACAGATTTACTATGAGCAGAAGAAATTTGATCTAGCCGACGCAGACTATAGGAAACTAATTTCTCTCGACCAAGGAAGTGTCATGGGATACATGGGACTCGGTAGGAACAGGAATGCGCAGAAGTTATGGAAAGATGCTATAGAGCAGTTTGACTATGTCACCAAGCTTCATTCGGATTACTCTTCTGCATACGCATTTAGAGCTGAGAGTTATTTAGGGTTGGAGAATTGGGATAAGGCGACTGATGACTTAATGTCTGCATTAAAAATTGACAGCAATGACAAGGCTTTCTATATGATGCAGAATCTTGATGACGAAGCTTTTGTTAGGCTCAAAGCAAAAATGCAGGTCCAGGCAGCAAAAGAAGCAAATGATGATATGTGGCCTTATTATCTTGGAATCATTCACGAAAAGAATGGCAAACCCGAACAAGCTGTCAAATTCTATGAGGAAGCAAACAAAAGGAACATGTCTTCTTACACCTTAGAACGTATAGCGAACTGCTATAGTGATGCAGGTCTGTATGAGAATTGTCTCAGTACTCTTGATAAGGCACTAAACATGGAGCCAGATAAACACTCTCTTCTAAGCTTAAGGGCAAATATCCTATATGAAGCTGGAAGAATATCCGATGCAATCAAAGCATGGGACGACGTGCTCGCTAAATATCCAGATTATGCTTGGGGATACTATAGACGTGGATGGATTAAAGATAATGCAAAGGATATTGATGGAGCCATTGAGGACTATACTATGTCAATAACATTGAATCCTGAATACACATACGCATATCAGTCTCGTGCTGAGATTTACATTAAACAAGGAAAGAAAGCTTTGGCAGATGCTGACAATAAGAAGATTATTGAATTGGAACCAGATTCTTCTAGCTATGAGGTATCTCATTACGCATACCATGCATTAGGTAATGATGCAAAAGCAATTGAAGTCGTTGAAGCAATTATCGCAAGAGATACTACAGATGCCGGTTCATATTATGACGCTGCATGCTTATACTCTCGAATGAACAAGAAAAACGAAGCCATGGAATACCTAATAAAGGCTTTTGAACATGGTTATAATAGAATAGCCCACATTGAGGTTGACTATGATATGGATCTTCTTCGAGACCTCCCAGAATTCCAGGAACTGATTTCAAAATATAAAGCTATTTTCAGAGAGCAGGATGAACTTACCTCAGAGAATTTTTCTAATTCATCAAATGCAGAAGTGGTTGAAATTCCGTTCACTAAAGATGGAGGAAGTAATCTCTGCAATGTTAAATGCACAATCAATGACCTGCCGCTTTATTTCATTTTTGATACCGGGGCCAGCGATGTATCACTATCACAAGTTGAAGCAACATTCATGATGAAGAATGGCTACTTAAGCAAGCAAGACGTAGTTGGAAATGCATATTTCAGTGACGCAGTCGGAAACGTTAATGTTGGCACCATAATCAATCTAAAAAAGGTGAATTTTGGTGGATTAGAATTGACAAACGTCAAAGCATCTGTTGTCAAGAACCAGAAGGCTCCCCTATTATTAGGTCAGTCAGTTCTTGGAAGACTAGGAAAGATTGAAATTGATAATGGACGAAATGTCCTAATCATTTCTAACAAATAGCACTGTAGCATGAAAGGCACCAGAAGTGGTGCCTTTCTCTATTATTGTATAGACTGTAGGATTGATCTCTGGTTAAAAGAGAAACATTCAAAACAGGATATGACAGTCCAAGATGCGAACAAAATAAAAGACACCCGAAGGTGCCTTGGTTTGGATATGAAGGAGCGGCTTAATCGCCGCTGTCCTCCGTATCTTTCTCCAGGATGGAGAAGCTGCTTACAGCCAGCACTACCCTGTTGCGTGGCTGACCATCCTTGTCTGTGTAGCTGTCAGCCTTGAGCCAGCCTGCGAGCTCAACTTTTGCGCCTTTGGTAAGGGAAGCAAGGTCTGAAGCATCTGCCTTCCATACTTCCACAGGAAGGTAAGCGGTGTTGGTTACTGACTCCTCTCCTTTCTTCTCGATGCGAGAGATTCCGAGGTTGAAACGGCATACTGCGCTGTTAGCGAACTGGCGTACTTCTGGCTTGCAAACAAAGCCACTGATCTGAACTGAATTCTGTCTCATAATTGTGAACGAATTAATGTTAAACTTCAATTTTTACGCGCAACAATAACGGACAGTGTAAATGGGCAAGCCATGACCAGACAATGAATACTCGTATTTTTATGGGTAAGCATCCGGTAAACTAGCGTTCTTGACTGATGGTTGTACAATTGTGAACTTTGTGGCAAAAACAAGATCACATATGTTATGCACAAAAGAAGAGGTCCTAGAAATCACAACCTGGTGCAAGGACCATCATGTCAGCTACAAGAAAAGACTCGAGCAGCTCAACCTCAAGCCATATCAATTCTATGATGCAAGAGCCAAGTATGCCCAGGAGCAAAAGAAATCAAACAGCAATGGTGAGTTCGTCCAACTATCGTCTGGTGGTCCATATGTTCAGGAGCCTGACTTCTCCGCAATGATAAGGCCCAAGTCTGCATCTCAACCCCGCACTTCAAAGATGAGCATTGAGATGAAATTGGTGTCGGGAGCAATGGTGAGGTTCCAGGGTGAGTTTGACAACGTCATGCTTCAGACAATACTACAAGCAGCAAGCGGCAATGTTCAACCTTAATGACAGTGTTCGCTACTGGCTCTACAGCGAACCAACAGACATGCGCAAGAGCTTCCACTCCCTGAGTGGAATAATCACCAACATGATGAACCTTGACCCTCTTTGCGGAGACGCCTTCATCTTCATCAACAAGAACAGGACCAGGATAAAGGTGCTCCACTGGGAACCTGGTGGAATGGTGCTTTACTCAAAACTTATGGAGGCCGGGACGCTAGGGAAACCCACTTCCTATGAGAAGGACGGAAGCCTTAAATGGAGGGAACTTGTACTTATGGTAGAGGGTATTGTAGATGATCCGAAGACCAGGAGACAGCGTCTCGAAGACCTTGCTAATCTTCGCAAAAGACTATAAAATAATCGTTTAAATATTGGGAATTGTCGATAAAAATTGCTATCTTGTATAAAGAAAAACAAGGCAATCAGGCATGACTCAAGAGGAACAGATGGCAATGATGAAAGAGTTGGAGACGCTCCGCGCAAGGGTGTCTTCGCTTGAATCGGAGCTACTGGAGGCGAGCTCCGACTCTTCTTCTGATGCAAGTCTCGAGAAAAGGGACGCCGTAATTGACCTCCAGAGCAATGTCATCGAAAAACAGGGTGGCATTATCGAGAAGCAGAATGAAGAGATAAGGATCAAGACGGCCACCATTGAATCAAAGGACAGATTGATCAAAGAGAAGGATGCGGAGATATACAAACTGTCATCCCGTCTTGACTGGCTGCAGAAGAAGGTGTTCGGCAGGATGAGTGAGAAGAAATATCTTCCGAACAATCCTGAAGACATCTATCCAACGCTCTTCCCGATGGAAGACCAGCAGGAGAATCAGGCTGCGGCATCCTCTGACCTTGAGTCTGCGGAGACAACCATGACAACCACAATCAGGACTAAGTCCAAGCCTTCCAGAAGAAAGCTTGATACGACTGGTCTTCCCGTTGAAGTCATTGAAATATACCCTGAAGGCACTACTGATGAGGAAGGCAATCTCCTTCCGGGATACACTGTAATAGGAAGGGAGGTCTCTGAAAGCCTTAAGGTGGTCCCCGCAAAGGTGTCAATAGTAAGGACAATCACAAACAAGGTGATACTCACATCTGAAATAGAGACTAAAGAGCCTGAGGAGAGGACCATAATAGAGGCAGAAAAACCTCTGCAAGCCATAAACAAATGTATGGCTGGACCTACAGTTCTTGCTGATATAATAATACTGAAGTTCCTTTACCACCTTCCGTTCTATCGGATAATACAACAATATAAAGAAGCCGGAATAACAATCAGCGACTCGACGATGGGCGGTTGGTATGAAGCCACGGTGGAGCGGCTGAAAGTTCTTTATGACCTTCTCCGGTGCAAAGTCTTGAAAAGTGTCTACGTACAGGTAGATGAGAGTACATTGCCAGTCATTGACAATGAGAAGCATCGTGCCCGAAAGGGTTACGAATGGATAGTCCGTGATGGTATTGAGGGTGATGTGTTCTTCTGGTATGACTGTGGCTCAAGAAGCTACAAGACTGCCCGTACCCTGTTGTCACGCTACCAAGGTACAATCCAGACTGACGGTTATGGAGCCTATGACCAGTTCGAGGGGAAAAAGGGTGTACAGATTGCCGGATGCTGGGCTCATGCCAGAAGGAAATATATAGAGGCCCAGAAGGAGGACAAGAAGAGGGCCGACTATGCTCTGACTATCATCCGCCAACTTTACGCAATAGAGTCTGAGGCGACAGAAAGAGAAATGACTCCAGAAGATAGATGCACCTTAAGGCGTGAGAAATCATACCCTCTTATCAAGCAATACGAGAAATGGCTTGAGGACAACTACTGCCAGGTTCTTCCTAAAAGCAGAATAGGTAGAGCCATAGCCTACAGCTATGGTCTCATAGAGAGACTCAGCATATATGTGAATGATGGTCGAATCAATATTGATAATAATCTCATAGAAAATCAGGTTAGACCGTTAGCGATCGGAAGAAAAAATTATCTCTTCTGCGGCAATGACGCATCGGCTTACAGGGCTGCAATAGTCTACTCCCTCATCGGTACATGCAAGGCCAGAAATGTTGACCCAAGGAAGTGGATGGTTGACGTTCTTGAAAAAATGCCATACTATGAGAGGGACGGCAAAGATATGTCTGATCTTTTGCCAGGCTCGTGGGCTCAAAGTCACAATATGTAACATATCGTTACTACTTGCCACAAATTGAATCTTGAAGTAACAAATAAGCCACAAATGGTCACTAATTGTGAACTCATGTGGCTTATACGCTAGTTTACCGGTTGCTTACTTTTATGGCCTGCACATCAAAATAAGGAAGATTCTGAAGAATGGTATTGGCAGAGATCTATCGACCCATGTACTGACCGTAGCTTCGCGACGGAAAAACGAAGTGGCATTATCGTTATACATAGTGAGTCAACAGAACTCAAGACAGTGGTAGATACATGCTTGAAGCAGTTCACTTCTGCAGCAGAAATGACGAAAGACATTAACCAGGAATCAGGGAAGGAAGACAGTTAACCACGTCCTTATCCGTAAGGAAGGACATTCTGTGCGAATGGCCGTTCGTCAAAGGCACAACGATGGCATACAAGACAGCAAATAGACAAGGATGGTTCGGGTTAAAAGAAAAATAAACTTTCCATGGAGGAAGATACGAACAGGCAATCGGACCAGACCAATCCTTTGTCTATATATCCAAACCTTCTTGTCCTTCTTTATTTTGTGAGCACAACAAACGGAAACCTATCTCAAACTGATATCCGCACATTGCAAAAAGGTGTTCCAAACGGAAACTCGCTGAAACCAACGCAAACTCACGCAAACTCACGCAAACTTATGTGAGAAAGTTCACCGAAAAGTAGTATCTTTGCACCACCAAACGCACACAAGCCGTACACAACGAAAGGTAAACTTTTTCTCTTTTTACCCGAGCTATGATAGGTTTGCGCTTGTTTCCGTTTGGCGAGAGTGTTTTTCAGATAGAAGAATCTGGCACACGTCTTGGCACACGGCACCCCTTCTGCGGTAATCTTTTTAAAAGGAAATGTGCTATAAATAATTGTGGTTCAATAAGATAAGACAAATAACAAAAATACGAACCACATAACCTGCATCGGAAAATAATAGCCGCAACATATTGTGTGTCAACATATTGCAAAGTTATGCGCGAAATTTGCGCAGAATGTGTTGAACTTCCCACACAGAATGTCATCTTCGGTAATCTTTCCCAGATTTTCGTTTCATGTAATCAATTTTATCCGTTGCGCTTACACAAGTCAGCAACGCATTTTTTCTCGATTATGCTTGCAAATCCGGATTTCCTTTATACCTTTGCCGCCGTTATCGGATTGCCATAACTAATTGATTTACAATATATTAAATATATTTTTTATATAATTTTCAAACAAAAATCTTATGTCAAAAAATCAAATTTCCAAGGTCTTGACCTTCAAACCTCTGAGTGTTTCTCTACACAATGGAAAGTATTCCGTATGCATTACCGGAACAGAAGACTATTCTCCTATCAATGTTAAGGCTGAGGACAAGAGTTTCAGTATCCCGTTCAGCAGATTCTCTGAATACTTCCAATTGGAAGACCCGCAGGCAATCATTGACCGCTTGTCGTACTTCCAGAAAATGACATATGAAGAGTTTCAAGATTACTTCGAGTCCAATGAAGAACAGGCCGCGCCGATAGTTGCAATCAACTTGTGTACCCAACCAAACAAGCCTTGGTATCGCGATGGTATTCCTGTCATTGTCCACACGATGGCAAGAACGTCATACTGCAAGGACCGCCATGAGCGAATTGTCGCCATGTTCTATGATCTCGTGTGCGAAGATGGCATGCCAGTGAGTTGCATAATCGAGGAAGGATTTAACACCTGCGTATATGATGCCCTCCGTGTGTATGAAGAAGCTCACAGCATCAAGGAAGACGAGATATCCAGAATCAAGCTTATTGCATCTTCAGGCAATGAGTTGGCCATTAACGTAAAACGCTATGACCTCGAATACCTCATCAGACGCGCTACCGAAAACAAGTCATGGAACCGTCGCAAGAAACTAAATGGTCTGTTGGAACTTCTCAATTCAGAATGCGATGATCAGCGAAAACTACAGTAATCTTGTGTACTTCTCAAGCCTGCTTCCCGAACGTTGCCCGAAGACGTTCAAGGGGCTTGAAGAAGTCCTCTCCAGATATGGAGTCGAATTCAGATTACTCCAAGGCACCAAAGACATCTGGGTACGGGACTTTATGCCTATTCCGGTGTTTCCCGAACATCTGGTCGGATTCACCTACAATCCGGACTATCTGAGGGATAATCCGAAGTACAAAGACACCATTACGGACGGAAACGAAGTGGCCAGAGCTACCGGCATCAGTTTCAGCAGTGGACTCTCCGGCATTGTCATCGATGGCGGAAACTTCATCCGCTGCGGAGGCAAGTTCATAATGACATCCAAGGTCTTTGAAGAAAATTCCTGGGCACAGGTAAGCTATCTGACCAGAATTCTCGAAGCATATCTCTGTGGCCAGCTGGTGGTGTTGCCTTGGGACAGCAACGAAACATACGGTCACGTCGACGGGATATGCCGTATGGTTGACAATGATACCATCCTGATGACCAATTACAGCCAGTTGGACAGGAAGATGGCTTCAAGGTTCCGTAACATACTGGAGCACAATTTCAAGAAAGTGCACGAACTTCATTTCGATGTACCGAAACTTGATAAGAACAGCTGGGCTTATATCAACTGGTTGCAGACGAATGATGTACTGGTGCTACCGAAGTTCTACATTCCGGAAGATGATCAGGCGCTCCGTCAGATATCCAAGCTGATGCCATCATACAATGGTCGCATCGAGATGGTTGACGCCACGGATCTCATCCGTTACGAGGGATGCCTGAACTGCTGCAGCTGGGTGGTGGAAGACTGTGAGGATTTACAGGAAGTACCTGTAAGGCTTTGACAGGTAAAGGTTGAAACTGTCTGTGAGTTCTTGGAGGTGCTGCTCAACATCATAATAGTTGCCTCTGAGAATTCCGGACACTTTCTCTTTTGCAGTTTTCCTTACAAGAAGATTCTTTCTGGGACTTGTCTGGATATTTCCTGAATGGTTGTATGGAACAAGTATTGGGAAATCTGACGGCGTCTCAATGGCGCTGAATCGGTCAAAAAGCTCATCAACCGCCTTATATGGACCATCAAATGTCTTGACTTCTCCATCTGCAAGCCAATTTGTTTCCGGCTTCATTCCACGGATAAGGATACCCCCGAACCTTTCAGTCCCGTCAAGAACAGGTTTCCTTTTGCCGTTCTTTACCGAAGTGCTCACATAGCTGTCAAAAGCAATGTCAACGCCGCTGTTATGGAAGAACCAATCACCGACATTGCAATTTCTAGGGTATGTGATTGTGTCCTTGTGATTCTTCGAGAACCAGTAGAATTCTATGTCAGTCAAGTAATAAAGTCGTTCACCTTTTCTGATTGCCGTCTTTGTCAATAAAATTTCAGCAATGTCAGAAAACCTTTGTTCGATGTCCATCTCCGACTCAACGCCTCTCATTGACAATAGAGCCTTCAAATCATTGAATTCGTAATGTGTCTCCATAATTGATATAAATTGGATTGCTTGTACAAAATTATTCAATAAATTTCAATCATACATATTATTTCGCTCCTGAGCCAAAATCCTTGACACAAGTTGACAACAGTTCCGGACACCTTTGCCGTCGTCGTCAACTCATATAACTATTTGATTTATAATATATTATATTTATATTTGTTATTTTTTAATTCAAAAACATTATGAATGAGATGAAAAATTCAAAAACAAGGATTTCAAGCCAATGACCGCGAAGGTAATGGATTGAGCGTCTTTGAGAAGATGACCTTTGAAGAATTCCAAGATTACTTCGAATCACACGAAGAACAGGCAGCTCCGATAGTTGCAACAAATCGATGCCTCAACATTTCAAAATAAATGTTGCATGCTCATTTGGAATTATCAGAAGCCGTCATCTTACCAATCTCAATCCAATAGAAGAATGCCTCAGGATGTGTCTTCTTCAACTTGTTCAGCTTTGTCGGAAGAGGCTGTTGAATGACCTGATCAGCCAGTTCACTCAATCCATCCGGAGAATAATGGCGAACTTCATTGATTCCGCAATCAAGTAATCGGCTAAGATAAGCCGCTTTTGAGGCGTTCACAATTGCCGAATCAAGATTGTATCTCTCGCTGTGTATGAAGTTTCCTATACGACTGATGCCATCCTGAAACAATTGGAACACTTCAGGTTTCTGGGTTCCTCGCATGCAGATGCACAAGGCGCTTTGGAATATGTCATCCAGCACAAGGCGAATGTCATTTGGATCCAAATGACGGTATTGCAGTTCTACCGCTGCGAAGCGGGTGAAGGTTTCTCTGGTAACTGTCAAGTCATCCGTAATGTCAAACAATGATGCCACATCAAAGAGCTGCTTGATGATTTCCATGGTGCATTTCTTCTCTTTTTTAAAGAATGGAATGCCGGTAGTATGAGGAGCGAAAGCCGTCAGTTTGTCACCAAGCAGATCTTCATGGCTTGGCAGATTGACCATCACGTCCGGCTCTTCAATCAGCAGCAATGGACTCTTAATAGGCTTGGATACTATCTTAGCATAGTGCGCATCTTCAAAGAGCACATCCAGCAGAATCTTGTCAGAACCCCCATTGCCGGGATAGCTTACCGTGTAGAAGAATTTCGCATGACGCTTGGGAACGTCAGAAAGAGCAACCCTTTCAACAAGTTCAACTCTGCCGAAGCCGTATTCCTCTGAATACTTCTCAAGATAGTCCTCTATTGCGGTACCAGGAGGACAAATGATGTCTATATCAATGGAGAGTCGCTTGCTCGTATTCATATGAAGCATGAGTGAGCTTCCTCCTTTGAAGATGAAGGGACAACCGGAACGCGCCAGTGCTTCCAGCAACGAAAACGCACGAATTGTCTTCTCCACCAGAGCAACATCATGGACACCAATCCGGCTGGCTGCATCTGTGATCCACTCAATGGACCTGCTTCTCTTATCAATCATTGTCTATCGTACTTATTATTCGTTCAACTTGTTCTTTACGGCCACGACGGGACGCATATCTCAGAAGTTTGCTCATATTGACATTGTTGCGCTCACGCGCGTATTCATAGATATTGTAAATCTCCGAACCGCCAGCAAACAGCAACTCGTCATCGCCGACCGCATCGACCAGAATCTTCTCTATACGTGGCACAACGCAGCCATTCACCATTGTCAGAGGAGACTGGCTGGTCAGTTGGCGTACAACTATTGCATCACTTCCGGTAAGATACAGGTCGCAGTCTCTCGGTGAAGGGTCAAGAAGCACGTTTCTGCCAAGGCTCATACCCTGCAGGGCATGGAACACCGACTCCATTCCATCCTTCTCCACATCCACGAACGAATAACCGATGTTTGGAACATGGAGCATGAATGTAGACAGCGCCTTTGGGCTCCATATACAGAAATCAAGAAATGGAAACTGCTGTTTCAGATTCAAGAAGATTGACTGCTCGTCTTCGGACGGCACATATACGAACTCTGGCAAGTTGCATGAGGCAAGCCGATACTCACCTCGCCCATTTCGTTCAAGCACACCAGACGACACCATTCGTCCCAACTGAAGATCAACGGATCGTCGGGTAACATCAGTCATCGTGACATCAATATCCCGAAGGAGATCTTTCCTCTGGAAAGTTCCCCCTTTTAGAACTGCATAGTTCAATATGGTTTCAGTCGCTGTCATATAATTAAATCCGCTGCAAAAATACATCAATATTGTCAATACACAAAATTATTTGCCAATAAAGCGATAATAGAGTCACACTTTATGGATAACAGCCGATGATGACAACCGCCGTATAGCGCTGATGTCTGCCAGTGTTGCGTTCCTTCGCAGACCGAGAGACATCAAAGAATATGTAGATATTTTCGCAAAATAGCGCAATTTTCTTTGCTGCTGCCATTATTTTACATTGGACTGGGTGAATTTTGCACCGTAATTCAAAAATGACGAATAACTATGGTACAAGAAAATGTAAGTCTGGGCACTCTGTTACTTCAGAGCAGAATCGTGTTTATCGGTGACACGATTTCCCCTGAGCTGTCGAACACGGTTGTATCGGCATTGCTCTATCTGGACTCCCAAAGCCACGAGCCGATCAAGCTCTACATCAACTCACCAGGAGGTATTGTAAGCGCGGGGTTCGCTATTATCGATACTATGCGCACGATAGAATCACCGGTTGAAACTGTCTGCGTAGGAATGGCAGCCTCAATGGCAGCAGTAATTCTTGCTTGCGGAGAAAAAGGGAAACGCTCCATGCTTCAGAACTCGGAAGTAATGATCCACCAGCCGTTGGGAGGCACAGAAGGTCAGGCTGCCGATATCGCCATCGTTGCCAGACACATCCTCAAGACCAAGGACAAGATATATAAGCTGCTCTCTGACATGACTGGTCAGACAGTTAAACGCATTGAGCACGATGCCGACCGCAATTTCTGGATGGATGCGGAAGAGGCAGTAAGATACGGAATGGCAGATAGTATAATCATTAGAAAATAGGTACTATGGAAGATACAACAAATGCAGTAGGCCTGATAAAGACCATCGCCAAAAAGCTTCGTGATGAAAAGCTAGAAAATATTCCTTCAGCAGAGAATGAGATTGCCATGCTGGGAGAGTATCTGAGTACCGACCAGATGCAGACCATCATCTTCGTTGCCATTTTTGACAGGACATCAAGCGGTTCCAACAGCGATGTTGACGACATTTCCAATTATTTCGAGTGTTCGACACTGGATATTGTAGAGCATAAAAAGGACTTTGACAAGCTCCTGTTCAGCGGTCTCATCGAGAAGGTGAGAAATCGTCGGGAGTGCACAGCCAGCTTCACCAGTGCCAATTTCAGGGTTCCGTCAGTCGTTTTCGAATCCATCTTGTGCGGTGACCCTCTCTGCAAAGCAAAATCATCACAGAGCGAACCTGATTACTTTGACCTCATAAAGGATGTAGGAGAATGGCTGGAGAACAGAGACAGTAATGAGATGCCAACTACTTCATTTCTGGCACAGGTAAAGGAACAGGAAGACATCTTCTCGTCCTGTGACTTTGTCAAGAAAGTCAGACACATGTTGCCGGACATCGAGGACAGGGTACTGTTTTACGACATATGCAAGGACAACTTCATTGATGGGAATGAATCAGACCTTGAGGAAACGCTCAAGGACCTCTTCGACCATCGCAGTCAGGTCCTCAGTGAAATGAAGAACTTCATCAAGGAAAAATCAGTCCTCCAGAAAAACGATCTGGTGGAATGCTGGCAGGACGATGACGAGTATAAGCTGAAACCGACAAAAAACGGATATAAGCTTCTTCTTGGGGAATATGCAGAGATCAAGATGAAGAAGACGACCAAGCTTGACAAGTTTGAATTTGTGAAGGCAGTATCGGGTTTGATTGAAGAAAGGAAGATACACAAATACAATATATGCAATCTTAAAAGGATGGTCCGTGACCTGGAGTTTGACAACAGATCGTTGCATCTGATCAAAGCGGCAAGAAAAATCATGAAGAATATTCCGGACAGGATCTTTTTCTACGAGATGTGCAATGACTGCCTGCACGGCCGTACATGTCTGGAAACGACATTGGATGATATGTATGACAAGCAGCAGGACATTTTGAAAGAAAGCATCAGGTGGAGAAATGAGGAACATCCTCTGCAGATGCTTGGACTGGCAGAAATGGACGAGGAGAGCTTCTTCGGAAGCACAAAGGTCGAACTGACCGATGAAGGCCGTGAACTTTTCTTACAGGAAGACGCAGAAAAGTTCAAGAGAAAGGAGAATACCAATGTTGTCCTGGACGTTGACAAGATCAAAGCCAAAAATCTGTACTTCTCCCCAGCACTCAGGAAGCAAGTTGATTTCCTGTCCGACAGCATACAGCCCGAAGCCTTTGAGAATCTGCAGAACCGTTTGAAAGAGAAAGGCCTTCCCACAGGGGTCGCTGCCATATTCTACGGAACACCTGGTACCGGAAAGACGGAGAGCGTGTATCAGCTGGCCAAGGCATCAGGGCGGGACGTTATGCAGGTGGACATTTCAGAGATGAAGACATGCTGGTACGGAGAGAGCCAGAAACTGGTGAAGGGTGTCTTCAAAAGATACGAGCGTCTGTGCCAAAAATCCAAGAATGCCCCTATCCTGCTCTTCAATGAAGCAGATGCCATCTTCGGCAAACGCATGGAACATGCGTCCAGCAGCGTTGACCAGACGGAGAATGCCATTCAGAACATCATTCTTGAGCAGATGGAAAAGCAGCAAGGCATACTGATAGCCACCACTAATCTGGAAGGAAATCTGGATGCGGCATTTGAGCGCAGATTCCTATTCAAGATTAAGTTTGAAAAGCCGGGCATGGAGGCAAAAAGGCTGATATGGCAGGACAAGCTCCCTCTGTTGACAGAACCAGATGCCGACACGTTGGCCACTGAATTTGATTTCTCTGGTGGTGAAATAGACAACATTGTCCGGAAGGCGACGATGAACGAGGTACTGACCGGTGATGCGTATTCACTTGACTATCTTCGCGAGCTCTGTTCGCAGGAACATCTCTCCAAAAAGTGCGGTAATATCGGATTCAGCAGATGAGAAGTACGAAAAAGTGCGACCTAAAGCCATAAAATTACAATAGTTTCATTATATTCGCATTAATAATCGAAAACCAATCAAGATGAGCGAGGCGGGAACACTGTTCAAACGATATGTCTGGCTGATTGACACGGTACAGACCGGTCATTGGACCAAGGAAGACCTCATGCGCAAATGGCTCCATTCGAGTCTCAATGACGACCATGAGGAGATGGCAGACAAGACATTCCACAATCACATCAATGCCATCAACAATATATTCGGTCTGCACATCAAGTGCAACAAATACGGAGACAAGACCTATTACATTGAGAATGAGAACAATCTGGATGAGCATTCGGACATAAAGCGTTGGCTCATAGACACGATTTCAGTAAGCAATGTTGTAAATGAATGTTCTAATCTTCGTGGCCGTATCCAGTACGAGAACATCCCTTCCGGGCAGCAATGGCTCACATCTATTATAAAGGCCATGCGGGATGATCATCCCATCAACATAACCTATGAAGGATATTGGGGACGTGGCAGACATACTTTTCCTGTAGAACCATATTTCGTAAAGGTATTCAAGCAGAGATGGTATCTGATTGCCCACAGTATAGGTGACGACCAGATACGTGTATATGCGCTTGATAGGATTCAGGATATGGAAGTACAAAATGACCGGATTTTCAGGATGCCGGAAGATTTCCATGCTGACGAGTTCTTTGAGGACTGTTATGGCATTATCCATGGTGATGACTACCAGGTGGAGACAGTGCGTATCAAGGTCACTGGCAATCAGGCGAAATACGTGCGTTCTGTTCCCCTCCACTCAAGCCAGACGGAAGAGGAAGGCGGCAGCGATAGCTGCACAATTTTTTGCTATCGTCTGAAGCCGACTTTCGATTTCATGCAGGAGATATTCTCCCATGCCGATGATTTTGAAGTTCTGGAGCCCAAGTGGCTGTGCGATGAGATTTCGCGCAGGGTTTACAACATGTACAAGTATTACAGAAAGGAGGAAGGCCAGATATGAAAAAGTCAGAAATGAATTTCGCGGCAATAGACTTTGAGACGGCCAACGAATGCCGCAGCAGTGTGTGCAGCGTCGGTGTAGTCATAGTAAGGAAGGGGAAGATTGTTGACAAGTTCTATTCCCTGATCAATCCGGAACCCGGCTACTACAAATGGTTCTGCAGTCAGGTACATGGCCTGTGCGAGGCAGACACCTGCAACGCGCCGGTATTCTCTGAGGTGTGGAAGCAGATAACCCCAAAGATTGAAGGACTGCCACTCGTGGCACACAACGCCTGCTTTGATGAAGGCTGCCTGAAAGCCGTATTCCAGGTCTATCAGATGGACTATCCTGACTACACCTTCTACGACACTCTGACAGCCTCACGCGCCCATTTCGGCCGTTCTCTGGAGAACCACCAGCTCCACACCGTTGCCGCCGCCTGCGGCTACGACCTCACACAGCACCACCATGCCCTAGCTGATGCCGAGGCCTGTGCGGCTATTGCTATGAAAATATTATAAACAAAAAATATAATGAATTATGGAAAATCTTATTGAATTAAAATTCATCAAAGATATTCTAGGAATGAATTTTTATATCCCTGGTTACCAAAGAGGATATAGATGGACTGAGCAGCAGGTTAAAGATCTATTGAATGACGTTAATGATTTCAATGAAAATGATGGATTCTATTGCTTGCAACCATTGGTCGTTAAAAAACGGGAAAATGACATATTCAATAAAATCAAAAATGACGCAAAAGACCTTGAAGATATTGAGAGAATATTGAAAGGCTCATGGGAAGTGATTGATGGGCAACAAAGATTAACATCTATTGCTGTCATTTTAAAATATTGTGGAGTAAAAAATCTCTATTCATTGGAATATGAGACGAGGAGAGATAGCTCTTCATTTTTAAACAATATAGAAGATGATAAGAGAAATTTGAATATTGACTACTATCATATCGTCGCAGCAAAGCAGGCTGTAAACCTTTGGTTTCAGAATGAAGGAAAAAATGTTTCTAAAACGGATTTAGCAGCAAAGTTTCTCAACAATGTAAAATTTATCTGGTATGAATCCGTCAATGAAGATCCGATAAAGGTCTTTACACGATTAAATATTGGTAAGATAGGCTTAACAAATGCAGAACTAATAAAAGCTCTATTTCTTAACAGCTCAAATTTTGGAGAAATTGATATCAACAGTTTGCGTCTTAAACAAAAAGAAATAGCCATAGAATGGGACAACATAGAATATACTTTGCAGAATGAAGAATTTTGGCTTTTCTTGAATGAAAAAGGATATGATAAGCCTACTCGTATCGATATGATTTTTGAGCAGATATATAAGTCTGATATGATGGGTTTAAAAGTAGGGGCTTCACCAGAGAAACTTGTTGAAATTAACAGAAACATTGGAAATGATGAATACCAAACATTCAGATATTTTCTGGAATCCTTCAAAAATCACGATAACATTCAAAAATGTTGGTTAGAAGTAAAACACATTTTTGACATCTATTCAGAATGGTTCAAAGATTTGGAGCTATACCATTATATTGGTTTCCTAATCTCTTGCGGAACATCAAAAAGTAATTTATTGGACAAATGGTTTGAAGAATTACAAACCAAGGAAACTTTTGTAAAATATTTGAAGGAAAATATTGCTACAAAAATCAAAAATGTAAAGTCTCTCAGTCGTCAGTACGAACTTGAGCATTGTCCCAAGAAAACGGAATGCAGGCCATTACTACTATTGCATAATATTCAAACTGTAATTAATCAATCAAAAAACAGTCAGAAGGAATATGGCCAACATGTGTTTTACAAATTCCCGTTCCATCTTTATAAACTTGAGGATTGGGATGTAGAACATATTGATTCAAGCACACTTAATACGTTAAATGCAGAGGCAGACAAAAGAGAGTATCTGAAATATTCTTTATTGGATTCAAACATTCAACAAAGTGATTTGGCCCAGTATATTAAAGACTATTTGGACAAAAAGGAAGGAGCGCTTGATTTTGATAAATTGAAAGAGAAAATAGAAAATGTCGTAAATAACGATAATCCACTGAATGAAAATGAGAAGAATCAAATCCGAAATTTTGTTCTGTTGGATTCTGGCACTAATCGAGGATATGGAAATTCCATATTTCCCGTAAAGAGAAAATGTATCATCGGGAAAGATCAGGGACAAATGTATCAGATTGAATTTGTTAATGGAAATTTATCAATCAGTTCAAAAGAGGGCAACTCTTCTTTTATTCCGCCGTGTACGAAATATGCATTTTTGAAATACTACAACTCTGCGTCTGCCTCTATTAATTATTGGGATGTCAATGATGCGAATGAGTATTGTAAGCACATCAAAGAAACATTAAAAGATTTTGGTATAACAGATTAAATCATTCAGTCATGAACAGTGAAATATCATTCTGGAAATTTATAAATACGACCGAAATAGAAATTCCAATTATACAAAGAGATTACGCACAAGGACGAATTGGCAAAGAGAATCTGCGTCAATCGTTTATAAGAAATCTGAAACAAGCATTAGACAATGAACTTGAAAATGAAAAAAAGCTAAAGTTTGATTTTGTTTATGGCGGAATCAAAGGAAATAAAACACTCCCTTTAGATGGGCAGCAACGTCTAACAACTTTATGGTTGCTGCATTGGTATATTGCATATAAATCAAACCTCTTAGTTGGCAATAATATTTCTAATGATATAAGGCGGAGTCTTAGCAAATTCACATACGAGACAAGAATTTCTTCAAGAGAGTTTTGTACTTGTCTTACATCAAAGTCATTTGAATCCAACACGCTGATTCTAAATTTTATCAAAAAACAAACATTTGGCGAATTGGAAAATGACGATGAAATACTTGCAAAATACAATAACAACCAGCAGCACATTATATCTGTTCTGACAAAAGCTAAGGATACACGTGATTTTCATAGAATTAAAGAACAACTGTTAGACGATTATTTAGTTTCCAATATTATTCAAAAACAAACGTGGTTTCATTCAAGTTGGAATCAAGATCCAACGGTACAATCCATGTTAAGGATGCTTAGTGGGACCAAAATCCGGGACAAAAAAGGAGAAGACATTATTGATGGATTTGAGGAAGCTTTTGCAGAGTGTAAAGAATCAGATTTTAAGAAGTATTGGGATATTCTTACCAATGATAATTGTCCTATCATCTTTTACCATTTGCCGATGAATGAATTCAAACTTACTGATGATCTGTATATCAAGATGAATGCACGAGGTAAGCAATTAACAGAATTTGAAAATTTTAAAGCAGATCTCATTGGCAGTCTTAAATCGAAAGACTTGGATGAAGATAAGAACTATCTATTAGATCCCGAATCTGGGTTTTCTATTAAAATGGATACCACTTGGACTGATATATTTTGGAAAAATAGAAAGAACTTTCAAATAGATGAAATATTCTTTACATTTATAAATCGGTTCTTCCTCAACGAAATGATTATTGCCAAGAATGGTGACAAATATTTGTATACAAACATTGTAGAAGAGGCCAAATTCGATTATTTGTACGGAGTAAAACGTGGCAATGATAGGGATGATACAATCATAAAGTATGAGTCTTTCGATAAATACTTAATCAACAAAGACAACACGTTAGATGATAAAGTGTTTGTAAAGCTATATACATTATTTGAGAACTGTAAGGAACTTAACAACCATGATATTACAGAGTGTTTCCCTGATAGACATAAGCAAAAAGACTATATTTTTATTCCAACATATGAAGATGATAAAGTGTCATCACTATCTATGACAAATCGTATTATTTTCTATGCTATTTGTGAATATTTAATACAAGGAAAGATTGATTCAGTTTCTTTCTCTCAATGGATGAGAGTCGTATGGAATATGGTAGACGCTGTTAATATGACGGATTCATCCGCTATGGTTGCCAGAATCCGTAGAATATGCGAGATAGCACCAGGTTCCCATGACATATATAATTATTTATCAAATTTTAAAGTTGATGATCATAATGGGCAACTATATGAAGAAAAAGCAAAAGCAATAAAAATCCTAGACAACAATCAATGGGAGGAAAAGTTTCTTATAGCGGAAAACAATATATTTTTGAATGGTTCGATTCGTTGTTTATTTTTTGATGATAATCAAAACGAAGATTGGGATGATTACGAAAACAAACTGGAATTTGTAAAAAATAATTTTATTCCAGAATTAGAAAAATCAATTGACCCCTCCTTAATGCAAAGACTATTTAAACATATTCATAAGGACCATTCTTTTGACTGGTATTGGAATCGTGTATTTAACAATAAGAAGGAAAGCTGGCACTTTTATTTGTTAAACAAAAATCTGAGCAAAGCAATACATCATTTTCTCTTAGGTGAAGAAGGTAACATTGTCCGCGAACTTAATAAAACTGGAAATGATTCTTCAATAGACTACATATTACATAGTCTTGAGGATGGTCCATTACTTGGCTATGTAATGAAATGTATGCCACGCGCATACATTAGATGGTATCACAATCATCGTGCAATATACCCAAGTAGTGAGGGCGTTTTCCTTAGCGCATATAGAAGAGACGATTTCTTCTTCAACAATAAACTAAAAATTTATGATGATAATAATCATGTAGGCAACTCTGCATTCTTGTTTGGGAACAACATATATTTTGAATATGAACAGAAGATTTATGTATGGACGGAACATGAAAAAATACATGAATCCAATTCGAACCGGGAAATCAAAGATTGTGTTGTTGCTGACACGTTAAATTTATCTGATGAGGATATAATATCAATGCTGAAATTGAAATGATTCTGCGAGCCCCTACGTTAATTTAGGCTACTGAATGATGCGCTATATATCTGTATCATTCATAAAAAAACAGCTGATGTCATAAAATGGCACTACATAAGTCTAGCTTTGTCACTGTTCAAACAATGTTTCACCTTAAAAAATTACAAACATGCCAACAATGATCAAGTGCGGCGATGAACTGATAAGAATATCGCCGAAGGACAACAAGAAGATTGAGTTTTCCAGAAACAATGGACTGACCTGGATTCTGCGCTGCACCAACAGTTCAGTCGGAGGTTTTGTGGACCTTATGGATAATGGCTCTGAGATTCTTGCCACGACCCAGAAGGGTTTGTATTTTTCAAAGAACAAAGGGCTTACGTGGATACTCAGAAGAAGATAGGATAAAAAAGCAGATGCCGTTTATCAAGTACATATCCAACGAACTGCATTACAACGAAGTGCTATCACTGGCATCAACATGCAAAGAGTCACTATGTATCGGTACCGCCGACATTAAAGACCTGCATGTAAAAGTCGGGAGCAACCAAGAGCCGTTCCTGATGATAGTCGCCACATTGCTAAAGAAGGGGGGTTGATGTCATGCTTATCCATGCCAAAGAGCCTGGGCCAAACTTTCGGGAAGACTTTGACAGGTTCCCGATTCTAGCTACGAAGTTGCGACGGGTGTTATGTCCAAGGGTACATTTCAAAATCTTGGTCTTTGATGAAAAAGTGGCCTATATCGGTTCCGCAAATCTCACCGGAGCCGGTATGGGCATGAAGAGTGCAAACACTCGTAATTTTGAGGCCGGCATATTGACTGATGACCCGGATTTGCTTGAATCCGCTCTTCATCAATTCTATGATGTATTTGTTGGCGAGCACTGCAAGCAGTGTAAGCGCAAGGCATATTGCTCTGATCCGGTTATTGGATAATTTCTTTTTGCAAGAAGTCCTGAATCGCATCTATTGCTCAGGCACATGGGATTGCGCATAATTTTCCATCTAGGAAGCACTGTCCTCTTCTTCTCACCTTGCTTGAGGTCCAGGTGAACCGGTATGGTTTAGTCTTTTGATATAGATACAAACTATACTATACTTCTCTAATGAAAAGAAAAAAGACAGAAATACAGCGATGTATATCTATGAGCGAACGATGAGCCGTAAGCTTGCGCAACCCCTCTATTTTTCTTTTCACAAGAAAGAACCATCTATCAATAGAGCCGAAATCATCGGCGTGTGACAAAAATGGGGTCGTGTGACAAAGACTTGCGAGACTAAGGTATTATGCAGTAATAATTTAAGCCTTTCGCATTTCCCGAAGTCAATATTTTGTCCCTAAATTGCATCGGAAAAAATTTATTTGTACTTTTATAAATCTAATTGAGATATGGCATTATGACACTTTCAGAAGCAATACTCGCCCGCCATTCAGTGAGGGCTTATACAGACCAGCCAATCACCGGTGACACACTGACCGCTATTCAGCAAAAGATTGATGAAGTCAACGCTGCTGGCAACCTGCATATCCAGCTCGTGCTCGATGAGCCGAAAGCGTTCCTCTGCGCCATGGCCAAGTATGGCAAGTTCAGAGGGGTCAAGAACTATCTTGTCATGGCCGGCAAGAAAGCCGACGACCTTGATGAAAGAGTCGGCTATTATGGAGAGCAGATTGTACTCCTGGCGCAGACATTGGGACTCAACACCTGTTGGGTCGGCGTAAGCTACAGCAAGACCCCAGGTACTTTTGTCCTTGATGAAGGTGAGAAAGTAACTTGTGTCATATCCATCGGCTATGGTGAGACTCAGGGTGTCTCACATAAAATCAAATCACCAAAAGATGTGAGCAATGCCAGTGATATCACTCCTTGTTGGTTCAATGAAGGTGTCAAGGCTGCGCTACTCGCTCCTACCGCCGTCAATCAGCAGAAGTTCCATTTCGAGTATGAGGTTTTCAGCGGAAATGGCAAGAAAAGAGTCAGTGCCAGGAAAGGCACCTCTATACTCGGCTACACGCAAATGGATTTAGGCATTGCGAAATATCATTTTGAGATTGGAGCAGGTAAAGACAACTTCGAATGGAAATAAGATTAATTTCAATTTAGCAAACAGCTGGAGGAACATTAACGTATGAGCAAGGAATTGTCGGAAATGACACTCGAGGAGCTGTAGAAATTATTCCCTATTTCCCTAGTTGACCATAATGACAAATGGGCCACCCTTTACCAAGAAGTTGAAGACTTGTTGCAGGGACTGTTGGCAAGTTCTTTCCATTGTCGTATCAGTCATATCGGAAGCACCGCCATCTTACATTGGACTTCAGCAACGTCAGGAAATCGACATCTGATCCAATGATTACTTTCTCCAACTGGCCAACATGATCCGGTTCGAATAGGCAGGAAAAACGTGGTTCACCGGGCACATACACAAAGACGGACTGGGAAAGTGAAGTAGGTGTCCGGATACGGTTCGTTCTCCAGAGTGAAATGCCACCACTCGCAATCGTATGGTTTGAAGCCGTGGCGCAGCATAGCATTGCGGAGTATCATCCTGTTTTGGTATTGCTCTTCTGAAATAGGCTTGTATGAGCCTATCTCCTGACCGGGTAACACGTCAGGATGTGAAGCCACACCGAAATAATCGAAAGTGCAACCCATATCCACCTCCCGTTCAGTCTCCATATCAAAAAGAGTGAGATCTATTGTTGAACCGCGGGTGTGTCCACTCTTCTCTGCAATGTATCCTTGAGGAATCAGGACTGATTTGTCAATTTCCGGATAAAAGTATTTCTTCATCCGGACATCGCCTGTATCCTTGGCCCATTTCATAAAACAGTCAACTGCACACTGGGGACGGTAGGCATCGAAAATCTTTAATCTGTAGCCTTGCTGCAGAAGTTCGTCACTTACTGCTTTCAGCGAATCCGCTGCCTGACGGGTAAGCAAGGCAACCGGTTCATCGTAGCCCGGAATTCTGTTGCCTATAAAATTGTAGGTGCCGTAATAGCGTATTTCCAGAATGGCATCGGGTACTATGTCGGTCACTGACACAAAGTTTTTTTCAGGAATTCTGCCGCAAGAAACAGCAATGGTCTGAAGCATTGCAACAGCCAAAGACAAAATAAGAATACGTTTCATAAAATAATCGTTTACAATTGCAAAGGTAGAGGATTAATCCGGTTCTTTGTCATAAAACAGGCAAGATTGCAAATATCAGCAGGACTGCAACATAGAAATTATCCGTATATTTGCACAACAGATATATAAAGCATGAGACTGATAGACAAATACCTGCCATCCGATTACAGTGACACTGTTTCCAAGAGAATACAATCGGCGGAACCACTATCATCGGATTATATATTCGAGGAAATGTTCTGCAACTTTCCCAGGCCGGTGGCATGGCTTTTCAAATTGCGTAATGTCATTGTAAAGCCTTTTGGCTTGCAGGGAGGTGGTGGATTCCGGAACCTCGTTTCCGAGAGGAACGATGAGGAAATCATTCTCAGCAAGAATGACAGGCACCTATGCTTCCAGGTCAGCATCTATTGTACCCTTCCTGAAGACGGCTGGCAGGAAGCCGCTGTCACGACTGTCGTGAAATTCAACAACTTCCTTGGCAGAATATACTTCATAGGAATTTGGGTATTTCACAAAATCCTGGTAAAGAGTCTGTTCCGGAGAACACTATAACAGTTATTGATATTTACACACTAAAGCTGGTCGCAGTAGCTGTATATCTTTTTTGAATTGGATTTCAGCCACCACATACGGAAATGGCCGTCAATTACAGCATCAGTGCCGTCTTCATATCCGTCTGCCAACTGATCTACAAACAGTTCAACGACATCACGCGCCTTGGACAGTTCTCCTGTAGAAGAAAGCGTATGAGCTTTGATTTCACGTGCGCAATGGGCTTTATCTATTGCATAATACAGATGCAGTCTGCAGTCAGTCGGGTTGTAGAATAGTTTGAATGCGCTGCTGTGTATAAGGAAATCTCCTTCTCTGGTTTCCATTGCAAGAAGCGGGTCACCGTCTTTGCCAAGAAGAACATTTCCGGCTGGACTCACAAACTGAACGTAAAGACGTGAACGTATGCTTGAATCGTCAATATAGACTATACAGCAGTTACCGGTTGACTGGTCTGTAACAGACATGGCATCTAGGCGGTTCCCGGTAGCACCTTTCGGATTCAGGTCGATGTCATTGAAATCCACATTGCCGTCCTTGTCAAAATGTTCCATATACAAATGCATGGCAAACCCGTCAGAAGCCTTGAACAGCACATATGCGCCACCCTTTCCATCGGGACTGATCTGACCGTACAGACCGCGCGTGAAAAATTTCTGTGGCATAAGGGTACTGCGCTGGAGCAGCCTGCCGTCATTTGAGATTTTTATGATGTCACAGTAGCCATTGTACATTGTTCCTTCAATATCGGCATACAGCATAAGCAGGAACAGTTCATCATCGGCCCCAACCATCATCTGAGGACGGAAAACATAGTCTTTTTTGCCAAGAGTTCCGTTGGCATCGAACTTAATCATATTGGAAATGTTTCCATTCCTGTCAACCCTTGCCACTATTATGGAATCAGCACCATTGCCGGCCGCAATCCAGGCTCCGCCATTATGGTCAGCTGCAACATAGCCCTCGCAAGGAGGTATGGGGTTTTCATCCTGATGTTCAAGGTCCTGCTTGAAAGTATAGAAAAGAATGCCGTTTCCATCCTGGCCCCAGGCACGATGTCCATCCCATGTGATTTTCTGGACATAAGGCAACTGCGCTCCTGTTTCTACATCTTTTACGTTGTAGCAGTCAATTATATTGCCGTCTGTTGTGATATCAAACACGGTTGTGTTGATATATTGTTCAGTAGGAAGATCTGTTACGTGAACCCATTCCGGCCATTTTGCATTGCCGTGGGCATCGAAGCACTGGTAGCACCCTACGTACGACTCCTGTCCGGAAACCTCTTTACCGTCCCACGATTCAACAACTGTGATTTTGGTGTTGGCATCGGTCTTGCACAGCATATTGTACACTTTGAATGGAACGGCATATTCGTCAAGACGGCTGACAACTGGCTCTGGTTCTTTTCCGCTGCCACTACCGGGAATTAATTCAGTCCTGGTACATGAAACAAGTACAGCAGTGCAGGCAATTGCAAAAAATATCTTTTTCATAGATACAAAACAGATTTTTATTCGTGAACGGGGCGGATGGATGCACCTACAATACGTGCCATTCCGTCTCCAAACCCTATGGTTGTTATCATTGAAGGATTGAAAGCAAAAGCATCTGACTGTATGCTGTTGGAACCTCCGCAATTAGTCGATGTCCAGTAATAGCCCTCGTATCCGGGATACGATCCGTCCTGGTTGCAGAAACCTGCAGCAGGGAAGAAAATCCATGCATCTTCATATCCTTGTATTTTGCTGCGTCCCATATATCCCTTTACACCGTCTATGCTGCTGAATGTCCACTGGCAGTTCTTTATAAGTTCCATCAGTTCCGGATATGTAGGCATACGCCAACCGTTTCCCCAATTAACCGCAGCGGCATCGTCCTCAGGCAGAAGTTGGGTAAGAGAGTCAGCATCGGGGTATGCGTGGCTGCTGCAATATTTGGTGAGTTGTTGGTCAATGTCATACCACTTGTAGTTTTCAGCGGAATATTTCTCTTTTGCAGAGACCTCTCCCCATGCGAAATAATCGCCGTATCCGGATATGGTTGTAGAGCCCACATTGACCTTTGCCCATTTGACAGAAAGCCCCAGATCTACCCACTGATACTCAATTTCAGTCTTCTGGCAGCCGCATAGCAGCAGAGCTGTCACGGCAAGCACCAATAAAACGCTCTTTCTCATAGCTATTTGAATTGTCGTTATTTGAATTGCCACCAGTCAAAATCAAAGAAATCGCCCTTTCCACCGGTAAATCTGATGTAAACATCGTGCACACCTGTCAGTTTTGTCTTGATACGAGCTTTCTGCACGGAGCTGCCCTCTGTGACATCTACTGTGCATATAGGCGCGCCGTCCATATTGTCGGCATAGAACTCTATTGCAGCGTTGCTCCTGAATGCCTCAATGGCAACAGTAGCATGCGTGGGCGCTTTTTTCCCGAAATCCACTTCTCTGATTTTCAGCCAGTCTCCATTGTTTATGGATGTAACATAATGATCAACACCGTCACGGCTGTCGTTCTTAAGACCGGAAGCATCTGCCATTGTCTCTGCCTCCACCCGAACATACGGATTGACAGTGCCTAACGGTGCAACACCTTCTTTAGTGAACGGAATGAACGGTATGCTGCCATCTGCATTATAACTGAATTCCTCCACACAGGTTGAACGGCGGAAACCGCCTCCACCTGGAAGAGCCCCATTGTGATAGAACATATAATTGTGTCCCTTGAACGTCACTTCACCGCCGTGAATTGTGAAACTGTTTTCGGCCTGGTCCATAATACGCCCGCGATAGGTCCATGGGCCGTCAATTGTAGGAGCCGTAGAATAGGCCATATGTTCAGGTACTCCCCCTGCAGGATATGTCATAAAATATGTCTGGCCTTTCTTTGTAACCCAAGGGCCTTCCTCATAGCCTACCATCATCTCTTTCTTACCACCCTTGGCCCAGTTCTCCTTCAGGGATTCCGGTCCAAAGCACTCAGGGTCGTGGAATCCCGGAACCTCTTTGTAGCCATTCTTGAAGGAAATCATATCATCATTGAGTTCACCGTACCAGCAACCCTTGTTTCCCCAGAACAGGTATGCCCTGCCGTCATTATCCACAAACACTGTAGGATCAATAAAGCTGAATCCTTCGGCCAACGGCGCACCTATGGCATCGGTCCAGGGTCCCTGCGGATTGTCGGCCACCGCTACAGCAAGTGCATCGCCACCCTTTGCGGTATTGCAGCACACATACCAGTACCATTTGCCATTACGTTCCACTGCTTGCGATGCCCAAGCGCGGTCACCCTGTTTGGCCCATTTGAACGTAGCCGTAGATACCTGTGTACCCAGATATGTCCAGTTCACCATATCGGTGGTACAATACAGAAGCCAGTCCTTCATCTTGAAATACTGGGCATCGTCCTCGTCGTGGTCAACGAACAGATAGAGGGTATCACCATGGACATACGGCGCCGGGTCCGGAGTAAACATTGTGTGAATCACAGGATTCTGTGCGCTCAAACTCATTGTCATGCCTAATGCCGACAGCGCCAGCATAGATATCAGGCCAAAATTCTTTCTCATATTTTTACAACTACAAATGGATACCGCAAAAATAATTGATTTTGCCAAACATGCAACTTTTCCGCACAATATTATGTAGTAATTTGGAATAAGAACAGGCATTGCTTATCTTTGGATTCAACAATTTTACTTGAATGAAGAAGATAACAATTGTTTCAATAATTGTGTGTGCAATTGCTGCAGCGTGCACAAAGAGTCCCGATGACAAGACGTTTATCCGTGACATGTATGAGAAATGCCTTTATGAGGACTACACATTCCTTGAGCGACACTGTTCAAAGCATCTGCTGGCAAAACTCACAGAGGAATATGACTATGAAGGGAAAGGATATGCTGTCTGGATATTCCGCAGTGCGGCACAGGATGGTCCCAGCCGTGAGCACACTATAACAGACATAGAAGACTTGGGGGGCGGATGGTACAGATACACGGCCATCGACATGGGCATCGTCTTCACAAAGAGAATCAGGATCTCAGATAAAAAAGGAAAGAAAATCATTGAGGATATTGGTGACGGTTGCAGACTGATTACCCCGTTGCCTTCCGGACTCGATGTGAACAACCTGCAGGATTGCACCGTTTCTGCAGCATTTACGCCGGATGACTTCCGCTGGATGGGAGGTACCCTGGACATGACCGTATTCAGCCGTGATCTGTATGATGTGGTGGATATAGCAACAATGCATGTTGGAGACACCATAATCTATGATTCAAGCCCCATGGTTATCAGCACAATTGATAATGGAAACTACGGTATTGACATTAACAAAGGCCCAGATAATGGAGGATGCCGTCTGGTTGGTTACGGAGGCGGCACTTACGTTGCAAAGCTCAGTGATGCGCGTACCGTCTACACGGAGTTGGGCAAGGCCCACTTGGCACTGGACCAGGATTTCATAATAATAGACTGCGGAACCGGCCCCAATGCCACTTCTGACACCATACGTTCTGCCCAAAAGCTCTACATTGAAAAGATGAATGAACGCAGGCTACAATTCACCCAGTTTGACACACGCGTAACCATAGAGAACGGCCTGATTACCGAAATCAGCCGCATTTGGATTCTATGGGAATAGGCCCTGTTGGCAAAACATATAAGTTATGAAGAAAAGTGCACTGCTGCTGATTGCTTCAGTTATTGCACCATT
Source organism: Bacteroidaceae bacterium (assembly GCA_024398785.1). GTDB lineage: Bacteria > Bacteroidota > Bacteroidia > Bacteroidales > Bacteroidaceae > Colenecus. The sequence goes on along the minus strand of JAKSIO010000001.1, from coordinate 477,529 downwards.
GTTCACCAATGCTGCAAAATTCATGGAACTGAAAGTGCTGGACAAGGATTACCTGATGCTGCTGGTAAGGGACGGAGAAATCCGTTATCGTGATGACGGCACGGGACCAAGCGCATATCTGGGACATTCGTTTGCAGAGGGCGATGACACTCTGATGGTGTTCGGCCAGCGTCTGGATCCGGAGACTGCTACCATAGCTGCAGAATGGACGGTTTCATCGGCCGATGACAGACACTATGGCTCAGTACATCCGGTGAATGTATGGCGCCGTTCAAAGCCCATGCAGGTGGACCACACACTTGCATCAGAACTGGATCACTGGCTCTATCTGCAGCTCCCAAAACCAATGAAACAGGGATGCACATACACTGTCAGCATTCCATCGGGAGTCAATGCCGATGTGAACAGTTGTCAGATCAGATTCGACATCAGCCATAATATGTCCGAGGCCATTCATGTGAATATAATAGGATATACACCGGACCAGCCTGTCAAGGCTGCCGACCTGTACCTTTGGATGGGTGACGGAGGCCAGAGAGACTACACGCAGTTCCAGGGCAAGAAGGTATGGCTGTACAATGTGAATACCGGCAAACGACGCCAAGTGGGCAACGTTACGTTCTGGAAAGCGCGTGAAGAATACAGACAGGAGGCCAACCGCAAGGATGATACAGGTTCCGATGTATGGAACATTGACTTCAAATGCTCTACCCCCGGACGCTACCGTCTTATTGTGGAAGACGTTGGCTGCAGTATGGATTTCGACATCGGAAACGATGTCTACTACGAACCGTACCGATATTCCGTCCGTGGCTACTACTATATGCGTCTGGGCGAGAAACCCAATCCGAACGTGTCGCCCGTTCCGCGGCAGCCGGCTTTCATTCCTGAAGTTGATCCGGTTGGATTCACAGTTTATAAGACGGACCTGCAGCCATGGAGCCCCGATTGGCGCCGCATAGGCGGAGACGTATGGGACGAACCGCACTTCAAACCGGCAACTGAATCACAGTTCTGGCAGCATCGTCTGCCCGGCAATCCTGTCAACACCCAAGTGCGCGGCGGTCATTCGGACGCATTTGACTGGGACCGCCATCTGGCTCACGTAAGCAACATATACGATTTGCTTCTACCCTATTTCCTGACCAATGGCCGTATTGGTGAGGATGACCTTGGCATTGCGGAAAGCGGTAACGGAATCCCCGACATAATTGACGAAGCCCGCAACGAAGTGGATTTCTTCCTGAGCATCCGCGATGGCGAAGGCTACAGCCAGGGTGTGACCAACCCGTCAAAGGAGTGGACTGTCATGTTCCAGGCAGGCTGCACAACAATGGCCGCGTGGGCCAATGCAGCCAACTGCGCAATGCTGGCGGAATGTATGCGTATTGCAGGCAATAAGGAACTGATGGAATACTACACAGACCAGGCTATCACGGCGTACCGTTATGCCGACCGGCAGGAGAACCGCCAACTCAATGACTTCCAGGCTATAGGCGACGGCAACATGAGAGGTAACGACTTCCGTCAGATGGCAGCCGCATACCTATACAATGTGACCGGAGAACGTGAATGGGAGGATATCATGGCAGAGCTGAGTATTGTCACAGGACCGGACTCAAAGATATGGAACACCCGCCAGGGTTATCAGATATGGGGTACTGCCGCTTATCTCAACTGTCCGCAGGAACGCCATTACCCCGAGCTTTACCGGAACATGAAGAGCAGCGTTACCCTGGAGGCCGAGACTAACCATGTAAGCCGCAGTGACCTGCGCCCGTCACGCCGCACCACCAATGATTCCCGTTGGCAGACATCTGAAAACCTGCAGTTGGTAATGATGGCACATTTCATTGCCGAAGACAATGATACAAGACTCAGACTGGAGAAAGCCATGTACATCGATGCCGACTGGTGCTTTGGACGCAATCCGAGCAATACGGTAGAGATGACGGGTCTGGGGCAGCGCCATATAACAGACTGCTACACCACAGGGCGTAATGACGGCGTACCGGGCTCACATCCGGGGCAGACACCGTTCAACGGTACCGAGACATGGTCACGCGGCGATGGTGGCGATGCGCAGATACTTCTCAAGCGCTGCTATCCCGCATGGACAGAAGGCTGGCCAAGCCAGGAATCATTCTTCAACCAGCGTTATATATGGGTTAACGGAGAGTTTACTCCGCGTGAGACCATGCGTGGCAAGATGGCTCTTACCGCATACCTCTACGGCATCCGCAAGTCTGGAATATGAACCTGCAGCAATACGCCAAGTGGCAGAACCACAAAAGAACAGTCCCGGCCAGGCTTATCCAGAAGACAACCGGACTATATTGTGAAAACAGGAATAAAACCAGAATAGCGCATGCAGCAAAAAATGAATGTCTGCAATCTTTCAGTAAAAGATAGCGGAGAATAAAAACGCTTATCAGAACAATTTTGGTCAAAGCACTGAGGAATTCAATCAGCGCACGCGGATAATTCTCACATCTTATCAGGACAAACAGCAAGACCGCTACCGGCAAGAGCACAGAGACCCAATGCAGCCAATAAAAAACCGTTTGATACGCAGTTTTATTGGTTGAAGGGTCTGTTTTCCTGAAAATGCGGTTGCCTGCCATATTCCAAAGATACATATTTTTACAAAATAAATTGCAACATTATTTATTTTGTTCTACTTTTGCTCTGATAAAAATATCAAATGATATGAAAAGACTTTGCATATTTGCCATGCTGATGGTGGCATCGACAGTTTCATTTGCTCTGACAAAGAAAGTATCCGTTCTGGGTGATTCATATTCCACATTCAAGGGTTGGAATCCTGAAGGGTATGCTCCGTTCTATCCCGATGCCAACAATGATGTAAAAGAGGTGGAACAGACGTGGTGGAGTCTTTACATCAAGGCCAAAGGCTACAAGCTTGAAAAGAACAATTCATGGGGAGGCACAACAATATGCGGTACCGGATACATGCGCATGAATTCTTACGCTTCATCATTTCTGACACGTATTGACAGCCTGGGCAACCCCGACATCATTTTCGTGTTCGGCGGAACAAATGACGCATGGGCAAACTCCCCTGTTGGCGAATATCAGTACTCTGATTGGACTAAAGATGACTGTAAAGCATTCCGTCCTGCACTGGCCTGCCTGTTTGACGGTCTGCAGAAGAAATATCCCGCAGCAAAGATTTATTCCATTCTCAACTCCGAACTGAGGGAGGAAATCAACGAATCAATGCGTACCGTCTGCCAGCACTACGGAATCCAGCTTATTGAACTGCATGACATAGAGAAGCAGAACGGTCATCCGTCAGTCAAGGGGATGGAAGCCATCAGCCAACAACTCCAGGAAGCCATCAAAGACAAACCGCGCGCCCGCAAGAAAAAATAACTCAAGAACCGTCAGTTCTTGAGTCTGATCTTGAGAATGTTGACAGAGAACGGAGCAACTTCAAAACGGACAGTGCCGGAATCTGTGGCTGGAATATCAATGTTTTCCGGATATATAGCCCTAGGATTGTCAAGGGTATTTTCGTCAGTTCCGTTTTCCGATGCAAGTCTGATTAGGGTTACCGCGTTTTTGGCATCGGTGTCTATCCGGCAGTTTTTCAGATTGACAATGCCGGGTGCACTGCCGGCTCCCAGGTTGACACACTTTACATACATTATGTTCTGGTCCCGGTCAACGGTAGTTGATGCATATACGCCTTCCATCATATCGCCCGTACGGGTTTTGCAGGCAAAGTCCAACCTGCCGTCCACGTAACAGTAAAGGCTGTCACCGGCAACATCAACCTGTATGTCATACCAGCGGTTGTTTTCAACATGGAAACGTTTCTGAGTGACAATGCTTACCTTACTGCCTTGGGCGGTTTGCTCAACGCAATTGTTCAAATTATTCCAACCGGCAATATTATACCACTGGTAGTTACGGTTGTCGGTATAGTTTACAAGTACCAGAAAACCTTCGTTTCCTGATTCTTTCATGGCCTGCACACGGAACGAATAATTTTTCTTATCTATATGCTGCGGGCAGACGCTTACAGCCGGTTCAAAGCCGGAACGCTGTATGTATTCCCCGTTTTCAACACTCCAAAGGCCAGTGGCAACATTCCAATCGCTGAATGCGGAAACCGGAACATCCTTACCGTCAACCGTAAGCTGCGGATTGCGGTAATGTACATTGGTGTGCCATGTGCCAAGTGCCACATGTACAGGTTTTTGTTCTTCAATCTTGGGGGCAGGAAGATTGAGTTTCCATGAACAGTCCGTTTTGAGAACTTTGGTGCCGATATTGTTGGAAAACAGTTTTTGTACGTAGTACGATGGAGTACCCATGTTCTGTGATGAGTTGAAACGTATCATGTCGGGACGCCAGCGGGCATCGTTCTCATTAACAAAAATGGGAGCGTATGAATTCATGACCACCACATCGGAATTGTTTTCCATGCCCATCATATATACAGCTTCGCCCAGTGCGGCATTCAGATTGCCAATAACACCGAACTGGCTTGTGACTGCATATTCACCCACATAGACTTTGTGACTGCCGCGTCTGTAACTGTCATACTTGTTGAAACGGTCAGCAAACCAGCTTGGATTGCGATAATAGTGCTCATCGACCATATCGACCGGATAGTCGTTGCGCCATCTAGGGTTGTCCGTGCTCCAGGATTCAACGTTACCTATGCAGGTAATGTATGGATATTTGGCCTTGATGGCATTGTAGAACTGGATATAACGTTCGGGATAGTGGTCAGACTGGTCCGAATTGTTCTCCATGTGATAATTGTAATTTTCATTGCCAATCTCAATATATTCAAGACCGAAAGGCTCCGGATGCCCGTTTTTTGCACGCATCTTACCATATTTGGTACTCTTGTCACCATTGGCATACTCAATGGCATCAAGACACTCTTCAATCCACTTGTCAATCTGATCATATGGGTCACAGCCACCATGCCAGATGCCTACATTTACAACATACAGCGGTTTTGCACCTATATCTTCGCTTAGCTGCAGGTATTCGTGAAAGCCGATGCCGTCAGAGGTGCGGTATCCCCAATTTACGTTTTCATGTCCTTCACGCTCCTCAATAGGGCCTATTGTACGTTTCCAGCGGAACGCATTGTCAGGGCTGCCCTGTCCCTCAACAAAGCAACCGCCCGGAAATCTCAGGAAACGGGGGTGCATATCGGCCAGCATCTGTGCCAGATCGGGACGCATACCGTTGGGACGGTCCTTGAACGTAGGCGGGAACAAACTTACCACATCTAGCTGTAACTGTCCGGCCTTGTCTGCCGTAAGAACGAATTGTCCCTTAGGGTCATTTCCATTCGCAATAATGGTAGCAGTGTATTTTTTCCATTTGTCCGATGCCTTCACACGGATAGCTGCACTGCCCAATGGCTGTCCGTCTGCTGTAACAAGGCATGCGGTCAGCGTTCCCTTGTAGCCGGCATTGCTCTTTGCAAAGAAACTGAGTTGGTATTTCTGACCACCAACAATATTCATACCCCAGAACCCTTCATTGCGCACGCCGTCGCCCCCTGCTGCCATAATAATATCAAGAGCGTTATGCTGCACACTGTTGAGCATATTATCCTGTGTAAGTGTAAGACTTGCTCCTCCTACGGCCTGCCAACTGACCATGCCGCCGTCCTCAAAAGAACGGTTGCGTATCAGCTCGGCATATAAACCACCGTCGGCAGCATGATTGATATCCTCATAAAACAAGCCATAGTGCGTAGGACTGACTGCCGGTCCCTGATTCTCAGCATCAATATTGATGATTACCTGTGCATCCTGTGCGTACAAACAACCAACTGCCATTATGGCAGCCAATGTAACTATTCCTGATTTCATTTTCCCTACAATTATGGATTATTTTGACATGTACAATTGCCTTTCCTGCTCCGACATTTTCTCAATCGCATAACGCAGCATGGTACGCGGCATTGTGGCATATCTTGGCAAAGATTCACCTTGAGCGCATGATTCAAGATAGTTCTTGAGAAGCGCTTTGTTGCGTTTTCCTACCTCACGCAATGTCCATCCCACGGCTTTATGGATAAGGTCGTGTTTATGGTGCAGCAGGATATCGGCAATTGCCATGGTATGGTTCAATTCACCTTTACGGATAAACTGCAAGCAGCTTACCATTCCGATACGCTGCTCCCAAATAGTTTTACCGCCACGTGCAAGTTCATACAGTATACTGCAGTCTTTGTCAAGCAGCCAATTTCCCAGAATTTCATAGCAACTCAAATCCACAAGATCCCAGTTGTTTATATACCTGGTATGTTCAAGATAGAAATCCACGCACTGCTGTTGCAGTTCATGGTCTTTACGGGCATGTTTGAATATCTGGACAAGAACAAGCAGAGAACAAAGACGCACTTCGTGCCAGGGACTTGCAATTGAGCATTCAAGTTCTTCCAGTGAACACTCTTTCCAGATTTCTTTTACCAGGTTCCTTGTAACAGGAACCTTTATACCAAGAAAACGGTCTCCCTCTCCATACTGCCCAGGTCCAGTCTTGAAAAAACGGCTCAGTCCTTCTACCTGAGCATCGTTGCGCAATGCCAGCATCCTTTCTTCAATCATACATCAATCAGTTTGGATCTAAAAATTTTTTCCATTATAATTATTTATATCTAATGTACGCGGCAAAGTTATGGACAAATTATGTAAATGCAAAATTTTCAACTATTTACCACCAATAACAGGAATTGCGGTAAAGTTTGGGATAAAAAGCGTACCTTCGCGTTCTGAAACAGATTTACGTATGAGACACGATAATAGAAATGCCATTGATTTTGCGAACGAGCCTGTAGGAAAGCTCTTCCGCCAGATGCTTGTACCCACACTCGTAGGCATGATTTCCATTGTCATTCTCAATCTTACCGACGGGGCATTTGTAGGACATGGTGCAGGCGCAGACTCGTTGGCGGCCATCAATATTGCAGCCCCCATCTTCACTATTCTAAGCGGCATCGGAATGATGTTCGGCCTTGGAGGTTCGGTGGTAGCCAGCATACATCTTTCCAAAGGAGAAATAAAACCTGCAAGGATAAATGTCACTCAGGCATTTCTTGGCAGTGTGATAATTACGGTAATTATCAGCGGTATAATGTTATGCAACCTGCAAGCCACCTGCCGTCTGTTTGGCAGTAACGAAATTTTGCTCCCGCTTGCCACGAGTTACCTTAAATGGATTGCAATAAGTTCGCCGCTCATAATCTTACATATGGTGGGTATTTTCCTGATACGTCTGGATGGAAGTCCCAAATATGCCATGGCAACGTCTCTGGCTGGCACTATTCTCAATATATTCCTTGACTGGTTATTCATATTTCCGTTCGGATGGGGTCTTGAAGGAGCGGCAAAGGCAACATCGATAAGTTTCGGTATTGCCGGTCTTATGGTATTGTTCTATTTTGTGTGGATGCCAAAGACATTGTCACTTTACCGTCTGCGCCGTACCTGGAAATCTTTTTTTCTTACAATGCGTAACCTTGGATATCAGATCCGTATGGGTTTTTCCGCCCTGTTGGGAGAAATAGCAATAAGCGGTATTGAGATTGCCGGAAACTATATCTTTGTACTATATCTGGGAGAAGCAGGAGTAGCCGCCTTCAGCGTTGCCTGCTACTGTTTCCCTGTTATCTTCATGGCTGCCAATGCAATAGTGGAATCAGCCCAGCCCATTGTCAGCTTTGCATATGGAAACGGCAATAAGAAAAGGTTGAAGGAAGCCTTCAACCTTATGCTCAAATGGAGTCTTGTATCCGGATTGGGTTGCAGTTCAATCATGTTTTTCGGAGCACGCTATGTTGCAATGCTTTTTCTTGAAACCGGCGAGCCAGCATACAACATTTGCGTTTCAGGATTGCCGCTGTTCAGTACCGGCATTCTGTTCATCATTCTGAACGTAGTATATGTAGGATACCTGCAAAGTATAGAGTGTTCCACAAGAGCATCGGTCTATACCCTTCTGCGCGGTTTCATCCTGGTCATACCGTGTTTTATTTTCCTCCCGAAAATGGTGGGAGAAAAAGGCATGTGGCTGGCTATTCCAATTGCAGAGTTTCTTACACTGATTGTTATTCTGGCAACCCGCAAACGGTTGATAGTCAGAAAATCCATTTAAGACCCAGACACGGGCAACATTTCCAACCCTGTACTCCAGCAAAATTGTTAGAGATCTCAATTTCAGTACCTAAATTGAGATTTGGACAGGAGAAAAATTGTCCTACCGCATACCAGAGTTGCGGTTCACTAAGAAAAACAATATCACTTCTTTCACACCAGACATCGGCAAATCCGGAGAACACCAATCCTTTGGCACCGAACAGGTCCTGCAACCCCCATACAGCAGTGAACTGCATGGGCACATCCTGTTCCAGACCGATAAATTTCTTGAACAGCAGTGACAGATTGAGCGTGTTTCTGAAATCTGAACTGTGAATGGAATAATTTGGACCGGCAAGAAAGGCATGATTGATTGTGTATCCGCCTCCCAAAGCACCTAATCCGCCATCATATTCAACCTGAAGGCTCAAGTCTTTCACAGCAGAATTCTTCCAGAAATTAAGAGAACGCTCTATTTCCATATAGGCACCGCCCGGGCCCACATTTTTACCATTACCGGTCTTGAAATTGTAATCAATATCCACAAAAAAGAAAGTGCTGCCCCACCCGTCCGGATGAAACATTTCAAGTGTGGTGGTCACAAATTTCCTATCACCGCCAAAATCGTAGAATAACTGGATATTCGTATCGGTAAGCGGGGTCTGTGCAAAAGTATTGCGGCAAGTCAGAAACACACTGGCTGCAACGGTTGCCAATAGTACAAATCTTTTGTTTAACATATTCTTAATTTATCGGAGTGATTACAATTGTTCTTTCATAGCCCATAGGATAAGCCCTGTAGGCATCGAATATTCCGCGTGCGGTACAGCCCACGCCAGATGTTGCGTAGTCAAGGTTCAGAGTTATATTGCCTGAATCCTCCAACTGGTACTGGTATACGCTGCGGGTAAGGTTCTCTGTTGTGTATGGATATGCGTTGAATGCGAACGGCTGTTCCATAGAGAACTCTACTCCACGTCCATCTTTGTCAGTGAAACGTACCCATCTGTTGTCTGTACGCAGTCCGTAATCTTGCGGAATAAGATATGGTTCATACATATCCTGAACTGTAGTTTTCCAGACACCCATGCGGTAACCTGTCTTGCGGTCAGGATAAGATGCCTCAGGTCCGCGGCCGTACCACTCAACGTTGTTGAGTTGGCCTGCAAGACTCATTGTTATACCAATTCTTGGGAACCAGGCCGGCATCTCGCCCTGCGGATTGACAAGATGATGTACGGTAATTGTACCGTCGGCATCGATCCGGTATGAATATACGCTCTCCATGCCTGAGTTTGCACGTCCTACAATATATGCGTCAAGCTGGCGTTCACCCTGGAATCCGAACAGTGCAAGTTCTCTTACATCTATGTATACAGAGCCATCAACGGCGCGTTCCTTTACGCTTACAGGTATATATGCAACATTGTCAAGACCGAATGAATAGTACATTGAAGCAAGCACCGAGCCTGCACCCATTGAGCCGTAACCGCTCTTGTTCTGGCTTGTTGCCGCACGGCTGCTGTATGCGTTCCAGCCGTCAATTTCGTTTGCAACCGGAGCACGCCATACATTGAGTCTGATTGGCTGTGCAAGCATCTGCACACCGTCAACCTCCATTGAAGAAAGTTCGCCGTTTGTTTTGTTGAACTTGTACACAAAGCCCGCTCCACTGGCAATAATCATATCACCGTCAACTGTCAGAGCAACTTCTCCGGCCGGTTTTGCCTTTGGTTCTGCCGGTATGTTCCAATCTGAAAGTTCAAACTGTTCCCAGCAGAGTTCGTGGCCGGCAGAGGCCCATATCTTGTCCTGAGCAAGGCGCGCGCTTATGTTCAGACGGTACATCTTTCCAGGTTTTGCCTCAGGTCTTGAATACGGTATTTTTACGGTTCCAACCTGTGCCGGCGCAATGTTCAGATCAAGTTCACCCTGTGCAATAACCTTATCGTCTTCTGTTATTGTCCATACCGTATTGTAGATTGAAGCATTTACAAAGCTGTTTCTGTTTGTAATCTCTAACAGACCCGTGCGCGGATCAAGCAGAGTAAAGCGCAAAGGTTGCATTGTTTTCTTCATCTGGTACATCTCGGGTTGCGGAGTGCGGTCCGGCCAGATACTTCCGTATGTACGGGCGCCAAGTCCGTATGTCCAGAATGTGCCCTCCTGTTTTTCCTGTTCAAAATCAAGCCAAAGGACGGCATCGGCTGCGTTGAATCCGTCAGATGGAGTAACTGCGGCCGCAAACACGCCAACGTTGTCAATAAGGGCATCGGCAATGCACTCGCGGGTATCCTGACCATGACGTTCCTCGTCACGGCCAATACAGAGTGAAAGCGGAAGGTTGCGGATATTGCCTTTGGCGTTTTGAGAAGCTATTGAATCTCCATCTATGTAGATGGTCATGCTGCTGCCGTCATATACCGCTGTCACATTGTGCCATCTGTTTTCCCAATCCTGCGGCAGATTGCCGGTCAGAGTAACTTTCTGTCCGTTGTCAATATAGAATTCTATTTTGTCGGTGCCGCGCTGTCTCAAACCAAACTGGTTGCTGCCTTTGGTAATCATATAGCCGCCAAAACGGTTGTACTCACGCGGATATATATCAAGTGTAAGTGTCAGCTTGTCTCCGCTTATCTCCACATTGTCAGCACGGTACACCTGTACCCACTGTTCCATTCTGTGCAAATCAATAGCCTTGCCTGTCTTGCCTTTTACAAGTCTGGCACGGCCCATAATGTTGGTCTTTGTCTTGTACGGGCTCTTGTCAACCAGTGTACGCACGGGTTCCAGCAGTCCCGGACTTACAAAGTCCCATACTGCACCTCCCATAAGCGACGGGTGCTCATCTATCTCGCGCCAGAAATCATCAAAGGCACCACCGCCGTTACCTGCTACGGACAGATATTCGTCCATGAAAGAAGGGCGCTTGTCTGTTGTATCCATGCCATATCTGAGTTCATGTTCCAATGGAATAGGATAACGCGGGCCTACAATATCCTCGGCGGCATGCTTGGCAGCATTGCCTCCATACATCCAGTAACGTGTGGAGTCATATTTGCGTCCTTCTTTGACCACTTCTGTTATGTCAGGGCCTTCACCGGACTCGTTGCCGGCACTCCAGAACAGCACACAAACATGATTACGGTCACGCAGAACCATCTGGCGTACACGTTCCTGATACATAGGTATCCATTCAGGCATATTCGAAATCCACTCTGTTGAATGAGCCTCGTCTCCGGTCTCGTCAATTATATACAGACCATATTCGTCAGCAAGATCAAGATATTCGTTTACAGGTGGATAGTGCGATGTGCGCACCGCATTGAAATTGAATTGTTTGAGTATTTCAAAATCCTTGCGTATTGTAGCCTCATCCATGGCATGGCCCAATTCGGGATGCTGCATGTGGGAACATTGCGCATTGAGTTTGACAGGCTGTCCGTTAAGATAGAACACTCCGTCAATTATCTCTGACTTTTTGAAGCCCATGCGTTTTTTCATAGAATCCACAACACGGCCTCCGGCATCGGTCAGAACCATTTCAAGGTCATACAGATCAGGAGTCTCCGCAGTCCACTTGAGAGGAGACTTGACTGTTGCACTCAGACTGACTGTGTTCTTGCCACCGGCTGCAACAGAAATACCGTTCTGTTCCATTTTTGCTGCAATAGCGCCGTTCCGCGATATTGTAGCAGTAAGTTTGAGACCGTCGGCAGCCTGAGTGTATGTTTTGACATCAATATTCAGACTTACCTTTGAATCTGCAAACGACTTGTCAAAGTCAGTTATCACCTGATAGTCAAAAATGCGGGTGTCACGTGTTGTATATACGGTTACATCGTCAAATATACCGGCAAGTCTCCAGAAATCCTGTACCTCCATATAGCCGCCATCGGAATACTTGAGCACAAGTACAGACAGTTGGTTTTTGCCAGGTTTGACATATTTTGTAATGTTGTATTCCGCAGGTTCCTGAGCACCCTCGTTATAACCTACCTGCTGTCCGTTAATCCATACGAACGATGCCGATGCCACCTTTTCAAAGCGCAGGAAAACCTGCTGGTCCTTCCACGCAGACGGAATGTTGAATGTTGTTCTGTAGGCACCTGTCGGATTATAATTCATAGGTACCTGCGGCGGTGTGGCAGAGAATGAAAGTTCTGCCGTGTTCTGTTGCGGAGCGGCGTTCTGCTGTGAATTTGGACGCGGACGCTGTGAAGGCCACGCTGTAGCGGTGTTGCGGAAAAACGCCTGACCGAATCCCTGCATTTCCCAGTTTGATGGGACCTCTATGTCTGACCATTTGCGGTCATTGAACGATGTACTGAAAAAGTCCTGAGGAACATCGGCCGGTGCATCGCAGTAAAGGAACTTCCATGTTCCGTCAAGAGAAATGCTACTCTCCGGAAGATGGAAAGCGCGGCCCTCTTCCTGTCCGGATTCAAATACTTCAAGGTTTTCAACGTAATATGGAAGATCCTCCATATAAGGTTTGTTCTGGGCTCTGAAGGCAACCGGTAGTGCCATTGACAGAGCCAATGCAATTGTTCTGCAGTTCATATAATCAGTGTTTTATAATTTTCAATACATTTGGTCAATATCAATCAGGAAGTGCGGCCTGAAGACACTTTGTAATCGTAGGAATGGGCGCCTTCCTTGCGGAAATCCGCATGATAGCGTTCAAGGACTTCCTTAAAAATCTCATCATACTGCGGGATAAAAAGGTCATTCTTTTTTTCCATTTCACCGATGATTGCCTGCGCCATCGGAGCCAGAACGGCAAGATCTGTCCTGCCGTTGTTGAAACTTGTTCCTTTCAGCGAACCGGGGCTCACATTGAGTATGCGGTTTGTACTTCCGTTTTTCAGCAGTTCCACATTCACACTTTCAATGAATACTTTCAGCGCCGCTTTGGTAGCTGCATAAACACTGAAAAATGGAGAACTCATAAAGCCTGCAATGCTGACCATGACACCGCAATAGAAATCATCTGCCGCTTCCAGCTTGTCATAGAAACGTTTTATGATACGCATTACCGGAATTGTGTTCACATTGAAACTGAGAGGTATCATCTGTTCATCCGTGTCGCGCAACAATGCCAGACGGCCAAAACCGGCTGTTATCATAAGTGTGTCAACATCATTAAACCTGTCAAATATGCTGTAATCCTGACTGGTCAGATCAAACTGATACACATCAAATTTTGCGTTCATAAACTCCTTCTCTACAGGAGCCTTGTCAACTATGCTGACAACTTCTACATCATTACGTGCGGCCAATTCCGTAGCAATACCCAACCCGATGCCACGGGCCCCACCGACAACCAGCGCTTTTCTCATATTTCGAAGAAGTTTTTGCGTTCAGTGAATGACTGCATGATTTCTGCCATGCAAACTGATTCGCGGCGTCTGAGTCTGGATGTGGAAAAGCGTCTGTTCACAATGCAGGACACAAATTCCTGTATTTCATAACGCAGGCCTTCGCCATCCCACTTGTAGAAGTATTTCTGATTTTTGTTCTGATCCTCGTAACGCAGTTCAAAGTAGTCTGTCTTCCACCATGGAGCCGGCACATAAGCATAACCCTTTGTACCTGATATAACCAGAGAGCCTTCAGTCTTTACACCCATACCCACTTTGAACGAGCATGTAGCATGAGGATAACGCAGTACTCCACGTGTAAACATGTCCACACCGTTTTCCATACGGCTGTAGATGTCCATATTATCATAATTGCATCCCATCAATTTGATAATTGGAAGAAGAGTGTAACTGCCAAGTTCATAGAATGAACCGCCGGCCTGCTTGGCATCAAATTCACGCAGACTCATATTACTGCTCCACAATTTGGATTCAGATGCTTCAATATCTACAACTTCCCCTATCACACCGCTTTTTATCATAACCATCAAGTGATTGAATGCAGGACAGTGGGCTGTTTTGTTGGCCTCCATAAGAATAACGCCTTTCTTTTCTGCCAGTTCAAACAGTTCTTTTGCCTGATTTCCATCAAGAACCATCGGAGTTTCCACAAGCACATGCAATCCGGCATTGACAGCCTCTTTTATATACTGGTAATGTGACAGATGCGGGGTTGCGATATAGACTGCATCAACCATTGAATACAGTTCCGCGGCAGAAGCGCATACCTTGCACTGCTCTATTCCCGATGCCAACGCCCTTGCAGCAGATTGGTTTGTATCGAACGCTGCAACAACTTTCAGACCGCTGACAACATCTGCCTCAGAAGGGAAACGATTTGCAATACGGCCGCAACCTATTACGCCAATTCTGACATCGGATATAGTTTCGGCACGCAGCATTGTGGAACTTATACCCTGCGTACGCGGCAGATAGACAACCTTTGCATACTCGTTCAGGTAATCAAACTTACCCTCCCAGTCAGAGCCTATTGCAAAGATATCAATATTATACTTCTGTATATCGTCAATTTTCTGTCCAACGTAGTCCTCAATTATTACCATATCGGCATAACCGGTTGCCTTTACAGCTTCAACCCGTTCCAGTACATTATTGCGCACATTCAGTTTGCCGCGACCACGATCAAAAGAGTCGCTGGTGACGCCTACTATCAGATAGTCGCCCAATTCCTTGGCTCTGCGCAGAAGGTTGATATGTCCCTGGTGCAGTAAATCAAACGTACCGTATGTTATTACTTTTTTCATAACTGTTTACTTGGGATTACGTTCCAAAGATAATAAAAATCATTGTCAAAGATTATAACGCTCCCTTTTTTGTATAAAAATATGCAACAAGGGGTTTGAATAATGGACAAAAGTTTATATTTTTACGCTCATGTAAAAAAAACAAATAATTGATTATGAACAGAAAGATCAAACAACTGATTGGATGCGCAATCCTGGTTTCCGCATTGGCATCCTGCCAGAAAGAAGAATTCAAACCATCTCAAAAAGAAATTGAAACAAACGTTGTTGGAAAATGGAAAAGAGTCAGGCTCAATAACGAGGAGTGTACAACAAACTTGCGTCAGATTGCAACATTCAACAATGACGGGACAATGTACAGCACTACAACATTGACTTCTACCGGCAAGTCTTTGTGGGAAGTCAAATCTCCGTTTGAATACACATGTTATGACAATAAAATCCGTTCTATCTGCTATTTTGAAGATGGGACCATGCGCAGTGAACTCAACTTCAAGGTTGAAGAAATCAATCAGGAAAAGCTCCGGGTTCTGTTGTACCGCAATTTCACTGACGGAGAATATAGAGACAACAACACATTAATTGAATACAAAAGAGTTACAGATGACTTCTCCGAACAGATAATAGGTCTTTGGGAAGGTGACGAACTTCTGGGAGAAGAAACGTTCGGAGACGTTAACCACAGAATAGAGTTCAAACAGGACGGGTCCTATGTTTACTACAACTTTGAAAGCGGGGACTGGGTGCCAAGTGCAGATGTTGACAATGAATTTGTTGTTGACGGAGATTGGCTTGCTTTCAAATGGCGTCCCCTGGCAGGTGCCGATTTTGAGTATGAAAGATGGGATATCGATTCTATAAAAGACGGTTCAATGATATGGTCGGCAATAAGAGAAAAAGAAGACGGAATGCGCTATACAACAACCTTTACATGGAAGAGAGTTATTGAGTAACCTTTATCAGCAAATCATTGTCAGAAATAAAAAAACCGATGCTGGTGCACCGGTTTTTTTTATTTCACAAAGCAATAATCAAATAGCATCTGCCACAAAATCCTTTTCAGAATAGAATATCTGACCGGAAATCGTAGTTAATGATTTTCCGTACATTTCCTGTAACGAATTCTTGTCTTCAGGTAAAACAATAGTCATTGTCTGCTTGTCAGATGTCTTGATAACAATACTACTGATTTCTGTATCTCCTGTTATAGGATTACGTTCGTTAATGGAACGTATTACAATATAGAACGGAACTCCATCAGAACTTAAAGCAACACCGTTGCCGGCCTTGACACAATCCAGAATAAACGGAGAAGGAGTTGCTGCATCGCTGGTGAGTTTAACGTTTACAGTAATCGTATCAATCTTTATAGAGTTGTCGCCTTTCAGTTTGATTCCAATATATGCTGTATTGTCATGAGTCAATTCTACGTAATCAACATTATCAGGTGAAAATTTCACAAAAAAGTGCGGAAATTTTTCAGAACTGTAAACCTGATGGGATACATCAGTTACAGATGTATTTTGATTTTTGATCAAAGACTTTGAAAAAGAGTAGATTTGTTCAATCTTACCGCTTATTGTACCTTTGAAAGTAGCATATCTATCTCCTGCACCTTTATCCAGTGTAAGGTAGTGAGGAGTAGCATAGGATTTGCCCTGATCTACGCTGTATACTATCAACGAATCATCTGCAGACCAATACGGTTGCAGTGCATTACCAAAAGTTGGCATATCCAAATAAACCTTGGAATCACAGTCGGCACCGGGAATACCAGCAGAAATAACAACTGTACGTTCGCCGTACGGATCAAAATCTGATTCTTTGGAACACGCAGCAAAAACCAATGCTACTGTGCAGAATATAGTCAGTAAAGAAAACTTTTTCATACAAAACAATGTTAGAATTAAAAAAATAATGATTTAGAATGCATCTTTAGTCCAATCAAGGCTTGGAGCTGACATGTAAGATTTACTTGAAGCAGCAAAACCACGTTCGGAATTTACTTGAAAAACCTTTATTTGAGGTGTTTCATAAGCAGTTTTAGTCAATTGTTTCATGTTAAAATTTATTTTATTCACGTTTACAATTAGCGAAGTTAAGTATTTATTTCGATATTGTGTTACATTTTATACAAATTATTTTGACCGTTCATCTAAAAAAGCGACATTTGCACAGATAAGCACATATGTATATATGACACTCAAAGAGTTGCAAATTGGTACATCGGCAGTAATTCAAAGCATCAACCAGGAACTGGGAAATCTGCGCCAGCATCTGCTGGACATGGGTATAATACCTGGGGCTGCAGTAAGCATAATCAAACGTGCTCCTATGGGCGACCCCATTGAAATAATGGTAAACGGCTATTCGCTGACGCTGAGACAGGCTCAGGCGGAAAATATCATAGTCAACACTGATATGGTTGAACCCTGTCCTGTAACCAAGGAACAGCTTGACGATACCGGATACAACCTTTCACTGCACGAGCATAACGCCCACCCGGGATATGGTGAAGAGGGTAAATATCACTCAAAAGAGCATGAAAATCCGCTTCCTGCAGATACCACTCTGCGTTTTGCACTACTTGGGCAACCAAATGCAGGAAAAACCACGCTGTTCAACGCCCTGACAGGATCGAACCAGCATGTAGGAAACTTTCCGGGTGTAACGGTTGACCGCAAAGACGGACAGATAAAAGGTCATCCTGACACTATTGTTACAGACCTTCCGGGTATATATTCCCTTTCAACCTACACAGCCGAAGAACTTGTTGCACGTAATTTCATTCTGCATGAAAAGCCGCATGCAATAATAAATATAATCGATGCCAACAACATTGAGCGCAATCTGTATCTTACAGTGCAGCTTATGGAACTTGAAATACCTATTGTGCTGGCGCTCAACATGATGGACGAAATGGACCGCAACGGTGGCAACATTCGTATCAATAAGATGGAGCAGCTTATGGGGCTGCCTATTGTTCCCATTGCAGCAGCCAAAGGGCGCGGTATTGACGAACTCATTGACCACGCCATGCACATTGCCCGTTACCAGGAAGCACCGCAGCGTCAGGACTTTTGCGGCAAGGATGATCACGGAGGAGCCATTCACCGCGGTCTGCACAGTATAATGCACCTGATTGAAGACCACACACAGGCCGTTGGAATGCCCGTCCGCTTTGCAGCAAGCCGTCTTGTTGAAGGAGACAAAGAGATTCTTGAAAAGCTCAATCTTGACAGTAAAGAAAATGAAATGCTGGAGGACATTGTCTGTGAGATGGAACAGCACCGCGGTCTGGACCGTCATGCCGCCATGGCTGAAATGCGCTTTGATTTCATCAACAAACTGTGCGGCGCAACCGTTATCAAACCTAAAGAATCAAAAGAACACCAACGCAGCAACAGAATAGACCGTGTACTTACAGGCAGATGGACTGCCATACCTGCTTTCATAGCAATTCTTGTACTGATTATATGGCTTACCATCGATGTAATCGGCGCCGGGCTGCAGGATCTGTTGGCAAACGGGATATCTGCCCTTGGTTCAATTGTCGATGCCGCCTTTGTCAGATGGCAGGTGGCTGAACCTGTCCGTTCTCTTGTATCCGATGCCATATTCGGCGGTGTGGGCACCGTACTGAGTTTCGTTCCCATAGTAATTGTCCTGTTCTTCTTTCTTTCCATGCTTGAAGACAGCGGATACATGGCACGCATTGCATTTGTGAGCGACAAACTGCTGCGTCACATAGGCTTGTCAGGACGCTCAATAGTGCCGATGCTCATAGGATTCGGTTGTACCGTGCCTGGAGTTATGGCAGCACGTACACTGCCTTCAGCACATGACCGTAAGACAACCATTCTTCTGACCCCATTCATGAGCTGTTCAGCCAAGCTTCCAATATACGCATTCTTTACCAGCGCATTCTTTCCCGGCCACGGAGGACTGGTACTGGCGCTGATATACCTGCTGGGAATATTCACCGGAGTACTTGTTGCCGTAGCAAAGAAATACATAGGCAAGAGATACGAACCGGCACCGTTTGTCATGGAATTGCCGGTTTACCGTATCCCTACCCTGTCAAACGTAAGTCACCTGCTTTGGGACAAGACCAAAGACTTTGTACAAAGGGCTTTTACTGTAATATTCCTTGCTACACTCATAATCTGGTTTCTGGAATCGTTCTCGTTCCGTCTGGTTTATGTCCAGAACAGTGCGGACAGTATGCTGGCAGCCATTTCCGGACTGGTTGCACCCATATTCAAACCTATGGGACTTGACGACTGGCGTATAGTGACATCGCTTGTATCAGGATTCATGGCCAAGGAGAATGTAGTTTCTACAATGCAGGTTCTGGGAGTTGGCAGCGCACTGACAATAGCCACTGCCGTACCTATGATTATTTTCTGTCTTCTCTACACCCCATGCGTTGCAGCAATTGCCGCAATACGCCGTGAATTGGGCAGATTCTGGGCTTTGGCTGTGGTAATATTCCAATGTGCCGTAGCATGGATTATGGCAGAAATAGGATACCTTATTACATTGTGGATTTTATGAATGCGGCAACCATAATCGTGCTGAGCGTAATTATTCTTGCCGTTGTGGCTGTTGTAATATATATTTGCCGATGCCGCCGCACATGTACTTCTGCAGATTCATGTTCAGGTTGCAGTCTGAAAGCAGTCTGTCACAATCAACAAAAAGCATAAGCGGAGCATGGCAAGTTACCTCCAGATAGAAAACATATCAAAATCATACGGTCCCAAGATTCTGTTCCAGAATATAGGGTTCAACATTAATCAGGGTGATAAAATTGCACTTGTTGCACCCAACGGCACCGGTAAGACATCGCTTCTCAGAATCCTTGCAGGCAAAGACAAGTCTGATTCAGGAGGCAAAATAACATTCATAAAAGACATCCGTATAAGTTTTCTGGAGCAGGATTACTGTTTTGAGCCTGAATATACAGTACTTGAACAGATTCAGACAACTGCCCCAGTTATGGACCCTGACCAGAAACAGGCATTTGATCTTAATGTAAACAAATTTCTGACAGGTTTCGGCATAGCTCCTGAGTCAAAAATGAAAGAACTGTCGGGCGGAGAGGTAAAGCGTGTGGCACTTACAGCCATGCTTGCCACCGATGCCGATTTCTACATTATGGACGAGCCCACCAACCATCTGGACCTTGATGCAATAGAGTTTCTTGAGGGTTATCTGAGCAAGAGCCGCCTTACACTGCTTATGGTCACTCATGACCGTTACTTTCTTGAGCGTGTATGCAACACAATAATAGAGATGGATCACGGTGCCCTGTACACATACAAAGGCGATTACGAGAACTATCTGCAAAAACGCCAGGACCGTATAGAAAACTACAATGCAGAGACGGACAAGGTTCGCAATATCCTGCGCCGCGAACTGGAATGGATGCATGCCACTCCATGTGCACGCACAGGCAAGGCCAAGTACAGAAAAGATGCTTTCTACGCATTGCAGGAACGCAGCCAGCAGGTCTATCTGCAGCGTCAGGTTGATATGGACAATGTACCCTCTTCAAAAGTGCATCTGGGAAACAAGGTTTTTGACGCCCACAGTGTTGGAATAAATCTTTCAGGAAAGTGTCTGCTATCTGATTTTTCATACAACTTCTGCCGTGGAGAAAGGGTTGGTATTGTAGGCAGCAACGGTATAGGAAAATCCACATTCCTCAAACTTCTCAGCGGAGAATTGCCTGCCGATGCCGTAAGCGGCAGTTTTGAAACCGGAGAATCTGTCAGAATAGGTTATTACAAACAGACCGGAATTGAGTTCAAGCCTACGCAGACAGTACTGGAAACGGTAAGCGACACTCACCTGCTGAACCGTTTCCTGTTCAGCCACGACATGTTCAACAACCGGATTGAGAAACTGTCCGGCGGAGAAAAGCGCAGGCTCTATCTTTTGACAGTTCTGATGCAGCAGCCCAACGTACTTATTCTTGACGAGCCCACAAACGATCTTGATATAGTTACTTTGAACGTACTTGAAGAATATCTTCTGGAATTCAAAGGTACGCTTGTCATAGTATCGCATGACCGCCATTTCCTTGACCGTCTGGCAGACCATCTGCTCATATTCTGCGGAAACGGTGTTGTAAAAGACTTTATTGGCGGTTACACGGAATACCGCTCTTTCATGAAAGACTACAATGCTGAACAGAAAAGTCTGGAACGCGGTTCGCAGACAAAGCAAGACACCCGGACACAGAGTGTTGCAGTCAAGGCTGACAGACAGAAAATGACGTTCAAGGAAAAACGCGAATTTGAACAGCTGGAGTCTGATATAGCAGCACTTGAAGCTGAAAAGGAGTCATTGACAAACAGCATGAATAGCGGCACTATGCCGTTTGACCAGTTGCAGGCGGCATCGGACCGATATAAGAAAGTTCTGGAAGAACTTGACAGAAAAGAAGAACGCTGGCTGGAACTGAGCGAAAAATCCTGATTATTTTTTAACCTTGTCTATTGCCTTCTTGTACATCTCTATCAGTTGACTGATTGAGTTGTGCACATCGTATTGTTTCATGGCTTCAATATACTTAGGAGCGTATTCCATACGTTTCTCAGGATGCTCTATCCACCAGTCTATTCTTTCTGCAAGTGCTTTGGCGTTCTGAACCGGGAAACGGCTTTCGGGTGACAGGGTAAACTGCGGAGCCGCAGTAAGCGGTCCTTCAGCAACAACAGGAACTGTTCCCTGACTTACTGCTTCCATAATGGAAAGTCCTTCAACTTCTACAACAGCACAATGCACTGCAAGGTATGCTTTGCGGGCAAGTTCACGCAATTTTGATTTTGAACAGAACTCAAATTCAGGTTCGTACCTGATAACACCTTTGCGGACAAGTTTGGCTGCCATACGCTTCAGTTTCGCTTCATTTTCCCCTTTACCGGCAAAAAACAGCTGAATCTGTGACCTGTGACGACAGTACTGCATTGCCTCAAGCAGAGTGTGCGTTGACTTGTCATTTGTAAAACGGCCTATGCAAACAATAAGATACGGATCGGTCTGCGGCTCTGATACCGTAACATTTTCTTCCAGTTCAATTCCGTTGGAAATGCAGTACATATCTCCTTTATAACCATAACCGGAGAAACGTTCCATTGCATTCTGTGAAGGGCATTGCAGATCACTGCAATAGTTATATCCGTAGTAGATGAAATTTCTCAACAGCAGATTTGCAGGCAATTTCCAGCCGCGCATTCCTAAATCGCGGGTAATATTGTCTGTGTGCACATGATATGTTCCCACACAGGCTTTTCCCTGACGCCTTGCCTCCTTTCCCACCTTATGTTCCAGAACAAAGGGTTCTTCCATGTGGATTATATCGGCCCAAGCTACAGCTTCACGTATCTGATCCATATTTGAAGCCGCAAAATAATAACTGTGGGAAACAACCAGTTTCTGAAAAATCGGGAAATGGTACATTGGCATAACATAGTCAGGTTTGGGCATATTTTCATCGCCCGCCATAGAAAGACTGCGCACCTCCATTCCTGCCCCTCTAAGACGTTCCATTGTAACACGGGCGGATTTAGCCAAACCGTTTCCGTTATAGTAAAGGGAATTTCCAACAAACAATACCTTCATTGCCTGTTTTTATTGAAAGCCAGCTGATACATGTCTATCAACTGGGCTATAGATTTGTTTATATCATATTTTTTCATCTCTCCAATATAGCGTGAAGACATTTCCTTGCGCTCGGTCGGATGTTCTATCCACCAGTCTATTCTTTCGGCAAGTGTTTTTGCGTCACGGACTGTGAAACGGCTTTCGGGAGAAAGCGTAAACTGCGATGCAGCACTTATTGAGCAGTCGGCAACAACTGGGATTGTACCCTGGCAAGCCGCATCCATTATTGACAAGCCCTCCACCTCTATTGTGGCACAATGTATTGCCAGATATGATTTTCTGACAAGTTCCTTTAATTCCGATTTTGAACAGAATCTGTACTGGGGTTTGTATTTTAAAATGCCAGATGTAAAATATTTGTTTGTAGTTCTTTCATATTCAGCCTGTTTTGGTCCCTTACCGGCAAAAACAAACTGGATTTCATCCTTATGTCTGCACAACGGCATAGCCTTGATAAGAGTCTGCTGGTCTTTTTCCAAAGAAAAACGTCCCACACAGACAACAATATACGGATCTGTCTGTGGAACAGCAGGAACAATATTATCTTCAATTTCAATTCCGTTGGAAATTCTATGTGCAGAGCCATTGAATCCGAAATTATTCAAACGTTTCACAACATTATCGGACGGACATTGGACATCGGAACAACAATTTAAAAAACACTTTACAAAGAATTTCAGCAACAGATTGTTTGCAAACTTCCAGCTACCCATCCCCAGACTTGACAAAATGTTTTCAGGATGCAGATGATATGTTGCCACACAGGCTTTTCCCTGTCTTTTTGCTTCCACCAGAGCTTTTCTTTCCAGAACAAAGGGTTCCATCACATGTATAACGTCAGCCCAAGCTACGGCTTCACGGATCTGCTTCCTATGGGAAGACGCATAACAGAAACCTTGTGATTCAATAAGTTTTTGAAATAATGGAAAATGGAATTTTTTCATTGGATAATCAGGCTTGGGACAATCCGATCCAGGCATCTCCATGGTAAGAACCCTGACATCAATTCCAGCCCTCTTCAAATACGTTGATGTGATCAAGGCAGACTGCGATATACCCTGTCCTTTCACATACATAGCATTCAATACAAACAATATTTTCATAATGGCCGCAAAGGTACTCCAATATCTTAGAATAATCAAATAAAATCAGTACCTTTGCCATAAAATCATATGAAAATCAGGCATTCCGCAATAATATCACTCATTTTTTTATTCTGTTCATGTTCTGTCTTCAGAAACGTGAACTCGCCCATATACCGTGCAGGAGAACCGATAGCGGATGACACATATTCTCCGGAAGGAATAATTGAGGAGACTTTATACAGCAGCTCGGAAAAGAAACTTACCCAAAGAAGAATGATAGTTTACCTGCCCGGAGATTATTATTCGACAGACAAACATTATCCGGTATTATACCTGTTGCATGGTGCCCGCGGATATGAAACATCATGGATAAAAAAAGGTAACATACTTAAACTGACAGACCAATTGTGGAATCAGGACAAAGCACGGGAATACATTCTGGTCATGCCGAACATGAACCAATACCGTAACGACAGAGATTGTGACAGTTCACGTATAAAAGGAGCATTGGAATCAATATTTGAAGTCAATGGCGCTGTTGAGCATTACTTTACTGACGACGTTGTACATTTTGTGGACAGTTGCTACAGAACAATTCCTGACAAGCGGCACCGCGCTATTGCAGGCCTTTCCATCGGAGGATTACAATCAATTTACATATCGGCAGACCAGCCTGAAATGTTTGACTATATTGGATTATTTTCTCCATACAAAAAGAATTTCAAGCCGTTCGGATACTACCAGAAGTTCTACAAGTCGTTGAAAAACAAACAAACGGTACAATTTGAAAACGCCCCCAAAGAATACTTTATAGGAATAGGCAAAGCTGACATATTCTACGGCACCATGAAAAAATACAGAAGATACCTTGACCGCAACCACTACCCGTATGAATACATGGAAACCTTAGGCGGCCATGACTGGTACAACTGGGTCGAATACTATAAAGTTTTTATGACAAGATGCTTCTAGCATACTCTATCCTGTCGCCCAGTATCGTCTTCAGATAGTTGTATGCGTAAAGTCCTGTGCAGTGACAGCAATAGTAACGGCATGGGCGTTTCTTGAGTTCGCCAGCAAAGGCGCTTAGAAAATCTGTTGAATCTACTCCAACAAGATGCAGACCACCAACCACATGTGTCAGACTCTCACCCAGAATCTGCTCAGCCTTGTCCATAATATTGATTATGCCATTGTGGGCACATCCTGAAAGCAGTACACGGTTTTCGCCATCGCATATTATAAGATTCTGTTCATGTACAAAATCGTCATTTACAAACTTCTGACCTGTTTTTTTGAAAAGTCTGTCATTTGACGGTGAAAAGTATTTTCTGCCTGTAACTCCGGAAAACAGGACCAGACCTGGCGATATTTCATAGTAATCCGAAGTCCAGACAACACGGTTATCATGCAAAGAACTATTGTCAAGACCTATATATTTCATTCCAGTTTCTTTCAACGAATAGAAGTCTCCCGCAGCATTTGGATTCACATAGACTTTCGCATTGCCGTTTACGTTCAGAAAAGTGGGCAAACCGCCTCCGTGGTCGTAATGGCCATGAGAAATAATGGCGAACTCCGCATTGTTCACATCAATGCCAAGCCGGGCGGCATTGTCAGCAAAAAGTCCGCTCTGCCCCAAATCAAAAAAGAATTTGCGACGACAGGCTTCAACATATAGAGACAAACCGTGTTCCGCAGGAGCAGCGTCTGTTCCGACATCGTCTGTTACTACCTGAATTTTCATTTTCTGAACCTTATACTGCAAAGATAGCAATATATAGCCAATTATTTTGTAATTTTGAAGGACAAACTCAGAATCTGACCCAGACAGAAAACCTATAGTCTATGAACAGACTTTATTCCTACATAATATTGTCATTGTGCGCGGTTTTTTCTTCCGCCCAACAGAATTACAAACTTGGAATTCCAGGAGACTCCAGATATGTCTATCTGAACAATTATGCCAATCTGAAGGACTACATTGACTATGCAAGTTATCCGAATTTCAGACTTGGAATAGCCATAAGTGCAGATGATTACAATAAGCAAGGACAGGTAAGCAACCTTGTCAATGACAATTTTACAGAGGTCGTTACCGGGAATGACATGAAAATGTCCAGTTGTGTAAACAGTTCCGGAACAATGAACTTTACAACAGTAAAGGATTTTGTGAGCAAAGCAAGTTCAAAAGGGTTGGATATATACGGACACACATTGGCGTGGCATAGCCAACAGGCTGTAGGTTGGCTTAACAGCCTGATAAAGGACCGCCCAGCTTCTGAAGCAGACTGTGATACCACCGTCTATGTAACACTCGCATCAAAAGACTTTACTAAAGACAAGACGTACGGTTGGAACGCCGACCAGGCAACTTTCAAATATTCACTGTCATTTGACAGCAACGGATTGAAAGTTCATACTGCAGCGAAAGCAACAAATTATTGGGACGTGCAGTATATTGTCATGGACAACATACCTACAGAAAAGAACAAGTCATACAAAGTAACCATAACAATCAAAGCTACAGGAAGCGGCACTTTGCATACCAAATTGGGAGACTGGAATTCGGGCAGTACTGCAAACATCAATTTTACCAGTTCATGGAAAGATGTTTCATTCAATTACACTTCCGTACCAGTCAACGCCTTTTTTCTCTGCCAGAGCGGTGACTTTGTTGGAGACATCTGGATTAAACAGATTAAAATTGAGTACCTGAAAAAAGGTATTAAAACAAAAGACGCCCATGGAAATACAGTTGTTGAGTTTCCTAAGTCCATTCCGCTGAGTGATAAGGAGATAAAAGACACGCTCATCTTTGCCATGGATAAATGGATAAAGGGCATCATGACAGCAACTGACGGCAAAGTCAAAGCATGGGATGTTGTCAACGAAGCTATCTCCGGCGGCAATCCTGACCGGGAGGGAGTATTTGCCCTGCAGCATCGCACATCGGAGAGCAATGCAGGAGATTTTTTCTGGCAAGACTATCTGGGAGACATTGAATATGTCCGTCAGGCAGTACGTCTGGCACGCAAGCATTACAAAGGAAATGGAGATGAGCTGAAACTGTTTATCAATGATTACAATCTGGAAAGCGACTGGGATCAGAATGGCAAACTGAAATCTCTCATCAAATGGATTGAAAGATGGGAAGCTGACGGCAATACACATATTGACGGTCTAGGTTCCCAGATGCATATTTCATGTTATATGAACAACAATATACAGTCCAGCAAGAAACAAGCTATTGAAAACAGTTTCAGGCTGATGGCAAGAACAGGAAAACTTGTACGTATCAGCGAACTGGACATGAACATGATCGATGCCAACGGCAACGATGTTCCCACCGGCAGAATGACAGAGGAAATGCACCATAGAATGGCGGATTTATATGAGTGGATTATCAGGAAATATCTGGAAATAATACCTGCAGACCAGCAATGGGGAATATGCCAGTGGTGCGCAACAGATTCTCCTGCAGGATCCGGTTGGCGCCCCAATTCACCTGTAGGGATATGGAACCTGAACTACTACAGAAAACACGCATACGCAGGATTTGTAAACGGTTTGGGAGGAGTTGTCTCCAATGTTCCGCAAGTTGGCATCAGCAGTGAACAGACTCCAGTTTACAACCTTAGCGGACAACGCATGTCCGTTTCAATAGAAGAACTGCCAAGCGGTTTTTATATTACTGACGGAAAATTGATATGGAAATAACACAAACTATATGTTGCAGATTCAGAATACAATAGTTTCATTTGATGTACTGACCAAACGCTTTGCCTGCAATCTTGACTGCTGCAAAGGTGCATGTTGCGTTGAGGGCGATGCCGGCGCTCCGCTACTGGAAGAAGAAGTCAAAGAGATTGAGGCCGTTCTTCCGGTAATATGGGATATGCTTTCAGAGCAGGCACAAGAGATTATCAAACAAAATGGTATTGCATACCGTGACCCCGAAGGCGAACTTGTCACCCAGATTGTCAACGGCAAAGATTGCGTATTTGCCTTTCATGAAAACGGGTGCTGTTACTGTGCAATAGAACGTGCGGCAAGACAGGGCAAATGTTCATTCCTGAAACCTGTATCGTGCCATCTCTACCCTATCCGCATTAATAAATTAAGCGGCGGTATGTTTGCTATAAACTACCACCGTTGGGACATTTGTCATTCAGCCATGAAACAGGGAGAAAAAAACGGCATCCCCCTTTACAAGTATCTGAAAGAACCGCTTGTTCGCCGTTTCGGACAGGAATGGTACGCAGAACTTGAGCTCACCGTTTCAGAAATGCAGAAACAGCATATCATATAATAAAGAAGGAGCCCTGCCAAAGACAGAGCTCCTTTTTTTCTGTTATTCTTCCGGATATTATTTGAAGATAAGCTGAACAAATTCGTTCAAACTTCTTCTCCAGGTAAGCCACTCATGCTCAGTACCTTGAGACTTGTAACGTATGTAGTTGATTCCCTGCTTGTCAAATGCCGGATCAAGAGCCATACCGCCAAGACCTTCTTCGGTACCGTTGGAAAGGAACAGCACCTTAATATCTTTGTTGAACTGCTCAGGATTATTGAACGGTGCGTTCTGCATTGAAGGAACACCGAAGATAGCGCCTGAGAAAGCACCTATTGCACAGAAAAGATCTGTATGTGCTGTACCGATATTGAATGCCTGCTGGCCGCCCCATGACAAACCTGATATTGCACGGTGCTCACGGTCTGTATATACGCGGAAGTTGCTCTCAATATACGGCATAATCTCGTTCAGAAGTACATTCTCAAATGTAGTACCAAGACCGCCCGGAACTGCTCCCATATTATAGTCACAGTCACCGTTATCCATTACTACAACCATAGGAACAGCCTTACCTGCTGCAATGTTGTTGTCAAGAATATTGGCCATCTTGCCCTGCTCATGCCAACCGGTCTCATTCTCTGCCATACCGTGCTGAAGGATAAAATACGGATATTTTTTCTTAGCTTTTGATGTTTCGTATTCGGCAGGAGTATAAACATAGCAGCGACGCATGCACTGGCGTGACTCTGACCAATAGTGACATTCGCGCACCTGTCCGTGAGGAATATCCTTGTTGTATGAATAGTATGCTGCATCTTCTTCAGACTCAGGAATTTCAATAAGACTGAAACAGCTGCCACTGCCATAAACGGTATATACGTTAGGGTCGTTTACATTTACTCCATCCACTACAAGTCTGTAATAATGCGGACCAACAACAAGAGGAGCGGTTGTGCCTTTCCACTGACCACGTTCGTCACGTGTCATAGGATAAACCTTACCGCAAATATCTACAGCAACACTCTGGGCCTTAGGAGCATTCAGAACAAATGTTGCACGGTGCTGATCATCTACACATGGATAAGTTGCACCTGGAATACAGTTCTCTGCACTCTTGCCTTCCGGCGGATTGGGAAGTGCATACTTGTCTCTACTGTACTGGGCATTGACACTGGCACAAACAGCCAGCATTGCTACAAATAAGATTTTTTTCATATAATATTATGTTTATTAAAATTATGCATTCGGACGTACTTTTGCAAATATACGTATTAAAATGTATATACTCAAAAATGGCAAATGATAAAAGCGTAATGCAAATTATTAGTAGTTTTGTAAAAAAAAACAACAAATGGAATCCATTGCAAGCCTTGTCAAACCGCGTCCAAAGGATGCTTACAAAAACACATTTGGACACGCTTTGCTCATTGCCGGACAGAAAGGAATGGCCGGAGCTTCAGTTCTAGCAGCAAAAGCATGCATGAAATCGGGATGCGGAATGCTTTCCGTCAGAGTTCCGGAATGCAACAGAGTCATTATGCAGATTTCTGTGCCGGAGGCTATGGTGCTGACGGACAATTCAAATGAGTATTTCACATCACCTGTAAATACAGAAAAATATCAGGCTGTTGGCATAGGTCCTGGACTTGGACAAAACTTTGAAACAAAAAAGGCATTGGAGGTGCAACTGCAACAGATATGTACTCCGCTTGTACTCGATGCCGACGCCTTGAATATTCTCAGCGCAAATCCGCAAATG
Organism: Bacteroidaceae bacterium; assembly: GCA_024398785.1. Taxonomy (GTDB): domain Bacteria; phylum Bacteroidota; class Bacteroidia; order Bacteroidales; family Bacteroidaceae; genus Colenecus. The sequence continues at coordinate 447,888 of JAKSIO010000001.1, read as the reverse complement.
TGGGAATATATACCACAAGGAACAATCATAACCCCTCATGCCGGAGAACTGGACCGCCTTACAGGCATCAAAGCAACCTGTTTTGACGAAAGATTTGTCGCAGCACAGAATCTTGCTGCCGCACATTCAATAACCATTGTCATGAAAGGTGCTCCAACGCGTATAATAACACCCGATGGAAACGTCTATATCAACACTACCGGCAACCAGGGTATGGCAACGGCCGGTAGCGGAGATGTTCTGACAGGAATAATACTTGCACTGCTTGCACAGGGATATGACAGCATATCGGCAGCACGAATAGGGGTTTATATTCACGGTTATGCCGGCGACATCGCTGCACGTAACAAAGGTATGACAGGAATGACAGCGGGCGACATTGTAGAATTTTTACCTGAAGCCTGGAAAATATAAAAACAGCCGCTGTTTCCAGCGGCTGTTTTATTTCTTACTCTACAGCAAGTTTTATTGATTCTCCTGTTGCTGTGTCTTTGGCTATATACACTCCTGACACTCCGGTAAGCAGGATTATTTTGTCTGCAAGTTCACATTGACGGGCAGTGAGAGCTGCAACAAAAATTCCTTCTTTGGTATATATTCTGTATTCTGAATATTCAGATATCTCATTAACATTATCAGGTACATCAATGTCAAGCTGGATATAATCAAGATTACAGTATGCACCGGTAATTTTGACTCTCATAGTTTTACGGCCTTCTGTCAGATTGGCAAATGCACCTTTGAAGTCCTTGTAAGTATTCCAACTGTTGTTTGCAGTCTGTGTTATACTGATCGTTTTGAACGGGCTTGAAGACACATTACCATTTTCATTCAGCCAGTAAAGAGAAATCTGTGAACCGGTTGTGCCGGATGACGCATGCAATGTATAAAGGTATGAACCAGCCTGAGTAACATTGAATGTATATTCCATCCATTCATTTACCAGCGTATATCCTATAACCCTTCCTGTACCGCCATTGTCAATGTCAACACCTTCTCCATCTGTACGGTAAGAAGTTGCAGCACCTTCATTTTTGCTGTCGGAATCGTGGAATGTAAATCCTTCACCTCCTTTATCGAATGCCTCAAACTGAATTTTTCCAGGGATTTGAGGTGTAGAAGAATATGATGACCTTACCTTGTATGTATCAGTAAAGAACATTGACTCTGCACCAAGAGTATCTTTTGCCATGGCCTTCAAATTAAATGTTCCTGCGGCAGAAGGTTTGTACGAAAATTCGTACGGAGCACTTGTTTTTGTACCAACAAGTTTGTCATTTACATACAGAGAAACGGATGCAACGGCATCAGCTCCAAGAGTAGGTTTAACCTCAATGGTTGATTCAGTCCCCTTGTAGCCGTATTTTGGAGTCTTTGTAAAGCCAAGTTTTATACCTTCATTGATATTGGCTTTGGTAAATGTGATTTTGTCAACATTTATGCTTCCGCCAACAATTGTAAGTCTCAATATATGACGGCCTGCAGTGAATTTGTATGTAAGACGTTTGGATATTGTAGAATATGTATCCCAGTTGTTTGACTGAAGACACGGAGCAACAAAATTGTCAGAAATGTCAGTGATGACATCGTCTTTGTTCAGTGAAAGTTTGAAAGAAGCATTGTTTACTCCTGAAGAAACAGTAGCCGATACATCGTAATAGCCGTCTTCTGCAATATCTACAGTATATTCAAGCCACTCATCAGGATTGGTGTAACCTATAGCATACCCGCTGTTACCGGTCACGATGTCAACTCCTTCACCATCGGTACGGAATGTTGATACACCCTCGTTCTTTGAATCATTGTCATGGAAAGAAACGCCTTCACCGCCGGTATCAAATGCCTCCGCCTGAATTGTGCCGGGGATAGCCGCAGCGGTATTTTTGTACGGAGCACGGGGACGATGCGCCTTGAAACCTCCAAGACGTTCATACTTATTGCTGTCGGTTGAATAAACAATGGCTTTAAGTGTATAACTGCCTGCTGTTGTAGGAGTATACTCCACCTGATACGGAGTTTCCTTAAAGGTTTTCAGAAGTTTGTTGTTCAGATAAAGATTTATACTGTCTATCGTCTTTGTACGCATGGACGCACGCACCGTAATGGTCATAGGTTCATTGATAGTGGTGCTGTATTGTGACGGCTTGATATAAAGCGATGCCTCCTTTTTCATGCCTGGGAACGGACTCTTGGCATTTTTGGCCGCATCTGTTGCCATATATTCACGCAGCCAGGTCATTGCAGGACGATCCTTTCCGTTCTTTATTATTCCGGAATTTCCGTCCGTAGTCCAGGTTGCACCATATATGAAACCCCACAAAGTGATTCCGGCACAATATGGTTGTTCCCACATATACTTTATCTGGTCTGAATACTGTTTTTTCTGCTGGGCATCGTCAGTGGTACCGATATCGTATTCAGTGCTGTACATAGGCATCTTCAAGGCATTCTGTATTTCGCTCATGGCACTTTTGAAGTCACTGAAACTCATGTTTGTAAGATCATGGGACTGACAACCGTACGCATCAACAGGAGCTCCTGCATCGCGCAGAACTTTTACAAGTTCAATAAACTGATCTTTCTGGTACTGGAACGTATTGTAGTCATTGTATATAAGGATAGCATCAGGCCAGCGTTCGTATGCCATCTCAAATGCCTTGATTATCCAGTCATACCCGGTGCTTCCGTCGCCGCCAAGAGCTGCTTTGTATGGAGCAGGTGCATGACCCGGAACAGCTTCGTTCACCACATCAATCATATCAATATGCGGATAGTGCCTCTTGATGGCATCCATCCAATTAACTATAGCCTTGTACTGTTCAGCCGTTGAAAGAGAATTCAGCCAGTCCGGATATTGTGATCCCCAAATAAGACAATGGAACTTGAATGGGAAATTATGGTTCTTTGCATAATTGTAGGCATTGTCGCTACCCCAGTTGTACGATCCGCGCGAGCCTTCAATAGAAGCCCATTTGGATTCATTCTCCGGCGTTATCTGATTCCACAGATTACTGAATATAAATTTTTTACCACCATCTTCAACGTCAACATTGTAACGCGTTGTGATATTTCCTAAAAATTTGTCAGGATTCTTTGACAATTGTGCATTCGCCACTCCGCAGACTGCAGTACCGGCAAGAAGCAGCATAAACAGTTTATTACGCATTTTATAAGATTTGATTTTTTTCACAAATGCAAATCTACAAAACAACATTCATATATGCAAATGCTTGCAAAAGCAATCAGTTGTAGAGCAAATGCAGAATTTCTATTGACTTCAAATGGGGAAAAGACGGAATGTGAACCGAATAATAACTGCACAGCATATTCAGTAAGGCAGAACGCTCAGCCCCTGACATTGCAATACTTTGCATGTTCTCCAGACTGGACCTCTGCAAAGAAGCAAACAGCCATGACAGACGGCACAGTTCGGAATCCGGATTCTGCGGAAGATAGCTGCCACTGGTTACATCAAGTGCATAACCGTCTCTGAAAGTGGATACGTCGGGAGATATTCCCAGGAAATCGGCCAGACGGACAGAAAGGTATAAATGAAAATTTGAGAATTCAAGAGATGAATCAAACCACAGCAACGAATCCATCAAGAAACCGAACAAAGCATTGTCAGCATTCTTTTCAGAGCGTAAGGCTGTTGTCAGAATTTCAGACAGAAACAATGCTATTGAGGATTTGTGGGGATTGAACGGAATATCAGAATATGGAGAAAGAAAACATGCACCGCGCATACGGGCCAGACCCGCTCCGCTTGTGTCCGATTCAAAATCAATCAGAGACAAAGGCATGAGCAATGTATTTTTGGCATTGCCCTTAGTGCTTTTGGGCAGAAAAAAGCTGTATGCGCAGAAGCCCTGCCCCAAAGTATAGATATTGGCTATGCAGAGTTTGTCAGTGTGATGCACAACACTCAGCAATATTCCTTTTTCCTTGCTCCACATATTTTTTTCAAAAGCACTGCAAAATTAAAAAAATGTATTGAAATATTAGTTATCTTCGCAATTCAACTAAACATATCAGACTAATGAAGAAATTATTTACAGCACTGGCATGTCTGCTTTCATTTGCGGCAGTTAATGCAGGAAACAAATCACCCATTCTCACTATAGAAGGTGGTCAGGTACAAGGTGTATCAACAGACATCAAGGGTGTTACAGTATATCGCGGTATTCCATTTGCCGCACCTCCAACAGGGCAGAACCGCTGGCGCGCTCCGCAGCCTGTCATTCCATGGGAAGGAGTAAAGATTTGTGATACATTCGGTCATCCGCCATTCCAGGCAGCACATTACCCCGGAGGTTACACAACTGAATGGGGTTATGGGGATGAAGCTCCTTACAGCGAAGACTGTCTGTACCTTAACGTATGGACTAAAAAACCTGGCAAGACCGATGCCAAACTTCCGGTAGCTATCTGGATATTCGGTGGCGGTATGCGTGAAGGCTGGGGTTCAGAGCCGGAATTTGACGGACAGGAATGGGCTGCAAAAGACGTAGTGCTTGTATCTTTCAACTACCGCGTAGGTCCGTTCGGATTCTTTGCACACCCGCTTATTTCTGCTGAAGATCCGGAGCATGCAACCGGTAACTGGGGTATGCTTGACCAGATTGAAGCAATGAAGTGGGTACAGAAAAATATTGAACAGTTCGGTGGAGATCCGGACAATGTAATGATTTTCGGTCAGAGTGCCGGATCACGCAGCGTAAAATTCCTATGTTCATCACCACTTACCAAAGGATTGTTCAACAAGGCTGTCATAATGAGCGGTAGCGGACTTGTCAAGCCGCGTTCCAATTCCATGGGAATGCAGCAGTCAATGACTACTCTTGCTCAGGCCGAAGAATCCACAAAAGAAGTTATGGATTGGGCAAATCTGAAAACTCTGAGCCAGATGCGTAACGCCGGCACAGAAACAATTTTTGCGCTTGCAACAATATATCAGCAGGTCACAGGCAAACGCAGTATTCTTACAGCAGCACCTATTTCTCCGTATATTGACAGCTACACCCTACCGGAGTCTTTTGACGATGCTTGTCTGGATAATTCTTTAGCACAGGTTCCATACCTGATTGGATACACATTGAACGATGCCGGGAATATGGGTACACAGATTGTGGACTTCTGTCTGAATCGAGAAGAAATGGGAGGAAAGGCATACGCTTACCAGTTTGCACGTCCGCTTCCGGACGATGGCAATCACCCGGAGGTAACACAGCGTCTGCGCGGAGCCTTCCACTCATCTGACCTTTGGTTTGTATTCAAGTCACTGAAACATTGCTGGCGTCCATGGACAGAGGGAGACTGGGATTTGTCAGAAAAGATGCTCACCGCATGGTCCAATTTTGCAAAATACGGTGACCCTAATGGCGCTGACGGTGGTGAATGGAAACCTCTGACAAAAGAAAACAGGCAGTTTATGATATTCAAACTTGATGAGAACGATGCCGAGGCCTCCGCTTTGGGTAACCCTCTGGCACGTTAACAAGAAATATTGGCCAGTATTGAAAAAATATGGATTTTCTTTTTGCAGTTACATAAAAAGTTACTAATTTTGCACTCGCTTTCAAAAGCAAAGGCTCGTAACAGAGCAAAAAGAAGGATGGTGGGTTCGTATATCGGTTAGTACTCAAGATTTTCATTCTTGCAAGATGAGTTCGACTCTCATACCCACTACAAGTAACAAAATTCAATAATAAAGATGGCAAATCACAAAGCTACTGAGAAAGAAATCAGACAGAGCGAAGCTAGAAGACTTCACAATCGCTATTATGCAAAGACAATGCGTAATGCTGTACGTAAATTACGTTCAATGACAAACAAAGAAGAAGCTTTGGCAGCTTATCCTGCTGTTCAGAAATTGCTGGACAAAATGGCTAAGAAGAACATGATCCATCAGAATAAGGCAGCAAATATTAAATCAAGCCTTTGCGCTTATATTGCAAAGCTTGCCTGATCATAAGCAGAAGTTTTGTTTTCATAGTTGAATATTTAATTTGATAAAAAATTGTCCGCCGAAAGCGGGCAATTTTTTTATGTCCTTTTACCTAAAAAAACTACACAAAACAATTGCAGTTTAACTGTCAATTTGTTACCTTTGTAAGTAAGAGAAAGAATATATTATGGATAACGAAAAGCTCAAAGAAATTAACAATTACAGTGCCGACAGCATACATGTACTGGAAGGCTTGGAGGCAGTTCGCAAACGTCCGGCCATGTATATTGGTGACATCAGTGAAAAGGGACTTCACCATCTGGTATATGAGGTTGTAGACAACTCTATTGACGAGTCAATGGCGGGATTCTGTACGCACATTGAAGTTTCCATCAATCAGGACGGTTCAATCTCCGTTCAGGACAACGGCCGTGGTATTCCGGTTGATATGCATGAAAAAGAGCACCGTTCTGCCCTGGAGGTTGTTATGACAGTTCTTCACGCAGGCGGTAAGTTTGACAAAGACTCTTATAAGGTGTCAGGCGGTCTTCACGGTGTAGGTGTATCCTGCGTAAACGCATTGTCAACAAAAATGATTACTGAAGTTTACAGAAACGGCAACATATACCGTCAGGAATATGCATGCGGCAAACCTGTTACTCCGGTAGAGGTAATTGGAACTACCACTTTGAACGGAACAAAACAGACATTCTGGCCTGACGGTTCCATTTTCACAACCACAACATTCAAATACGATATTCTTGCAACCCGTCTGCACGAACTTGCATTCCTTAATGCAGGTCTGAACATATCTCTTACAGACTATAGGGAAATAGATGAAAACAACCAGCCAAAGCAGGACAAATTCTTCTCCAGTTACGGTCTTAAGGAGTTTGTGGAATATATGGACCAGAACCGTGTTCACCTGATTACAGAGCCAATATATCTGAATACGGAGAAATCCGGATACCCTGTAGAGGTTGCCATTCTTTACAATACCGGTTACACAGAATCAATCAAATCTTTTGTAAACAATATCAACACTATAGAAGGCGGAACACACGTAGTTGGTTTCAGAACAGCCCTTACACGTACCCTCAAGAAATATGCCGATGAAAACAAGTTTCTTGAGAAAGCTAAAGTTGAGATTGAAGGTGAAGATTTCCGCGAGGGTCTTACAGCAGTAATCTCAATAAAGGTTTCCGAGCCTCAGTTTGAAGGTCAGACCAAGACCAAACTTGGAAACAGTGAGGTTGCAGGTGCCGTACAGACTGTTGTTGGAGAAGCTCTTACAAACTATCTTGAAGAGCATCCAAAGGAGGCCAAGATGATTGTAGACAAGGTTGTTCTTGCAGCCCAGGCACGTGTTGCCGCACGCAAGGCACGCGAAAGCGTTCTGCGCAAGAATCCTATGAACGGTGCAGGCCTTCCCGGCAAATTATGGGACTGTTCAAGCAAGGATCCGCAGCAGTGCGAAATGTTCATTGTGGAGGGTGATTCTGCAGGCGGTAGTGCAAAGCAGGGCCGCGACAGCAAAACACAGGCAATTCTTCCTATCCGTGGTAAAATATTCAATGTTGAACGCGTAATGTGGCACAAGGCTTTTGACCACGAAGAAGTGAACAACATTATTCAGGCACTCGGCATCCGTTTCGGTCTCAACCCTGATGACTCCAAACAGGCCAACTATGATAAATTACGCTATTACAAGGTAATAATAATGACCGATGCCGATGTGGATGGTTCTCACATTGACACTCTTATACTTACACTTTTCTTCCGTTATATGCCTGAGCTTATCGAGCGCGGACACCTGTATCTGGCTACACCACCGCTCTATCTCTGCGTAAAGGGCAAGAACAAGGAATACTGCTATGACGATGTCCAGTTACAGCGTTTCATAGACACCTACGGTGGCGGTCAGGAGCAGAACATAACAATACAGCGCTACAAAGGTTTGGGTGAGATGAACCCCGAACAGTTGTGGGAAACAACAATGAATCCGGAAAACCGCCTCTTGAAGCAGGTTTCCATTGAAGATGCTGCAAGTGCCGATATGACATTCTCTCTGCTTATGGGAGAAGACGTAGGCCCACGCCGCGAATTCATTGAGCGCAATGCAACCTACGCAAAGAACATAGACGCATAAAACTAATAACAGGCAATAAAAAAGCCGCATCGGTTGATGCGGCTTTTTTTATTTGCGTTTATCTTATTTACTGTCGTTCTGACGTATCTCAACGCGGCGTATCTTGCCGCTGATTGTCTTTGGAAGTTCATCAACAAATTCCACAACACGCGGATATTTGTATGGAGCTGACACATGCTTTACATGATTCTGAATATCCTTAATAAGTTCTGTCTTGTCCTCAATCTTCTTGTATTCAGGAGCCAGAACTATTGTAGCCTTAACAATCTGACCGCGGACATCGTCAGGAACACCTGTTACAGCACATTCAACAACTGCCGGATGGGTCATAAGTGCGTTTTCAACCTCGAACGGGCCTATACGGTAACCGGAACTCTTGATAATATCGTCAGTACGTCCTACAAACTGGAAATAACCGTCCTGATCGCGCCATGCAACGTCGCCTGTATGATATATTCCGTTATTATGCACAGTCTTTGTAAGTTCAGGATTATGATAATATTCTTCAAACAGGCCAAGCGGCAGACGTTTGTCGGTATGAAGAATAATTTCTCCTGTTTCGCCCTCCTCGGCAATACGGCCGTCCGGAGTAAGCAAATCCATATCGTAAGCTGGATTAGGAACGCCAAGCAGACCCGGTTTTGTTTTCATCCATGGGAATGTTGCAATAGTAAGAGCAGTCTCAGTCTGGCCGAATCCTTCGTGGATTTCAAGACCTGTTGCAGCCTTCCATGTATCGAAAACGCTGGGGTTCAGCTGTTCACCTGCTGTGGTACAATATCTAAGTGCACTGAGGTCATATTTTGAAAGGTCCTCACGAATAAGGAAACGGTAAATGGTTGGAGGTGCGCAGAACGATGTCACCTTATATTCAGCCATTTTGGCAAGAACATCGGCCGGAGTAAACTTTTCGTGATCATATACAAACACAGCGGAACCTACTATCCACTGACCGTAGAGTTTGCCCCACACTGCCTTTCCCCAACCGGTATCGGCCACTGTAAGATGCAGACTGTTTTCATTCAGGTTGTGCCAGTATTTTGCGGTTACTATGTGGCCTAACGGATAAAGGAAGTTATGGGCTACCATCTTTGGATTTCCGCTTGAACCGCTGGTAAAGTAAAGCAAAGCAATATCGTGATTCTCATTCACTTTTTCAGGACGGACAAAAGGAGCGGCCTGGGCCATACCCTGATCCATACTCAGCCATCCGTCCTTGCAGTACGAACCTGTTGCCACAACATGTTCAACCGTAGGAGACTGAGGCAGTGATTTGTTCACATGATCAATAATAATATCTTCGCTGGCAGCAACAACCATCTTTACTTTTGCACTGTTAAGGCGGTATATCAAGTCCTTTTCGGTAAGAAGATGGGTTGCAGGAATAGCCGTAGCACCAATTTTATGAAGAGCCAGGATTGTAAACCAGAATTCAGCCCTGCGTTTGAGCATAAACAGGACACAATCGCCTTTCTTTATTCCTAATGACATAAAGAAAGATGCCGCACGATCAGATTTATCTTTAATCTCGGCAAATGAGTAACGATGTACCTGCCCCTGGTCATTAGTCCACAAAAGAGCCAGCTTGTCAGGCTGTTGCTTGGCCCACTGGTCAACAACATCGTACGCAAAGTTAAAATTCTCCGGAACTATTATTTCAAAGTTCTTCTGGAAATCCTCAAGAGAATCAAACTCAACACGTTTCAGAAAACGTTCTATCATTGTTTTTCCAATTATATTATTATGGCAAAGAATCTTGCAGGCTGGTCGTTCAGGGCTTTCATTCCATGAGGCAGCGTTGCATTGAAATACACGCTGTCACCCTCGTTCAGAATAAGTTCCTTGCCATTTATATTCAGTAATAATGTACCTTTCAAAACCAGATTGAACTCCTGACCTTCGTGTGAATTCAGATGCATTTCCTTCTCCATCTCAGGATCCACGGTTACAATGAAAGGACTTGCCTTTGCATCTTTGAAACCAAGAGCAAGTCCGCGGTATTTGTAGGCAGAATGACGTACAACACTTTCACCCTGTCCCTTACGCACAAGCCAATAGGTTGACATATTGGGAGTTTCACCGGCAAGCAGTTCGGAAGTCTGAACACCTAACACATGAGCTGCATTACAAAGAAAATTCATTGGAATATCAAAATCTCCGGATTCATAATTCTGCAGTTCTTCTGTAGAAACGCCGCACTTTTCTGCAACATACTCCAAGGAATACTCCCAGTCTTCACGCAAGGCGCGCAGGCGCTTTGCCACTGTTCTGATTTCGTGATTAGTGTTCATACAATTCCTATTCTAATTGCTATATATGTAAAATACTCTCTCAAATAATTTCGATACCCTGTTCAGCGCAGAGTTTCACGCTCAAGTCACGCAGTTTGAATTTCTGAATTTTTCCGCTGCCGGTCATTGGGAACTCGTCAACAAAGAAGATATATTTTGGTATCTTGTAACGGGCAATCTTACCTGTACATGCTTCAGTAATTTGTTGTGATGTGAGAGTCACACCTGGGTTGGTTATGATAAACGCACCTACAGCCTCGCCGTACTTCTTTGAAGGAACACCAACAACCTGTACATCACGCACACCCGGTATACGGTATATAAATTCTTCAATTTCACGCGGATAAACATTCTCACCGCCACGGATAATCATATCCTTTATACGGCCTGTGATACGGTAATTGCCATCAGGATCCTTCACACCAAGATCTCCGGAATGCAGATACCCGTTGGCATCGATTACCTGAGCGGTAGCTTCGGGGCGGTTATAGTAACCTTTCATAACATTGAAACCCTTGCAGCACATCTCTCCCTGTGTTCCGTCCGGCACCTCCTGATTGGTTTCAGGATCAAGTACCTTGACATCTACAAATTCATAGTCATGACCAACGGTGGTATAACGGACCTCGGCAGGATCATCAATACGCGAATGGGTCATACCAGGAGAGCTCTCAGTCAATCCATAGACCGATGTCACCTTAATGAACATTTTTTCCTCAACCTGACGCATCAGATCAACCGGACACAGTGAACCGGCCATGATACCTGTACGCAGGCATGTCAGATCAAATGTATTGAATAACGGATGGTTAAGTTCAGCAATAAACATTGTAGGCACACCATAAAGGGCGGTACAACGTTCCTTATGAACAGACTGCAACGTAACAAGCGGATCAAATTTTTCCACCATAACCTGTGTACAGCCATGTGTAAGACAGTTCATTGTAGCCAGAACCACACCAAAACAGTGGAACAGAGGCACACATACGCACAACTTGTCATTCTGCGTAAAATGCATGTGTTCTCCTGTCAGGAAACCGTCGTTGGCAATATTGTAATGCGTCAGCATGACACCCTTTGGAAAGCCCGTAGTACCCGATGTGTACTGCATATTGACAACATCGTGAGGTGTAACCTTGGAACGCATTTTCTTAAATAAATCATCGTCTTCGTTTTCACCAAGCAGCATAATCTCGTTGGAATTGTACATTCCGCGATATTTTTCCTGCCCTATGTAAACAACATTTTTCAGTTTTGGAAAACGGTCACAGTTCAAAGCTCCGCGTGAAGCATCACGCAGTTCGGGAACCATGGTATAGACCATACCTACATAATCGGTATCCCATGTTCCGTCTGTCATACAGAGCGTATGCATATCCGAGTCCTTGACAAGAAACTCAAGTTCGCTCTGTTTGTAATTGGTATTTACTGTTATGCAAACAGCACCAAGCTTGGCACATGCATACAGAAAAGTAAGCCAGTCAGGAACATTCTGAGCCCAAAGCCCCACATGAGTTCCATGCCCAACCCCTATTGATGCAAGTCCCTTGGCCATATTGTCCACGCGTGTATTGAATTCACTCCATGTAAAGTGAACTCCACGGTCAGAATAGACAATATAATCTTTATCAGGTGTTTCCTTTGCCCAATATTCCAGCCAATCTCCTAATGTTCTGTCAAAAAGTTGCATAACAGGAATCAATATGGTGAAAAGATAACGGCAAGTATCTGAGCAGGCTGGTTGTCCGCGCCATGAACATGATGTTTGACAACAGAATCATAATAGATGCTGTCACCCTTCTCAAGAATATAACTTGATTTGCCATAAATAATCTCCACCTTACCGTTGAGCACAAAAATAAATTCCTCTCCTTCGTGAGAAGACGGAACATAGTCTTTTGCAGAATCAGGAAGGATATCAATAATGAACGGGTCCATGCTTTTTGATTCCTTACCGGCAGAAAGGGACTGGTAAAGAAGTTTGGCGCTGTTTTTGTTTTCACTATTGTTTGAAAAACGGATAACAGGTTTACGCTCTGCAGATTTGCATACAACCGGACCGTTCTGCGATGAATCGTCAAGGAAAGTTCCTAGTCTTACGCCTAGCGCACGCGCTATTTTCATAAGCGGACCTATACCTGGAAGCGGTGCACCACCCTCCAATGCGGACAACTGCTCAACCGGCAGACCGCATTTCTGTGACAATTCGTCAAGGCCAACATTCTTTGACTCCCTGACTGAACGGATTTTTGCTCCTACGGAGATTTCTGTACTCATAAACAAGTCTGATATTTTTCAAACTGCAAAAGTACAAAAAAATGACAAAATATTACGCTGTTTTTGACAACTTTTTGATTTCGCTCAACTGTATAGAGGTTCTGCTGAAGGTATCGTATTTTTCCATAAGGCCCAACAGCTCATCGTTATCCATATCGTCGTCGTTCAATATATATGAATAAAGCTGTCTGCGGCCAACCTTACCGTCATACATATCGTTCACAATAATATCCATGCTTGATTCGGACAATTTTTCATTGATTCCGAATCCGGTGGCAAGAATTGTAATCTTAACCTGATCTCCCTTAAGATTCTCATCGTTTGCAAGTCCCCAGATAACCTCAATATCATCATATGTGAAACGTTCTGTAAAACGGCTCACCTCTTCCATCTCATAAGCCTGAAGCTGATACTGTGGATCTTCGCTCTGATATATGTTGAACAGAACCTTCTTGGATGAGAAAATATCGTTATTATGCAATAAAGGCGATGTCAACGCCTGATTGATTGCCAACTCCAGTCTGTTTTCGCCCGATCCGGTACCAAAACTCATAAGAGCCACACCTCCGTTGGACAATATCTTGCTCACATCGCGGAAGTCAAGGTTCACCTTACCCTGTACAGTAATAATCTCGGCAACAGACTTGGTGGCATCGTACAGATTCTTATCCACTATTTTGAATCCTTCCGTTACGGTAACATTAGGATACATTTCCAGCAGTTTTTCGTTCTTGACTATCAGCAAGGCATCAACATGCTTGGACATCTCAATAACACCCTTGAGCGCCTGCTTGATCTTCTTGTTCAATTCAAACTTGAAAGGAATTGTAACAACACCTATGGTCAGCATTCCGGCTTCTTTTGCCAAACGCGCAATTACAGGTGCCGCACCGGTTCCGGTACCGCCACCCATACCTGCAGTAATGAACACCATGTGGGTTGATTCATCAAACAGGGCTTTAATTTCTTCAGCACTCTCTTCAGCGGCAACACGGGCTACTTCCGGATCATCACCGGCACCCAGGCCTTTTGTTATCGATTCGCCCAAAGCTATCTTTGTGGGAATCTCAGATTTACGCATTGCCTGCACATCAGTATTGGTCAGGACAAACGATACATCGCGGATACCCTCAATATACATATTCTGAACGGCATTTCCACCACCGCCACCAACACCGATAACCTTAATGATGGACTCGTGGTCTCTTAACGAGAAATTAAAATTCAGAGTTGAACTTGTCTGAAGCAATGAGATTTCTTTCTGTTCCATAAGTACGATTATTTAGTGCTGTTATCATCATCCATCATCTGATCAAAAACTTCCTCCACCTTTCCGAACGGATTGATTACTTTTTCCCAAAAACCCTTTTTCTTAGGTTTCTGAGTATTTTCACCGGTCTGTTCCTCAATCTTGTCAATCTGTTCCTGACGTGAATTCATCTCTGCGTTCTGATCAATATTGTCAAACATATCAAGCGTAGTTGCAGTACCCTTTCCGGAGTCTATAGGTGCCTGCTTAACCGGAGCAGGTGATATATTATCCAAGCTGGCAGTAAAGTCGGCACAGTTATGATTATCGCTTTTCATCAGCAAAGAAAGCAAACCTATCTGCGTAGAATCATCTTTTTTCCAGCGATCAAGATCCCAAATCTGCTCAACTGGAACCATTTTTACGATACGGAATTTGTATATCTTGGTAAACTGCTGGCTTATCAGATCCTGTAATTTACGCAAATTACTTCCGCCACCTGTCATTACTATGCCGGCATAGAGCAGATCTTCGTATCCGGACTTCTTTATCTGTGCAAGAGCATTGATAATTATTTCTTCATTTCTGGCAGCAATGACATTACCCAGCTCAACCAGCGGAATCTCTTTCGTTTCACCGGCATCATCACTCAGGCAGGCAAACTCTATATCACCGCCGCGCTCTTTATGGGATACGTTATACAGACCATAATTAATTTTCAGTTCTTCGGCCTGGGAGTATGTTATGTGAAAATGATTCATTACATCCTGCGTTATCAGATCAGCTCCGATAGGAAGCACTCTCAGATAGGAAAGTTTTGAGTATTTGAACACGGCCACAGTGGTTGTATCTGAACCGTAATCAATCAGAGCACAACCTTTCTCCATTTCATCGGGAGTAAGTATTGCGTTTGCAATGGAAACAGGCATTATATTTTTCTCTTCAATCTCTATACTGGCCTCTTCAAAACACTGGTTCAATATGTCTACATGTTCCTTTTTGGCAATAATCAATTGATAACGGCAGTCTATTGACCCGCAGCATACACCTATCGGACTGTCATTTCTGGCTTGGGAACCGTTGATACGATAGTCCTGGACATCATTTCCCAGCATAACGTAGCCTTTAGGCACAGACTGGGCAGCCTGATCAGCAAGTTCCGCAAGAAGATTCTGGTCTATTACGGTCTGAGCCATAAATTTACGCGATACAGTGCACTCCATTGTTTTGAGAGAGCGTCCGGCAAAATTCACATATACGCTGTAAATTTTTCCGCCATCTCCCATTTTCTGTTCCATACCGTCAAGAACCTTAACCAAAGAATCGGCAGTTTTTGTAGTATTATAAACAGTACCATAACGCACAGCGTCGTGCGATGGTGTAGATGCATAGGAATAGATGTGGAAGACATCGTCATTCTCCTTTCGGCCAACCATACCGGAAATCTTGGACGATCCAATCTCAATAGCTGCAACAATGGGATTAATCATAATATCTATTTTTTTGTTTTTTTACTCTTATACGTTTTGCATACAATCTGATTTGAATATGCCAGGCTTATGTTTGAATACTTATTCCAACCTATCTTGTTCAAGCCCTGTCTGTAAAAATTCATCAGACGTTCCAACTGCGCTACATAATCCTGACCGGAACCAAGGTCTATGAAATGAGCTCCGATTCTTGGAACAATAACTACGTTACCGTTCGGCTGAACATTTATCTGTTCTATCTGGTTATTCCAGAACTCATGGTCGTGGATATAGGAACACAACTGTTCACCCCACGTACTGCACATCAGTGAATCCGCGCATCCGGTCAGCAGCGGCAGATTCAAATGTACATAACCGGCATTCAGAAATTCACCTCCGCGACAAAGATAGAAATTGCCGGCATCGGCCATTACCCTTGCAACTGGTTCCTTGCACCACAACAGACATTTCATTGTGCCGTTATTTGTTTGGTAGCATTCCACCTGACTTACCAGAACATGTTTACTCAATGCATATTCAATCTGAGGTACCGATAATGTATCAACTTCTGTCAAATACCGCATAACGTTGTCCTTAGTCAGCAGTGACGGGCCCAACGTATCCATATATACCAGTTCTATGGCGTGATTATCCTTTTCTATTTCTGTCTGCTGAAACATACAGAAAAAGAAGCCCAGATAAACAGCCAATAGCAAAGATAAGAATATGACAAGAAATCTCTTCATTATTCAGGCATTATTTTTTCAAAATATCCGCTATTTGCCCGGCAAAATTATCCAAATAACCTGCACCTAATGTCACCAGCACATCAACACTGTCTTTCATTGACTCAACCAACGGAAGTACCTGGTCTTTGGATATCACACCAAGACACTTGCCGGGGCTCATGTTATCTGCAATTATCTGACTGGTGATGCCGGGAATTGGCAACTCTCTTGCAGGATAAATATCAACCAGCCAGACCTGGGTAAACATATTGAGTGCATTTGCAAAATCTTTATAAAAGTCACGTGTCCTTGTATATAAATGAGGCTGGAATATGGCAGTTATCTTTCTTCCGCTATACAGTTGCGATATTGACAATGCACTCTGTTTTACCTCCTGCGGATGATGTGCATAATCGCTGATATACACCTTGGATGGAGTGTTCAGATGAAAATCAAACCTGCGGTCGGCACCTTTGAAAGTTGCCATGCCCACACGTATCTGTTCCTCTGTAGCTCCGCTGAGAAGAGACATGGCAATTGCAGCAACACCGTTCTCAACATTTATTGGGAAAGGCTGGCCCAATGCTATATCTTTAATCATACCTTGCGGATATACAAAGTCAAAGACCAGAGTTCCATTTCCGATACGTACGTTTTCTGCATGATAGTCTCCGTTATCTGCAGAATAGGTATGCAATGTAACTCCTTCCTGCAGGGATGGTCTTATTATGTCAGCCAGCTCCGTCTTTATTATGACATCGCCTCCTGTACAGACTTTTGATGCATAGGTTTTGAAGCTGTCAATATAATTCTGATGATTACCATAGATGTCAAGATGATCGGCATCCATTGCGGTTATCACCGTTCTGAATGGTGCAAGAGAGTGGAAGGAGCGGTCAAATTCGTCGGCTTCAATTACCATGTACCTGCTTTTCTTACTTAACAGTAAATTACTGTTGTAATTCTTGGAAATACCTCCAAGGAAAGCATTACAGCCGTCATTGCCTTGCATCAGGATATGAGCAACCATTGTGCTTGTTGTAGTTTTTCCATGAGTTCCGGCAACACACAATGCCTTATAGTCGCGGCTTATAACTCCTAGGATCTGGGCTCTTTTCATTATATTGAAACCATTATCCCTGAACCACCTCCATTCGTTATGGTCCTGCGGAATAGCCGGAGTATAAACTACAAGAGTATGAGCCTGATCGCGGCAAAAATCCGGAATAAGAGCTGCATTGTCTTCATAATGAATATCCGCGCCCTCCTTTTCAAGAGCTAAGGTCAATGATGATGCTGTTTTGTCATATCCTGCAACCTTTATATTTTCAGACAGGAAATAACGGACAATGGCACTCATGCCTATACCGCCGGCACCTAAAAAGTAAACCGATTTTATATTATTGGCATCCATTTTTATTTGTTTTCTACTATGGACAATACCTTCTCTGCAATTATTCTTGCAGAATCCGGCATGGCAAATTGTTTTATATTTTCAGTTAAAGACTTTAATTTGTCTTCATCACAGACCAGATTCAATGCTGCAGGAATCAATTCCTCTACAGCCTTGTTGTCCGGTATATACACCGCAGCGTTCCTGTCTGACAATGAAAGTGCATTCTTGGTCTGATGGTCTTCTGCAACATTAGGACTCGGAACAAGAATTACAGGTTTTTCAAGCAGAGCAAATTCAGATATTGAACCTGCACCGGCTCTCGAAATGACCAGATCGGAAATACTGTACAGCATATTCATTTGAGAAATGAAGTCCAATGGATACAGATTGGGGACCGGTTCAGTTTCTGACAGGCGTTTTATCATTTCTTCAAAATAGTATTTGCCGGTCTGCCATACAAATTGTACGGACGGATTGTTTCTGATCAGTTCAAGACTTGACAGCACGCTTTCATTCATTGTGCGTGCTCCAAGACTGCCTCCCAGAATAGCAATTGTACGCTTTGAAGGATCCAATCCGAAATTCAGATATGCTTGGTTTTTATCAAAATCCTTAACAAGGAGATTCTGTCTGATAGGATTACCCGTTATTACTATTTTATCTGCAGGGAAGAAACGTTCCATTCCCTGATATGCCACACAGATAATCCTGGCATCTTTCGAAAGCAGTTTATTTGTAACACCTGCATACGAATTCTGTTCCTGAATTACAATCGGAATATTCTTTCTTGCGGCTTCTTTCAATACCGGTCCGCTGGCATATCCGCCAACTCCAACGGCAATATCAGGACGGAAATCCTTCAGAATCCTGCGTGCACGCCGACGGCTGCACATCAGGCAGTACAACACTTTTATGTTCTTCAGAATATGTTTACGGTCAAAACCCATTACAGGAAGACCTACAATATCATAACCAGCCTCGGGCACACGTACCATTTCCATACGTCCCAGAGCACCTACAAACAGTATGGATGCATCAGGTCTCAGTTCTTTTATCGCATTGGCAATTGAGATTGCAGGAAAAATATGTCCTCCTGTACCGCCACCGCTGACTATCACTTTCAATGGTTTATTATCCATAGTACAAATATTTATTAATTTGTTTGCAACGTTTGACCGTTACGTTCATTTTCTGATTCTATAATTATCATTTTGCTTACATTCAGCACAATGGCAATATCAATACAGGACATAAGTATTGAAGATCCTCCACGTGTCAGGAATGGCAATGACTGTCCAGTAACAGGTATCAAGCCAACAGCCACCGCCATATTCACGAAAGCCTGAATCAAAAAGACCAGAACTATTCCCGAAATAATCAATGAGGCATATATATCCTTGCATTTTCTGGCAAGAACCATAATCCTAAGCAACAATGCAATATATGCGCCAATTATAAGTATTGCCGGAATCATACCTAGTTCTTCAATAATAATGGCAAACATAAAGTCATTG
Source organism: Bacteroidaceae bacterium (assembly GCA_024398785.1). Taxonomy (GTDB): domain Bacteria; phylum Bacteroidota; class Bacteroidia; order Bacteroidales; family Bacteroidaceae; genus Colenecus. Next base: position 428,868 of record JAKSIO010000001.1, on the reverse strand, counting down.
CTAGCCTCCTTCAGATATTCTTTCTGATTTGAATTTCCCGGTCCCTTACCCAAAAGATGTGACGATGCTATGGCAATATTTGCGCGTGTTTCCTGCAACTTGTCGGGAGCGACCTTGACAGAATACTCGGCAGGTGTCAGATTACGATCATTCTTTGATTCTATTTTATCAAGAATACGAGCCTGCCATGTAGCAGCTCTGTTTACTACCGGCAGAGATGCCAGTTTTTCCTGAGGAACCGTACAGAACAGCAGAAGGACAACACCTGCAAAAAGAGCAACGGAACCGGCTGTTGTCAGTAAGTATTTATGCGAAAGACCGCCCAGAAACATCATGGTATACACAACAATGCATATCATCAAAGCCGTTGACAGATTTTCAGGGAAAATAAGCAGAAAAAATGCAAAAGCCACTCCCATTATACGCCAGAAAGTAATTCCGTGCCGCGTAGGATCGGCCGGCATGACAGCCATTTCATTGGCAGTAAAAAGAATTACAGACAATTTGGCCAGTTCCGATACCTGAAAGTTCATAAAGCCAAGATTTATGCTGCGCACAGCATCGTGCGCTATCAGGGCTTTGACAAACAGATAAGACAGTAATATGACAGAAAGCGGAAACAGTATGTATTTATTCAGTTGTTTGAGTTTGAAATATGGGAATGAGAAAGAAACGAGCATACAGATAACACCCAGTACGCAATGCAGAAGATGGCTCTTGAGCGGAGACAAAAAGTTGGTCTGTCCATGCGTATAATAACTGGTTGCACTATACACCTCCACTATTGACAGGACCATCAATACCAGAACAATGGCAAGAATAGTCTTGTCACATTTGAACATACGTTTGATATTCTGTCCGAATCCCATACTTAATTTTATTTCATGTTGTTTACGTAATCTTTAAACTTACGGCCGCGGTCTTCATAACTTGTGAACAAATCAAAACTTGCACAACATGGACTAAGAAGCACGGTATCTCCCGGCTTTGCCATTGAACGGGCTGCATCAAGAGCCTTGTCCAATGCGTCAGTACTTACATACGGAATACCGAAATCCTTGAAGAAATCAACCAGTTTTTCATTATGAAGTCCCATAAATACAAGTCCTGTACACTTCTGACGCACAAGATCAGCTATTTCACTGTAATCGTTGCCTTTATCCTTACCGCCAAGTATAAGCACAGTTTTTGTACGCATGCTCTGCAGTGCATACCAGCAACTGTTCACATTGGTGGCCTTTGAATCGTTGATATAGTCAACACCATCCACTTTCTTTACATATTCCAGTCTGTGCTCCACGCCTTTGAACGTCTGCAAGGCTTTGCGGATTGTTTCTTTTCTGATACCAATGATATTTGCAGAAATACCTGCAGCCATTGAATTGTAAAGATTGTGCAGACCTGTCAGGGCAAGAGATTCCTGTTCCATATTGAAATCGTCCGGACGCGTAAAGAACAATTTGCCGTCCTGGGTGTAAGCGGCCAGGTCAACATCTTTGAGATTGTTCTCGGAGAACGGATAAAGCGTTGCCTTCAAACCATATTTTTTGAGTTCACGCTGAATGATAGGATCTTCATTCCAGAAGACAAAGGCATCGTCAACAGTCTGATTGCGGGTGATACGCATCTTGGCATCGACATAATTCTGCATACAGTTGTCATAACGGTCAAGATGGTCAGGGGTAATATTCATCAGAACGGCAACATTTGCCTTAAAATCATACATATTATCCAGTTGGAAACTGCTCAACTCAATGATATAGTAGTCATGGTTGTTCTCAGCCACCTGCCATGCAAGGCTGCTGCCGATATTTCCGGCAAGGCCTACATTGAGACCTGCCATTTTGCAGATATGATATATAAGCGATGTGGTAGTTGTCTTTCCGTTACTGCCAGTTATGCAAATCATCTTTGCATCAGTAAAACGTCCTGCAAATTCTATTTCAGATATTACAGGAATACCTCGTGTAACATATTCTTTGATTAAAGGAGCATTGTTAGGTACGCCCGGACTTTTGATTACAAGATTGGCATTCTGCACTTTTGACAAAGTATGTGCCCCCTGTTCCCATTCTATTCCGCGCTTATCAAGTTCCTGCTGATAGTAATCTTTGATTACTGAACTGTCACTTACAAAAACGTCATAACCTTTTGCCTTTGCAAGAATGGCGGCTCCGGTTCCACTTTCGCCTGCACCAATAACAACAACACGCTCACTCATTATTATCTTATCTTTAATGTTAGTAATGTTAATACAGCAAGACCTATGCTGACAATCCAGAAACGCAACGTGATTTTTGTTTCATGCTGCAGATTCTGACTTCCTGTGAATTTCACACTGCATCCCGGGTCCAGTTTTTCTACAAGAGCCAATGATGTACGATAGTGATCATGAACAGGTGTACGTTTCCACAAACGACGGTGTACACCCTTGCGTTTGCCGGTCTTATAATACAAACGCTGCAATATGACGGACATACTCTCAAACAGGAATATTCCGCATAAAATGGGCAGCAGCAATTCCTTGTGAATACACAGCGCGGCAACGGCAATAATTCCGCCTATTGTCAGTGAACCTGTATCACCCATAAATATTGCTGCAGGGTACGAATTGTACCACAGGAAGCCTACAAGAGCTCCTACAAATGCAGCCATAAACACAACAACTTCCTGACTGCCAGGAATATACATCAGATTAAAATGTTCAGACAGCACAAGGTTACTTGACACATACGCCAACACAGCTATGGTGAGACCTATTATCGCAGAGTTACCTGTTGCCATTCCATCCATACCGTCATTCAGATTTGATCCGTTTGAGACTGCCGCTACCACAAAGACTGTCAGCAGAACAAAGAATATCCATCCGGCCTTATATTTATTTACCGGTCCAAGAAAACTGAATATGTCGGCATAGTTCAGATTATGGTTCTTGAAGAACGGAATAGTTGTACGTGTTGATTTGACATCGGGAGATTTGACAACAATTTCCGTATTGTTCTCTATTCTGGTTTCAACAGATTCATTTATTACTGCACCGGGTGCATAACGTAACGTCAGACCGACAATAAGACCAAGAGTTACCTGACCCAAGATTTTAACCCAACCGTTCAAGCCGTCCTTACGTTTCTTGAATGTTTTTATGTAATCATCTGCAAAACCTATCATTCCCAGCATTATTGTAGTAACCAGCATCAGAATGGTATACACATTCTTCAGGTTGCATATCAGCAACACTGGTATAAGAATTGCAGTAATTATTATCAGTCCGCCCATTGTGGGTACGCCAATTTTCTGCGTATTGAACGGATCTATCGATGCGTCACGCTGCGTTTCTGATATCTGATGCCTGCGCAACAGTTTAATATAGAATTTACCGAACCATGCAGAAATAAACAAAGACAGGACAAGAGCAAATGCCATCCTGAATGTTACATATGTCAACAATGACCCGCCAGGAATATCTGCAACGGTCTGCAAGTAATTTAATAAATGATACAGCATATTCTAGTTATTTAATTCGTTCAGTACCTCTTTATCATCAAAATGGTGTTTTACTCCATTGATTTCCTGATAATTCTCATGTCCTTTTCCTGCCACCAGTATAACATCCCCTTTCGATGCCATCATAACAGCACTCCTGATAGCCTGTTTGCGGTCAAGAATTGAAAGAACTTTGTCACTGGCATTATCAGGAACACCTGCCAGCATATCGTTCAAAATGTCTTCCGGGTTTTCAAAACGCGGATTATCGGAAGTAAGTATCACAACATCGCCATTGTTCACAGCCTCTTTAGCCATAATAGGACGCTTGCCTTTATCACGGTTTCCGCCAGCTCCTACAACAACAATCAGTTTACCGTTGCCGTTCATGACATCACGGATTGTTGACAGAACATTGACAATGGCATCGGGAGTATGTGCATAATCAACAATTGCCGTAAAGCCTTTTTTGAATGGAATTGTTTCAAAACGGCCTGACACCGGAGTCAATGCCGACATTACCGTCAGTGCCTGCATGGATTCTACGCCAAGCATCATGGCTGCACCATATACTGCAAGCAGATTACTTGCGTTGAACCGACCTACAAAGCGCATGAATGTATCAATATTGTTTATTTTCAGCATCATGCCGTCAAAACCGCTTTCAAGTATAGTACATCTGTAATCAGCCATGCTGCGCAGAGAGTAGGTTTTGATATGCGCCTTGCAATTCTGCGCCATAACCATACCGTTGGCATCGTCAAGGTTGGTTATCATAAACGCATCTGAACCCAGAGTGTCAAAGAAACTTTTCTTGGCATCACGGTAATTTTCAAAAGTCTTGTGATAATCCAGATGATCACGGGTCAGGTTGGTGAAAATTCCGCCTGCAAACTTCTGGCCGCCTATACGCTTCTGGGCAATGGCATGACTGCTGCACTCCATAAACACGTACTGACATCCTGCCGCCGCCATACGGGACAAAAGACTGTTCAGGCTGATTGCATCAGGTGTTGTATGTGTAGCAGCAACCGCTTCATCGTTAATATAGTTGCACACTGTGGAAAGCAAGCCGCAGCTGTACCCAAGTCCACGGAACAGTTTAAAGAGCACAGTAGCGATTGTTGTCTTGCCGTTGGTACCGGTAACTCCCACCAGTTTGAATTTTGTGGAAGGGTTTCCATAGAAACACGATGCCACCATTCCCACACAATCTTCTGCATGTTCTACCATGACATATGTTACATCAGAGATCATTTGCGCAGGCATTTCTTCACACAGTACAGCTGAAGTACCGTTTTCAATGGCCATACTTATGAATGCATGACCGTCTGCAGAGACACCGCGCATAGCAATAAACAGACTGCCCTTCTCTACTTTACGGGAATCAATCTGAATTGAACTGATTTCAATATCAGTATTTCCTGATATTCTGACTGTTCTGATACATTTTATTATGTCACCAAGTATCATATACACTAATGAATTATATCCAAACCAAGTTCTATTTTATCGCCATTTTTTGCTGCCGTACCCGGCTTCGGAGTCTGGCGGACAACATTGCCAACACCTTTGACAGCAACCTTCAGTCCCATCGATTCCAGCAGATAGACAGCATCGGATGCGCCCATGCCCACCACATCGGGCACAACGCCCATTTCGGTTTCAGGAGCAGGAACCAGTTCTATATCATCCCGATAATTCATACCAAGAGACTTGAGAACAAATTGTGCCTTTTCAACATTGCCTTTAGCCACTACAGGGGCAAAAGGATGCTCCGTATCCACGCCCTGCGAAATATCACTGGTACGAATCATAGCCATGATTTTTTCTGATATTTCATGAAAAACAGGACCGCATATTCCACCACCACTTGCAACACCACCGTCAGAATAGATAGCCACAACACAACTGTATTTAGGGGCATCGGCAGGGAAATATCCGCAGAATGAGAGAAGATATTCAACTCCGCCGTCCTTATATCCTGCTTTACCTTTTGAATGTTGTGCAGTACCTGTTTTACCAGCCACTTTGAAATATGGTGAACCGGCGGCTTTGGCAAGTCCTTCGCTGACTACACGCTCCAGCATTTCCTGAACCTGAACCAGGGTCTGACGTGAACATATCTGCTCTTTTACTACCTGAACAGGATATTTTTCAGTAACTGCACCATCGTTATCCGTTACATATCTCACAAGTCTCGGGGCCACCAGTTTGCCATTGTTGGCAATTGAATTGTAGAATACCAGAGTATTTATAATAGGAAACGACACATTATATCCTATTGACATCCATGCCAGATAATCCTCATACCAGTAAACACCTTCATCACCCGGTTTGTCAATCTTTGGTTTGTCAACACCCAGCAGTTGCATATCCCAATGATGATCATATCCAAGATCGCAGATTGCCTGAACATACTTTTGCGGATTATTGTGATAGTGTTCATCAATCAGACATGCAACACCTATATTGCTTGAATACATAAGGATATGCGGCACATCAATAACACCATAACCGCTCTTGGGATTATTCAGCCCCTTATAATTATGATCTTTCAGGTCGTTGTGATAAAAGTGGTGAATACCTTTGCCTGTATTGACCTGATCTGTCATTTTAATATTTCCGTGTTCCATTCCAACCAGAATCGATGCCGTCTTGAATGTTGAACCCGGTTCATATTTTCCTACAACGGCATTATTGCGGATTTCGGCAAGAGCGTGCGTTTCTTTATTCACAACATCAAGACTGGCCATAGCCTTAATATCACCTGTAGCTACTTCCATAACAACTGCGGTACCCCACACAGCTTCTTTAACCTTAGTCATCTGTGCTCTCAACGCCTGCTCGGCAATATCCTGCATTTCCACATTCAAGGTAGTATGAACATTGGAACCGTCAATAGCTGGGACATCGATTTCTTCTCTTGTTCTATTCTGCAGCTGAACCTGATGTGCCAGACCTTTCTTTCCCCTGAGAATGGAATCAAAAGACAATTCAAGACCGAAACGGGGCTTATTATCATCGGCAATATGGATTTTACCCACAACACGACCGGCCAATGTTCCATATGGATAAGTACGGGCTGTATTGCTTTCAACAGAATAAAACCAGTTTCTATACTGAGGTGAAAACCATTTCAACTTTTTCAATTCAATATACTGATTGTATGACAAAGGAGCACTGGCTCTTGTAAGCGCATAATGACGATAACCTCTGTCATGTCCGTTTTTCAAATATTTTTTCCAGTATTCTACTGATGTTCCATGTACAATATCAGCCAATCCTATACACACCTCGTCAAGATATTCACTGAACAGATTATCTTTGTTGTTCTGATCTTTAATATTGGGGACATACTTTCCGGTAGAGTCCTTTCTTCCACTGCCAAAATCAATATATATGGCATATTGCGGGGAAGAACTTGCCATAAGCAGATCCTGGTCACTGAGAATGTCGCCGCGGCGCGGTTCTACAATAATGGAATCTTTCAGAAAGGTTGATGAAACCTCATTCCAGTAATTCCGTTCAAAGAACATGACTTTTGTCATTTTGAACACTATTGCACCAGCTACAAAAAAGGTCAGAACCAGAACAACTTTCAGACGATTGTATAATATCTTGCAGGCATCTTTCATTACTTTTTCTTTGTTACAGCTGGGATTTCAAAAGGTGCAATGCTGGTAGTCTGCAAATTCAAACCGCTCTCATTTACCATAGTTTCTATTGCTGAAGGACAAGTCGATGCCGACACGTCGCTCTGAGTATTAAGCCAGATAAACTGTTTTTCCTGTTTTTCCTGTCTGAGTTCAATTATCTGAAGCCATTCTCTCTGGCTCAGATAACGGTTGGAAATATAAAACATGGTAAGAATGAAAAACAGAATCAGTAACATTCTCTGTCTTTTCATAAAATCGCTTGTAAGCCAGTCATATGAAAAGATATTCCTGATTGTACGCATCTTGGACTGCAGGTTGCGTGCAACCTCTATATACTCTTCCTGAACAGGCTCTTCTTTTTCGTCGGCCGGCGGGTTCAATATGTTCTGTTCTTCACTATCCATATCAGGCACAACTTACAATTTTTCGGCAACACGTAATTTGGCACTCCTTGATCTTGGGTTCTGCAATTGTTCTGTTTGTGACGGAACAACAGGTTTGCCTATCTGCTTGAACGGAACATTTCTGTTTCCGTAGAAATCCTGTCTGATGTCACCGTTGATATTTCCGCTTTTAATCAGATTCTTAACCATACGGTCTTCCAGGGAATGATATGTGATTACGGACAGTCTTCCGGCACTTTTCAGAACCTGCTGAGTCTGTTCAAGCATACTTGAAAGAGCTTCCATTTCATGATTAACCTCAATGCGCAACGCCTGGAACACTTTTGCAAGGTCTTTTTTCTGACGGTCATAACCCAGCAACGGGCTCACAATGTCTATCAGATCAGTAGTAGTTGAAATTGCCTTATCATTACGGCTCTGCACAATCCTGCGGGCAATTTTACGGGAATTATCCAATTCTCCGTACAGGTAAAAAACAGTAGACAGCTCTTCTTCGGAGTACTTGTTTAGTACGTCAGCCGCACTCTTCCCTCCCTTCTGGTTCATTCTCATATCGATATCAGCTTCAAAACGGAAAGAAAAACCGCGACGGCTGTCATCAAAATGATGCCATGAAACACCAAGGTCTGCTAAAATGCCGTCAACCTTGTCAACGTTATAATAGCGCAGGAAATTTTTAAGATAGCGGAAATTCGAATATACAAAAGTAAAACGGTTGTCGTCTATTCTGTTTTTCAATGTATCAGCATCCTGATCAAAGCTGTAAAGATGTCCTTTTTCTGAAAGATGAGACAATATTTCCCTGGAGTGGCCGCCGCCCCCGAATGTAAGATCCACATAAATCCCGTCAGGATTAGTCACCACAGCCTCTACACTCTCATGGAGTAATACAGGTACATGATATTGTTGCTCTTGATTCACTTTTTTCTAAACTATATGAATTCACTCTGACATCATTTTTCTTATACTTTCGGCAAAATCCTCATCGCTCATAAATATGGTCTCCGCACCGTTTTCCGACTCAGAAGCCCATATTTCAATTGTCTGTTCCATGCCGACAAACAACACTCCTTCACTGATTCCAACACTGTCAAGCATCTGTTTTGGAAGCAGAATTCTACCGCTATTGTCCGGTGTAACATAAACAGCATCAGAAACCATCTTTCTGTAGACCATCTGTTTTACACTGTCAAAACGGTTCAACCCGGAACGAAGTTTTGCCACTTCACCTTCCCACTGTTCCATAGGATAAATAACAAGGCATTTCTCAAATATATCCTTACGGACAACCAGCTGAAGCTGTGCATCCGGACAAGTCTGAGACAATAATTTACGGAACAATGCCGGCAGAAAAACTCTGTTCTTGGCATCCGTCTTGCCGTAGTACTTTCCTATAAAACTCATTATTAAACTATTATTTTTCCAAATTTATAACAAAATTTCCCACATTGCACCACTTTTCCCCACTTTTTTATTAAAAAGTTTTCAACACAATGTTCATAATGTACTGAAAAACAAAGAGTCCGGCATTTGCCAGACTCTTTATCCTTACTTGAAAATATAGATTTGTCTAAAGTTTTTCAACTAGAAGCTATACTCAAATCCTGCAGAAACAAAACCCTTCAATCCGAATCCACCTTCAATAAACCCTGAACAATGCCCGTTTCCAAGACTGATTCCTAAAGGATTAATCTGAAAAGAAGGAGCAAAATCCTCAAAATCGATAGAGCAGACACCTGCACCAAGATTACCATACAATTCCACTACGCCTTTACTGAAATATACCCATTTGAAATCCGCCAACAACATAACGATATTGTCCACGCATTTATCAGAAGGTTCTCCGTATTTATCATACTTGTTTGTAATAAATGGAGAATAAAGAACTTCTGCACCAACGCCTAATCTGCGACGCCCCGGCTTATACTCATACTTCAAGGAAAAAAGCGGCAAAAAGTCAAATTCTGTTACAGTTGAATCTGCAAGTGCGTCAAAGGCTGCACCGAAAGCAGAGGCAACGCCAAAAACTGTACCCATAATAAGATTGTCGGACACACCGATGGAAACAGTATTTCTATACGGACGCTCAGCAGCACCCGCACCTACAGAAAACAGTAATACCAAAAGAACACAGGCAATCTTTTTCATATCTGTAAATTTAATTTATTGTATCAGGTTCTTACCGGTCATATCGGCAGGAACATCAAGTCCCATTATACCAAGAATGGTAGGAGCCACATCAGCAAGAATACCGTTTGAGACCTTGGCATTTTTATTCTCGGTAACATAGATTACAGGAACAGGATTCAGAGAGTGAGCTGTATTCGGTGTACCGTCGGCATTGACTGCATTGTCGGCATTTCCGTGGTCTGCAATGATTATTGCCTCGTAACCGGTAGCACGGGCAGCTTCGATAACACTGTGAACGCAGGCATCGACTGCAGTTACTGCTTTCTCAATAGCTGAATATACACCGGTATGACCAACCATATCACCGTTGGCAAAGTTTACAACAATAAAGTCGTACTTATCTTCACGGATAGCGTCAACAAGCTTTGAACATACGCTGAAAGCGCTCATTTCCGGCTGAAGGTCATATGTTGCAACCTTTGGAGAAGGAACAAGGATACGCTCTTCATTCTCATAAGGAGTCTCACGGCCACCGTTCAGGAAGAATGTTACATGAGCATATTTCTCTGTTTCTGCAATGTGCAGCTGCTTTAAGCCTTTGCTTGAAACATATTCACCAAGAGTATTCTTTACATTTTCCTTGTCAAAGAGAATGTGAACACCTGTAAAGCTGGCATCGTACGGAGTGAGGCAGTAATACTGAAGTCCCGGTATAGTCTTCATACCGTTTTCTTCCATATCTTTCTGTGTAAGAACTATTGTAAGTTCCTTTGCACGGTCATTGCGGAAGTTGAAGAATATGATTACATCACCCTCTTCTATCTTTGAATTGTAAGCGCTGTTGATGATAGGTTTCATGAATTCATCGGTAACGCCGTCGGCATAAGACTCTTCAACAGCCTGTACCATGTCTGCAGCCTGCTTGCCCTGGCCGTTAACCAACTGGTCATAAGCCACTTTTACACGTTCCCAACGTTTGTCACGGTCCATTGCATAGAAACGGCCAATAATTGATGCCACCTTGTCACCACGTTTTACAAGCTGCTCAATAAAGCCCTTGCCGCTCTTTGGATCTGTATCGCGGCCGTCCATAAAGCAGTGTACATAGGCGTTTTCAAGTTCATATTTCTTTGCAAGATCGCAGAATGCAAACAGATGCTCAAGAGAAGAGTGAACACCACCGTTTGATACAAGACCCATCAGGTGCAGTTTCTTGCCTGTTTTCTTTGCATACTCATAGGCTGATACCACCTGCGGATTCTGAGCAATGCTTCCGTCTGCAATAGAACGGTTTATTTTTACAAGATCCTGATATACAACACGGCCGGCTCCGATGTTAAGGTGGCCAACCTCTGAGTTACCCATCTGTCCGTCAGGAAGTCCTACATTCTCGCCGCTGGCAAGAAGCTGGGCATTAGGATAAGTTTTAGCCAGGTAATCCATGTAAGGAGTTGGTGTGGAGTAAATTACGTCTGCTTTTGAATGGTTGCCAATTCCCCAACCATCAAGGATCATAAGCAAAGCTTTCATAGATTTTGTTTTAATTTATGTAGTTTATATTTATCTTCTTTTATTACGTTTGCGATCGTCGCGGTCACGGCGGTCTGCACGGTCACGGCGCGGAGCATCATCGCGACGTTTACGGTCACCTCTGCCACCACGGTCACCTCTGCCATTGCGTTCACGTGCGGTATCATCGCCCTGTTCAGCCAGTTCAACCCGCAATTCACGGCCCTTGAGTTTGCGTCCGTTAAGTTCTTCGAGTATGAGCGGAACATTTTTTGCAGGAGTTTCAAAGAAAGAAAAACTGTGCATTACATCTATTCGACCCAGATCTATACGTTCAGGGATGAACTTGTTGATCAGGTCAATTATCTGACTGGTATGAACATTGTCCAGTTTACCAAGGTTGATAAAGAAGCGCGCATACCCTTCCTGGGCCTGACGCTTGCGCTGCTTGCGGTCTTCCTCTTTCTTTTTCTGTTCCTCTTTGCGTGACTTGCGTTCCTGTTCAACGGTAACAGTCTCTATCTCCGGTGCATTGGCGTAATAGCTCATAAACTTGCCGAATTCAAGACTTACCACACGTTTTATGATATCCTCTTTGTCTAACCAGTCAAGCTGGCGGTATATAAGCGGAAGGAACGGAGCAATCTGTTCTTCGTTTACAAGGGTCTTTTCAATATCGTCAATGACTTTGTAGAGCTGTTTCTCGCATATCTGAGTTCCCTGGGGAATAACACCTGCAACAAACTCTCTTGCTATAGTCTTTTCTATCTGTTTGAGTTTGCTCTTTTCGCGCAGGTTGATGATTGAAATAGATGTTCCGGTTTTTCCGGCGCGGCCTGTACGTCCGCTGCGGTGCGTATATACTTCAATATCGTCAGGCAAACCGTAATTGATGACATGAGTCAGATCATCCACGTCAAGTCCACGGGCGGCCACATCGGTTGCAACCAGAAGCTGAACCTGGCGCTTGCGGAACTTGTTCATGGTAAGATCGCGCTGTGCCTGAGACAGATCTCCGTGCAACGGCTCGGCATTGTATCCGTCCTGAATCAGATTGTCTGCCACCTCCTGTGTTTCCAGGCGGGTACGGCAGAATATGATTGCGTATATCTTGGGATAAAAATCGACAATGCGTTTCAGAGCATAGTACTTGTCCTTGGCGTGTACCATATAGTAAACGTGGTTCACGTTGCCGGTGCCCTGATTTTTGTTGCCTATTACAATCTCTTTACAGTTATGCAGATAGTTCTTTGCTATGGCAGCAATTTCGCTGCTCATGGTTGCAGAGAACATAAGCATGTTGCGCTGTGATGGAACAGTTTCAAGTATGGCGTTAAGATCATCGCTGAAACCCATATCAAGCATTTCGTCGGCCTCGTCCAGAACAACATTGCTTACAGTCTCCAGACGAACTACACCGCGGTTCATCAGATCCAGAAGACGGCCCGGCGTTGCAACAATAATATGAGCACCTTTCTTGAAATTGCGTATCTGATTTTCAACAGAAGTTCCGCCGTACATAGGTACAATATGCAGACCGTCCATATATTTGGAGAAATCAGCAAGATCTGCGGCTATCTGCATACAGAGCTCGCGTGTAGGGCTCAGTATCAATGCCTGCGGCGCTGCCTTGTTCACATCTATCTTCTGCAGAATAGGCAATCCGAACGCAGCGGTTTTTCCACTGCCTGTCTGGGCAAGTGCAACTACATCGTTTCCATCGCCCAAAAGGTATGGTATAACCTGTTCCTGAACAGGCATGGGGCGTACAAAGCCCATCTCAGTAACAGCCTTTACAAGAACATCGTTCAGGCCAAGTTTTGAAAATTCAGAATCCATCAAACGGTATCAGTTTTTATTAAAGTGCAGCAAGAGATTCCTTGAGAAGAGCAATTTTCTGCTCTGCATCGGCCTGTTTCTTGCGTTCATTCTCTACAACTGCAGCAGGTGCATGAGCCACAAAGTTGGCATTGCCCAATTTTGCCATTACACCTTTAAGGAATCCTTCAAGGTAGGCAATTTCGGCATTGATGCGTTTTTTCTCAGCCTCGGCATCAATCAGATTTCCAAGATTTACTGCAAATTCAGTAGTTCCAACCATAAACTGAGCCGATGCCGGGTTCTTTGCTTCAACCTCTTTGATGTCGTCAAGGTTGGCCATCTTCAGAATAACGCTCTTATATTTTTCTGCAGGATTCTTTCCTATTACCTGAAGTGTAAGAACCTCTTTGAGTGCTATATTCTTCTGATTGCGTACGTTACGAACCTCGCTGACAATTGTTTTGCATATTTCAAAGTTATCAACCAAAGACTTGTCAGCACCTTTTTCAAGTCCTGTAATAGTCTGGTTCATAATGCTTTCCTTTTCTCCGCGTTCAGCCATGGCGTGCCACAACTCTTCTGTGATGAAAGGCATGAACGGATGCAACAGCAACAGCAGTTTTTCAAACAACTGCATTGTTGCGGCGTATGTTGCGCCATCAATAGGCTGGCCGTAGGCAGGCTTGATAATCTCAAGATACCAGCTTGCAAACTCATCCCAGAACAGTTTGTAAACAGCCATCAGAGCCTCGTTAAGACGGTATTTTGACATCAGGTCATCCATCTCTGCGGCAGTATTGGCAAGAGCCGCACCGAACCACTCTACTGCAAGACGCGAGCTTTCCGGCTGGGCAATATTATTATCTACGTTCCAACCCTGTGTAAGGCGGAATGCATTCCATATCTTATTGTTGAAGTTACGTCCCTGTTCGCAGATAGACTCGTCAAACGGGATATCGTTACCGGCAGGAGCGGAAAGCATAAGTCCCATACGTACACCGTCGGCACCGAACTTCTCTATCAGACCTATAGGGTCAGGAGAATTACCAAGAGACTTACTCATCTTGCGGCCCAGTTTGTCACGAACAATTCCGGTAAAATATACATTGCGGAAAGGTATTTCTTTCTGATACTCGCAACCGGCCATAATCATACGTGCAACCCAGAAGAAAATAATATCCGGACCTGTTACAAGGTCTGCTGTAGGATAGTAATAGTTGATTTCCTTATTTCCGGGTTCATTGATTCCGTTGAACAGCGATATAGGCCACAGCCATGATGAAAACCATGTGTCAAGTGCATCTTCATCGCGGCGCAGGTCTTCAATACCGATATTTTCAAATCCGGCAATCTTGTGTGCCTTTTCAAGGGCTTTTTCAGCATCGAGAGCAACAACAAACTGTTCCTCCTGTCCCTCTTCTGCAGGCAGGAAATATGCCGGGATTCTGTGTCCCCACCACAACTGGCGGCTTATGCACCAGTCCTGGATATTTTCAAGCCAGTTTCTGTATGTTGTAACATACTTTGGAGGATAGAACTTGAGTTCACCAGAAAGTACCGGAGGCAGAGCTATGTCTGCAAAGTGCTGCATGCTCAGGAACCACTGTTTGCAAAGGCGCGGTTCTACTGCAGTATCCTGGTTACGTTCGGAATAACCAACCTTGTTGTCATAATCCTCAACTTTCTCCAAAAGTCCGGCGGCATCAAGATCAATTGCTATCTGTTTGCGGACAGCAAAACGGTCCTGGCCAACGTACATGCCGGCAGCCTGAGATATTGTACCGTCCGGGTTGAATATGTCAATAATCTCAAGACCATGGGTTTTGCCAAGAGCATAGTCATTGGCATCGTGGGCAGGAGTAACTTTAAGACAACCTGTACCGAACTCTATATCAACATAACGGTCTTCAATAACAGGAATAACGCGGTTTACAAGCGGAACAACAACCTTATGACCACGCAACCACTGGTTCTTTGCATCTTTCGGATTGATGCACATTGCGGTATCGCCCATGATTGTTTCAGGACGGGTTGTAGCTACAACAGCATACCAGCCTTTGGCATCGCGGTGCAGAACCTCTCCTTCCTGATTGGTAGGAGTTACTGTTTCACCTTCGGCAACATAATATTTCAGATAGTAGAGTTTGCTCTTCTCTTCACGATAGATAACCTCTTCTGTAGAAAGAACTGTCTGAGCCTTTGGATCCCAGTTTACCATGCGCAATCCACGGTAGATAAGGCCTTTGTCATACAGATCGCAGAACACGCGTGTTACGCTTTCGCTGCGCAGATCATCCATTGTGAATGCTGTACGGTCCCAGTCACAGCTGCAGCCAAGACGGCGCAACTGCTTGAGAATGATTCCGCCGTGCTCCTCTTTCCATTCCCAGGCATACTTGAGGAACTGTTCGCGTGTAAGGTCACGTTTCTTTATGCCCTGAGCAGCAAGCTTGTTCACCACCTTTGCCTCTGTTGCAATACTTGCATGGTCTGTTCCGGGTACCCACAGCGCATTTTTACCCTTCATACGGGCACGGCGCACAAGGATATCCTGAATAGTATTGTTCAACATGTGTCCCATGTGCAATACACCGGTCACATTTGGTGGCGGTATTACAATGGTGTACGGTTCACGGCCATCAGGCTCTGAATGGAAGAGTTTGTTGTCTTCCCAATACTTGTACCACTTGGACTCAACGTCGGCGGGATTATACTTGCTTGCTAATTCCATATATGTAAAATATGTATTTTAATCCTATTTACTAAGAATTTGCAAAGGTAGTAAAAAAATAGGTACCTTTGCATTGTTAAACAGTAAAAAGAACATGCATACAAGACAAGAACAACTTGAAGCGTTCAACCGGGTGCTGGATGTCATGGACACACTGCGTGAGAAATGTCCATGGGACAAAGTGCAGACTAACCAGAGTCTGCGTGAGAACACAATAGAAGAGGTTTATGAACTCTGCCAGGCCCTGATGGACAATGACAACAAAAACATCTGCAAAGAATTGGGAGATGTTCTGCTGCACGTTGTATTCTACAGCAAGATAGGGTCTGAAACTGACAGTTTTGACATTGCCGATGTATGCAACCAGCTGTGCGACAAACTTATTTACCGTCACCCGCACGTTTACGGCACCACACAGGTTGACGGCCAGGGACAGGTTCTGCAGAACTGGGAACAGCTCAAACTGAAAGAAAAAGACGGAAACAAGCGCGTTCTTGCCGGTGTTCCGGATTCACTGCCGTCTCTTATCAAGGCTTACCGCATTCAGGAAAAAGCCGCTCACGTAGGTTTTGACTGGGACACTGCAGCCGATGCCATGGCCAAGATATACGAGGAAGCGGATGAACTGAAAACCGAGATTGAGTCCGGCAACAAGGATTTGGCAGAATGTGAACTTGGAGATCTGCTGTTTGCCGTAACCAACGTGGCACGTCTATTCAAAATCCATCCTGACAATGCTCTGGAACGCACCAACAGCAAATTCATCCGCCGCTTCAACTACATTGAAGAACAGGCTATCCGGCAGAGACGCAGTCTTAAAGATATGACACTTGCAGAGATGGATGCCTTGTGGAACCAGGCCAAGTCCATGGAGTGATTCTACTCCTGCTTCTGTTTCTGCATCTGCTTCAGAATCTCGCTGTCAAAGTTTTCGTCTGCCTTGAGGACCTTGTACAACTTCTCAGCAGGAAGTATTTTCTTGAATTTCTCAACGTAGTCCTTTTCAAGATTGGCAATGTCTATTTTTGCCTGACACAGACTGTCTATCATTGAAAGGTATTCCTGTTTGGTTATATTACCATCTTGGGAATACTCTCTGCAGAGTTTTCTTGCATTGTGATTGATGCATCTCTTTTGCTTGTACAATTCAGTGTACAGTGGTGTAAACTTGTTTTTCTCCTTGTTTGTCAGTTTACCACAATCTATTACATACTCCACTTTCGCAGCCTTATATTCCTCGGCAGAGAATTTCTGACCGGGAACAGTTTCCGGAAGTTTCTGCTGTTCAGAACTGTTCTGGGCAAAAGAAAAAGAAGCTATGCATGAAATAAAGAGTACTGCTATTATTTTATTGATTCCTTTCATTACTTTATCGTTTAATGTGACCCAATATTTTCCTGTTCACCGTCAATAAGGGATGAATACATAAGATATTCGTCAACCATTGATTCTTCCAGAAAATTATCAATGAACTCATCTGAAAAAACAATCGCATCGTGGTTGGCGGACCTTCTGCAATCTTTGACATAATGTGCCAGAGAAAAAAATACTAACAACAGAGCAACCGATGCCACAGAATACATAAAGCGTCTGCGTTTGTAAAAAACGGGACGATAGACCTTCTTGTCGACATAATCCAGAAACGGATTGCACCCATCTTTAGGAAGAGCGGCCATAATCTGTTCAGGTAATTTCTCAAAATAACCGTCAGGTACTCTGAACGGAGATTCTCCTGTATTATTTACCCAATTATTTTTCATGCTACATATTTGACATTATGTTATCAAAAACGTTTAATCAATACTATCAAAATATTCCTCCACTTTCTTTGCTGCAATGTGATATGACGCTTTCAAAGCCCCTACACTTGTACCAAGAATCTTAGATATTTCTTCATATTTCATATTATCGTAATAGCGCATATTGAACACAGTACGTTGCTTTACCGGCAAAGTCATTATAGCTTTCTGCAACTGTATCTGAACCTTATCACCATCAAAATACGGGTCGCTCTCCAGTTGCCGCTCCAATTCCGCTTCTTGGGCTTCAATTGAAACCATAGAGCGCATACGTTCCTTTGTTACAAACGTAATGGACTCATTTATGGCAATTCTGTACAGCCATGTGGATATTTTTGACAGTCCATTGAAAGAATCCAGATTGAGCCAGGCTTTCACGAATGTATTCTGAAGAAGGTCATTGGCATCGTCATGAAACATAACAATACGTCTGATCTGCCAATACAGGGGTTCGCTGAATTTTTTCACAATTACAGCAAAAGCATTGCGTCTTTGCGCATCATCTTCCGAGCGCAACTGCTTGATTATTGCTGATTCATCGAACTGTGGCATTATGTATTGCTGGTTTATGTTGCAAAGGTATTAAAAATAAGCCACTTACAGGTCAATTGTATTTTTTTCTTTTGCAAGCACTGTATTAGGGAACACTTTCAATGCTTCGTCAAGCAATTGGTTTTCATCCTGATACTTTGCTGAGAAATGTCCCAATATCAGTTTTCCGGCATTTGCCTTACCTGCAATGGTAGCAGCCTGAACGGTTGTGGAATGATAATACTGGTTTGCTTTTAATTCATCAGCTGATGAATATGTGCAGTCATGATAAACAGCATCTACTCCACTGATTTGTTCAATCATTGCCGGATTATAGGCCGTATCACAACAATATGCATAACTGCGCGGCTTTTCAGCAGGTTTGGTAAGTCTTTCGTGAGGAATTACAGTCCCGTCATCCAATGTAAAATCTCCACCCTGTTTTATACGTGCAAAATCCCATTGCGGCACCTTATAATAATCACACGCAGCGCGGTCTATATGATCCTCTACCGGTTTTTCCTTGAACAGGAATCCGGCACATGGAACTCTGTGCTTAAGAGGGACAGTTGTTACACTGACGGAGCGGTCATCATAAATAACCTCCTGTTTTTTTGAGTCAAATCCCTTAAATACAACTTCAAACGGAAAATCCGTACAGAAAAAGTCCAGCATTTCCTTAAAGATATGTTCAAACTCTTTAGGAGCATAAACAAACAACGGAGCTGTGCGTCCAAGAAGACCAAAACTTGAAATAACACCCATAAGTCCAAAGCAGTGATCTCCGTGCAGATGTGAAATAAAGATGTTGTTTATTCCGCCAAAAGGCAATCTGCACCCGCGCAACTGAATCTGAGTTCCGTCTCCGCAATCTACAAGAAACAACTTGTCGCGGACATTTACAATCTGTGCCGAAGTAAAATGCTTAAGGCTTGGCGTGGCCGAGCCGCAACCTAATATTGTAACAGAGAATGTCATTGCCATTGTCAGGTGATATTATACAAAAAACAAAGGTCGGCATAAAAACCGACCTTTGCAAGTATGACAAGCTTAATTATTACTTCTCTTCTTTGTCAAGCTGACTCTTGAGAGCTGCAAGAGCATCAATATCGCCAAGAGTTGTCGATGCTGCCTGGTTCTGAATCATAGGTTCATCCTTGGCATCTTTCTTGCCGGAAGCCTTGCGCTGTGCTTTCTTTTCAGCTTTTGCCTCTGCCTTTGCAATATCCTCAAAGATGCGGCTGTGTGAAAGGATTACTCTCTTTGACTCCTTGTTGAATTCGATAACCTTGAACTGGAGAGTCTCACCCTGCTGAGCCTGTGTACCGTCTTCCTTCACAAGGTGTTTTGGAGTAGCAAAACCTTCAACACCATATTCAAGAGCAATAACAGCACCCTTATCCATCATTTCAACAATTTTACCCTCGTGGATTGAATCAAGTGTAAATACTGTTTCGTATGTATCCCAAGGATTATCTTCAAGCTGCTTGTGACCAAGGCTCAAGCGGCGGTTCTCTTTATCTATTTCAAGAACAACTACATCGATGGTAGAACCAATCTGTGTAAATTCTGAAGGATGTTTAACCTTCTTTGTCCAGCTCAGATCGCTGATGTGAATCAAACCGTCAACGCCCTCTTCAATTTCAACAAAGATGCCGAAGCTTGTGAAGTTACGTACTGTAGCTGTATGTTTTGAACCAACAGGATATTTGTCATCAATTGACTGCCAAGGATCATTCTTGAGCTGTTTCAGACCAAGAGACATCTTGCGTTCGTCACGGTCGAGTGTAAGAATAACAGCCTCAATTTCGTCACCAACTTTGATGAAGTCCTGAGCTGAACGCAGATGCTGGCTCCATGACATTTCAGAAACGTGGATAAGACCTTCAACACCAGGAGCAATTTCAATGAATGCACCGTAATCAGCAATGACAACAACTTTACCCTTAACCTTGTCACCAACCTGGAGATTAGCATCAAGAGCATCCCATGGATGTGGAGTAAGCTGTTTCAGACCAAGAGCGATACGCTTCTTCTCATCGTCAAAATCAAGAATAACAACGTTGATCTTCTGATCCAGTTCAACAACCTCTTTAGGATCACTTACACGACCCCAGCTGAGGTCTGTAATATGGATAAGACCGTCAACACCGCCAAGGTCAATGAATACACCATAAGATGTGATATTCTTGACTGTACCTTCAAGAACCTGACCCTTCTCAAGCTTGCTGATGATATCCATACGCTGCTGCTCAATTTCCTCTTCGATGAGAGCCTTGTGTGAAACAACAACGTTACGGAATTCCTGATTGATTTTTACAACCTTGAAATCCATGTACTGGCCTACGAATGTATCATAGTCACGGATAGGTTTAACGTCAATCTGTGAACCCGGCAGGAAGGCTTCTGTACCGAATACATCAACAATCATACCACCCTTTGTGCGGCATTTGATGTAACCCTTGATAACTTCCTGTGAATCCAAAGCCTGGTTTACACGGTCCCATGAACGTGAAGCGCAAGCTTTTTTATGTGAGAGAAGCAGCTGACCTTTCTTGTTTTCAGTATTCTCGATGAACACTTCTACAGTATCACCAACTTTCAGATCAGGATTGTAACGGAACTCGCTTACCGGAATAATACCGTCTGATTTGTAACCGATGTTTACAATAACCTCGCGTTTGTTGATGGCAATAACTGTACCATTTACAACTTCGTTGTCGGCAACCTTGTTCAGTGTGCCGTCATAGAGCTGTTCAAGTTCTTCCTTACTTTTGGCAGAATTGCTGCTGCCGTTTTCAAAAGCGTCCCAATCGAAATTCTCGATAGGAGCTGCATTCTTAATTTCTTCCATTCTTAAAAAAATTTGTTCAAAAAAGATTGGTTAGACAATATGTTGTTAAAATCAAGGCGCAAAATTACATTAAATAAATAAGATACGCAAACAAAAAGACGTATCTTTTTCAATACATGCCGTATGTGGTACGCAGCACCTTGAATTCGGTACGACGGTTAAGCTGATTGCAGATTTCCTGACGTTCTGCAGGAAGGCGCTGGATAAAAGATTCGCTGAGTGTATCTCCAACCTGAAGAAACGCCGATTTTTCAGCCATTGATTTTGTCACAATCTTAGGAACCGATTCGCCGTAACCTTTGGCTGTCAGACGTTCCGCTTCAATCCCGTTTGAAATAAGAAACGCCACAACATTCTTAGCCCTCTTTTCTGAAAGATTTTCATTGTACGCTTCACTGCCGGCGCAATCCGTATGAGCTCCGATTTCTATTGTCACATAAGGATTGTTCTGAAGAAGTTCTACAAGTTCCAGCAAAGAAGCATTGGATTCAGGACGCAAGGTAGCGGCATCAAAATCAAAAAAGATATTGTCTATCAATACCGGTTTGGTTATGGAGGATAACGGGAACTGCAGTACATATTCCTTGTTTACATCGGCTGAATCAGTCTTCAGTTCTTCTTTATAGTTCAGGTATCCTTTGTGCGTTCCAAGCAAAACGTATTCCTGACCGGGTGAGACTCTGAAAAGGAAAGAGCCGTCTGTACGCACCCCCACTTTCTGATTGGTTCCGTTGTTGCCTACAATATAGACTATTGCATCGGGCAATTCATATCCGTCTTTTTCATACACCCATCCCAGTATATTCTGAACAACCTCGGGAAGTTCAAAGGAATAGATATTGTCATAACCGCGGGCATCGCCTCGGTTTGATGAAAAATAACCCTTCATTTCAACACCGCGGAAAGTCATTCCGAAATCATCGGCATTGGAATTGATAGGAGATTGCATATTTTCAATTGTCCATGTGGTATCGTTCGTTGTTACAGCGCGGAATATATCCAGACCGCCCATACCTGGATGACCGTCAGAAGAAAAATACAACTCTCCGTTCTGGCGGAACGTGGGGAACATTTCGTTACCCGCAGTATTGATTTCAGGACCAAGATTTTCGGCACCTATCAGGTCTTTATCCAAAGGAACACGCCACAGGTCAAAACCACCGTATCCTCCGTCCATATCGGATACAAAGTAAAGCCATTTGTCATCTGGAGACACAGCAGGATGGGCAAATGTGTAACTTGAATCCACAGAGTTGCTACCGACCGGCTGTACTGCCTTCCATGATGCATCGGAACGCGAACTTACAACTATCTGCGCCGGACGCGGATACTGCGGGTCAACAGTACACTGGGTCAGATACATTTTACCATAATCACTTGAAAAGGAACATGCACCCTCTTCAAATTCGGTATTAAGTTCACCTTCTACAGGTTTCGGCTTGGTCCAATGTCCTTTTTCATCAAGTTCGGAAACAAATATATCGGCACTGCGCATGCCGCTTACACCATTGATATCCTTTCCGGTGGCATCGTCTCTGGTAGAAGTATAATACAATTTGTCAAAGTTATTCCCGGCCAGCTGCGGTGAGTAGTCGCAACGCCGCGACGAAAAGAACGCATCTCTTTTAACAACAAAACGTGTAGGATTGTTTTTCCACTCTTGAGACTGTTCTGCCGATGTCAACAGATTCAGTGCAAGAGTGTCTTGCGGCGCATATTGCAGATATGTCTGGATATTCTGGACAGCAGGTTTGTATTTTCCGCTGCGCAACTGCATATCTGCCAGATAAAAATACACTATGGAATCGGGATAATTGTAACGCGCTGCATTCTGATAAGCATTCATGGCTTTTGCATAAGCATTGGAATGGCGGTAACTTTCAGCAAGACGGAAAGCACGTTCTGCACGCAACTGACGTTCCTTTGGAGACGTTGACGCGTATACACTTTTGTATATGGAAGCCGCATTCACATATTCACCTATTGCATAAGCACTGTCAGCCTTATGCAACTGGTATTCAGTACCGCAACCCATCAGAAGCAATGCAGCAGCTGTAAACAGAAATGTATTTTTAATTGTCATCGGATATAAAACTGCAAAAAGGCATTATTATTGCAGGGAATGTACCGTATTATCCGCAAGAACCTGATTTACCAGACCTACAACCATATCCT
Organism: Bacteroidaceae bacterium; assembly: GCA_024398785.1. Classification (GTDB taxonomy): domain Bacteria; phylum Bacteroidota; class Bacteroidia; order Bacteroidales; family Bacteroidaceae; genus Colenecus. Next base: position 405,772 of record JAKSIO010000001.1, on the reverse strand, counting down.
TAAGTTCGCCTACGAAACTCTGCGAGTTATATTCGCCTTTTTCAATCTGACGCAGTTTCTTTTCCCAGATACCGGTCAGTTCGGCGCTTTTCAGCAGATCCTGATGGATAATTCCAATAAGTTGCCTTCCCATTGGCGTAGGAGTAATGGTCTTTTTGTTTTTGACCATGTATTTGCGTTTGTATAATGTTTCAATTATTGCCGCACGCGTTGACGGTCTGCCTATTCCATTTTCCTTAAGAGCCTCACGCAGTTCGTCATTTTCAACCGTTTTTCCGGCAGTTTCCATGGCGCGCAACAAAGTGGCCTCGGTATAAGGTTTTGGAGGAGTTGTCCATTTTTCGGCCAGGCTTGGAACATGTTCTCCCGATTCACCCTCAACAAAATTTGGCAATACAGAATTTTCCGCATTATCCGTTTCGGATTCAGGAGCAGGTTTTTCGTCCTTCTCATAAATTACCCGCCAGCCAGGTTTGAGGATTTCCTTACCGGTCACTTTGAATTTATATTTTTCAACCTTACCTGTCACTGTAGTTGTGGAAAAAACACATTCCGGATAGAAGACAGAGATAAAACGGCGTGCAACCATATCAAAGACACGTTTTTCACGTTCGTTCAATCCTTTGTCCTGAGGATTGACTCCGGTAGGAATAATAGCATGGTGATCGGTAACCTTACTGTTGTCAAAGACACGCTTGGTATTCGGGATTTTCTTTTCAAGTACCGGAGCTGTCATTGAGGAGTACGGCTTCAATCCTTCAAGAATACCAGGAACCTTTGGATAGATATCGGTACTCAGATATGTTGTATCAACACGCGGATATGTTGTAACCTTCTTTTCATATAATGACTGTATTGTCTGCAAGGTATCTTCGGCAGAGTAACCGTACTTTTTGTTGCACTCAACCTGTAACGATGTCAGGTCAAACAACTTTGGAGGAAATTCCTTTCCCTCTTTCTGTGTAACCCCGGTAACCTGGAACTCCTTACCTGTGATGGTATCGATTATGGCCTGCGCCTTATCCTTGTCCGTCAGTCTATCCTGCTCAAGAGAAAATAACGTATCCCTATATGCAGTCTTTATTTCCCAATACTGAGTGGGTACAAAATTATCTATTTCGTCCTGACGGCGTACAACAAGCGCAAGTGTGGGAGTCTGCACACGACCTATTGACAACACTCCGCGGTCATTTGTATTTCTGTATTTCAGTGTGTAAAGTCTGGTAGCATTCATGCCAAGCAGCCAGTCACCTATAGCACGGCACAAACCTGCCTCATAAAGAGACTGGTAAGAAGACTGGTCTTTCAGACTGCCAAACCCTTCTCTGATGGAATCTTCTGTCAGGGATGATATCCACAAGCGCTTTACCGGGCATGTTGCACCGGCTTTCTGCATAACCCAACGCTGTATAAGTTCTCCTTCCTGACCGGCATCACCGCAGTTCACAATCTCGGTGGCATGCTGCATCAGATTCTCAATAATTTTGAATTGTTTTTCGATACCCTTGTCTTCAATAAGTTTGATGCCGAATCTTGGCGGAATCATGGGAAGCGATCCAAGACTCCAGTTCTTCCAGGAATCAGTATAATCCTGCGGTTCTTTCAAGGTACATAAATGGCCGAAGGTCCAGGTAACCTGATACCCGTTGCCCTCAATGTATCCGTCATGGCGATTTTTAGCACCGAGTACATTTGCAATTTCCTGTGCAACACTCGGTTTTTCTGCAATGCATACTATCATATCCGTTATTTTTTTGCGAAGATAACAAAAAAACAACGAATATGACGGTGTGTATCAAATATACATCAGAATTCTATTCCCATCTGAGTCTGTATACTGTTCCGTACAGACTGTGAAAATATCAATCAGATACCAGATGCCGCAGCCACCGCATGTTATCAGCATGAGAATTCCGGTTCCGATTTTTCCGGTATAGAATCTGTGAGCGCCGAATCCACCTATCACGATGGCTAAAATCACTGTAATGATCCAGCGTGAATTCAGTTCTTTTATTTTATGTTCACCATTGTCCTTATCATCGAAATCAGTACCGTCACCGTTATTCATACGGGGTTGGGCACATCCGCAATGAGGGCACACAACAGCCTTGCTGTTAATAATCTGACCGCATTCTACACAATACTTTTCGTTATCAGCTTTCATTGTTATGTTATTTTGTTACGCATATTAGACTACCAAAATACAAATAAAGTTGCAGAAAGCGCAAAAAAATGGAGCATCATTTTTGATGCCCCATGATTTTTATTGTGATATCTTGGTATATCCGGATGGAACTATCAACCAATCGTCTTTTGCTTCAGACTGTACTGATACGGCTTGCAATGAAGGATCCTGAGTTTCATTCTCCTGCAAGAGGAACAGAATTCTATGCCAGCCTCCCCAAGAAGTTCCTTCAAGGGAATAGACATCGCATTCCTTTCCGGCTATTGTTTTCTTTGTTTTGGTATATTTTATATTTTCGCCTGAGAATAAACCGGCAATCTTAACTCCGTTGTTGATGGCATCGTAATATGGTTTCTGGAAAAGGAACGGGCATTTTTCCCAATATGTTGCCTGCTCAGATTCCCCAACACCAAATACAGAGAAAACCTGGAGAGAATCGTCAATTGTGGATACTGAATTGTTGTCAAACAGAATTCTTGTTGAGCTGTATCCAAGACGATAGCAGTATTTGCGGCCGAAATCCTTAAATGTCAGCAGAGAGCCATCCTGATATTCAACAGTACCGCGTTCCTCTTCGAACAGTTTTCCGCTTTCAATTTCGCGTGTATATTTGCTGTACTCTTCAGCATTATCTACAAGGTCAACCAAAGAACAACTGCTTAAAAAAGCCATGAGTGCAAAAGCACAAATAATAGAAATTTTCTTCATACGTTATTTTTTTTGCAAAGTTAGCAACTATTTTTTACGTGTATTGATTTGCAAAAAAATTTTTATGTAAGTTTGTCAAAATTATATTAATGTGCACTTTACATAAAATGAAAATATCTAGGAAAATAGCCGTTTTTTTTGCAGCATGGCTTGCATTGTCAGGCGCAGTACTTCCAATCAGAGCCGCAAAACAGGAGATTGAGGACAACTTGAAACAGTTTGCACAGAACGCACTTTCTTTCAATCATATATTCCCGCAGGAAAAAGTATGGGTCCAGTTGGACAACACCGGTTATTTCCAGGGAGAAACAATATGGTTCAAGGCTTATGTAGTTCAGGCATCGACCCTTCATAGGGCAGAAAGTCAGGTCCTGTATGTTGAGTTGCTGTCTCCGTCGGGCGTAGTACTGGAACAGAAAAAGATGAAAGTCATATACGGACAATGCGACGGCAGTTTCACACTTACTGACAAATCGGTATATCAGGCCCGCCAGATGCGCGGAATGCTCAACTACCCCAGCGGGTTCTATGAAATCAGAGCATACACACTGAACATGCTTAATTTTGATGACAGATGCGTATTCTCAAGGACTGTTCCGGTGTACGAAAAACCTGAGACAGATGGTGATTATTACAGCAAATCACCTACAATCAAAACCAGAAGAAGCGATATTGAGCAATACCGTCCGGAGATTGTTCCGGAGGACAATGTGAACATTTCTTTCTATCCGGAAGGCGGAAATCTTATTCTTGGCCTGGAATCCACCGTGGCATTCAAGGCAACCGACAAGAGCGGGTGCAACATTGACGTTGAGCTCTACCCTTATGCCGACAAACCGGACTTTGTGAGTACACTGCATGACGGTATGGGCTCATTCCGCGTAACCGTAACTGACAGGAATCAGAAAGTAAAGGTACGTTACAAAAACAAAGATTACACATTCAAACTGCCGCAGGCTCAAAACGAAGGTGTTGCCATGTCTGTTGAGCAAAAAGGGAACACTGTCTATCTGAATGCCCGTCAGAAAGGCGCCAATATAACGGATACAGTAGGACTGGCACTGACTCTGCGCGGCGAAGTTGCTCTGTTTGAACGCATTCTTGCAAATCAGGACGGAGAAATGGAACATGCTATTGCAATGAATTCTCTCCCGACCGGCGTATATAATATGGTATTGTTTACAAAAGAAGGGAAAGTGCTTGCCAGCAGAATGCTGTTTCATAAGTCATCCACACCTTTACCTGTTCTGTCATACAGTTTAGGACAGGACAGAATAGAACCGTTCGGCAAAATCAGAATTGATTTCAATCTTGACGACGGCGCCGGAGCTCCTTTTGCCGACCGTTTCTGCATAAGTATTCGTGACTGTCACGAACTTGGCACTGTATATTCCGACAATATCTGCACCAATATGCTGCTGACATCGGATCTTAAAGGTTATATTCACAATCCATCATATTACTTTCAGTCCAACGATGAGGAACATTCAAAAGCACTTGATCTGCTTATGCTTGTTCAGGGATGGCAACGATATGAGTGGTCTGTCATGTCCGGTGTGACTCCGTTCAAAGAGAAGCACAGAATTGAGACCTGTCTGACATTGAGCGGCTGGATTCTTGATAAAAACGGAAAGAAAGAAATGAGCCAGGCAAGAGTCAGTTCGGCCATAGTTCCAAAAGACAAATCTTTTGTAGACCGTTTTTATTTAACCACTGAGCAGGGAGGCTATTTCGGATTTGATGTACGCGACTTTTTCGGTGATGCCGATGTCACCCTCCAGGTTGACAAATCTGACAAGAAGAACAAACTGGCAAATGCCAGAATCATGTTGGAACGTTCCATGCAGCCACGTCTGCGTGCATTTGAGCCACAGGAGATGCAATTCCCCACAATTGAAATGATTGCAGACAGGTATGCAAAGAAAAATCAGGAAAAGCCACAGGAGATTGTTGACGAAAGCTTACCGACAATTTTACCTGCTGAAGGTTTCCTGCTTGATCAGGTTGACATTATTGGTGCAAGGCAGTTCATTGATTTCAACACTTTCAAGGCATTGGATGTTATCAAAGATGCCGAGGCTGAATATGACAAGGGTGAATATGCAAGTGACATTTACGGATATCTGCTTGGAAAAGGATTTCCACTCTACGAAAAGACCCAGGAAGAAATGACGCAGGACAGTGCCCGCAACGCAACGGCAGGATCCGAAGGACAGGATGAATCAAGCACCTCACAGGGCGGAGAGCTTATCAACGACATCAATTCCAGCCGCTGGTTCCTTGGTGCATACAGAGTCTTCTGGTATATTCACAACTCAACAAGGGCCGTATCCACACTGTCCGGTCTGTATGACAACCCCGGTTTCATGGACATGGAGTACATACGCAGCATTCTTGTGTATGACAAACCTGTATCTGCAGGTCAGGTACTGACATTGACGCCACTGCTGCAGGGTGGCGGACGCGATGCCTCGGAAAGCTATCAGAGCATTCTTTCCAATCTTGAGAATTCGGCATACAGCAATTACATTATTGTCGATGTCCAGTTGAAAGACGAACATGAAATAAAGACAAAACAGGAAATCCACACACTGAGCAAACGCATCACAACAATGCACGGATATTCTCTTCTGACAGAATTCTACAGTCCGGAATACCCTACCGGACCTATTATAGGCGATGTTGATTACCGCCGCACACTTTACTGGAATCCGAACGTTGTTACCAACAAGGAAGGAAAAGCCAGCATTGAGTTCTACAACAATTCCAGCAGCAGGAACTTCATTATAGACGGATGCGGAATGACTGCAACAGGACTGCCCTATTCACTTGACAGTTCCTTCTGAAATATTATTCCGCAGGATTGAGTCCTCTCAACTTTTTTAGAAGAGACAATAAAAACGGTATTGTAAGAACCAGAGCTGCAACATCGGCCACAGGAAGGCCCAGCCATACACCGTCCAACCCGATGAATTTGGGCAGAAATATTACTGTAGGTATTACGAATATTACCTGACGGCACAGGGACAGTATTATTGATACCGATGGTTTTCCTATACTCTGGAACAACGATGTTGAAACAATAATAAAGCCCACCACAGGAAATACAATCATCATCAGTCTCATTGCTCTTGAAGAGAGTGCTATCAGGTCGGCATCGGAAGTAAACAATCTGGATACAATTCCTGGAACAGTCTGAGCAACTATGAATGCGACACACGTAACTATAGTAGCCACAACTGCGGATATTTTATAAACTTGAATCACAAGTTTTCCGCGACGGGCACCATAATTATAGCCGGCAATAGGTTGCATACCCTGCGTAATACCAAGCACTATCATGACAGATACAAGCAACACACTGTTGGCAATACCGAAAGCAGCCACACTCAAATCCCCACCATACTTGATAAGGCTCAGGTTAATGAACAGATTGACCAGACATGCGGCGCTGTTCATAAGACACGGAGACAATCCTATACCGAGACCCTGCAATACTAATGGCATATCCAGCTTAAAGTATCCGCGCATAACACGTATTTCAAGTTTTTTGTTAGTCAGTTGGGAAAGTTCCCAGACAAAACAGATTACCTGTGATATTACTGTTGCATAGGCTGCACCGCTGATACCCCACTTGAAAACAATGATGAACAGGTAGTCCAGAAAAATATTGAGAACAACCGATGTTATCATTGAAAACATTGCTTTTTTTGGGAAACCTATTGCACGCAGTGCGAAATTGTAACCGAAATAAAGATGTGTAACAACATTGGCACACAGAATAATTCTCATGTATTCACGGGCATATCCTATAGTAGCCTGGGTTGCACCGAACAAAAGCAGTGCCTTGTCCAGAAACAACAACATGACACCACCGTACAACAGTCCTATTACCATATTCAGAATCAGGCTGTTAGCCAACAGTCTGCGTGCATCATCCATCTTTTTCTCACCCAGCTTTATTGATGTCAAGGTAGAAAGTCCCACTCCGACCATTGCTCCCAAAGCAACTGAAAGATTCACAAACGGAAGAGTTATTGCAAGACCGGAAAGAGCCATGGCATCGACTCCCTGTCCTATGAAAGCACGATCTGCTACATTATACAAAGACATTGCCACCTGAGCAATCACGGCAGGAACTGCGAACGACATCAAAAGACGTCTGATGTCTGTACTGGCTAAAGATTTTGGAGAATTATCTATAAATTTCATGTCAAAGAATTTCGGGGCGCAAAATTAGTAAAGAAATCAACACCGATAATAGAAAGGAGAAAAAAAAGAGTATCTTTGTAGTCTGTGAGTACACCTTCCGACAATAGAATTGTAGTGGGGATGAGCGGCGGCATAGACTCCACATGCTGTGTATCATTGCTTAAAGAGCAGGGGTACACTGTAATAGGCGTGACTATTGTCAACTGGTCCGATGGAGAAGACACTCCACCCTACGCCATCGAAGCCGCAAGACTTGCTGCGAAAGCAGGTATTGAGCACCATACCATTGATGCACGCGCAGAATTCAGAAACAAAGTAATCACTCCATTCATCGGCAGTTACATGAATGGGGAGACGCCGAACCCGTGCGCAGAATGCAATCCTGAGTTCAAATTCAAGACTCTTGCGGATTTTGCCGATTCCATCGGCTGCAGACTGATTGCTACAGGACACTACGCCTCAATTGTCAGGCTGGGTAACCGTCTGTACATTGCTCCTGCCGCAGACAAGACAAAAGACCAGAGTTATTTTTTGTGGAAACTCTCTGATGACATACTTGAAAGAACTGTGTTTCCGCTGGCAGATTACACAAAACAGGCAATCCGCATGTATGCTGCTGAAAAAGGATTTGAAGAGAAAAACAGGGAAAAGGAAAGCATGGAAATCTGTTTCATAAAAGATGACTACCGCAGTTTCCTGCGCAGAGAAATTCCTGATATAGACTCCAGAATAGGAAGCGGAGATTTTGTTGACAAAGACGGCAGAAAAATAGGACGTCACAAAGGATTTCCATTCTACACTATAGGACAACGCAAAGGGCTTGAAGTGGCTTTCGGAGCTCCGCGTTATGTTCTTAAACTGAATCCCGGCGCAAATACGGTAATGCTGGGAGTTGAAGATGATCTGAAGACACAGTTCATGCAGATTGAAGCACCTCACCTTACAGATTCCATTGAGGAAGTAACGGAAATGATAGAACAGGGTTGCATCACAATAAAGATTCGTTACCGCAGCAAAGCAGTTCCCTGCACGGGGTTAATCAGAATTGACAGCAATCTTTATCTGGTGCGTTTTGCCGAGCCTGTTCAAGCCGTAACCGCCGGACAATACGCAGTTTTTTATTCAAACAAAGACGGCAACATTATAATAGGCGGCGCAAAAATAGCATCCCAGCGTGGAATAGCACAATACACAAACAGATTTAACGGATAAATACTTTGAAAACAGCAGTAACATTAAAAGAATTCAATTGTCTTGTCAAGGACATTGTTGACAATTATATGCCAGGAGAATACTGGGTGGAAGCGGAGATTTTCAACATTTCGGTCCAGCGTTCTTCGGGGCACTGTTACCTTGAACTGGTCCAGAAAGATACCGCCACCCAGAAAATTACAGCACAGGCAAAAGCCAACATCTGGTGCAATACATATCTGAAAATCAGCGGTAAATTCGAGCAGGCAACCGGCAACAGACTTGCAGCCGGAATGAAGATTCTCTTCCTTGCCAAAGCATCATTTCACCAGGTTTACGGCTATGCTTTGAATATTCTGGACATTGACCCTACCTATACTCTTGGAGACCGTGAACGCAGAAGGAAAGAGATTCTTGACCGCCTTACCGCAGAAGGCATTATTGACCTTAACAAGACCCTGCAGATTCCAGTCGTGCCACAGCGCATTGCTGTAATATCATCAAGCACAGCTGCCGGATACGGCGATTTCTGCAATCAGTTGAACAACAACGTATACGGGTTCAAATTCACAGTAGGCCTGTTTCAGTCCCCAATGCAGGGCGATGCCACCGAAAAAGGTGTTATTTCGGCGTTGGATTCAATACATTCCCAATTACAGGACTGGGATGTAGTTGTAATTATACGCGGCGGTGGTGCAACAAGTGATCTGGATTGCTTTGATTCATATCCCATTGCGGAAAACATTGCAAATTTTCCTCTGCCGGTCATTGTTGGCATCGGACATGAAAGAGACGTAACCATTCTGGACTATGTTGCCAACAAACGCGTCAAGACTCCTACTGCAGCAGCCGAACTGATTATTCAGCAAATGCTGGAGGCTCTGATGGAACTGAATAGCCTTGGAGAACGTCTGACAAACTGCGTAACGTTCATGCTGGAAAAAGAGAAAACAAGACTCAGACTCATAATCCAGAGATTACCGTCACTGTATGCCGTAATGAAAGAGAGACAGACAGCCAAGCTGGATAATATGATGAGCCGTATCGGCAACGGAATAAGACGGGACTGTACAGAAAAGTCACACACATTGGACAACAGTTCAATACGCCTTAGAAACGCTCTGTCAGCATTGATTGTACAGGCAAAATACAAATTGAAGCTGATTGAAGAACATATTGACAACGCAGATCCCAAACGCATTCTCAGCAAAGGCTATTCGCTGACCCTGCAAAACGGACATGCTGTAACCAGAGCTGATATGTTGAAAGACGGAGACGTAATAACAACACATTTTGCTGACGGCAATGTCAAAAGTATAGTAAAGAACAATTAACACAACATAAAAACTATGGAAGAAATTAAGTACGAAAAAGCAATTGAAAGAATTGAAGAGATTGTTGATCAGATTGAACAGGGCAAACTTGATATAGATTCAGTTGCCGATAGAATAAAAGAAGCACAGAAACTGATATCAATATGCAAAGACAAACTGCTTAAAACAGAGCAAGAGGTGAATAAAATTATTGGAGAAGAATAAATAATTGTATAACTTTGCGTTTTGTTTGAAAATAGGATAAAAACATATATAGAAAATGAAAAATCTTGATTGGTCCAATCTGTCATTCGGTTACATCAAAACTGATTGGAATGTACGTTGCTGGTTCAAGAACGGGGCATGGGGTCCCATTGAGGAATCAGACAGTGAGTTTTTCCCCATCCATATAGCAGCATCAAGTCTGCATTACGGACAGGAAGCGTTTGAGGGTCTTAAAGCTTTCCGCGGCAAAGACGGGAAAGTGCGTATCTTCCGCATGGAAGCAAATGCAGAGCGTCTTCAGAGCACATGCCGTGCAACACTTATGCCTGAATTGCCAACAGAGACTTTCTGTGCAATGGTTAAGAAAGTTGTTGAACTCAACAAGGACTTTATTCCTCCATACGAAAGCGGAGCTTCACTTTACATCCGTCCGTTGATTATCGGTACCGGCATCACAGTTGGTGTCAAACCGGCAGATGAATACCTTGCAGTTATATTTGTAACTCCGGTAGGTCCGTATTTCAAGGGAGGTTTCTCTGTAAATCCATACGCTTTGGTACGTTCATACGACCGTTCAGCACCTCTTGGTATGGGTAAATACAAAGTGGGCGGCAACTATGCAGCCAGCCTTTATGCAAACCGTATTGCACATGAGAAAGGTTACTGCAGCGAGTTCTATCTTGACGCAAAAGAGAAAAAATACATTGACGAATGCGGTGCAGCCAACTTTATCGGCATAAAGCAGGGAACATACGTTACTCCTAAATCAGACTCCATTCTGCCTTCAATAACAAACAAGAGTCTTATGCAGCTTGCAAAAGACAATGGTATGAAAGTTGAACAGCGTCAGATTCCTCTGGAAGAACTTCTTGAGATGGACGAGGCCGGTGCATGCGGTACAGCAGCCGTTATTTCTCCTATAGAAAGAATTGACGATATTGAACTTGGCAAATCATACGTTATTGCAAAAGACGGCAAACCGGGTCCTGTACTCACAAAACTGTACAACCAGTTACGTGCAATTCAGTACGGCGATGTTGCCGATCCGCACAATTGGGTAACCGTATTGGATTTCTGATGGGAAAGAACAAGCTGGCAAAGTTTGCAGACATGCAGACCTATGCTAACGTTTTTGAGTATCCGCACTCAGTAGCTGAGCAGATACCATTTGAAAAAAGGGGCTGTTGGAACAGTTCCTTTTTTCACAATAGCAACCCTATTGTCATTGAATTGGGATGCGGGCGCGGAGAATACACGGTTGAGCTGGCAAAACTGTATCCGGACAGGAATTTTATTGGCATTGACATAAAAGGCGCAAGAATGTGGGCTGGAGCAACTCAGGCCATACAGCAGAATATTCCGAACGTTGCCTTTTTAAGGACAAACATAGAAATCATTGACCGCTTTTTTGCCGCCGGTGAAGTAAGCCAGATATGGCTCACCTTCCCCGATCCCCAGATGAAGAAATTCACCAAGAGACTTACCTCTACCCCATTTCTAGAGCGTTACCGCAAGTTTCTTGCTCCAGACGGCGTAATAAATCTCAAGACCGACAGTAACTTTATGTACACATACACTCTGGCTATGGCTGAGCATAATAACCTGCCGGTAATATACAACATTCAGAATATTGACGTATATTTGGAAGAAAGTACAGGAACTGAACTGAGTACAATTCTGAATATCAGGACCTACTATGAACAGCAATGGCGTGACCGCGGCATCGACATCAAATACATGGCATTCTCCGTTCCTCAAGAGTCAGTACTGACGGAACCGGAGATTGAAATAGAACTTGACACATACCGCAGTTACAACCGGAGCAAACGCAGCGGGCTTGAAACCAGTAAATAAAAACATCAACAATGACTATTTATCCGAACCTCATAAAAGAAGCATTGGCTCAAGTAAAGTATCCTTCAAAAGGGAAAAATCTGATTGAGCTGGATATGGTTGAAGACGACATCCGCATTGACGGAAACAAGGTTTCTTTTTCTCTTATTTTTGAAAAAGAGACCGACCCGTTCATCAAATCCATAATCCGCAGTGCTGAAACACAGATCAAGCTCTACACCAGCAACGACACGCAGGTAGAAATCAAAATAAAGACCTTACAGGCACCACGTCCAACAGAGTCTGAATTACTCCCCGGAGTAAAACATATTATTGCCATTGCATCGGGAAAAGGCGGTGTTGGAAAATCAACTGTATCTGCCAATCTTGCCATCGCTCTGGCAAAACAGGGATACAGTGTTGGTCTGCTTGATGCCGATATATTCGGACCGTCCATCCCGAAAATGTTCCATATAGAAGATGCCCGTCCATACTCAGAGAACATTGACGGCCGTGATCTGATAATTCCTATAGAGAAATACGGAATAAAGACCCTTTCCATAGGTTTCTTTGTTGATCCCGCCCAAGCCGTTCTATGGAGAGGAGCAATGGCAAGCAACGCTTTGAAACAACTTATTGCCGATGCCGCCTGGGGACCGCTTGACTATTTTCTGATAGACCTTCCGCCGGGAACAAGCGACATTCATCTTACTCTTGTACAGACATTGGGGCTGAGCGGAGCCATAGTAGTAAGTACTCCGCAGGAAGTTGCTCTGGCCGATGCACGCAAGGGAATTGATATGTTCACTAACCCAAAAGTCAACGTACCTATCCTTGGATTAGTTGAAAATATGGCATGGTTCACTCCAGCAGAACTGCCTGATAACAGATACTATATTTTCGGTAAGGAAGGTTGCAAACGCCTTGCACAGCAGATGAATGTTCCGCTTCTTGGACAGATTCCGCTTGTTCAGAGTATCTGTCAGGGCGGCGATGACGGCGAACCTGTTGCATTGGATGAAAATTCAGTAACAGGCAAGGCGTTTATGGACATCGCACTGAAACTTGCACAATAAATACACTTTATAAAACCGTTCATATGAAAAAAGCAACATTCAGACTTGCATTGTTAGCAATGCTGGCTCCATGCACCATTTGTGCCAAAAGCGCTCAGTGGGTAGGTACATGGGCTACTGCAGAACAATTGGTGGAACCGCACAACTGTCCGCCTGCACCGGGTCTTGGAGGCAATTCAATCCGCCAGATTGTACACACATCCATTTCCGGAAACAAAATCCGTCTCAAATTCTCCAATGAATTCAGCCAGGGACCTGTTGAAATCAAAGCAGTGGAAATTGCAAAGGCAACAACAATGGGAGCCAGCAGCGAGATAGTTGAAAACACTACACACGCTGTACTGTTTGGTGGACAACCCTCTATTACAATCGCTCCGGGAGAATACGTTATAAGCGATGCCTTTTCATACAAATTAGGTCGGGAAGAAAATATTGCCATCACCATGCATCTTGGTGAGGCTTCTTCAACAAATATTACAGGACACCCAGGATCACGTACCACATCGTACATTGCAGAAGGCAACACAACAGATTTCTCAAACGCAGTAAAAACTGACCATTGGTATATCATCAACGCCATTGAAGTCTATTCCAAAACAGGTCAGGCCATTGTTGTGCTTGGAAACTCCATTACTGACGGACGCGGTACCACAACTAACGGCCAGAACCGTTGGACAGATGTCCTGGCACACAACCTTGGTAAAATGAAAGGAACTGAACACATTTCTGTTCTCAACATGGGATTGGGCGGAAACTGTGTAATACGCGGCGGCCTTGGTGCGCCGGCATCCAAACGCTACCCAAGAGATTTGTTTGAACAGGGCGGTGTAAAATATATTATACTCTTTGAAGGTATCAATGACCTGGGCGGTGCACGCAACGGAGAACAGACAGCCGCACAGATAATAAACATATTCACTCAGATTGCCCAGGAAGCAAAAGAGAAAGGAATCAAAGTATTCGGTGCAACAGTTGCTCCGTTCAAAGGCAACCGTGGCTATTATAACGAAGACCGCGAACACGGTCGCCAGGTTCTGAACGACTGGATCAAGACAAGTCAGTATCTTGACGGATACATTGACATTGCCGCTGCTGTATGCAGTGCAAATGATCCGGAGCAAATGGACACCAGATATCTGTTTGAAAATGACTACCTGCACTACAACGCTGACGGATATCAGGTTATGGGCAAATATGCCGCAGAACAGATATATCCGTTACTTGACAAAGTAAAGAAACACAAATAGGAAACTACACCTGACTGTTACGTATTTTCCAGTATTCAGGATACAGATTATTTGTTCTGTTTCCTAAATTCTTAACAAAGCCCAAGGGTTGGTTTTTGTATAATAGCAGAACAAAGCCCTTGGGTATATTGTTTTCAATAACAACGCCATTTCCCTGCAGATACAATAACGCAGTCCGCAAATCAACCGGGTACTGGACAAAAGAGTCTTTATTTATTTCAGTGCTGACTGCAAGAGAATGCGCCGGAACAACATCCTTACCCTTGATCTTTGCTATTTCTATTCCGCTGTACAGAACATACAGATTATCCGCAACCAACTGAATAAAATCAGCATGTTCATGCGGAACAGCGATAATTGAATCGTTCAGACATTTGAACTTATAACCGGCATCGTTGCAAATCCAGCCCCTCACACCGGCAGGAACAGAAAAATTCTGAGGTTTTGATTTACATTTGGGACTTCTTGTTACATTTTCACAATCCGATTTACGGACAGCGCACATAAACAGGCCTTCGCCTTTTGTTTTATGCTGATAGAAATGATATCCATAAAGTCCATTTCCTGTTGTGGGCGTTATATTCCATTCGGGACTGCACTCCACAGGCAATGATTCGGCATCGAATTCCGTCACTATTCTTTCAAGAATCTGTTCATCTTCATATTCATTGAAAGTACAGGTGCTATAGACCAATACACCGCCCGGTTTCAGATTATTCCATGCATCACTAACTATTTCCCACTGACGCTGTGCGCACATTTGCACGTTTTCCGGACTCCAGCATTCAACAGCCTGTTCATCGCGCCGGAACATACCCTCTCCGGAACACGGAGCGTCAACAAGAATAAAATCAAAGACAGTTCCAAGCGCAGCAATCTGAGATGGAGCATTACGTGTTACCACACAAGCAGGATGCCCCCACTTGATAATGTTTTCACAAAGTATATTAGAGCGCTGTTTATTAATCTCGTTGGATACCAGCAGACTGCCTTTGGGTAACAGAGAAACAAGGTGAGTTGATTTGCCTCCGGGAGCCGCACATAAGTCCAAAGCCTTGACCGGAGAGTGAACATAAGATTTAACAATCTGTTCAAGAAACATTGAAGAGGCCTCCTGAACATAATAAACTCCTGCATGAAACAAAGGATCTGCCGTAAAAGAAGGTCTTGTAGCCAGATACCATGCATTCTGAGCCCATGGAACAGGTTCAGTACAAGTCATAGGGACAGACATAAGAGTTGAAACATTGCCGTTCAACTTTTCCCTGTTAAAACGGATAGAAGTAACCGTATCTTCTGAAATGGCATCAAACAGCAACCCAGCCTGTTGTTCGCCAAGTTGCTTCTCCATTTGACATTTGAATTTATAGGGCAGCTCCATACACCGCAAAGTTACATATTTTTGCAACTTATTTTGAGTGAAAAGAGTCTAATATGGGTAAATGAATATAAAAATGAAAAAACAACTTACAGTATTAGCTTTATTGGTCACATTTATTGCCAACGCGTCAGGAACAACAGTAACAGACCAGAATTCAGAGCCGTTTCAGGAAACCTTTTCAGATACTATAGCAGATACCATAGTAGACATAGGAATAACAGTAATAAGCCAGGATGACAGTCTGGTGTATTCATACACATATACTCCTACCGACGGAAAATGGAGAGTAAAAGATGAGATAAGAAGCTTGTTCAGGGAACTAAAAAACCTTGATTGGCCGTTTTTCATGTCCGGTCCGGCACCAAATCTTTTACCTATTGTAGGACTGACAATTGCTCCCATATTTATATTCCCGTTCATAATTGCCGGTATCATAGCATTGTATATATTGGGAAAAAGATCCAAGGAAAAGGAAAGGGAAATAAAAAAGGGCAAAACAGACAATACATTCAACAGCAAACAAGAGTACCATAATAACAAAAAGAGCAATAGCTTTACCAAAGTTAACCAATTTAATGAAAAGACGAATAAGGCACTTATTCTTATCATTTGTGGAGGAATATTATTACTTTTGTCTTTATTCGTACGCCAATCATGGTTAGCAAGGATAGGTGCAATAATATTGATTATAATTGGCATTGTAGATTATATTACCGGAATGTCATCAAGAAAATAGAGTTTCAATTTCACCAAACTGATGAAAGCCGCCAGTGACATTATTCTTATCAACAAGGTTGTTATATCGGGAGACAAAGACGCTTACGGTCAGATTGTTGAACGCTACCAAAGCCAGATAAGAAATTTTCTTCTCAATATCACTGCAGGCAATAAAACCCTGAGTTATGAACTTGCCCAGGAAACATTCATCAAAGCATATTTGTCACTTCACACATTTATAAACAAAGCAAGATTCTCAACCTGGCTTACCAGAATAGCATACAATCTCTTTTACGACTATGTAAATAAACAAAACGGCAACACCACCAGTATTGACGAATACTCCTTTCTGGAATCAGAATACAAAACAGATGACACATTGCTGAAAAGTGACATATACAAAGCTTTGGAAACACTGAAGCCGAATGAAAGAGGTGTTATCACACTGTATTATCTGGAAAATTATTCTATAAAGGATATATGTAAGATAATGGATATGCCCGACGGGACTGTAAAATCCCATATGCGCAGGGCAAAAGAACATTTAAAAGCATATTTAATAGAAAACGGATATGGACAAGAAGGATTTAATGATTAAAAAGTTCCTGTCAGAAGGCAAAGCGGAAATAGGAAAAGACTGTTTCACACAAAACGTATTGCTATCTTTACCGCAACGCAGAAGCAGCAAAAGCTGGCTTGTAATTATAGGGCTTGTCAAACTAATTCTATACCTGACAGTTATTGCTCTAATATTTTATTTTGCAGAATACAATGTTTGGGCAAAATTATATAACTTTGTACAAGCGGGCTACAAATCTGCAATAGAAACCATAGAGACATATAAGGAAGCCATTCTTCTTTTATATCTCTATTTTGCAGGTTTAAGCATAGCCGCCATAATTTCTGCATTAATAATTTCACATCAGCATAAGAATAATGAAACAATATCTGGAGTTGCTTGACAGAATCCTGAAAGAAGGAATAAAAAAGGAGGACCGCACAGGTACCGGAACAATCAGTGTATTCGGCAATCAGATGCGTTTCAACATGGAAGACGGTTTTCCATGTCTTACCACAAAGAAACTGCATCTCAAATCCATTATATATGAATTGCTCTGGTTTCTTAACGGCGATACCAACGTAAAATATCTTCAGGAGAACGGAGTGCGTATCTGGAACGAATGGGCAGATCCTGAAACAGGAGATCTGGGACATATTTACGGTTACCAGTGGCGTCACTGGCCCGATTATGAAGGAGGCTACATTGACCAGATTCAGCAATGTGTGGACATGATCAAAAACGATTCCGGTTCACGCCGTATAATTGTCAGCGCCTGGAACGTTGCAGATTTGAAGAACATGAATCTTCCGCCCTGCCACACCTTCTTCCAGTTCTACGTTGCAGGGGACCGTTTGAGCCTGCAGCTGTACCAGCGGAGCGCAGACACGTTCCTTGGCGTACCATTCAACATAGCATCATACTCACTGTTACTTATGATGATGGCTCAGGTTACAGGCTACAAAGCCGGAGATTTTGTTTATACAACCGGCGATACACATTTATACCTTGACCATATTGAGCAGGCAAAGCTCCAACTTACACGTGAGCCCAGACCACTGCCCAAAATGCTTATCAACCCGGATGTAAAGAGTATCTTTGACTTCAAATATGAAGACTTTACTCTTGTTGATTACAATCCGCATCCACATATTGCAGGAAAAGTATCGGTATGATTTCAATAATAGTAGCCACGGCGCTGAATGGTGCCATAGGATTTAATAACGCTCTGCTCTACCGCCAGTCTGCAGACATGAAGCGTTTCAAGGAACTGACTACAGGTAACACTGTTGTTATGGGCCGTAAGACATTTGAATCTCTACCCAAAGGTGCGTTACCAAACCGCCGCAACATTGTTCTGACCCGCAACACAGAATTAAAACTGGAAGGCGCTGAGTGCTTTCAGGATATCAGTCAGGTACTAGCCCACGTTTCTTCCCAAGAACAGGTATTCATTATTGGTGGGGAACAGATTTACAGACAGACAATAGATATTGCGGACCGCATTTACCTTACATTGATTCAAGATACGCCTTCTGCGGCCGATGCCTACTTTCCAAACATCAGTCCTGAGATTTGGCAGGAAACGGAACGTACATTCTACCCTGCTGATGAAAAGAATCCCAAAGACATGTATTTTATAACACTACAAAAAAAGAGGTAACCGATTTTACAAAACAATGGGGGTAATATAGTGAACTTAACTCCACAAGAATTTGAGTATATACTCTGCGAACACTCGCAGTTAGCCTTCCCGCTAACTAACTGTTAATATAACCTTCCGACGTATCCCATTCACCTCAGAACTGGCGCTGAAGGTCCATGCTACGCATCTCCAAAATGCGTTTGGCGTATATAATAAAATACTCAATGGTCTCAGAATTGACCTTTATCGGCTTATCAAGAATTGTACGTGCTAAACGGTACGCATTAGTGGTATCGCATATCTTATCATATAGCACCATAGCGCAACCAAGAGGTACAAACCTACATGGAATCATATTCGCTGCTTTATTATAAGCTTCTATTGCATTTATTGTATCACCCATGTTGATATAATTGTCCGCCAACAATAATTGAACATCATAATCTTTGCGTTTGTCTATATATTCTTCAATAATTTCCATACTTGCTTCATACATTCCGGCAATATTCAATTCCGCACTATAATTATACAGGAATCGTTCATCGTTTTCTTTTTCTGGCTTCATTTTAGCATAATATGGCAACATTTTGTATGTTTTGCCTTGTAAACATAAATCTGACATTTCTTTCCACTTTATATCAAGATACATCATACGGACAGATACGCATATTGCAATAAAAGCGAAAATTGAAACAATTGCACGTAAAACAATCTGCATATCTTTTGACAAAAATTTTTTTATTTCTGGCAATAATAAAATAATTATTATTCCTACAACAAACCAAGTAATAGAATAATCAAACGGATAAGAGAACTGACTGAAAATAACGATACCAGCAACGTAACTAAGTAACACACAACGTTTTTTAGATTCTAATGTCAATATTCTGCACACAACCACTATCAGCAAAAAAATTGCAACAACAATACCAATTATGCCATAATTAACCGCCAGTTTGATATACTCGTTGAATGGGTGCGAAATATCATCTGCGAGCCATGAATATACTGAATCCTGATTCAATTCAAAATATTGTGCTTGATAGTCCATATAATGGCTATAAACACCATATGGTCCAAAACCAAACAAAGGTTTATCTTTTATCATTGTCCAACATATTCGCCAGATATAAAGACGGCCATTAGCAGAATCCATCTTTACCAAATACAATTCCACAAACAGAAATAGTGACAATATTACAATAAAAACACTCAAATATTTGTGTTGCAGCAGATAATGAATAGCATTTGTTCTATTACAAACAACAATAACTGTAATAGCCAATAAAGATAATATTCCAGTTCGTGAACCACACAATACGACAGTCAGTGCTATTAAAATAGATGATACCTTTGCTAACCACTTGTTAGTAAAAGCGTAATACAAACATAATGGAAACATTAATGTCTGTACAATTGCAAAACCGGCTGGATTCTCATATGGCCCAGTTATCTTAAAGCCAGCATTGTTAGAGTCAATATACCCAAATTGTTGCAGTAAGCCATAAAGTGAGAATAAAAAAGCAATTATTATTATTCCGGAAACAAACACCTTTGAATCAAGACTCTGTTTGAGTATTTCTAATGGTCTAGGTTGACATGACAATAAGATGGATATTAATAAAACAGATATAAGTATCCAATAATCTTTTATATCGTTTTCTGCATTTGTAAAATGATTGCAAGTAAGAAATATTCCACCTGCAACGCAAATTAGCAGAAATACAGATATCACAGAACTAATTTGTTGAAACTTAATCACCACCATGTAATTTTTCCGTTCTGATCCATTATGAATGGTCTTTCGTTTATCCCTCTAGTGTTGTTCTTTAACCATAACAGAGCATTCTGAGGGACATTGTTGTATGTAACATAATTAGCAACGGCGTTTTTTTTACCTAAAGAACTCCAGTTACTATGTGCATCCATGTAAAACAACTCATACTCATTTCCAACGCATACATCATTGTCGTCACTACGCGGTATAACCCTAACACCCGATATTTTAACAGGCATGCCAAAGTCCATGCCAACCCAAATGCCACTTGTGCTATCGGCTTCAAAATTACTGAGCAAATTATTATCATATGCACGTTCCATTTCAAAGAATGTAGCTTTTTGACACGCAATATGTTGTCCTTCAATTTCATTATCTTGTTCATTAAAGAAAGATAATTCTGCTATACTGCCATATGAATCATCTGGAGACAAATAGCGCCAATATCTATAAGATTTCTGAGTACTAATTGGAAGTTTGTCTGGTACATAAATATTCTCTATTGTATACATTGTATCAATTTTTCTAAAATCAGAATAATTTGAAGCTTGAACCTGCGCCCCTTTTAACCGCCTACGCATATATAATACATTAGCAGACTGATAATACTTACGTTTCAAAGTTACACTCCGCATTTCAGAATCATCAAATTTAATATATTCCACGTTTCCGCTTTTGTGTAAAATAAACGGATAACTAATTGGAAGTATTTTTTTTCCATCATAACCAAACACCAAATACAACATATTGCGTCCCATTTTCTCAAAATGAGCTTTTCCACGATGCATTTCACCAAAATCAAGAATGTACCATTTATTTGCTTCATTTACAGAAAACATTGCTATATAAACATACTTATCTTTAAGATGTATATTATCAAATACATCTATATCCAAATCCGAAGTCTTAAAATATTTATCAGTAACATCTGTCATAAACATATTAAATTTTAGTCTATATTTTGACTTCTTGTTATACTCAATAATCCGTTTATTGTGTGAATATGTTGATCTAAATACTTTTGGAAAACGTTCATATGGATAAAATCCCCAGCCTGGTGATGTCGTAATATCATTAGGTGCAGGAAATTCCATACCACGGTCATTTAATAAAACATACCATGAATGACCTTCATGATTACGTCCCCACAATGGGACATAATCCATAACAACAGGCAAACCAACACTCCGAAATGCTGAAGCGCCCATAGTGACATAATCAAGACAAGAACCTGTAGTCATATAAGGCATTGTTGATGCGCTCAATAATGGATAACCTCCATAATCGGTCCATCGTAAAATAGGATTCACTTTGTACACAATCTCGTTACGCATTGTCTCAAGAGCACCATATGCTGTAAAACTTCGTTCATCGCTTGGTTCCATTTGTTTTAAATTATCAGAAAAATGATTGGCCAATGTATCACGCCAATAATCTAGACTTTGTAATTCGCGAAATTTATATGGTAATAAATATTCGCAGAACTGGTCAAAATTCAAATGTTGTGCCCACGGGCGTGTCTTCCATTGATCGTATGCATGATCAATACTATATATCAGAAAGTCAGCTGTAATAATTTTCACATCTTGAATAGTTCTAAATTCAAGCAATGGATATTCTTCAGTACTCAGCGTACGCAAAGAATCACGTTGTTGATCAGGACTCATGTTTTTATCACTCACAACCTCAAGCGCTTGTTTATAATAGTCAAATATGTTTTCCCCATAATACGAATAATGACCAGGCATATTTTCTATAATGAAACGAGCTGCAGCAAATTTTTCAGCATCATTTCTATAATGTTCCAAGACTAGTTCTAATTGGTGTCTATTATCACCTGCACGTCTAAGAGCATCTGACAATAAATAACTATGATTACTACAAGAAATCAAGATTATTGAAATGAATAGGGATAATATTATATATCTATATTTATTCATAACGAATAATTAATATGGATTGTTACACCATTTGTTCATACTTGCCGTGTTGAGAGAATCTATACAAACATATTCTACACTGCCATCTTTATGTAAAATAAATGGATTACTGATAGGGCATAGTTCTGCTTCACTATAAAACATTACAATGTATAAAACCTCGCGTCCCATTTTTTCAAAAATGGCCTTTCCATGCTTTAATACTCCAAAATCAACTACCACCCATTCTGTATTATTTTCATTATTGACAGCAGATGCTATAAGTACATATTTGTCACGTAATAATTTGCGGTTTTCTTTTGATATTGGAATTGATAACGTAGACGTAACAAAATACTTCTCAGTTACATCTTTCATTGCGACATTAAACTGATATGGATGTTTTGCATTACTCATATATTGCTGTCGTCTTGCATCAATTGCATATGTGTTTCTATAGACCTTAGGCCCTCTCTCATATGGAAAAAAGCCCCACCCCAAATATGTAGAAATATCCCATTCCGACACTTCTTCTTCGCCTTTGTCGCCCATTACTACAAGCCATTGGTGTGCAGCTGAATATCTAGCTCCAACTGCTGTTTGGTCTAATACAACAGGAAGACCTATGCTGCGGAAAGTCAGAGTTCCTAATAATGCATAATCATGAATATTGCCAAATGTAATATAAGGCATAACTTTAGCACTTAATATAGGTAAACCGGCACGTGTATACAAGCCATAGCGTTGAATTTTATTGTTAATTTGATCTCTGGTAACTTCTGCCATTTTTATTGCAGTTCCACATTCAACATCATCATAATAATCAGTATTCGTCAACATTGCAAAAGCATCACTCGTAAAATGATTTTTAAGAGTATCACGCCAATAATCAAGAGACTGATATTCTACAGCTTTATATGGTAAAATCCACTCGCAAAACTCATCAAACTCGACTTGTTCAGCCCAAGAGCACCACTTCCATTGATCATATGCATTATTTATTGTGTATATTAGATAATCAGCAGTAATGATTTTACAATCAAGAATAGTATTCTTTTCTATACCTGAGTACAAACTATCACTAATAGCAAGCAATAAATCTCTATGTTTTTCAGGTGAGGAATTAGTATTGAACACCTGTAATGCATATTCATAATACCTTTCAATAGCACTAGTATCTACATACGAATAATGGGCTGGCATATTTTTTATCAAAAATAAAGCTGCTTGGTATTTTTCAGGTTCATCTTTGTAATATTGCAATACATAATCCAGTTGTATCCAATTTTCTCCTGCCAATTTATATACTTCTCTTAACTCTTTGTCAGTGCAACTACACACTATAAATACAATCAATAACAAGGTGTATTTCCTAAATAAATTCATGCTTCTTTACTCAATATTTTTTAATAAGGATTTACGCCTTATTGCAACACCATCATTATTTATCATTGACCTAATACTTTTCACATATAGATCTTGAATATCATTATTCCTTAATGGATCTCCTACAAGAACCACATGGTTGTATTTGTCTAGTAGAAATGTGCGGAACATATCTGTATAATTTTCCAAGCCATTCTTCATAAGATAATTGCCAGACACATCGAACACCACAAGGCTACGCGGACAATCCACATCTTGTATAGCTTCTTGGAATGCTGTTATCTGACGTGAATTCATTACACATATATATTGTACACTATCCGAATTAACTATATCTGTAAAAGCAACTGTACCACGCAAATAGTTTGCAAAACACGATGAGCAAACTACGCTATCAATATAGGTTATTACTTTTATTGGTTTTAATACCGATTGCATATTAGCACTATTTGCTTCTAACACTGTATCAGCATAAACATATTGTTGTACATTACTCCACATAATTTCCTTTCCTATCAATTTACGCACTGTTTTCTGAACTTGCCATGTTTCACTTTGACAACTGAACAATAACATAAACAACAAATAACTCATTTTAATCTTCATATTGATTATTCAACGCTAATGGATTTAATCATACCACTCAAATCAAATGCATATACTGATTCCTTATCAATATTTACTCCAATTAGAGATTGTGTTCTTGAGTCATAAGCTATTCTGTGAATCTCACGTCCTAGCTTAACACCACCTAAATAATTGCCACTCCAATCAAAGATCAGTAATTCAGGTTTTTCTTCTCCTTCATTTTTCAAAGATTTTTTAGAATAATCACCATTAAAATATAAACACATAATATACTCGTTTGTGTTACAAGAATGACCAAAACAAAATGAATTTGCATTGTCAGGAATCTTATCATTAAATGACAGAGAATTATTTTGGTGAGTTGCTCTTATAGTGTTATCTTCCATATTAAAAATTAATAGGTAATCCATATATTGGAATGGTTGATAATAAATATTTCTTATTGGGTGCTTGTACACAGCTCCAGAGTAACTATAACAGGCATCATCAACATCTTCAAAATTCATTAATTTTGAGAATACAACAATATCTTCAGCATCTTGATTATGAGCTTTATAAGAATACTGAGGTAAGTTATATCTTCCTAAAAACACATTATCTTCATGAACTTTAGTATATGTAAAAGAAACATCATTAACAAAATCAAAAATTGTAACACCATCAATTAATGATATACTTCTATAGGCAGTATCAATAATTGCAATGTTATGTTGAATTGTTAAATCAATATTCATTACTTTCAATAAAGAAAGGTCATCATAAATATATACAATGCTACCTTTGTTTGTTTTTGCTATATTGGAACTAGCAAGTAAAGTCATATTAAACTCATTATTTGCACGACCTTTCAATCCATATTTACCTATTAGTTTACAATTGTCAATATTATATATCTTTATATAACCAGTAGGGTCATTTGTAGAGAATATCAGTAGAGTATCATCAATAGCTATCTCACTTGGTCCCATAACATCAACACTTAGCAAATGACCCTCAATTACATCAGCAGTATTATTAAAAAAATCAACATTCTTCTCAACTCCCACAAAACACTCCCTTTTACAAGAGATTAGAATACAAAGCAATGCGAGTAATAACAGTGTGTATTTCTTCATATTTTTAGTTGAATTAATTTACAACAGTTCCGCTTAAAAAAAAGCGGAACTGTTGTAACAAATAATATCTATTCTCCTAACTTCTTCCAACAAACATTAACAACCCGACTCTTATCCACTGTTCCGGTATTTTGACACCTCTGACGATTCCGTGAATTATCAGTAATTGACCAATATTCAATATCACATCCTTTTGATGATGGATTGTAAACATTATATTTAGTCCATTTCCCGTTTTTTGATTCACGAATAACTGTTGGTGAACTTCCACAAATTGCTTCTACATTGTCAATATATAAAGTTGATTTTGTGTAAGAAATAAAGAATAAACAAACTGCCGCAAAAAACGACACACATATGAGATATTTTTTCATACTAATAAATAATCTATTTAATGTTGGTAATATTAATTTGAGAAACAAAATGGATAAAAAACATTTCCCCATGTAACAAGGGTAGTAGTATCACGTATTGCATATTTTGGAATATACTGCAAAAAATCGTGATAGCATAATTCAATGTCTTCTTTTAACATTTTTATAGCAGTGATATCATCCTCAACCAAACATTGGCAGATCTGATCTAGAATCCGAACAAGTGATTTTGATGCATCTGATGTCCCATTTTCCCATAAATAAGCACTGGCCATATTCTTTCCCTTAGGGACAAAATAGCGTATCACGCCATCTAAACCACAACAATCAGCGAAATATGATGCCGTAGAACATGCTAATTCAATCAGATTTATCAACCCTGAAGTGAAATAGTCATCTATCTCCATATTATACTTTTTCTTTTGTAGTACATATGAGATCTTTCCATCTGCGATATACATTACAGACGCTTCCTCAAATGACGGAGAAATAACAACTGCATATTTGAATTCATTTTTAGAGAGAAACTTTTTTGTCAAGTAAGGTATACCGTTGTCTTTATTCTTAAATTGTTCTGCTGATATATAAAGTGGCAACAAACCAGAATTATTTGTTGTTCGGGAATATAACTTCCCAACAATCAGAATCAGCAGCAACAAAACAATATGTATTTTACCAGTTCTCATCATTACGAATTTCAGTTATAATATACACAACCATGATCGCTAGTTACTATCATCATTCCCTGTTTTGAGTTTCCATTTTTGGGGGCTGAATTTTGATACGATCTATCTGCATCCGACTGCTTTGTATTTCCATACATACTAGGGTGATAATGAAAACTATATTTACACTCAACATAAGGCATATTCATTGATGTTTTAGTAGCTTGCGTTCCCTCAATGTCAGTAATTAACAATCCAGATCCATCATTAAATACATAACCACCAACTTCAACTTTTACTTTTTCACCAAGCTGCCTACAAGCCTCTATTACAGCTGTCTCACTTGAATAGACTACAGAGGATAAAGCATATCGAGAATTCGCTAGTTGACATTGTATAATTTGTGCGTCATTCATATTTACACCAACTCGTGTAAAATACTTTTTGAGTGGATTCTTGGAATCGAGTTTCTGTAAATCTTTATTAGATGATAGCGCCACATTATACATCATAATTTTAACATCATTTGAAAAAGAATTAAAATACGGATATGATTCCACTAATTGGCTATATACAATATCAACTATTTTTTTCATTAACACCACTTCATTCCTATCTTCCATCATACTAACGGAATCAAGATTATTTACAACAGTTCCATCGGAATACACCGTTCTAGTGCCATAAATTTTTGTATTACAAACAGCTTCTGCATTATTCAGATTGATTAAGGCCTTCACATATTCGTGGTATTCTTTGGAATCAGCAATGACATATGCCATACCATCACCATCTTCAAAATTGTAGGCATCGCTAGAACAACTAGTTACAAATATTGCACACAACAAGCCTAATAATAATTGTTTTATCTTATTCATTTTTGTTTTTATGAATTTTTGTTTTGTCAGTTCTTTCATAATAGTTACTTAAAATAATACTTCACAAAAGTACATATAACTGTTGCTTTTGACTGAACTGACTAAAGACAAAATGAACTCTACATGACTTTATTGAACAAGCGTCTATGCCGGCACAATGGTTTTAATTACACATTTAGTATACATACGACATAATATGTGAATGCCTGGCAAAAGCTAATTTTCGCACATTTTTCATCATATAACACATTTCAATTATTAAGTTAAGGTAATACAAATTTGTTTTCTATATTGAAAATGTGTCTACACATAATGAACACAACATAGGTATGACAGAAATAGTCTATTTGTTTCATAAAAAAAATTTCACCACTAGTTATGAATTATACAATTCAATCTTTACCATTATTGTAATAATAATGCAAACATTAAACTTATTTTACAAATATAAACAATTACCTATTTATTACCAAACGATGTGTAAAAAAAACAATATATTTTTTATCTATTATTAAATAACACTACAAAAAAAGAGGTAACCGATTTGGTTACCTCTTTTTTTCAATATGATTTGAATTGTTATTCTACACGATTTGTTTTCTTTGATGAATAAACAATATTCAAAGCCCAAGCCTTACGCAGTTCCTGCTTTACATCTGTAACGATATTCATGTGAGTATCGTTATCAATCTTCATGGAAACCTGCATATAAGGTTGGTCACGCTCGGCCATGTTTTTGCGTTCGCCAATAACAAAGTCCTGCACAGCACCTACTTCCGCAAAATCATCGTCAAGCTGAATACGTGTACCAGGACCTAACTGTGAACGGTAGTCCTTTGTAGGAGTGCCTATGTATATGTGAGTTACTCTGGATTTCTTAACCAGTTTCTCAATTTCCGTACCTGCCGGCTGATTGATTACAACCTTAAGCGTAACTTCACGCATGGAAGTTACCATCATAAAGAAGAACAATACAGAGAATATCAGGTCAGGAAGTGAAGAAGTGTTCAACTCCGGCATCTCACGTTTTTTATTACCTGTAAACTTACTCATACTTATTCAGCATATTGGATATTGGCTGCACCATATTGTCTTGGTTCTGCCTCTGAAATCTTTGACGGATACATACCCTTTGCATAAACAATTTCATCAGCATCCTCGGCAAAATCGCGGGAATGTTTGTGATACTGCTCAAACAACCATTCGTCTCTTAATTCATTATAGGCTCTACTCAGCTCGTTTTGAACTTTAAAATAAATCTCGTACTGTGTGTCACCGTCAGTCTGCAAAGAAATTACATGCTTGGTTGTTGTAACAACAGTTCCAAAGCCGGGAATCTCATACTCTTCTTTTGCAGGAAGATTATCCTTGTTTTCAGGATTTGCTATGAATTCCTTGGCAATGTCCTTAAGCTCTGTAATCTTGATAACATCCTTGCGTACAAGGATTTCATTATCAGAGTTGACCTTGACAATCAAAAGATTACGTTCCTTAACCTTAGCCTCTTCTTCTTGAGCATTCGGTTGCCACTCCGGCAAACGGCGGGTAATACCCATATCCGTATCCATTGAAGTGGTTACAAGAAAGAATATGAGCAGGATAAAAGATATATCCGCTGTGGATGAGGAATTCAGTCCGGGAACTTTTCTATTACCTTTCATACTCTTATTATTTCCTTATTTTTTTGACTTAAACAAACCTGTCATAGCAGCACCAGTAGCAAGAACGGCGGCAATCAGCAAAACATAGATTGAGTACAGACAAGTGTCAGTAAGCTTCAAATCGAATGTATTGTCAACAAGGATGTCACCACCAATGCGAATTGGTGTACTGCTAGCACAGAGCATAGAAATAACAATAATAACAAGAGTAGCAAGCAGTGTGGGACCTGCCCAGTCAATTGCTTTGATTTTTGCGGAAGCTTTATGCTTTGCATTATATATGACCTTATAAATAGCAAAACCGAAAACTGAACCGATACATAAAATCACCATAATATACATCCATACAATAAGCAGGCCTGTATTTTGCGGTGCCGTATACTGTTCACCATTGAATGTGTCCTGATTACCGAATCCTACGCAGTAGAATATGATCAGTACTATCATAGACAGAGACAACAGTGCCCATAATACTAATGAAGAAGCACTTAGTTTTTTCATTTCAATAGTGGTTTACCAATTATTTTTTATACTTGAGATTGTATTTAAGAATGATATCAAGCAATGTTACAGAAGAATCTTCCATATCAGAATTGATTGCTTCAACCTTGCTCAGGATGTAGTTGTAGAATACCTGAAGAACCAAAGCAACAATGATACCGAAGATAGTTGTAATCAACGCAACCTTCATACCGCCGGCAACAATCTTAGGAGAAATATCACCTGCACGCTGGATATCGTCAAATGCCTGAACCATACCGATAACTGTTCCCAAGAATCCCAATGACGGAGACATTGCAATGAACAATGTGATCCAAGACAGGTTCTTTTCAAGGTTACTTGCCTGAACGCTACCATAAGATACAACAGAACGTTCAACGGTATCAAGACCTTCGTCAATTCTTAAAAGACCCTGATAGCAGATAGAAGCAACAGGACCACGTGTATCACGGCAAAGGTTCTTTGCACCTTCAACGTCACCTTTTGAAAGAGCCTCCTGAATATCCTCAAGAAGTTTCTTTGAATTGATTTCAGAAAGACTCAAGAATACAATACGCTCAATGCAAAGAGCAAGACCGAAAATCATGGCAATAGCAACCAATGACATGAAGCCTGCACTACCTTCAATAAATTTAATCTTAAGATTTTTGTGAAGACTCTTCTCACCCTCTTCAACTGAAGCAGATGAACTAACTTCTTCATTCTGTTCTTCAACCTGCTCTGTTGAAGCAGCTTCAGCAGCTTCCTGAGCTACTACTGACTGAGATAGGCCGAAAGTAACAAGTCCCATAATTGCAACGAATGCAAATAACTTTTTCATTTCTGTTTGATTTTTAATTAATTATTATTTTAGTTCAATTTATTTCAAAAAATATGCGGAAAGGCGGGGATTCGAACCCCGGAAACGCTTTGGGCGTTTACACGCTTTCCAGGCGTGCCTCTTCAACCACTCGAGCATCTTTCCGAAAAAATGGCACGTATTAAGTCATGTGCACAACAAATCGGGTGCAATTTACAATTATTTTTCCGTTCCTCAATATTTTTGAAAAGTTTTTCTCTTTAAAAAAAAGTTAAAGCAAACATTTTAACTGTAAAAGCGACAATTTCACAACTATAACTTTAACTTTGTAAAAATAACTAACAGTTCATATGCCGGTACTGCCACAAAAATTCAGAAAAAACCATATACTGTCCCCTATCGGATGGATTTACGGAATTGCCACCGGCATCAGAAATTTCATGTTTGACTGCAGCTTGAAAAAAGAAACCGCATTCTCTGTTCCTGTTATCAATATAGGCAACATCACTGTTGGCGGAACGGGAAAGACTCCGCACACTGAATACCTTATTGAACTTCTTAAGGACAAACACCATATTGCCGTACTCAGCCGTGGGTACAAGCGCCGCACAAAAGGATTTGTACTGGCACAGGCCGGCTGCAATGCAGAAACAATAGGAGACGAACCTTTTCAGATTTATTGCAAATATCCTGATATAACTGTAGCCGTTTGCGAAAACCGTGTACAAGGCATTAATACGCTTCTGGCAAGTGTGCACCCTGACATGGTTATACTGGACGATGCGTATCAGCACCGTTATGTCAAGCCGGGTGTCAATATCATGCTGACAGATTTCAACCGGTTCATATTGTTTGATTCACTGATTCCTGCCGGGAGATTGCGGGAATCAAAAAAAGGAATCCGCCGCGCTGATATTGTTGTTGTTACAAAATGCCCCGAGAATGTGGATACAGGCACTGTTACAGACATGTTACGAAAATACACAAGTGCAAGTATCCTGTTTTCTCGTTTTGTTTACAGGAATCTTGAAAAGTTCAACGGCAACGCTCTTATCGGTTTTGACGGGGTTTCAGACAAAGACTCAATTCTTCTGGTTTCCGGCATAGCCAACCCGTCAGTTCTCATAGACAAACTCAGAAAACATACAGATAATATTCAGGTTATTCAATATGCTGACCATCATCGTTTCTCGGACAAGGATCTTGCACTGATAGAAAACAGATATCAGATATTGAAACAGAACACTGTTGGAAAGACATATGTTTTTACTACACAAAAGGATGCTGCACGCCTACGGAGTTTCAACACACTGCCGTCCTTTGCAGAAAACCTTTGGGTTGTTCCTATCAAGGTAGATTTTATTGGAGAGAATATCTCAGACTATTTGTCCAAATTAGACTGCCAGCCCTGAGCTTTCAAATCAAATTGCTGGCCGTCTTTTGTAATCAGCACATGTCCCTGGTCCGCATTTGTTATGTGACCTATAACTTTGACATCCTTTATCTGTGAAACTTTCTCAAAATCTGTCAAAGGAACGGTGAACAGAAGTTCATAATCTTCACCACCGTTAAGAGCACATGTAAAGACATTCATATTGAATTCTTCAGCCATAACAGCAGTCTGATAGTCCACAGGAATACGTTCCTCATAAATTGCACATCCGCAACCGCTCTGTTTGCAAATATGCAGCAATTCGCTTGAAAGTCCATCAGAGATATCCATCATGGATGTAGGACGGATGCCGGCTTTACGCAGTTCTTCAAGAACATCTCCGCGGGCTTCAGGTTTGAGCTGACGTTCCAGAAGATATTCCTTTCCTGCAAAATCAGGACTGAACGGTTCGTTATCAGAGTGTTCGGTACTGTAGTAAACAGACTTCTCACGTTCCAGGAGTTGCAGGCCCATGTACGCTGCACCAAGATTTCCTGACACACATATAAGATCTGTGTTATGGGCTCCGTTACGGTACACAATATCTTCTTTGTTTGCACTGCCTATGCAGGTAATGGATATAGCCAGACCGGTCAGTGATGATGTTGTGTCACCTCCAACCAGATCAACTCCGTGACGGCTGCAGGCCAGACGCACTCCATCATAGAACTCCTGCATATCCTCAACAGAAAAGCGCTTGCTTAAAGCTATGCTCAAGGTCATCTGTTCAGGTTTGCCGTTCATTGCATATATGTCTGAAATGTTCACAATGGCTGATTTGTAACCAAGATGTTTCAATGGCACGTATGTCAAATCAAAATGAACACCTTCCATGAGCATGTCTGTGGTGACAAGAGTACAGCGATTGCCGTATTCAAGAACAGCGGCATCGTCTCCAACACCGTAAACAGTAGTCTTGTTTGCAGGTTTAAGATCCTCTGTAAGTTTGTCTATCAGTCCAAATTCGCCAAGCTGAGAAATATCCATATCAATATCTGTCTTTAGAGTCAGGCAAAATTACAACGGGACATTGATATTTGCCATAATTTTCTTTCAAAATTTTTGCTGCAGCCCAAACAGCTGCTCCTGAGGAATAACCAACGTTTATATTTTCGTTCCACAGCAATGCTGTTGTATCCAATGCCTGTGAATCAGTAACATCTACTACAATATCAATCAGTGATCTGTCCAGAGTTTTGGGCACAAAGTTAGGTCCGATGCCCTGAATTGCATGTTGTCCCACGGTACCTTTGCTCAGAAGCGGACTTGAGGCAGGTTCAACACCAACTACGGTAATGGCAGGATTCTGCTCTTTAAGAAAACGGGCCGTTCCGGATATTGTGCCTCCTGTTCCTATTCCTGCAACCAGCAAGTCAACTTTTCCACAGGTCTGTTCCCAGATTTCGGGACCGGTAGTTTTATAATGAGCCAGCGGATTGGCCGGATTGTCAAACTGGCCTAATATGATAGAACCAGGGATAGAAGCGCGTAAGCGTTCCGCCTCCGCAATAGAACCGGACATACCTTCCGCTGCAGGAGTAAGCACCAGTTCGGCACCGTAGTTCATAAGTATTGTACGGCGCTGCATACTCATTGAATCTGGCATTGTAAGAATTACCTTATACCCTTTCAGTTTACCTACATACGCAAGACCTATACCGGTATTGCCGCTTGTTGGTTCAATGATAGTGGCACCGGATTTGAGCAGTCCGCGCTGCTCTGCATCAAGAATCATTTCAAGAGCAACACGGTCTTTTATACTGCCTGCAGGATTTGCAGCTTCAAACTTTCCAAAAAACGCACCTGCTTCCAAAGCGGAAGCGGTGCGTTCTATTTTGATCAGCGGTGTTGAGCCGACTTTTATTTCCATTGTTATATTGATTGTTCAATAGTCCATACAAAAGCTCTCAGACCGAGTTTTGGAGCCGACTCATCAAGTTTCTTCAGTGCCGACAACAGGGTATCGACCCTTTTGTCTTCTACAACAGTGATTATACCGGAGCACATGCTTGGCCATGCGTGTGAACCAAAATGCGGTTCACCGTCAACACTTCCACGGCCTTTCATTGAATCAACCATTGAGAATCCGCGGCAGTTGTTACGCGTTAGCAATTCAATAATTGTTTCAGTATGAACACTGTCAAATGCTATAAAAACTGATTTCATAATTGCAGATAGTTATTGTTTTGCTGTCTTATCGTAAATAAACACATTTTTATTCTCTTCCCAATAAGCATTCAGTTTGAGCTGTTTTGCATGCTTACGGCGTGCTTTCTTGACGGATACACCCTGTGTAACGCAATATAATGAAGGTACGATCACCAATGTAACCAAGGTTGAGAAAATCATACCACCAATAGCAGCTACACCCAGTGGGATCCACATTTCAGAGCCTTCTCCCTTACTTGTGGCCATAGGAACCATACCCAGAATTGTTGTAAGAGATGTCATAAGTACCGGGCGCAAACGGCTGCGTGCAGCCTTCACTGCAGATTGGATTGCTGACAGACCGCGTTCACGGCACAGACGGGTATAGTCAATAAGCACGATACCGTTCTTTACAACAATACCTATAAGCATAACGGCACCAAGGGCACTCATAATGTTGAGTGTTGTACCTGTTATTGCAAGTCCCACCATAACACCGCTCAAAGCAAACGGTATTGAGAACATGATAATGAACGGCATTGTAAGAGATTCAAACTGCGATGCCATCACAATGAACACAAGCATAAGGATAATCAAAGCCAGCAGTCCCATATCCGCAAAAGATTTCTGCTGTTCCTCATAGTCACCCGCAATAGTTACTGATACGCCAAGAGGAATGTTCATCTCAGAAAGAATCTGATTTCCGGCTTCAACGATATCGCTCAATACGGCATCGCTTGAAGGCATACATGTAATGGTATTGACACGCTGACGGTCCTTGCGTTCAATGGTAGGAGGCGCAAAATACTCGTTAACCTGAGCAACATCCTTGACACGGATAGCGCTGTTACCTGTACCGTAGAGAAGAATATTTTCAAGATCGCTCATATTCTGGCGGAACTCGGGAGCGTACTTTACCATAACCTTGTACTCCTCACCGTCTTCACGGAAGTATGTTGCAACAGCACCGTAAATACGGTTACGCAGGAACGAACCTGCTGTAGAAACATTCAATCCGTTCATGGCAAGTTTCTCACGGTCAAAATCGACCTGATACTTTGGCAGATACTGGTCACGGCTCATGTATGCTTCACCCACAGCCGGAACCTGTTTGATCTTTTCAAGGAATTCACGTGCAACCTTATCGGACTCATCAAAATCATATCCGTAAACCTCAAAGTTTGCAGACGATGACGAGCCCATACCCATACTACCGGTGTTGACAATAGAGCGCTCTATTTCAGGAACTCTTGCCAAATCGGCACGTATCTTATCCATAATGACTGCAGAACGCATTGTACGTTCTTCCAGATGGCGCAATGTAAGAGTGAACGTAATGATATTGCTACCGTTGGAACGCATTGCGGCAAACGCATTGTCTTCATCGGCAGAACCTACCGAATAGTTCAGTACCTTGATATTGTCGCCGAATTCCTCTGTCCACAAATCAAGCAACTGGCTTGCAATAACCTTTGAACGTTCAGTACTTGTATTCATAGGAAGTGTCAAAGTTGCCTGGATACGGTTGGATTCGGATGCTGGGAAAAACTCTGACTTGATATACTTGCCGGTAAACAAAGATGCGGCAAAAATAAGAAGACATACGGCAATGACACTCTTTCTATGACGTACGCACCAATTGATACGTTTTGAATACCAGCCGTCAAGAGCGTTCAGAGTCTTCTGTATTGGAGTGTATATTACTTTATGTACCTTGTTCTGTTTACGTTGCAGACGCAGCATCTTTGAGCAGAGCATCGGGGTAAGTGTGATAGAGATAAGCAGAGACATTGCAATAATCACACACATAATCCATCCCAACTGCTTGAAAAGCACGCCGGCCATACCGTTGACAAGCGTCAGCGGGAAGAACACTGCCACAATTGTAAGCGTTGAGGCCATAACTGACAATGCAACCTCGTTGGTAGCATGGATTGCTGCCTGACGCGGATCAGCACCACGATCAATATAGGTAGTTGTGTTTTCCAGAACCACAATGGCATCGTCCACAACCATACCAATGGCGATGGTAAGACACAACAATGAGATTACGTTCAACGAACCTCCTGATACAGCAAGATATATAAACGATGCCAACAGAGAGATAGGAATGGTGAGTGCAATAACAATAGTTGCACGCCAACGTCCGGTGAACACATATACAACAATGACAACAAACAGCAGCGCAAGAAGGATTGTTTCTGCAAGCGCGTCAATCATCATTACAATATCTTCAGAACCGTCGTTGATTGTACTGATTTCAATATCATTAGGAAGGCTCTTCTGCAACTCGGGCAACATAGACTTGACCTTGCGGCATATTTCAACGGTATTGGCACCACTCTGCTTCTGGATCATAATGGTAGCACCGCGGCGGCCGTTGGTATAACTCTCCTGAGATTTTTCCTGATTTGTATCAACAACCTTGGCAACATCTTTAAGGTAAATGTTTCTACCGCCAATAGATGCTATGACAAAGTCTTCAATCTCGCTGGGATCTTCAAATTCACCTTTGATACGCAATGAATAAGTTTCGTTACCTATATCAAGGGTACCTCCGGTAAGGTTTCTGTTTTCTGCAGCAATCACGTTGCTGATAGCCTCAACAGTCAGATTGTAACCTTCCAGTTTCTGCGGATCGCAATAAACATATATTTCACGTTGCGGGGCGCCCACAATTGACACTGTACCTACACCAGGGATACGTGCCAACGGGTTTGAAACATTCTCGTCCAACAACTTGTATAATGCTGACGAACTCTGGTTCGCTGTAACTGCCAGCATAAGAATAGGCATCATGCTGGTATCGAACTTGAACAGGATAGGATCGCTTACTCCATCAGGCAGCTGCATGCTTATCATACCGAGTTTGTCACGCACATCGTTTGTCAGGTCATCAATATCATGTCCGTATTCAAATTCAAGAGTAATGATAGAAGTATTGTCAGATGATTTAGAAGTAATATGTTTAAGGAACTTACAGCTGTTAAGAGTTCCTTCAAGTACTTTTGTAACATTGTTCTCAACCTCTTGAGCGTCCACACCGGCATAATAGGTGTAAATCATCACCGTATTTGTTTCAATGTCAGGAAGCTGGTCAATAGGCAACTTGGTATATGAATATATACCGAAGATAGCTATTGCAATAAAGCAGAGAACTGTTAATATCGGTCTTTTAACCGCACTTTCATATAAACTCATAGCTCAAATTTATTTAGAAACTTCAACCTCCATACCGTCAGACAATGCTGCCTGACCTGCAATTACAACCTGATCTCCGGATTCAACACCTGAAATCAATTCATAACGGTCTGCAAGACGCTGTCCAAGAACAACCGGTACAAATACAACCTTGCCGTTGCTGTACAGATAAACAAAACGGTCTCCGGTTCCGGCACGCTTTACAATAGCCACATCGGGAACCACTACGTGATTCTCGTCGCCAAAGTTAAGAGATGCGCGTGCAAACATACCCGGACGCAGTTTCTCATCTTTGTTTTCAATCATGACTTCTACTGTAAACGTATGGGTAGAAGCATTTACAATAGGATAAATCAAAGATACCTTACCCTGGAATGTTTCGCCGGGATAAGCATCAACAGTAATGGAGACCTTATTTCCTACAGCAACTTTGGAAAAGAAAGTTTCAGAAACATCAATAAGCATCTTTACCGGTCTGATGCTCTGCACCTGAAGAATAGCCTGTGACTGGTACAAATCGCCCTCGTCATAATTACGTGCTGTAATATAACCTTCAATCGGGCTTACAAGTCTTGTATTCTCCATAAGATTCTCCAGAGCGGTTCTGTTCACTTCAAGAGACATTTCGGCATTCTCGTATGCAGACTTGCTTGTTGCCCCCACATTGTACAGTTCAGTGATACGCTCAAACTCAATTTCCTGTGTACGGATCTGAAGTGCCAGTTTATTCAGATTGGCAGAATCCATAAGAACAAGTGTCTGACCTTTCTTTACATAATCACCGACCTCCACAAGAATCTTGTCAATACGTCCCGGAGTGGATGATGCTATATTGTTTTTGATATCGCTCTGTATGGTGGCTGCATAGGTTCTTGTCTGCGGCACCGGTTCCATAATAACACTGGAAACCTTAACTACAGGTTTCGATACTTGTTTTGATACGGTTTTTGATGAATCGGTACAACTTGCGACTGCAACGGCGACCGACAAAATAACAACGGAAAATTTACTGTACTTCATATTGTTGTATTATTTGTTTTCAAATTGAATATTCTGATTGACTTTTTCTCTTCCCTTTGTAGTTATGAAAGCACCATCATTTCCGACAACCTTGTTCAGATCGGCCATTGAACTGAGACAATCAAAAATAGACTGACTATATGAAAGTTTTGACTCTATAACAGACAATTCACTGCTGTTAAGTTCAATAATGGTACCTGTACCGGAATTATAACGGGTTTCAGCTATCTGGCGTCCTTTCTCAGACTGAACAATAGCCTGCTTGGCACTTTCAACACGTTCCAGACTTGCTTTTATATTGTTCTGATATGTGCGTATCTGCATAACAAGCTGACGTTCCGTATTTGTTTTGGTATAACCAAGCTGATTCAATTGCAATTTTGCACTCTTGAGTTTGGTAAAATTGCTTGCCTTGTAGATAGGAATAGACAATGAAAAGACAAGGCTTGAAGAATTGGACCACTGATACTGTGCTAAATTCAAATCTGCATTCTGCATTGACTGAGTCTGATAGGTAGCAGCAAGTGACAATGAAGGAGCAAACATTGATGACTGAACCTTGATACTTTGTCTCAACATGTCTTCACTGTTACGTAACTGGCGCATACTTGAGTTATTCTCAAGACTTACAGAACCAAGCGAGAACTGGGCATCATACATCATTGATTCATATTCATCAAGAGTTTCATTTACCAACAGATCAACATTTGCGGTAACACCCATAAGAACCTTAAGCTGCAGTTTTGCAATCTCCACTGCATTCTGGGCCTGAACAACAGTAGGTTTCATATTACGGACCTGAACCTCAGCAGTAAGCATATCAAATTCACTTGTACTTCCAACTCTGTACATTGCAGAAATATTTTTGAAATTGTTTTCTGCCTGTTCAAGACTCTGCTGCAATGCCTTATAGCTGTCCTGGGCAAGAATCAATTGGAAATATGCCTTTTCAACCTGATTCAGAAGATCCAGTCTGGATTCACGGCTTTGTTCAACTGCATTTTTAAGATCAATATCGGACAACTTCATTGTAGCATAGACAGTAGGTGCAAAAATAGGAAGACTCAATTGAGCAGCACCAGTCCATGCGCTTACATTGTCGGAACCCATCTTGAATTTCTGTCCACCCAAAGCCAATTCCGCTGCCTGAATTGTATAATTCACATTTCCGGACAATGACAACTGGGGCAACAGATTCTGCCAGGCTTCTTTTTGTGAAATCTTTTTCAATTCCACCTGCTTGTCAGCAACAACGATAGTTGGATTTTCTGCAAGCGCAATTTCGGCCGCATCACGTAAGGAAAGCTCCAGAACACCATCATAATCATTAGTGATGCCTTGAGCCTCAACAAAACATGGTGAGAACAGACTTGCAACAGCTACCAGACTTACTTTTGAAAGCAAATGTTTCATGTTAATCCTTTTATAGTTACTATTTTTTCATATATAAACGCAAAAATACGATAATAATTTAACATTTAATTTATTACAAAATAAAAACATTTGAATTTAAATATATTTAATATAGCAAAGCACAATGTGTTAAATTTGAGAACAGGTGTTAAAACAAAAAATCAAGGTCACCGTTAAGGCGACCTTGATTATATAGCTATTGATAGTGTTTCCTTATTTAGAAGTAAAGATAGCGGTTATCTTCAACTTTAGCACGGTCAACAAGTTCAATATACAAATTGTTTACAATCATAGAAGATGCAGTTGATTTTACTCTACTTTCTTCCATAGACTTGTCAAATCCGCCGGAGTTATCATCAGAAGTGATTTTCTTGGCAACAAACACACCGCTATTACCTTTGACTGGAGCAGAGAACTGATCTCTTTGAGTCTTGGCAACAGCAGCACCGATAAGATATTCGTTTGAAGGAAGACCCTGAATATATGTAGCATTGTCAAAGTTTACAAAGTGCAATGTGTCAACAACAATACCGTCAATAGATTTGTAGTCAGTAGTCTTTGAGAAAATATTCTCGATTGCATACTCTGCTTTTTTCTGATTTGCAATATCTCCTAAAAGAGCGGCACGCAAATACTTGATATCTCTATTTCCTTTCTTGTGAACGTTCTCAACTGCTGCAATCATCAAATGATCATTCTCGGCACCGCATTCATAAATTTTGGAAATTTCACCCTCCTTGGCCTGGAATATCCATCTCAGAAGATCTTTGGTTTTCTCTACACCACCAACAATATGGCGTGAACTGTAGAAATCCGGAACTTCGACCAGTGAATAACCATTAAGTCTGGCATTTGCTTTCAGTGCTTCCAATGAATTGTTTGTTGCAACAAAGTTGCTCAAATCATCATAAGCCTTATCTGCAGTTTCACTGCTGAAATCAACAGTTCTCTTAATAACTGCAGCCTTGTATTTATTGACCTTATTTTTTTGAGCTGTTACCTGAGCAACAAGTTTTACCTGACCAATTTCAATAGGACGGATTTCTTTTTTATTCATGGAAATCAGCTGGGAAATCAACTGAACATCCTGAGAGTTCAGAGAAGAAGACTCATACATTGCTGAACTGATCCATTGTGAAAGACCTGTCTGCTGATATTTTGCAGCAAGTGTTTCAAAATCAGCACCGGCTTTAAGAGCTTTGACAATACTGTCTGAACGCTGTGCAATATCTTCATTACTGTCACCGATAACCTGTATCATGCGATACTGTATAGAATCATACGCACTGATTTTGCTGATCAGTTTGAATGCATTGTATGTATTGTCTTCAGCGTTAAAATACGGGCCATATACATTACCAACCTTAACTGAGTCAAAACGTTTTACAACATCCTGCGGGAAACGGTTAGTTGTAAAAGGAAGGTCAACGTATGAAACTTCAGACTGAGCCATACGTACAAATGCTGAATAATCACTGGTAACAGAAGACAATTCATCGGCATTCTGTTTTACTTCAGCAAGCAGATCATCCTTGTCTTTCTGACTTGGCATGATTTCAACATCAATGTAACGGATATCGCGACTTTCAGAAACCTGGAAAGTAACATCCTTCATCTTGTTGTATTTTGCCTTGAGTTCAGACTCGGTTACCTGAATATTGCTTTCGTCTATTGAAGTAAACGGCAAGAGAGCAACAACAACGTCGTTCTTGCGTACACGTGCCTTGTATGAATCATCAACAGCAAACTTGTTGGTAGTGGTAACACCGTTACCAACAATATTCATGTATTTGCTTACATACTGGTTCTGACGTAATGTTTCCTCGATATATTCCCAAAAACTGTAAAGACTTTCACAATAAGCAAGTTCCTCAGCAGAAAGCTGAGATGCATCCAGCATACTGTAAGTAGACAGGAAACTGCGCAGAGTGTTCGCATCAAACAAACCCGTTTCCTGGTTGACAAAAGGAGTCTGAGACAATATAGGATTCTGACCTGCCTCAACAATTGCCATAATTTCGGCATCTGTCACTGTTATACCGGCCTTGGTTGCTTCCTCTTCAATAACATACTTGCGAACCAATGTCTGCCATACCTCATCCTGAATTGAATTCTGGTCAGCCTCTGAAAGAGAAACTCCATAATTTACAAACTCAATAATTTTGGTATAACGTTCAACTGCCTCCTGGAATTCCAATGCTGAGATTTTTTTTCCATTAATAGAACCAACCATAGCTACGCCCTGGTTTGGTTTGAACATTTTCCACGCATCACCTGCAATAAATGCAAACAGAGCAAGACCTATTACAATCAACAAGAGAGGTCCTTTGCTTCTGATCTTCTGTAATGTTGCCATTTGTTATATTATTTTTTGGTTTATTTTCTTAAAAGCGCACAAAGATAAACAAAAATGTTTTTTAGTCCAATAATTTAACCAATTCAATTTTTGTTTTGCTCATTTTCTCTATTTTAAAACTGAAATCCCCAATTTGAACTATATCATTCAGTTTAGGAAAGCCCTTGGCCTGCGCCAGAATCATACCGCCTATAGTCATATATTCTTCCGACTCAGGAATTTCAAGAGAAAATTTTTCGTTTACGTGGGAAATTTCCATTCTTCCGGACAAAAGATACCCGTCGGCCTGCCGTTCAGCCACCAGACGTGATTTATCATGTTCATCCTGGATGTCGCCCAGAATTTCTTCCACAATATCTTCCAGAGAGACAATTCCGGACATTCCGCCAAACTCATCTATTACCACAGCCAGAGTTTTTTTCATAGCCTGCAACTTTTTCATGAGCTTGCGAGCCTGCATGGTTTCTGCCACAAAGGGTATTGACTGAATGTGTTCAGTCCAATTTTCCTTGTCACGGAAAAGTTCCGAGGAATGTATATATCCCACCACGTGATCAACATCTCCGTCACAGACAATCAGTTTTGACAGACCGCTATTGATAAACATAGCCTTGAGTTGTTCAACGGAAACCTGGTTTTTGTCCACATAGTAGACCTCGTTTCGGGGAATCATGCAATCCCTTATCTTTACAGTAGAAAAGTCCAGAACATTCTGGAATATTTTTACCTCAGCCTGGTTGTCACTCTTGCTTTCATTCTCCTGTTCAGTAGATTGCACCGACTGCTGGATAAAATGGTCCAGGTCAACTTTTGTAAAGGTCTGCTCCGCAACTTTATCCGACAGGTGTATTCCAAACAACCTTAAAAGGGACTTTGACAACCACATGGAAAAAGAGGAAATGGGATAGAGGACAATATAAAAAACATAGATTGGCAGAGCAAATACATTCAGCATTGTATTGGCCTTGTTTCTGAATAATGTCTTGGGGACGAATTCTCCCAACACAATCACTATTGCCGTTGCTATCAGCGTATCAATCAAAGCAACAAGAAACGGATTTGTAGAATCCACAAAAACAGGGAACAGAGAATTGAATATCTTGCCCGAAATTGTACTGAACAGTACCAATGCTATATTGTTGCCCACCAGTATCATGGATATATAGCTGTGCGGTTTCTTGAACAAACGCGACATAATACCGGCACTGAGGCTTCCTTTTTCAAGTTCAACCTCAAAGCGCATCTTGTCTGCAGACACAAAAGCTATCTCCATTCCAGAGAACAGGGCAGACAAAGAGATTGATACAATAAGCAAAATAAGTTGCGATGTCATATTACTCCTGTATTGGGAACATACCTTCAGTTTGTTTGATGGTATATCGGGTAAAATCCTGATTTGATTCAAATCCTGTTCCTACAATGTATTGGTTTTTCTGTTTTACACGGATACGTTTGTCGGAATAAATCCTTTCGCGTTTCTGATTCCAGAAAAGCAGTTCCGTTTCGAATTCTTCGTCATTTACATTGACAGAATGGACATTACCGCGCAACTCCCATTTCTCTTCCCTATCGTAATAATATGCTGTGTCAGCAGTAAGAGTGGCCACAACATTTCTGTCCAAATCTATTTGTTCCAGTTTCAATCCCTTTTCAAATGCCCAATATGAAGGATCTTTCTTATCAAAGATATCCCACATCTCCGCTATGATATGATAGCGAACAACGCCGGAATCAGATATATAGGAATCTACTCCGGTAGTTGCCATAAGAGGCATGGAATCCCTGTCGGTCACAGCGTTTTCAACCTCTTTTTTTGAGTTTGAACAGGAAATCAGAACAAAAAGCACGAGGGCGGTAACAAGCCACCCTCTCTTTGGAAACAGCATAGATTACTTTATGGTAATTGTTTCGTTAATCCAGTCTTTGATTTCCACTCTGTCTCCCGGCTTGATCTTAATCATAAACAGATCTTCCGTAAGCGGAGTGTATTCAGAATAATCCGCAATCAGCTTGTCAGCCTTGCTTGCAAGAGACGGATCTGCTTTCTTTGCAAGCTGCAGTTTCTCTATTGCAAGAAGGAAAGTGCAACGGTTGAGAGCATCTTCGTTTGTCCACTTGTAATATGCGGCATAAAGCTGTGCAAGAAGTATGTACGCTTTACCGTTATTCTTGTTAAGTTCTATTGCCTTGTTCAGATACTCTTTTGTAGCCAGTTTGTCTTTCATTTCAAAAGTCAAAGCAGCAGCAGTATAATTCAAATCGGATTTCTTGAATCTGTCTTCTTCCAAAGAAATAG
The DNA here is from genome assembly GCA_024398785.1 of Bacteroidaceae bacterium. Classification (GTDB taxonomy): domain Bacteria; phylum Bacteroidota; class Bacteroidia; order Bacteroidales; family Bacteroidaceae; genus Colenecus. The sequence goes on along the minus strand of JAKSIO010000001.1, from coordinate 361,951 downwards.
CCTGTTTCAAATAATCCAATGCTTTCTGGTGCTCGTTACGCTTGGTATACATATAAGCCAGACCTTCGGCAGAGTCACTGGTAGGCTGAATTTGGTATGCATATTCAACTGCCTTAATATATACATCAATATCTGTGCACTTGAGAAGCTTGAGCAAATTGATAACCTTGTTAAGGAAAGCGGCATCGGTCTTTGCTGCTTCAACCTTGGGACCGTAAATGCTCTGAAGACTCTTGGCATCGGCAGCACCGCTGTTGATAAAATATGCATCAATATTGTCTTTAGCCTTGCGGCAGTTGTTCAGTATTTTTTCTTCTTCAGCGTTTGCTATGGCAGTATTGATATAATTTGCGCAATCAAGATAGTCCTGAATCAATGCATCACGGTGAGAAGCATCTTTCTTGAACAACTGGCTTGAAATCTTCATAAGATCTCCAAGAGTGTAATACTCACAGTTTTCCTTAAGAAGGTCAACAGCCTTGCGGGTATATGAATATGCAGTGTCAAGATTTGCTCCCGGAGTATATGAAATGTAGTCATGAGCAAGATTCTGCCAAAGAGCAGGTTCATTCAACGGACTCTCAGGTGTAAGGGCATTAAGGCGGTCAATGTTTGCCAGACGGCGACGGTTGCAATCAAGCAGAATAGCTGCATACTCTTTCTGTTTTGCAGCATCTTTTGATGCGGCAATAAGCGCACGCAGAATACGTGGACCGTATGTATACATATTGGAATAGCAGAACGGAGCTTCGTGATAAAGAATATCCCAGAACTTATAAGCGTTCTCCCAGTCCTGTGCCTTTACAAAATCTCTTACAAGATTAAAATTGCCGATAGTTGTTTTTTCATCTTTTCCGTAGCGGGTTCCATCCCATTCAGCATACTGAGCAAAAGATGCTGTTACAGTTGCTGTCAAAGCAACAAAAAGAATTAATTTTTTAATCATATCTGTTTATTTATTTGTTTTCCTATACATTATATATACCGTGTATGCGCAATTGTAAAATTACTGAACCTGCCACTTTGCAAACCAGCGGTCATTAAAGGTAATGCCAAGATTGATTTTAAAATAGTTTTCTCTTATCTGGCCTTTTGCAAACGGAGTTACCATTACATATTGTCCAGAAACTGCTATTGTTGAAAATGTATTATATGAATTGATCAACGGCAGTTTCATTCCCGCTGAAATACCTATTTCCTTTGGACCGCTGTTGCCATTATCGAGATAATAGTACGATGACTGACAGTATGCTCCAGCACTGTATGTTGTACGGCGGAAATATTTTTTACTTGTTGCCTCCGGTGTATACATAACACCTACAGACAATCTTGTCATATCCTTGCCTGCCTTGTTGAAGGCTTTGGCATTGCTCCATTTTGCCAATGTGTAATCAGCAGCGAACACAAATTGGGAATTGACATAACTGATTCCAGCAGAGAATTGCTGCGGAAGAGAAAAAGCGTTTTCTATGCATACCGTATCGGAACCGATAGGTCTGGCATCACCCTCGTTATTGTAACTGGTGTTGTATATGTACTCGTTTCCTTTGATTGATACACCTGGCTGGAACTTGGCACCGGCAACAAGCTGGGATTCGTTCTTTTTGAACGGAAGGACAAATTGAAGACCAAAGTCCGTCCTAATGGCACGCAGACGTGCAAAGTACTCACGGTTTGCAGGATATACCGTAGACGCGGAATAAGTATTTTTGATTTTATGAGATATTTCACCGAAAAGATATGCAGCATCGGCACCAATAGCAACATATTTAACAGGGCTCCACCCTATACCGGCAATCACTTCCCTCAAGCCACCGTTAGCAGTATAAGTATTGGTTGTTGTTATGTAGTCGGTGGACTTGTCCCTTACAACAGACGTATTGTAAAAGTCATATCCTACTATGGAATACGGAGTGAGAGCTAATGTCATACCCACTTTCGGAGCAAGGCGGAACTGCATTGCAGCATAGTCAAAACCAGCATTGCGGGCATTAACTTTTACATTTCCCTCAGTGAAAGAACCTGTCTGCAAAGTAAAACCGGCATCAAACAGCATTGTAAGTGTATCTACAGAAGAATAAGACGCAGGGTTGATAAGATTGATGGAATTGGACAATCTTAAACCGCAACCTGTTCCTCCTATAGATTTGTTGAGCGATGCGGAATGATCTCCCAACAAACCAAGACCATGTCTTGAGTATGGGGAATTAACGCCATTACCGGCAAAAACCGCGGGACAGACAAGTAAAAATGTGGAAAATATTACATTAAAAAGCCGCAAGACTTTCATTGTCAATTATATTTTGTCGCAAAGTTGACATTTTTTCTTTTCTCTGCAAAACTATTTATGTTTCTTTTTATTAAAATATTACAATAAGTTGTACATTTGCATACATACCTCCAGCCGCAAATACATGCATTTATGAAGATACTGAAAAAATTGACACTTGCCGCAGCGCTGCTTTTGAGCCACCTCTCAGGTTCTGCATCGGACAGTCTGTCCATCAGCCTGCTGACATGTACACCAGGACCGGTAATTTACGAACAATACGGACATACCGCCATAAGGGTAAAATCAGATAATCAGGACATTGTGTTCAATTACGGGGTGTTCAGTTTCGACGAGCCCTTCTTTGCGTTCCGTTTTGCGCAGGGAAAGACAAACTACCTGTTGGGCGTTGAATACTTCAAATCATTCGTTGAGGCATACAATAAACGCGGGTCTTTCATATACAGTCAGGAAATATTGTTGCCTCAGGAAGATCTGAACAATTTATATTCCATGCTGATGCGCGGCAGCATGCCGGCAAACAGAGAATACCGCTACAACATTTTTTACAAGAACTGTACAACATGTGCTCTTGACATCATCTACAAGGCTGCCGGAAAAGACATTCAATATCCTGCATTGAAAGAAGATTTCACAACCAGGGATTATCTGCACAAATACAATGATTCATTCGAATATTCCAAGACAGGAATAGATTTAATCCTGGGAGCTAATGCAGACACGGTTTTAAGTACTGAAAACAGTTATTTTCTGCCGATGGAAGCAATGATTCTTGCACAAGAAGACAGTACTTTGTTTGCTGGTGCGGAGATATTGCTGACACCAGACAAACCAATGGTCATACGCAACAGCCAGATAACCCCAGCCCAACTTGCACTGCTGGTGTTGCTGGTAATAATACTGCTGTGCATGATGGAATGGTATCGCGGAAATATCTGGTGGGGAATTGACATTGCCCTATTCGGTCTTCAGGGACTTGTTGGCATCATCATAATGTTCATGACGTTATTCTCCGAACATCCCGCTACCAGTCCGAATTATCTGCTGATTATACTGAATCCCGTACCCCTGTGTTTTCTGCCTGCAATCATTATAAAACTCAAAAGAGAGGAACTTGATTATTTTCTGATTGTTGAAGCACTGGTAGCATTTGGATTCATAATCATTCAGCCTTTCCTGCCGCAGTACATTGACAAAGCTGTCATAGTTTTGACCGCAGCAATAGCAATCCGTTCAATCAGCGATGTGATGATTTCTTTCTTTGCAAAGAAGATTGTTGAAAAACGGAAGAATTACCTCAAGCAAAGACGCAGGGTTTTCGATTAATTTTTGTACATTTGCAACTTTAATCAAAAACATTTATTCAAATCAGATTTATAAAATGGGTTTTAACACATTTATCGGAAAATTATTTGGCAACAAACAGACACGCGATGCCAAAGAAATCCAACCATGGGTAGAAAAAATCAAGCAGGTTTACCCTGCCATAGCAGCCTTGACTATTGATGAACTGAGAGAAAAAACACAAAGCATCAGAACTCAGATTCAAGAGTTCGTAGCTCCTGAAAGAAACGAAATTGAAAATCTGAAAGCTAAAGTTGAACAAACTCCCATAGAAGACAGAGAAGACCTGTTCCGCACAATAGACAAAAAGGAAAAGGAACTTATGGACCGCTACGAAGTTGTCCTTGATCAGGTTCTTCCGGAAGTTTTCGCCATTGTCAAAGAGACAGCACGCAGATTTGCTGAAAATGAAACCATTACAGTCAAAGCAACAGATTTTGACCGCAATCTGGCAGCCACGCACGATTTCGTAGAGATTGATGCAGACAATGCCATATATCACAACCATTGGCAAGCCGGTGGCAATGAAACCGTTTGGAACATGATCCATTACGATGTCCAGCTGTTCGGTGGAGTTGTTTTGCATAAAGGCAGAATTGCCGAAATGGCAACCGGTGAAGGTAAAACACTTGTCGCTACCCTTCCGGTTTTCCTTAACGCTCTTACAGGCAATGGTGTCCATGTAGTTACAGTCAATGACTATCTGGCTAAACGTGATGCTGAATGGATGGGTCCGCTGTACATGTTCCATGGACTCAGCGTTGACTGTATTGACAAGCACCAGCCCAACTCAGCAGCCCGCAGGGCAGCATACAAAGCCGACATCACATTCGGTACAAACAACGAATTCGGTTTTGACTATCTGCGTGACAACATGGCTTCCCATCCCGAAGAACTGGTACAGCGCGGTCATAATTACGCTATTGTTGACGAGGTTGACTCAGTCCTGATAGACGATGCCCGCACTCCGCTGATTATTTCAGGTCCTGTTCCCAAAGGCGATGACCAGCAGTTTGAGCAGCTCAAGCCACAGGTAGAACGTCTGTTTGCAGCACAGAAGGAACTGGCAGGTAAATATCTGGCCGATGCCAAGAAAAAGGTATATTCTGAAGATGAGAATGAAAAAAGTGAAGGTTTCCTGAGTCTTTTCCGCAGTTATAAGGCACTTCCAAAAAACAAGCCACTCATTAAGTTCCTGAGCGAAGAAGGAATAAAAGTGGGAATGCAGAAAACAGAAGAGATTTACATGGAACAGCAGAATCGCCGTATGCCCGAAGCTGTTGAACCTCTTTACTTTGTTATTGATGAAAAGCTGAACAGTGTTGACCTGACTGACAAAGGCGTTGAACTTATCAGCAGCACTGAAAACGACCCCGAATTCTTTGTAATGCCTGACATTGCTGGTCAGCTTTCAGAACTTGAGACTCACACTGAACTTTCCGATCAGGAAAAACTTCAGAAAAAAGATGAACTTCTTACAAACTTCGCAATAAAGAGCGAACGCATCCATACCATCAACCAATTGCTTAAGGCATACGCAATGTTCGACCGCGATGTTGAATACATTGTTACAGAAGATGGTCAGGTAAAGATTGTGGATGAGCAAACCGGTCGTATTATGGAAGGTCGCCGTTACAGCGATGGTCTGCATCAGGCAATCGAGGCCAAGGAAGGCGTAAAGGTTCAGGCTGCCACACAGACATTCGCAACAATCACCCTGCAGAATTACTTCCGTATGTATCATAAACTTTCAGGTATGACAGGTACGGCCGAAACTGAAGCAGGTGAATTATGGGACATTTACAAACTTGATGTAGTTGTCATTCCTACCAACAAGCCTATTGCACGTGTTGATATGAATGACCGCATATACAAGACAAAACGCGAAAAATACAAAGCTGTTATCCAGGAAATTGAGCGTCTTGTCAAATCAGGCCGCCCTGTTCTTGTAGGTACCACATCGGTAGAAATCAGCGAAATGTTGAGCAAGATGCTTACCATGCGCAAGATAGAACATAATGTTCTCAACGCCAAGTTGCACCAGAAAGAGGCTGACATTGTAGCCAAAGCCGGACAGCGCAGTACAGTTACTATCGCAACCAACATGGCAGGCCGTGGTACTGATATCAAGCTCAGTCCAGAAGTAAAAGATGCTGGAGGTCTTGCCATCATCGGTACGGAACGTCACGAAAGCCGTCGTGTTGACCGCCAGTTGCGTGGTCGTTCAGGACGTCAGGGAGACCCGGGATCAAGCGTATTCTTTATCTCTCTTGAGGATAATCTTATGCGTCTTTTCGGTTCAGACAAGATTGCACCGCTTATGGACCGCATGGGTCTGCAGGAAGATGAAATGATTGAAAACAGTTTCATTACCAAACGTATAGAGCAGGCTCAGAAGAAAGTTGAGGAGAACCATTTCGGAATCCGCAAACGTCTGCTTGAATATGACGATGTAATGAACAAGCAACGTACGGTCATCTACGAGAAGCGCCGCCATGCACTTATGGGAGAGCGCATTGAGTTGGACATTGCCAACATGATATGGGATAGAGCTTCTGTCCTAATTGAAAATAACGCAGACTACGAAACACTCAAGTTTGACATATTCAAGATTCTTGCAATTGATATACCGTTCACTGAAGAAGAATTCAGGGCTGCAAAAAGCATTGAAGACCTTAAGGAACAATTGTTCAATGCGGCAATGGAAAACTTCAAGCGCAAATGCGACCGTATGTCGGATATTGTCTGGCCGGTAATCAAGCGCGTATTTGAAGATCAGGGTGACAGATACCTGAACATTCTTATTCCAATTACAGACGGAAAACGCATCTACCAGATTCCATGCAATCTGAAAGCAGCTTACGAAACAGAAGGCAAGGATATTGTAAAGAGTTTCCAGAAGGCAATTCTGCTGAGTACAATAGATGAATGCTGGAAAGAAAATCTGCGTGAACTTGACGAACTCAAGCACTCAGTGCAGAACGCCAGCTATGAACAGAAAGATCCGCTTTTGATATTCAAACTGGAATCTGTAAATCTGTTTGATGACATGGTCAACAAAATCAACAACCAGACAGTTTCCATTCTTATGCGCGGTCAGCTACCTGAGCCTGATCCCAACCAGGTACGTGAGGCTCCTGAACAGAACAGGCAGCAGCGCCGCCAGTATCAGGAATCAAAAGCAGACCTGTCAGACCCCGCACAGCGTGCAGCTGCAGGTCGCGACACCCGTCAGCAGGTGCGTGAACCTATCAGAGTTGACAAGGTTCCAGGCCGTAATGATCCCTGTCCATGCGGAAGCGGTCTGAAATACAAAAACTGCCACGGAAAAAATGCGTAAACTTTTAGCAATATGACAACAAAAGAGATTATTAAAGAGGCTTTGTCAAAATACCTCAACAAGGAAGACAAAGTAACAACTGACATTCTGATCCAACCCGGACAGAATGGAGAGGTTATAATCTGGGACGATGACAGCCAGCTGTCACAAGGTTTTGTTGAAGACACCACAGATATTCCTGAAGAGGATTTCTACAATCAGATGGAACAGAAATTACGTTCCGTTCTTGATGAATTGAACAAAGAAATGCCTTTTGACACTCTTGCTATCTGGCAACCGTTCTCTTTTGTTCTTGTTGACCAGGACAAGGAAAGCATAACAGAGCTTATGCTGATAGACCAGGACACCCAACTTGCGAGTCATGCTCTGATGGAAGGTCTTGATGAGGAACTGGATGATTTCCTCAAGCACCTGCTGGAATAATATCAGGCACACAGCACATAAAACAAAAAGAAGGGGTAGAATTCTGCCCCTTCTTTTTGTTTGTCTTATAACAAACTGCAATTATTTACAAACGGCACGTACAGACTGGCCTTTATAGCGGCAGTCATTGTACCAATCAAATATTTCAGAGTTGAAATAAAGATTGTAGGAATAACTGCTGAAATTTGAGTAAAGAGAAGATGACCAGTAATTTCCAGTAGAACCTACACCAATTGAGCCGTCAAAATAACGGTATCCTGCAGCAGGAAGAAATATTGATCTGTTTGTATAACCTGCCTTTTTACTGGTAACCTTAAATCCGTATACACCATTCAGAGAGGTCCATTCCCAAGTACAGTCATTTCTCAATTCATCTTGTTCAGCACGTGTAGGCATGCGCCAGCTTCCACCCCAATTTGCATTGGCGGCATCGTCACTCAAATCAAGTGTTGATTTGTTGTCAACCGTACCGTAAAATGCGTTGGTGCAGTATTTGCTCATTAAAGAAGAGCTGTTGTTACTGTATTTGTAAGAACTCCAGTCGTAACCTTTGGACTTGTCTTTAGGCCAAGCAATAGGATCAAGAGTGATATAATAAGGTTCAGTCTCGCCCCAAGCAAAATAATCTCCGTAATCTTCAGGTTTTTCAGCACCAATGTTGCACGTTGCCCACTTGACGCTCAGACCAAGGTCCACATAGTCATATCCGTTTTCATTGCCTGAAGGTTTATTTTCATTACTGCAGGAAACTGTCAGAATTGCGCACAAGGCCACTGACAAAATAGAACATAATTTTTTCATATCAATAATATGGTTTATAACAATGCGAATATTTGGCAAACTTACAAAAAAAATTGGAGCCGCAACATTAGTGCCCCAACTTTTTATTCATATGTTCCAAGGTTGTATCTCATTGACAACAGCCCCAGCGCTTCCTGCAAAAACTTTGGCGTTCGGTTGCTATTTCCGCATGTTTGCGGACTGTTCATCGCTGTCATCCATTACAATGTTGGCAACAGATATTACTGCAAATGATTGTTTGTTTGGTAGGGTTGACGGCGTGAAGTCAACAGGAATTTTCACTAAAAGTGCTGATATGAACACACTGCCTTCTAGAGCAAACGGTATTCCGACGGGTTGGACTATCCTGGATTATGTTGAGGATAATTAAAGCATAGAAACAGAATATACAATGAAGAAAAGCGGACCCTTGCGGATCCGCTTTTTTTATGGCTGGCCGGGTGTGCGGCGAATTAGAGATTCTTTAGAATATCCATCGGCACACCAGTGCATTGGGAAATGATGTCTAAAGAAACGCCTGCAGCCTTTAATTTGGTTGCAGTTTCAAGTTTGCCTTCCTCCATACCGCGCTTGAGTCCCTTGTCAATGGCAGCCTCAAGTTCTGCTGCACGGTCAAGTTCTGCATGGAACTTGGCCAGATAATCCATCTGTTCTTCGTAAGTCATGGCCGTAAAGTTAGATATATCAAACAGTTTTTCCAAACGTTTGTCTTTAAAATTTTCAGGAACAGATTTCAGTGACCCCATATTGCGGAGCAGCCATATCACTCTGTCGGACAGGGTTTTCAAATCAGACATGCTCTTCTTGAACTTGGGCAGTTCTACAGTCACATAATGAACGTTGTCAGTAAGTGTCCTGCTGATATCATTGTCGTTACGTATGCAGAAACTGTTTATGACATTGTCTGTAGTTCTGTCACCATCCATGCTGAAATCCATGATTGCTATTATGTACAGCGGTGCCAGACTGTATTTTTTATCACCGCTCCGCACCTGTTCACGTATTGGATAGGTGGAGTAATAGACAAGACGGTCGTTGAAGTCTTTCTTCTCTGCCAGCTGCATCTCAATGACAACGGTCTCGCCGTCTTCGGTTGTAGCCTTGATGTCAAATACGGTCTTCTTGTCATCACGATTGTCCCCCATATTTTCCTGATTGCCAAGAACCAGTGTCCTGACGTGCAAATTCGGTAGGATACTGTCAATGAGCATCTTGAGCAGTTCTTCATTGCCCGGTGTAGCAAAAACCCGTTTGAAGGCAACATCTACACGGAGGTCTATAAACCTGATGTCCTCATCATTTGGATTGATTACTGCCGCACCCTGTGCGGAAACTTTGCTTTTTTCTTTTTTCATAGAAATTCAGATTTAATGTGTTTTTAAAAAATATTCATGGTGCACCAATTCATCAGATGTGGTGATTTCATGGTTTACGTATGGCAAAGATAACAAGTGATTTCAAATAATTGGATACGTTTTGCAATTAATTTCTACAGACCCAGGATTGAGTTCACTAACGTTCGCTCCATCCCTGACCCCCGGGGGCTAATCTTACTCAAGAATTGAAAAAACTGCAGTTATCGCTTCGGTTCGTGGAACCTTCAGCGATAACTGTGTTTTTTGTTTGAAGCGCACCAAATGAAAATGAATTTTCATTGGTTTTCTTCGCTACGGGCAGACAGGCCGGACAGATCGCCCATAGTGACGACTGTCGTAGTTCCTGTTGTGACTGCCCGAATAGAAGTAAAGTCCATACGCGCTGTAGCTGCCGTACGTATTAAGAGACGAAGACCAGTAGTAGCCGTATGAACCCGCATTGTTAAGATTGCCACTGTTACGGTACCCAGCAACCGGAAGAAAAACACTCTTGTTTGTGTAGCCCGCTTTCTTACCTGTTACTTTGTAACCGTTAACACCGTTCTGGGTTGTCCATACCCATGTGCAGTTATCCAAAAGTTCATCTATCTCCGTTATGGTAGGCATGCGCCAGCTACCACCCCAGTTGGCACGGGCGGCGTCATCGCTTAACTCAAGTGTAGTCTTATTATCTACTGTACCGTAACCGCTACTTGTGCAATATTTAGTCATTGTGGTGGAACTACCATTACAATATTTGTAAGTGCTCCAATCAAATGACTTTGAATAACCTTCGTCCTTGCCCTTAATATAAGGATCACCAACAGTTTCGCCCCATGCAAAATAACTGCCGTATTCCTCAGGTTTGCTGGCACCAATGTTGCACGTTGCCCACTTGACACCACTTGGAAGGCCAAGGTCCACATAATCATGACCGTTCTCTTTGCCACCTGAACTCTGTTGAGACTTGACGGTGACCGTGCATGTAGCAGTCTTGCTTCCGTCCGTGGTGGTTACTGTGATGGTAGCGGTACCGGCAGACTTGGCTGTTATCTTGCCGTTGGAATCTACCATGGCAACAGAGGTGTTGTTGCTTTCCCAAGTTACACTCTTATCTGTGGCATCGGACGGGCTTACAGTAGCAGTTAATGTTGCAGTGCCACCAACTTCTAAAGACAAAGACGTTGTGTTCAGCTCTACACCAGTAACAGATACATAATTATCTGACGGGCAGACAGGCCGGACAGATTGCCCATAGTAACGGTCGCTGCCGCTCCCGTAGTGATTGTCCGAACCGAAGTCAAGTTCGTAAGCGTAGTAGCTGTAGTTCGTACCAAGAGACGAAGACCAGTAGTAGCCGTATGAACCCGCATCGCACAGAATATCACTGTCTCGGTATCCGGCAGCAGGAAGAAAAATTGATTTATCAGTGTAACTTGGAATTTTGCTGGTTACTCTATAGCCATATACTCCGTTCTGGGTTGTCCATTCCCATGTGCAGTTATTAAAAAGTTCATCAATTTCCGTTGCAGTTGGCATGCGCCACTTACCACCCCAGTTGGCACGGGCGGCGTCATCGCTTAACTCAAGTGTAGTCTTGTTATCAACTGTTCCGTCTCCGCTATTTGTGCAATATTTAGTCATTGTGGTGGAACTACCATTACAATATTTGTAAGTGCTCCAATCAAATGACTTTGAATAACCTTCGTCCTTGCCCTTAATATAAGGATCACCAACAGTTTCGCCCCAAGCAAAGTAACTGCCGTAATCTTCAGGTTTGCTGGCACCAATGTTGCACGTTGCCCACTTCAAACCACTTGGAAGGCCAAGGTCCACATAATCGTGACCGTTCTCTTTGCCAGAAGGGACAATAACAAATGCAGGTGTGGTAAATAATTTATAATCACCATATTTAGTAACACCTGTACTTGTGTACTTTACGTAAGAACGGTAAAAATATTCTGTCCGCTCTTTTAAACCTGTCACTGTACATTGGAACTTATTATCAACACCAATTGTTCTGATTACCTGTGTAGTAGGAGTAGATATATCAGCACCCTCTGAATACTCAAATCCAAACTCAACAACCGGCATAAGTTCATCAGAAACATTCAGTTTTCCATTCAGAGTTGCACTGCAATAAGAAACATCTGTCGCACGCAAAGTTACAACTGCAGCAGACGGAATATCTTCCTTGTTTTTACTGCAAGACACTGCCGTTATGACACACAAGGCTAACAGCAGCCAATCAAATAGCTTTCTTTTCATATAATTATAGAGTTAAAACAACACCAAATATACAACACATACGCAAAAAAAACAAACATACCACACCAAATTCTACACACCCACCATCCCCACCAATCGCAGTTCACCAACAGAACAGGGGACAGGTTCCGTTCGCCTGAACGAACGGAACCTGTCCCCTGTTCAACCCTAATTTCTTAATCCTCCAGTTCTTCTTCCAGTTCACGCATCTTCTGTTGCAGGAGAGTTTTGTCTGGCAGGTGGAGTTGATACTCCGCAACCATCGTTGGCGACAGGCTTCTGGAGAGGGCGTATTCCACCACCTCGTCATCCTTGTCCTTGCAGAGCAGCACACCGATGCTGGGGTTTTCCTTAGCCTTCTTCACATCCCGGTCGAGGGCTTCGAGGTAAAAGTTTAGCTGACCGAGATGCTCAGGCTTGAACTTTTCGGTCTTCAGTTCAAAGGCAACAAGGCATTGCAGTTCCCTGTGGTAGAACAGCAAATCTATGCGGAAGTCACTACATCCAACCTGCAGTCGATACTCCTCCTCAATGCAGATGAAGTCCTTGCCCAATTCAAGGATGAACTGCTTCATCTTCTTCAAGAGCGCCTTCCTCAGATTGTTCTCAGGCTTAGCTTCTTTGCCAGTAATAAACTCCATGACATACTGGTCACGGAACACACGTTCTGCCTCTGGTGCAATTTCTCTCAACAGTGGTGAGAGTTTTGGCTGAGAGACCAGAGTGCGCTCATAGAGGGCAGAGTCAATCTGTCGGTCGAGCTGACGCTTTGACAATCGTTCCTGAATGCACAAGTTAAGGTAAAATTCCTTCTCTTTTATAGCTTTAGTACGGGCGAGAATGATGCAATTATTAGTCCAACTGATTTGTCTCACCAGTGGCGAGAGTTTTTCGGCATCCTCGGCATACGTCTCATAAAACTGCTTCATTCGCCAAAGGTTCTTATCCGAGAATCCCTTGATGTCGGGGAAGTTACGGCTTATGTAATCAGCAAGCTGACGTACCACCCCATCGCCCCATTCTGCACTTGCAATCTTCAACGAAAGGTATTCGCCAACTCTCCAATACAGATCGATGAGAGCAGTATTGGCAACACGTATTACGTTCTGCCTTGTTGACTGTATCATGCCTACCACTTCAGCGAAAATTTTTTCATTTTCACTTCGTGGCATCGATGTTTGGCTAACAATTATTTTATCTTCCATTGAATTCGGCGTATGTTTTCTTGTTGCATAAATTTTATTTTCAATTATAGTATCTATGTGTAACACAATACTCATCAACGTTCATCTTTATGACCCCTCTCACACCTCATAAAACCAAGCTGATGACAATTTCGTAGCTCAAACACTTAATTCTCCTGGTCTTCGATGAGTTTCATCAATTCTTCCTTTGGCGGCAGAAGTTTGACAAGCATATTCTTCAAATGACTTTCACCAAACCCACGCAATCCAGGCAGCTCGCTTCTGAGCCGTTCGCTGATTTGAGCGAGCACACCCTTGCCCCAAAATGATGCCCTTTTCTTGCCTATCGTGAAATATTTCCACAAGTTGTGGAACTTTTTCAAACAATTGACTGTAATCATGTCAACCCAAAGTTACGGCATTTTTCGGACATGGAGGGGTGGTTTTGTCAGAATTATTTGCTGGCGTTGTGATTTTATTGGTTCGGGGCTGATAGCCGTACCTGAAATCGGTCTTTTTGCTTAGAGCCGTTAGAGCAAAAGCGGCAAATTCATTAGAGTCGTTAAAAACTGATTGATTTACTGTCGGTTATATATCTCCCGGCCCAAATAATCCCTATAATTTTGCATCAGATTTCCAGACGGGAGCGTAGGGATGGCGGGGAGGCTGTTGGAATTGAGCTCACTAACGTTCGCTCCATCCCTACCCCTGCCGGGGAGGCAATCTTACTCAGGAATTGAAAAATCTGCAGCGAACGCTGCGATTTTTTGTTAGAAGGAACCACTTATGAAAATAGATTTTCAACGTGGTTCCTTCTAACAAAAAAACTGCCCAGAACTATGTTCTGAGCAGTTTTTTCAATTCTTGGTGATTCAGTTGGGATTCGAACCCAAGACCCACAGCTTAGAAGGCTGTTGCTCTATCCAGCTGAGCTACTGAACCATCATTGAAACCATAATAACGGTTTTGTGGGTGCAAAGTTAATAAAATGTTTAGAATATGACTAATTATAATGCATAGTTTTTATTACTTTTGTTTCAAAACCACACAGATCAGGATATGAGCACATACAAGATAGTATTTCTGGATTCTATTACAATTGGAGGGGCATCTTTGGACTCCATCAGGCAATTGGGAGAGTTTACTGAGTATAAAACCACTACACCGGAGCAGACTATAAGCCGCATTGAAAATGCGGATATTGTCATATCCAATAAAGTAAAGATTTTCAAAGCGGAGATTGATGCCGCAAAAAAGCTCAAACTGATATGTGTAGCGGCAACAGGGACCAACAACATTGACACAGCGTATGCCGCATCAAAAGGAATACCGGTAAAGAATGTGTGCGCCTACTCTACCGAATCTGTGGTACAGACAACATTCATGCATATTCTTTCATTAGTGGGACACTCTAAGTTCTACGATAATTATGTCAAATCAGGGCAGTATGAGCAGAGCCATATATTCACATGTCCTACCAGTCAGTTTATGAAACTGGCAGGAAAGACCATGGGAATAATAGGACTGGGCACTATCGGTGAACGTGTGGCACAGGTAGCACAGGCATTTGGAATGGATGTCGTCTACTACTCCACTCAAGGAAAGGCTCACAACAGCAAATACAGAATGATGCCGTTAAATGAATTGCTTGCAACGGCAGATGTTGTTACCATTCATTGTCCGCTGAATGAACACACCAACGCTCTTATAGGATTCAAAGAGTTGCAGCTGATGAAAGCCCATGCCATACTGGTCAATGTGGCGCGCGGCGGAATTGTGGTTGAACAGGATCTGGCCGATGCCATAGACCGGGGCATCATTGCCGGAGCTGCGGTCGACGTTTTCACGTCCGAGCCAATAGGACAGAACCATCCGTATCTCAAAATGAGCAACAAAGAGAATATAATTCTGTCGCCACACATAGCATGGAACTCTTATGAAGATGTTGATGCACTCATTATGGGTATTGCAGAAAACATTCGCAGATTCTTATTATCTTTGCAGCCGCATTCATAAGCAACGTATGTTACAACGTATCAAGATATTAGACACCACATTGCGCGACGGAGCACAGACTCCGGGCTGCAATTTGAAAAGTGTTGAGAAAGTGCAGATTGCAAAAGCGCTTGACAAACTTGGCGTTGATATTATTGAAGCGGGGTTTCCGTCATCTGGCACAAGTGAATTCAACAGTGTTCAGGCAGTGTGCCAATCGGTAGAAAACGCAACGATTTGCGTTCTGACCAGAGCCGTAAAAGAAGACATTGACATTGCCGCCAAATCTTTGGTGTATGCAAAAAACGGTTGTATCCAGACGGGCATAGGCACGTCCGATTATCACATAAACTATAAATTCAAAACAGACAGAGAGGCATTGCTTAAGCGTGCTGTAGATATTGTGCGCTATGCTGTAGAGACATATCCGTACAATGTTGCGTTCTATTGCGAGGATGCGGGCCGCACTGACAATGATTTTCTGGCGCGAATAGTTACCGCTGTAATCGATGCCGGAGCCAAGAGTGTAACCATTCCGGATACCGTTGGTTATTGTTTGCCCAATGAATACGGTGCAAAATTCAAATACCTGATTGAGAACGTTCCGAACATTGACAAGGCTATTTTATCGGCACATTGTCACAACGATCTGGGACTTGCCACAGCAAATGCCATCCAGGCTATCATAAACGGTGCACGCCAAGTCGATGTCACCCTTTGCGGTGTAGGAGAACGTGCCGGCAATACACCTTTGGAGCAATTGCAGACAATAATAGCAAAGCGCTGGTCCAACGAATATTTCACAAACATAGATTCCAATCTGATTTATGAAACATGCCGCACAAGTGCAAGAATAATGAATTTGCAATTGCCCGCAGACAAGCCTGTAATAGGATACAATGTATTTGCACATGCTTCCGGAATACATCAGGACGGTTTGCTCAAACACCCTGCCAACTATGAATTTCTGCACCCGCAGGACATCGGCGCCGAATCAAGCCAGATTGTATTATCGGCATTAAGCGGACGCTCCGCATTGAAATACCGTCTGGAACTGATTACCGATTCAAAAATAGATGCCGACCGTCTGGAACTGATTTACAACGAATTTCTGAAAATAGCTGCCACTAAGCCTGTGATTGACGATAACGATTTGCTTATGCTCTCACAACGTTTCCCAACAAAAGCAGTTACAGAATACAGCAATGAACAGCAGACCGCAGACTACATAGGTCTTGACTTTATGAAAGTTACTGCAGGAGTTGGAGTCCGCTGCAAGGCATTTGTCAAATTACGTATTGGCAACGAAAGAGTCATTGCCCGTTCATACGGAAACGGTCCGGTCGATGCCGCCATAAAAGCCATAAAGAAACGTATCGGCAGCACAATGCTTATCCATGAATTTCTTATTCAAGCAATTGATAAAGGTAGCGATGACATGTGCAGAGTAAACATTCAGGTAAAATACAACGATAAATTCTACTACGGATTTGCCGGCAACACAGACATTGTTGCAGCATCTGTTCTGGCATTTATTGACGCAGTAAACAAATTTTCAAAATAAATATGCCTACTACAGCTGACAAAATCAAACAATACATAGTACAGGAACCGACTGAATTACTGGAATTTCTGTACAACACTCTGAAAGACAAAAGCCGTAGCGAAGTAAAAAAACTTCTGGTTCACCGCCATGTTTCTTTGAGAGGCAAAGCAGAGACACGCTACAACACTCCACTGAACAAGGGTGATATTGTAGAAATCAATTACACACATTCATATTTTCAATTCAAGAATCCCGAGCTCAAAATCATATACGAAGACGAATGGATTATTGTTGTGGAGAAGGCATCCGGATTGCTGTCCGTCCCCAACCCTTCACTGTCAAGCCAGAAACACAACGCCTGGAAATATGTCAAAGACTATGTAAAGCGCAAGAACCCCGATGCCGACGTTTTTGTATGTCACAGATTGGATCAGTACACCAGCGGCATACTTCTGTTTGCAAAAATGGATGGTATAGCAAGACAGATGCGTTCACGTTGGAATGAATATGTAAAAGAGCGCAAATACTATTGCATAACGGAAGAGATACCGGAAAGAGATAAGGACGAATTGCGTTCCATGATTGCCGAAGACAAGCGTTTTCACATGCATTCATCTGAAGATGATGAAAGTGCCCGTCTTGCAATCACCAGATACAAAGTAATAAAGACCAATGGTCGATTTGCAATGCTCGATGTAGAAATCATGACAGGAAAAAAGAACCAGATTCGCGTCCAGATGTCAGAAATGGGTTGTCCTATAGCAGGAGACAAAAAATACGGAGCACAGACCGACCCTGAAGGCCGTCTCATGCTGCATAACTACAAGTTTGCATTTTCGCACCCTATTACCGGCAAAGCAATGTCTTTCACAGTACCGGCACCTTCCTGTTTCAGCAACCTGTTCCGTCCCCGGTCTGTCTGATATAAATAGACAATGCGTAAACTAAGCAGACATTTATTATTGACAGCATGCATGCTGATTGGACTGTGCGGTTCTGTATCCGCCATACAGACCAGCCAGATTGTTACAGCCCGGCACAATGCATCTGTCAGCATAAATGAACTGACATCGGAACAAGAGTTGAATATTACCGTAGCCTTTCAATTTCTTGAAAAAAACTGGCATTTAAACGGGGAAAACACATCATCACATTTTGTGATTGATTCTATCAATGGCCTGGAATATAAGGATGAACAAGATTACAGCCTTTCCCTTTCAATCACCAACCGTGAAAGTTGGTACATAAGCGGTTACTGCACATATTCTGTATGTAACGCCGTTCAGTGCCTTCTGCCTGAAAAGGAACATTTCATCATCTCCAGTGACAACATAAATTCATTCAGTCAGGAGAATAATGCTTCAGATAATAACACTAACAGAATTCTGTTATTCATTATCAGTTTGGGAGCCGGACTTTTAGCTGTACTCACTCCGTGCGTATGGCCGTTGATTCCCACTGTAATATCACTCTTTTCCAGGAAAAAAGGGGGATTAACCCCTGCGGCGGCATCGCTGTTATTTGGTGGATCAATTGTAATAATATACGATGTGCTGGGTATTGTTCTTACGGCAATATTCGGGCCGGCCACATTGAACGCACTCTCCACAAACGCAGCTTTCAACATTATATTCTTTATAATATTTGTTTTGTTCGCTCTCTCTATGTTCGGGTTGTTTGAGCTCAGGCTTCCGAACAACTGGGGGAACAGCACAAACAAGCTGGCGCGTAACAGTGCATTGTGGAGTATATTTTTTATGGCTCTGACCATTGTCATTGTATCTTTTTCCTGCACCAGTCCTATTGTGGGCGGCCTTCTTGTTGAAAGTTCACGTGGAGGTTTCCTGAATGCCGGCATCGGTATGACAGGATTCGCCATTGGCCTGTCCGCTCCTTTCACACTGTTTGCCTTGTTCCCGGAATGGCTTGAAAAGAGACCAAAATCCGGTCTCTGGATGGAAAAGATCAAAGTCTGCATAGGTTTTGTGGAACTTGCTTTTTCACTAAAATTTCTGTCTGTAGCCGACCTCGCATACGGTTGGGGAATTCTTCCGCGCAAACTGTTCATTTCAATATGGATAGTGCTGGCCATTTCAATGGGTCTGTACCTGGCAGGATTGTTTTCCAAAAAACAAAAGCCTGGGCGCAGTTCTATTATCGGTGCTGCAATCAGTTTTATTCTGGCAGCAGCAATGATACCTGGTTACTTTGGGGCACCACTTAAGGCAATAAGTGCGTTTCTGCCTGCAGAGCCATTGAGCGATATGCTTGAGCCGCATTTTTACAGTTATTTTGCAGCTCTTGATGCAGCAGATAAAGAGAAAAAGAATGTGTTGATTTACTTTACAGGATACGGGTGCGTCAATTGCCGCAAAATGGAGGCTACTTTATGGACTGACAGAAATGTTAAGAAAGAGATTGAAGATTATTTCATTCTCACCGCCCTGCATGTTGATGACAAGTCTGACGACAATCTTTTTGGGTATGAGACCAATATGCTGATAAATTTCTTCAATCTTGACAGAGACGACATCAGATCATGGGGAGATTTGTGGAGTCAGTTCCAAAGCATCCGTTTCAATGCAAACGCCCAACCGTACTACATAATTGTCAATAAACAGGGGCGAATTGTTTCACAACCATACGCAGGGTATAAGCCCCAAGCATCAAAATTTGTCAGCTGGCTGAAAGAAAACAGATAACGGTTTTCTCAAAGTATGTGCAGTTTGTATAAAATCTGATAGAACGGACGCACAAACGTATAGTTCAGGAAATTACTGGGATTAAGTCCTGACTTGCAGGGTTTTATTGTGACAGAACTCTTTGGAGCATCAGGATCAAGGGAACTGCATAAATCTGCCATTCGATTGAACATATTATATTTACCCACGCAGTACTCTTTGCATTCGGACAGAACCTGCAAAGATTTACCGTATCTGTCCTGAGCAATACACTTTTCTATTTCTTCAATAGCCTGCTCAGGTTTGCTGATGTCTATCAGAGTGCAGGAATCCTGTGGAAAATAGTCAAAGACATTTGTACAGCCGTAATAGAACGGATAAGTCTGGGTTATAAAGCAGTCACTGAGTTTCTCAGTCCAATAATATTTCAGTGATGAATTTTCCAGAACAATATGATATCTGTACGGGGCAAGCGCATCCCACTTGTCAGGAATTGTCTTGAATCCTCTGCCGAAAACATCAATTCTGTCTCCGAAATGCTCTTTCAACTTTTCAACGAAACGTATTCTCTGAATATGTCCGCGCGAAAAAACCTTGTCAGAAGTAATCACGGAAATAAGTTTTGATTTCTGCGGAGCTGCGCAACTGCGTATACTGTCCAGATCAAATGAGTAGGAATACTTTTTGTCCTGAGCGGAATACCTTCTTCCCACAAACCATGGCAGAAAGGGCGGGCACAGAACTCTATTCTTATGTTTTGCACACTCCTGACATGTTGCAACAAGACCGAACTGTTTCAGATAAGGTTTTGGATAGCGCAATACCGTATGCGGTTCGGTACTTAACGATATGACATTCTGTGGAGAAACATTACAGGTCTCGGCATGACGCAGGCCTTTCCCCTGAACAATCCAAAAATCAGCCTGTTTCAGGTCGCTGTCAATTACAAACTTATACCGTCCGTCCTCTGACAGCATGCTACAGGCATGAGTCATTCGTGGAAGCACACCTGTTTCCGATAATCTGTACGGGGTAAATTTAACTATATGAGGTGTCACTTGCAGACAACAATCACTTTTTCATCTTTTCAAGACGCTCCTGTTCTGCACGCATAGCCTCAAGACGCGCCATCATGCTGTTCATTTTTGGTTTCTGACCAGAATCAGCCTGTTTTGACTTGTAATTAGCCTCAAGCTGAGCAAGAATCTTGGCATCGTCTGTACTTCTGCGCAAGTATATCATGATAAGAATACTTGTCAGAGCAGAAATAAAGTAATAGTAATTCAAGCCGGATGAGTAATTATTGAATGTAAAGAAGAATATTACCGGCATAAGGTACATCATCCATTTCATCATCTGCATGCTTTGTTCCTGTCCCGGAGCCTGGCTCTGCTGACGCATTGAGAACACTGTGTTGATAACATTGCTGGCACAGAACAGAATACAGAATATACTAAGGTGATTACCTATCAAAGGAATGTTGGCGTTCCAGTGTATGATATCATCAAAGCCTGTAAGATCGGCAGCCCACAAGAAACTTTGCTGACGCAACTCAATAGCATTCGGCACAAAGAAGAACAATGCCATCCAGAAAGGCATCTGGATAAGTGAAGGAAGACAACCTCCCATTGGACTTACACCATATTTGCTATACAGGCTCATTGTTTCCTGCTGCTTGCGCATAGCATCTTCCTGCTTTGGATACTTTTTATTTATTTCGTCAACGTAAGGTTTCAATGCACGCATCTTTGCCGATGACATGTAAGACTTATATGTAAACGGATAAACAATTATCTTGATGATTATGGTCAACAGAAGAATAACCAGTCCCATATTCATATTCCATCCTGCCAGAAGATTGAACAAAGGAATAATGATAAAACGGTTGACTTCTCTTACAACAGGCCATCCAAGATCAACCACACGGTGCAGGCGCATCTTGTGGTTGTTGGAAACCATTGCGCTTGACTTGCGCAGCACCTTATAGTCATTAGGACCAAGATAAAAACTGAGACAGGTTGGTTCGTTTCCTTGCGGATCAAACGGAGTCTGAACTTTAGCCATCATCTTCTTCATGTATCCAACACCTTTCTTGTATGGCATTGATGTAAGCTGGCAGTCAGCTGCAAATGTTCCTTGAGAAATCAGAATTGTTGAGAAGAACTGGTTCTTGAAAGCTATCCAGTCCAAAGCTTCCTGCGGATGTTCCGTTTTTGTATCTTTTGTAACATTCACATACTTTGACTTGGCCTGATCGTTTCTCTTGTAGGTAAGAGTTGTGTAACGCTGTTCAAACTCAAAACCTTTCTCCTGCTGGCGCAGGTTCTGAATCCAGTCTATGCTGATATGATTCAGATCCGACGGGAAAAAGTCCTGCATACCATGTGCTGTGATATTCAGATCGAGCACATAACTGTCCGGATGCAGATTGTATTCAAAATCAATCCATCCGCCGAAATCTGTCTTAAGACGCATTATGGCATTTCCTTGCCCCGGAGCTATAGTCTCAAAATAGAGGTCCTTTGTGGAAATATTGCGCATTTTACCGTCAATCTTGACGTTAAGGTTCATTTCCTCGTCATTGAACAGGACTACATTTTCTCCCTGCTGGTCTTTATATTCATACAGTTCAACATATTGTGGAACACCGCCTTTTGAAGAGAGTACAACCTTGACAAAATTATTGGCAAGTACTACATCCTGATCCATTGATTCAAGTCCGAGTCCTGATACGGAACCCAGTTCCGTAACGGCAGTCTGTTCAAATGTTTTAGATGTACGTGCAGAATCAAGTTGTTGCTCATATTGCTGGCGTTTATCACCGTTGCTCTTGCGGTCTCTACCCATGAAAAAAGTAGCTGCAAAAACTAACAGAACAATTACCAGAAGACTTCCTATGTTACGTGTATCCACTTTATATATATGTATGTAGGTTATTAATTACTTTGATGAAAGAGATTCTTTGATGAAAGAGAGGAACAACGGATGCGGATTGAGTACCGAACTTTCATATTCAGGATGGAACTGAACACCGATATACCAGCGCAGACCTGGGATTTCAACAATCTCTACCAGATGTGTTTCAGGATTAACTCCTACACACTGCATTCCGGCCTTTTCAAAGTCTTTTACAAACGCATTGTTCAGCTCATAACGGTGACGGTGACGGCCGCTGACAGTTTCTTTTCCAAATATTTTTTCAGTGCGGCTGCCCTTGCGCAATACGCATTCAAAAGAACCAAGACGCATAGTTCCGTCCATGGAAGTCATAACCTTGTTCTCTTCCATAAGATCAATCACATTGTGCTGTGTTTCAGGATTATGTTCTTTTACGTTGGCATCGGCATAACCTATAACATTGCGGGCAAATTCAACTGCCATACACTGCATACCCAACTGAATACCCAATGTAGGAACATCGTTTTCACGGGCATACTTTGCAGCCAGATAAATGCCGTCCACACCATGCTGGCCAAATCCCGGGCCCAGCAGAATGCCCTGATACTTGCTCAGGATATCGGCTGTATTCTCTGCGTTCAGGTTTTCACTGTACACAAATTCAAGTTTAAGCTTGCTGTCATTGTATGTGGCGGCCTGACTTAATGATTCCATAATGGATTTATAAGCATCCTGAAGCTCATATTTGCCTACAAGTGCAATTTTAACAACAGCCTTAGCCTCCTGACGGCGTTTGAGGAATGCACGCCAATCATCAAGTGCAGGTTCTTTGTCATCAACGGGAAGTCCCATTTTGCGCAGAATAATTTTATCCATATTCTGGTTAAGCAGATTGATTGGAACCTGGTAAATTGTAGGAACGTCAATGGACTGAATTACTGCATCAGCATCAACATTACAGAACAGAGCTACCTTACGGCGCATGTCATCATCAACATCCTGTTCTGCACGCAGAACAAGAATATCAGGCTGGACGCCAAGTGACTGAAGTTTCTGTACGGAATGTTGTGTAGGTTTGGTTTTCATTTCACCTGCAGCAGCAAGATACGGTACATAAGTAAGGTGAACACTGAGTGCATTCTTACCAAGTTCCCACTTAAGCTGGCGTACACATTCTATATATGGAAGTGATTCAATATCGCCAACAGTACCGCCAATCTCGGTAACAACAAAATCGTAATGGAATTTATTGCCCAGAGCGGTCATATTCATCTTTATCTCATTTGTGATGTGAGGAACTACCTGGACTGTTTTTCCGCGATATTCTTCCCTGCGTTCCTTGTTGATTACACTTTGGTAGATACGTCCAGTTGTAATGTTGTTCTGCTTTGTCATTTCAACACCAAGGAAACGCTCGTAATGACCAAGGTCAAGGTCTGCTTCGTGTCCATCTGTAGTAACATAGCATTCTCCGTGTTCATTGGCATTCAACAATCCGGCATTTATATTGATGTACGGATCAAATTTCTGAATGGTAACATTATAGCCACGAGCCTGCAGAAGTTTGGCTATTGAAGAGGATATAATTCCTTTTCCTAAAGACGATGCAACACCGCCTGTTACAAAGATGTACTTGGTTTCCATATATTACGTTTATTAACAAGCTGCAAAGGTAATAAAAATCCTGCTATTTGTATTCATTTTTTTCTAACTTTGCATTCGAAATTCAGTCCAATAATAAATGTGCAGAAATTTTAAACTTGCTTTACATTTATTGCTGTTGTTTCTGGTGGTTCCAATAAAGTCCAAAGCAACATCATACACGTCTCTGGAAGTCTTTGCCGATTCATTGTCCAAAGTTCATCCGGACTCGCTGGATTCATATTATTCATATTTCTCACTGTTCGAAGAGGACAGTATAATTGTCATTGCCGACAATCCCTATTATTTCCGACTATTCTTTCCGCTTACAGTTTACAGCGATGCCATCAGAGAAAGTTCGGTCAACAACTTTATTGCCGGATATGACAGCAGTGACACTCTTTTAAGGATAGACCGTACCGGTTTTGACAATGACATAGAAAGATACAAAACCATGAACCGTGCACTGTCCAGAATATACATTGAAATGCCTGATCAGATCAGATACCTTGACTATGACATAATGAGCCAGTCGACAGCATCACACGCCAACGTGATGGATTCACGCGGCATAGATTTCAACAACATGGTGCAAGGCAATGAAGTAAATGTAAATGAACAGGATGTTGACCTGGTCAGTGCAAAGCCCAGTTATTGGAGATTTCCCGGATATCTTGCTGTAAAATTTTCACAGAACGCATACTCGCAGAACTGGTATAAAGGAGGCGAGTCCAACAACCAGTTGGCCGCCGAACTGAGACTTGAGGCAAATTACGCAAAAAACAAGGTTACCTGGAACAATATGCTTGAAGCAAAACTGGGATACTATTCGTCAGAAGTAGACGGGAAATACAAGTTCCGTCCCAACTCCGATCTGTTCCGTATTACTTCAAAATTAGGTTTGCAGGCTGCCAAATCATGGTATTATTCGTCACAGTTGCAGGCATATACCCAGTTCCTGCCTGTACATGACGACAATGGACTTATGAAATCCAGATTCTGCGCACCGGCATACGCATCGTTCTCCATAGGTTTGGACTACAAACCTAAATTCAAGAAAAAAGGCATAGAATTGTCCGCACAGATTTCTCCTCTGGCATACAATTGCCGTTACGTTAATGTGGACAGGCTTGCTCCCAATTACGGTATCCAGGAAGGACATTACCTGTCCGACATTGGTTCCAGAGTCGAGGCCAACATTGTCTGGACAATTTTCAAGAACTTCACATGGCGCGGAAAGGCTCATTTCTTTACAAGTTACAAAAATGTGGAGGCATCGACAGAAAATACATTCAAAGTGGACCTGAACAGATTCTTTTCACTGCAACTGTTTGTACACTGGAGATTTGATGACAAAGTCAAGCCTGATGAAAGACTGGGTTATAACCAGATAAACGAAAATTTCAGTCTTAATTTCAACTACTCATGGTAAAAAAATAACAATCAACAATATGACAGCTACACTTTTACTGCATTGCCCCGATAAACCGGGCATTATTGCAGACATAACCAATTTCATTACAGAAAACAGAGGTAACATTACTCACCTTGCCCAGTTTGTGGACCACGTTGAAAACGTATTTTTTATGCGTCTTGAATGGGAAACCAACAATTTCCTTATCCCAGACAATAAAATTTCCGACTTTTTCGGGACAATGTATGCACAACGCTACAACATGCATTTCAAGATATATTTCAGCAACGAACTTCCACGCATGGCCATATTTGTTTCAAAAATGTCACACTGTCTGTTTGACCTGCTTGGCCGCTACAGTGCAGGTGAATGGAATGTGAACATACCGCTCATTATCAGCAATCACCCGGATATGGAACATGTTGCAAAGATGTTCAACATACCCTACTACATGTTCCCTATAACCAAGGAGAACAAGGCAGAGCAACAGGCCGCCATGCTCAAACTGCTTGAAGAACAACAGATTGACTTTATTGTTCTGGCACGCTACATGCAGATAATAGGAGACGATATGATTGCACGATATCCGAACAACATTATTAACATTCACCATTCGTTCCTTCCGGCATTTGTCGGAGCCAAACCGTATCAGGCTGCATTTGACCGCGGAGTAAAAATCATAGGTGCAACAAGTCACTACGTTACAGCCGAACTTGACGCAGGTCCAATTATCTGTCAGGATGTAGTACGCATTTCACATAAGGATATGCCAGGTGACCTGCAGAACAAAGGTAAGGACCTTGAAAAAATTGTTCTTTCACATGCCGTTCAGAAGCATATTGAGCATAAGGTATTGGTGTACAAAAACAAAACTGTTGTATTCAGTTGACAAAAACAATGCTGCAAAGTAGCGTTTTTAAAATAAATTCACTATTATTGCACTTTGTAATGCATTGATTTTTCAATAAACAACTAATAACAACAAAAATGAAAAGATTCAATTATTTGCTCGCTATTGCAGCAATGAGCGCATCTGCAGTTGCTTATGCCGCTCCGAAAGAGGATTTCAAACCAAGCGAAATGAACCAGCCGGGTCAGGAGTACCCTATGGTCAATTCAGAAGGTTATGCACGTTTCCGCATACAGGCTCCAAATGCACAATCAGTTTCTGTAGGTTTGGGTCTTGGAGGAACTCACGGAGGTACAGATCTTCAGAAAGGTGAGGACGGTTTCTGGATGGGAACTACATCCGCACCTCTTGATGAAGGTTTCCACTACTACCACATTTCCATTGACGGCGGTACTTTCAATGACCCCGGTACAAACAACTATTACGGTTCAACACGTTGGGAAAGCGGTATTGAGATTCCTGCAAAAGATGCCGATTTCTACGCTTTGAAGAACGTTCCTCACGGAAATGTCCAGCAGATTCTGTTCTGGTCTGAAAGTACTCAGACATGCCGCAGAGCATTTGTATACACTCCACCTATGTATGGTCAGGAGAAAAAGCCTACAAAATATCCTGTTCTCTACCTTCAGCACGGTTGGGGTGAAGATGAAACAGCTTGGTCAACACAAGGTCACGCAAACCTTATTATGGACAACCTGATTGCAGAAGGCAAAATCAAACCGTTCATCATTGTAATGACATACGGTATGACAAACGAAGGTTTCCGTCCGGGACAGCGCATGGCAGCTCCTGCACAGCGTCCTGCTGCAGCTCCCGCTCAGGGACAGCAGCGTCCTGCACGCCCTGCAGGTGGCATGGGTATGATGATGAACAACGGTTTTGAGACAGTTCTCTGCGACGAACTTGTTCCTTACGTTGATGCTCATTTCAATACTATTGCAGACAAAGAGCACCGTGCTATGGCAGGTCTTTCAATGGGTGGTATGGAAACTCATACAATCACACTTGCCCGTCCGGAAATGTTCTCATACTTTGGTCTTCTTTCAGGTGGTCAGTACAGTGTTGAAGAACTTCAGAATTTGCCTGAAGCTCCAAAATTCGTATTTATGAGTTGCGGTAGCAAGGAAAGTCCTACTCAGATTATGAACGCTGCAAAGGCTCTTGAAGAAGCAGGTTACAACGTTCTTGGTCATGTATCAGAAGGTACAGCACATGAATTCCTTACATGGAGACGTGCTCTCTACACAATGGCTCCGAGACTTTTCACAGAAGAAGCTTCTGCAAAATCAAAAAAGAGCAAAAAATAACTGAATTGAAATAACATTTGAAAGCTCGCACCATGTGCGGGCTTTCATTTATTACTAAAACAACATCAGAATGAAAAAAACAGTTTTAATCTGTGCTGCATTAATTTCTACTGCAGCATTTGCGCAGCCAAAAGAGGATTTCAAGCCAAATGAACTGAATCAGCCCGGCCAGGAGTACCCTATGGTCAATTCAGAAGGATATGCACGTTTCCGCATTCAGGCTCCCAATGCACAGTCAGTTTCTGTAGGTCTGGGTCTTGGCGGCACTCACGGAGGTACGGATTTACAGAAAGGACAGGACGGTTTCTGGACAGGAACCACTTCGGCACCGCTTGATCCCGGTTTCCATTACTATCACATTACAGTTGACGGCGGTACATTCAATGATCCGGGAACCAACAATTACTATGGATCAGTACGTTGGGAAAGCGGTATTGAAATTCCTGCCGACGACGCCGATTTCTATGCAATGAAGAATGTACCACACGGCAAAGTCCAGCAGGTATTATTCTGGTCAGAAAGTACACAGAGTGTAAAACGCGCATTCGTTTATACTCCACCAATGTACGGCAAGGAAAAAAGCAAAAAGGCAAAATATCCTGTTCTGTACCTGCAGCATGGCTGGGGCGAAGATGAAACAGCATGGACTACACAAGGTCATGCAAATCTTATTATGGACAACCTTATTGCAGAAGGCAAAATCCAGCCGTTCATCATTGTAATGACATACGGAATGACAAACGATGCCAAATTCGGAACAATAGGATCTTTCAAGACAGATGCATTCGAACGCGTCCTCTGCGACGAACTGGTTCCTTATATTGAGGACAACTTCAACGTATATGCAGACAGAGACCATCGTGCAATGGCCGGTTTGTCAATGGGAGGTATGGAAACTCACGCAATCACTCTTGCCCGTCCAGAAATGTTTTCCAATTTCTGTCTGCTTTCAGGCGGAACATATACACCTGAAGAACTTGAAGGATTGTCACAAAAGCCATCATTCGTATTTGTAAGCTGCGGCAGCAAAGAAGGTCCTGACCGTATTCTGAGTTCAGCAGAATCTTTGAAAAACGCAGGCTACAATGCCCTGGGACACGTATCTGAAGGTACTGCACACGAATTTCTTACATGGAGACGCGCGCTCTACACAATGGCTCCATATTTGTTTAACAAATAAAATTACACACACATGAAAAAGCTTTATAATTTAATTGTACTTGCAGTAATTGCATTTGCAGCAGTTTCTTGCGGCAGCACAGCAGGTATATTGGGAACTTCAACATCAAGTTCAGGTGTATATTCTGCAGGTCAGAGTGTAGGTTCCTCCATCAAGAATATATATTCACAGTACAAGACAGACGGCAAATTCGATGCAAGCAACGTCAACAACCTTCTGAATATTGCAACATTGGCTGCAAACTACAACACTCTGAAAGAGACTGAAAAGAGTTCCCAGTACTATGGGGATCTGATCAAAGGTATGATTGTAGGTTCATCAAATCTTATTCAGGAAAATACTGCAGACAAAGTCAAGACTGGTATTGTAAGTTCGTTATCTGGAGTTAATCTGGGCACTATAATCAATTCTGCAGCACAGTCCGCCCAGGACAGCAATACAGCAAAAAATGTAGAATCTGCAGTTACCGAAGTGTCTAAGATTTCTAATTCTCTTACAAACATTTTCAGCATATTCCAGTAAAAGAATACTTTTGTAAAGATTAACATTCAGTATCTTTATATTTTTTGTACCTTTGCAGTTCCAGTGACTGCAAAGGTATTTTTTTTCTTGTAGGCACACATTTGGTAAACATCGTAAACGATTATAAATAAACTAATTATACATTACTATGGCAAAGAAATTTCTTACTTGTGATGGTAACCAGGCAGCAGCGCATGTAGCATACATGTTCTCTGAAGTTGCCGCCATTTACCCTATCACACCTTCGTCAACCATGGCGGAGTATGTAGACGAGTGGGCTGCCCAGGGCAGAAAGAACATCTTCGGTGAGACCGTAATGGTTCAGGAGATGCAGTCAGAAGGAGGTGCTGCAGGCGCAGTACACGGATCACTTCAGGCTGGTGCACTCACAACAACATTTACAGCATCACAGGGTCTGTTACTCATGATTCCTAACATGTATAAGATTGCCGGTGAACTGCTTCCATGCGTATTCCACGTATCAGCACGTACATTGGCATCACATTCACTCTGTATATTCGGCGACCATCAGGATGTTATGTCATGCCGTCAGACAGGTTTTGCCATGCTGGCAGAAGGTTCAGTACAGGAAGTTATGGATCTGGCAGGTGTTGCACACCTTTCAGCAATCAAATCACGCGTTCCGTTCGTAAACTTCTTTGACGGTTTCCGTACAAGCCACGAAATTCAGAAGATTGAGGCTCTTGAGAACGATGATCTTGCTCCACTGATTGATCAGAAAGCACTTGCAGAGTTCCGTGAGCGTGCTCTCAATCCTAACAAGCCAGTTGCACGCGGTATGGCAGAGAACCCTGATACATTCTTCACACACCGTGAGGTTTGCAACAAATACTATGATGCAGTTCCTGATATCGTTGCCGATTACATGAAAGAAATCAGCAAGATTACAGGTCGTGAATACAAACCGTTCACATATTATGGCGCAGCCGATGCCGACCGCGTTATCATTGCAATGGGTTCTGTAACAGAAGCTGCCCGCGAGGTTATCGATTACCTTATGGCCAAGGGAGAGAAAGTTGGTCTTGTATCAGTTCATCTGTATCGTCCGTTCTCTGTCAAGTATCTTGGCGAAGTTCTTCCTGAAACAGTAAAACGCATTGCCGTACTTGACCGCACTAAAGAACCCGGCGCTCTTGGAGAACCGCTTTATCTTGACGTTGTGGAAGCTTTCGCCCAGTGCAAGGACATTCCTGCACAGAACAAGCCTGTCATTGTAGGTGGCCGTTATGGTCTTGGTTCACACGATACTACTCCCGCACAGATTCTTGCCGTTTACGAGAATCTCTCATTGCCACAGCCAAAGAACCAGTTCACACTCGGTATCAATGACGATGTGACATTCACCTCTCTGCCACAGAAAGAAGAGATTGCTCTTGGCGGCAAAGGTATGTTCGAGGCCAAGTTCTACGGTCTGGGTGCTGACGGTACAGTAGGTGCCAACAAGAACTCAGTAAAGATTATCGGTGACAACACAGACAAGCACTGCCAGGCATATTTCTCTTACGACTCCAAGAAATCAGGAGGTTTCACATGTTCCCACCTGCGTTTCGGTGACACACCTATCCGCTCAACATATCTGGTAAATACACCTAACTTTGTAGCATGCCACGTACAGGCTTACCTGCACATGTACGATGTTACACGCGGCCTTCAGAAGAACGGTACATTCCTTCTGAACACAATATGGGACGGTGAGGAACTTGCCAAGAACCTGCCTGCAAACGTCAAGGCATACTTTGCAAAGAACAACATTACGGTTTACTATATCAACGCAACAAAGATTGCACAGGAAATAGGTCTTGGTAACCGTACCAACACCATTCTCCAGTCAGCATTCTTCCGCATTACAGAAGTTATCCCTGTTGACCTTGCCATTGAGCAGATGAAGAAATTCATTGTCAAGTCATACGGCAAGAAGGGAGAAGATGTAGTGAACAAGAACTACGCTGCCGTTGACCGCGGTAACGAATACAAACAGCTTGCCGTTGACCCTGCATGGGCAAACCTTGCAGAAGAAAAGGCTGCTGCCAACAACGATCCTGAATTCATCAACAAGGTTGTCCGTCCAATCAACGCACAGAACGGTGACCTTCTGCCTGTATCTGCATTCAAAGACAGCATTGACGGTACATGGCCACAGGGTACAGCCGCTTATGAGAAACGCGGTGTAAGCGCATTCGTTCCGGTATGGAATGCAGCAGACTGCGTACAGTGCAACAAGTGTGCATTTGTCTGCCCTCACGCTTGTATTCGTCCTATAGTTATGACCGATGAAGAAGCAAAGGGCATGAACGGCGATATGATCGAACTCAAGGCTCCGGCATCAATGAAGGGAATGAAGTTCCGTATGCAGGTCGGTGTTATGGATTGTCTTGGTTGCGGTAACTGCGTTGACGTTTGTCTTGGAAACAATCCTGAAAAGGGCAAACAGGCTCTTAAGATGGTTGCATTTGATCCTGAGGCTGCAGAGTCTCAGAAAGAAGCTGCCAACTGGGAGTATGGAGTCAAGAAAGTATCTTCAAAACAGGATCTTGTTGACATCCAGGCTAATCCTAAGAACTCACAGTTCGCTACCCCGCTGTTCGAATTCAGCGGCGCATGTTCAGGTTGCGGTGAGACTCCGTACGTCAAGTTGATTTCACAGTTGTTCGGTGACCGTCAGATTGTATCCAACGCAACAGGTTGTTCTTCAATCTACTCAGGTTCAATTCCGTCAACTCCTTATACAACAAACGAAAAGGGTCAGGGACCTGCATGGGCAAACTCACTGTTTGAGGACTTCTGCGAATACGGTCTTGGTATGCAGCTTGCAAACAAGAAAATGCAGGCTCGTCTTGAGAAACTTATGAACCAGGCTCAGGAATGCGAAAAGTGCAGCACTGAACTTAAGGCTCTCTTCACAGAATGGATTGAGAAGAAGAACGATGCCGCTGCCACAAAGGCCCTTGCACCTCAGATTATTGAGAAGTGCCAGGCTTGCGGATGCGACATCTGCAAACAGATTCTTGAATGCCAGGCATATCTTATCAAACGCAGCCAGTGGATTATCGGTGGTGACGGTGCTTCTTACGATATAGGTTACGGTGGACTTGACCATGTAATCGCAAGCGGCGAAGATGTTAACATTCTGGTACTTGATACAGAGGTTTATTCAAATACAGGCGGTCAGTCTTCAAAGGCTACCCCGCTTGGTGCTATTGCCAAGTTTGCTGCAAGCGGCAAGCGTGTACGCAAGAAAGACCTTGGTATGATTGCCACAACATACGGTTACGTATATGTTGCTCAGATTGCTATGGGTGCTGACCAGGCACAGTGTCTGAAGGCTATCCGCGAGGCTGAAGCTTATCCTGGACCATCATTGGTAATTGCATACGCTCCATGTATCAACCACGGTCTTAAGGCTGGTATGGGCAAGGCTCAGGCAGAAGAGGCCAAGGCAGTTGAGTGCGGTTACTGGCACTTGTGGAGATTCAATCCTGCATTGGAAGCTCAGAACCAGAATCCGTTCTCTCTTGATTCAAAAGAGCCGCAGTGGGATAAGTTCCAGGAGTTCCTCAAGGGTGAGGTTCGTTACGCATCAGTAATGAAACAGTATCCTACAGAAGCTCAGCAGTTGTTCGATGCTGCTCAGGAAATGGCAAAGAAACGCTACGCATCTTATGTACGCGCTTCCAAAATGGATTATTCAGCAGAATAAGTAACCATATTCTATCAGATAGAATCCACCCGATAGTTGTCGGGTGGATTTTTTTTGTTTACTTTGCAAGGAGATAAAATTAATATAACGAATGAAAAAAGCATTAAACTGTATATTGGTCTGTTGCATGGTTCTTTTTGTCTCATGCAAAAAAGACAACGTCTTTAACGTAAGTTGCATTGGAGACAGTGTTACATTCGGTTGGACACTGGAAAATCCGGAGGAACAATCATATCCAGCCTTGCTGAATTCATCTCTTAACATGATGATACAGATAACAAAGGCGTTTTCCAATGAAGAAGCCACAGAAACAGGGACAGAAATCAATGTCAGAAACTTTGGTGTATGCGGTACCACATTAGGACACAGTTGTGATATGCCTTACATTAAAGAACAGGCGTATCAGGATGCGTTGGCATCGGACCCTGATCTTGTTATCATGATGTTGGGAACAAATGACAGCAAACCCCAGAACCGCATATATAAAGAAGAATTCAAACAGGATCTTGACAATCTTGTAGCATCGTTCCGGAAACTTAAAAGCAAACCTGCAATTATTCTGATGACACCACCACACGCATTCAGCCAGGGATGGGGAATCAACGACAGTGTGCTTACCGCTGATATCAGACCAATTATTCAGGAATATGCTTCAGAAAACAGTATAGAACTTATCAGACTTGATTCAGCCACACAAAACCATCCTGAATATTTCAGCGATGGCATTCATCCTAATCTGGAGGGGCAAATGCTGATCAGCAAATGTGTAATGGGCAGTATTCTTGTTCACGCTAACATTCAATAAGCAGTCTGCACAGAAAAGCATTATGGCAAGGCGTTCTACAGGACATGTCATCCTGCACACTTCTTTGATTATAATTTGCATTGGAGCTATAATCACAGGCTTCTGCTCCAAGCAGGGGTATATGCAATTAAGTCAGCACAGCAACTCCAACTTTTACACAGACAGTAAAACAGGAGAGATGTTCTACACCGACTTTGTTGTTTTTGCGGACAGTATCAATGCCGCCATGCACCAGGTAAGCATACATACTACATACAACGGCAATGAAAAACACAATACTATTGCTCTTAACAAGATAGCAAGAATAAACGGATTCAGATTCTCAATCAACTCTATAGAAGACGGGCATACCGTACTGTACGTAATTTATGACCCTGTAGGAACTAATATTGTTTTTATAGGCTACGGATTGTTTATTGCAAGCATTATAGCGTTTCTTCTGGACAAACGCAGCAGAATAAGAACCAGAATCCATATCTTCAAACCTCCGTTCAATTCACGGATTATAGTATATTGTCTTATAGCACTGGCCTTAATACTGCTGTCAGTTCTTATCCCTGTATTCAGAGAAAAAAGCCAGATTCCCATATTGAATACCCACTGGCTCCATATTCACGTGTACTGTGTGATGACAGCATACTCGTTACTGGCCTCAATCTGCATATTATCTGTTATATGGTTGATAAGAAAACGTGACTGGACCGAAAGCTTATGCAGAATAATCCTTCATGCAGGCGTCTATGCACTGGCATTAGGTATCATCACAGGATCGTGGTGGGCAAATGTTTCATGGGGTGGCTACTGGAGTTGGGACCCGAAAGAGACATGGGCACTGATAACCATGATTGGCTACTCTCTGCCTTTTCACTTTCCAAAAGCATTCTCATCAAAAAAGAGATTTTCCTGGTTTCTTGTATTGGCGCTTGGATTTGTACTGATGACCTGGTTTGGTGTCAACCATTGGATGCCGGGTCTTCACTCTTATGCGTAAGGGCAAAGCCTTTTGAGGAATAGCATACCTGTTCTTCCGATATCAGATATTTAAGTACAGCCTCTATTTCAGACTCTTCAAACGGCAAGAGAAACAAGTCTTTCTCTGAACAGGAATCCTGTTCCAACCTCTTGAGAATACTTTGTTCTATCTTTCTGAATTGCGCCCGTTTCATACCATGGGAATCACGTTCAAGACACAAATCACATTGACCGCATGGTTCCGTATGCTTTTCTCCGAAATATTCAAGCAGAATCTGGCTGCGGCATGCGTTGGTACGTGTTACATATTCAAGCATAGATTCAATACGTGCAGACAAATCTTCTTTACGGTCATCGTATATAAGTTTTGATATGTACAGTTTATCTGTTTCAATCCTGCACTTTGTCCAAACTATGACCTGTGTTTTCTGCTCAGGGACATAATTGACAATGCGCTGTTTGGAGAGTTTTATAAGGTTTTCAACAACCAATTCCTTATTACATCCCAGTCTTGCCGCCAGATACATCTGATCAATAATGACATGGTCTGAAAACAAACCTCCGTTCATACGCATAAGAGTCTGCAGAAGTTCTTCCTGAAAAGACGGCAGATTTATGCTGTACAATGAATCACGACTAATTACAATCTTTACTCTTGCAGCATATTCCATCTGATCAACATACTCAATCACACCCATTTTTGTCAGTATCTGCAAAGCACTCTCGGTAGGAATCAAAGGCAGTGAATAATTATTGCAGAATTCAGCCATAGAAAAATTGTATCGGCATCCTTCTCCATCTCCTACAGCCATCTCGTAATAGTACCCAAGGCATTCATATACCCTACATATAAACTCCTTCTGGGGGAAATTGTCTGAGATACGCTTATGCATTATGCGTTTGTCACCCGGGGCATACAGAAGAACTGCATAAGAACGTTTTCCATCACGACCTGCACGACCGGCTTCCTGGAAATACTCTTCCAAAGATGATGGCAGATCCATATGTATTACAACGCGTACATCAGGTTTGTCAATACCCATACCGAATGCATTGGTAGCGACCATTACACGCACCATTCCGAGAGTCCACGCATTCTGGCGCTGATCCTTAATCATATTTTCCAAACCGGCATGATAATAATCGGCAGAAATACCTGCGGCATTCAGTTTCTCTGCAATTTCCTTTGTTTCGCGGCGGTTACGCACATATACAATAGCAGAGCCTGGAACCTTGTTCAGGATATGAATCATCTCCGCATCCTTGTTCTCCGTATTTCTGACCACATAAGACAAATTCTTGCGGGCAAAACTCATGGAAAAACAATTATGCTCTGCAAAGCACAGTTTGTCCTGAATATCATCTACAACACGTGGTGTTGCTGTGGCAGTAAGAGCCAAAACAGGAACTGAAGGCAGCAATTTTCTTATTTCTGCAATTTCAAGATATGACGGTCTGAAATCATATCCCCATGAAGATATACAATGAGCCTCGTCAACACATATCATGGAAACGTCAATATGACGTATTTTCTTTTTGAAGATTTCCGTTGAAAGGCGTTCTGGCGAAACATACAGGAATTTATAGCCTCCATACACGCAATTCTCAAGGGCCGTAACAATCTGGTCATGCGTCATGCCAGAGTGTATGAACAAGGCTTTGATTCCTACCCTTTTCAAGTTCTCCACCTGATCTTTCATGAGCGCAATCAAAGGAGTAACAACAAGACACAAACCTGGCATGGCCATTGCAGGTACCTGAAACGCAATACTCTTGCCACCGCCTGTAGGCATCAGTCCAAGTGTATCCTTTCCCTGTCCTATACTTTGGATAATATCTGACTGGATTCCACGAAAAGAGTCGTAGCCCCAGTATTTACGGAGTATTTCAAGGTATGTCATCAATCGTTATGTAAACGTATTGCTTCAATCTGCAACTGAACCTCGCGAGGACGGTACAGGTGTTCTTCCAAGGTATAGCAAATATCAAAAGACTGCTTGGTCTTGATCAGTTTTGCCTGTCCTGTCTTACCGAATCCGAAAGCAATTCCGTTCATAACCTTGCCGGCCTTATTATCAATAAGTTCAAACTTGATATGTTCGCCGCTATGTCCCACAACCTTACTTGTTCCATAATCGTACACATTACGTGTACAGAATACAGGTTGAGGATTATCCGGGCCAAAAGGCATAAATTTCTTCAAATCCTGAAACAGTTTCGGAGTAATGTCATCGAAACCGACCTCAACATCAATATCTATAGAAGGTTCTATCTGTTCAGACTTGATATGGTTTGCTACATAATCCTCAAAACGTCTGATAAATTCAGGGACATTCCTGGTTTCCATAAGCAGACCTGCCGCATAAGTATGACCACCGAAATTATCCATAAGGTCCTTGCAGCTGCTTATTGCCTTATACAGATCAAAACCACCCACAGAGCGGGCTGAGCCAGTAGCCAGATTACCATCACCGGACTGAGTCAGCACAATTGTAGGAAGACAGTATTTTTCAGTCAGGCGCGATGCCACAATAGCAATAACACCCCTATCCCAATCCTTATTGTACAACACAATGGAATGGCGGTCGCTCAAATCTCCAAGAGAATCAACAATTTTGTTTGCCTGGCTTGTAATTTCCTTATCAAGTTCCTTTCTAAGCGTATTGCTATGGTCAATCTTTTCAGCCAGACGTACAGCCTTGTCAAAATTTGACTCTACCAGAAGTTCAACTGCATCACGGCCGGTATGTACACGACCGGCGGCATTAAGACGCGGTCCTATCTTGAATATAATATCATTGATGGAAATCTGCTTGCCTTCAAGACCGCAAACCTTGATAATAGCTTTCAGACCTACTGACGGATTGGAATTCAGTTGTTTCATTCCATAATATGTCAGGACACGGTTTTCGCCCATTATCGGAACTATATCCGATGCCGTACTGACTGCAACAAGGTCAAGAAACGATGTCAACTTATAAAAATCAACCCCGCGCTGCAATGCAAGAGCCTGCATAAACTTAAAGCCGACACCGCAACCGGAAAGATGCTGGAAAGGATACGTTGAATCAATTCTTTTTGCATTCAGGATAGCAACAGCCGGAGGAAGAACATCGTCCGGTACATGATGGTCGCATACAATAAAATCAATACCTTTTTCCTTGGCATAAGTTATCTGCTTAACTGCCTTAATTCCGCAATCAAGCACAATAACAAGGCTTACACCATTCTGTGCAGCCGTATCAACACCCTTAAAGGAAACACCATACCCTTCGGCATTACGGTCGGGTATGTAATACTCAAGATTATGTGTAAACTGCCTCAAAAAATTAAATACAAGAGCAACGGCAGTGGTCCCATCTACATCATAATCACCATAGACCATTATACGCTCTCCATCAGAAAGAGCTTTGTCCAACCTTTCAACTGCAACATCCATATCGTTCATCAAGGACGGGTCGTGCAGTTCGTTCATCTGCGGATTGAAATAATGGTCTGCTTCTTCTTTAGTCTTAATTCCGCGCTTTATCAACAAATATCCCAATATTGGGCTTATGTCTAACTGTTTTGCTAGTTCATTGGCTTCTTTGGATTGTTGTGGTGAGGGCGGACTGTAATTCCATTTGGAGTCCATTATATATTTTATTTTTATTTTTTTTCATAGAGGATGTATAAAAAATGCGCCCAAAAATCTTTGGAATTTGTAAAGTTATCAAGAAAAAATTACAAAAACAATCCTTTCCCCAAAAAACTCAATCCGATTTTCAATCATTCACCATACGGAACAAACTCAGACTGCATGTTTTTTACAATACCTGACAGTTCCTTTGCGGTGAAAGGGATGTCTTCAATAGAAAATTCAGGGATATTGTAAGAATACATCAAAAAGACTGAATGTCTTGGATTTTTTGTAGGCAGAGCAAAAGGCTTGTCAAAAGTACCGTCACCATTATGATGCGCCAGATACAGACGGGTGTAACCTGAGTCCTCTCTACGCGTTGAAATGACCACCCAATTGCCGTTGCTGGACCAGTTGTGATAACTTTCCGCACAATCGCTGTTTATTTCCTCAACATTCCGATATTGGCCGGTACTCAAATCAAGTACATACAAATCTGATTCAGGATGCCACAGATGGAACACTCCATAATTACCCATTGAGAACATAAGGTACCTGCCGTCAGGTGAAACACGCGGCAAGGTAATACTCTTGTTCATGCCAGCGGCATCGATAACCTTAACCGCATCCCCCCAGCGTTTGGTGGCAGGATCAAAATCCTTGTAGTACAGATCATAGTGGATTTCAGTACTGTGATTATAGAAATATCTTGTCTTATCAGGGGTTTCCTGTGCATTATACGGCAAATATGCTGCAGTAAAATAAAGCCGGCGTCCGTCAGGCGCCCATGCAGGATAGCATGCCAGATAATCCGGGTTGTTGAATACCATAGATACTGTATTCCTGTCCAAATCGTACAGGATAAGCTGGCTTGCCTGGTCCAGCACTTCAATAATATTGGG
Source organism: Bacteroidaceae bacterium (assembly GCA_024398785.1). Taxonomy (GTDB): domain Bacteria; phylum Bacteroidota; class Bacteroidia; order Bacteroidales; family Bacteroidaceae; genus Colenecus. Next base: position 322,836 of record JAKSIO010000001.1, on the reverse strand, counting down.
GTCTGATGTATGATAACTCTGAGCGGTAATGTTCGTTGAATACGCAATATAGTCATGGGTAGGATGCCATGCCGGATAAACTCCCGATGAAATGGTGGAATCGCATTTCAGATTAACCTTTCTGAGTTTTCCTTTGTCAAATATAATAGTACCTCCAAGATACTGACGCACATGAATCTGCATGCTTTCCGTACCGTAATTGCGGAATGTATGACAATTAACGCATTGGGAATTTTCAGACGTCTGCAAATTCATATTGTCATAAAAAACTCTTTCCCTGAAATTTGTCAGATTTCTGATAATAAGCTTCAGATCATTAAAATTTGAATATGCAGGCGGTATGAGTCTATATGATAAATATTCATCAATTTCCTGAGCTTTGAAATACTGGAACTGTTTATAATGATACCACTTGTCACCGTCTTTCACATATGAATCAACACTTATTGGGTCAGTTCCATCAATAAGTTTAGCCCACTGATTGCAAGATGGACTTACATCCTGCCCCTTGACAACAATTTCAGTTTCACCACAGGAAAATCTGGTAATATAATCCTGAGCATCCTGACAGTAATAAAAAGTCAAAGGCGCGATATTGGACGGAATTGTAACATTTACGTTATCCGGGAAAATTTCGGGATATTCATCAACACTCTCGCTGTTCCGGGGTATGGATGTACAAGCCGAAACAAGAATCGGGAAAACAACTCCAAACAGGTAATATATCGTTTTCATCTATACGGGAATTTATGACTTAAATGAAATTTCTTACAAAATAGTAAAAATAAAAGAACGTATTTCCAAACTCTTTGGAACAGTAATGACGCATTTCAACCTGTGTCAGGTTTGAGTTCTTCTGGACATATCTGTCAAACGCCTGATACTTTTTAACAACACTGGCATCAAAAGGCAGCGTTTGCAACAATTCCGGCTGTTCCAGTTTTGCATACAAATATGCAGCCTCCTGAAAAGAGAGAGGCATTTTAGCTTCTCTATTCACAATCAGATACTGTGTAAACGCGTTCCAGAACTCAGGTATCTGCTGCGAATACAGTGCCCACAACATCGCACTCAGAGAATATTGAGGTGTTACGTTTTCAATATCGGGCTGTTTCCATAACACAAACGCATTCATCAATATCATTTCTACTCTATCCTTCTGTAAAAAGACATCGTCTCTTTGAACGGCAAGACTCAACTCATGATTATATCTGCTGCGACCCGCCTGACTGAGTTCTCCCGATTGTATATAGTCCAAATGCTGCTTTGCCCACTTGTCATACTTGCCGGTCGATGCCAGCACCATCAGATATTTGGTAGCAAGCTTATAATTTCCAGCCAGCATCAGTGACTTTGCCGACTCTTTCAGATTATAATAATTTGTTCCTGCATGAACACGATAGGATTCAGACAACACATAAGCACAATTGAACATACCCCAATTATTCATGATTTCCGCACCATACACATACGAAAGTCTTGTAGAATACGATTCATCCTTACGGTCCAGAATTCCTTCCAGACTGTTAAACAATCCGTCTGCTACATCTTCGGTTCGCATCAGTGCAATCAGTCTGAATTGAGCCATAGCTCTATTTGGGGTCTTATAATCATTCTCATAGAAATCTTCCAGTAATTTAATTTTATCCTGTCTCTTCAGTTTGTCCGACCGCTTCTGTAATGCAGCATATTTTTTGTCATTGAGCTTGGTGCAATAATCTGAGTAATTGGAATACAAGGACAATACTTTATTCCAGTTCTCTTTTTCCAGAGCGCTATGCATATTGATTTCCGTTCTGAATTCCTTGCCGCCTCCACACAGAAACAGAAGACAAACCAAAGCCAATGCATATCCTGTACACCCTTTTACCGGGATAAAACATAAAACCACAGATACAACTGCAAGAAGAATATACGGTAAAACATTACAGTTCTTATTGTCTACAAAGTCCATCAAATGCAAACCGGCAAAATACTGACAGTTAAAGAATACAGGCAACAGCGCCACAATCAACAGGGTCACCAGACACAATACCAACGTTTTTCTGTCACGTAAACTATCACTGACTGTCTTACAGAAAAACAATAAGAGTCCGAATAGAGCATAGACACCGAACAACAGATATCCTACTATTCCAGCAACAGATAAAGCAATCAGCTTACAGATAAAACCATTGCAGCGCATTAAACACTGCGTAATACACAGAGATATAAGAAATCCTATTGCAGATGAATAGAATACATTCATGTTCTCAAGCAGAAACAGATGTCTTCCATAGCCTGTGACAGTTGCAAGCAACAATGCTACAGGAACCAGAGCAATGGAAGGATTCTGTTTGTCTATACGGAAAATGCTTAAAGACAGGAAATAAACTGCAACTAACAGAGCAGTCAGCAACAATGCCGCCAACCACGGATAAAAAAGCAGCTGATTGAGAAACAGGCACAGATAATCAAGAAATCCGGCAACAGCGAAGACCTTCTGAGAGAAAAAGTCAGCAGTTCCCACAAAAAAAGAAAAATCGCCCAGATGTTCAAGCAAAGGTGCGGAACTGACAGCAAGTACAGGCCACACAGCCACTATGAGACATATACAGACAAGGTTGTTCAGTTTATCTGATTTCCACATAAATTTTTGAAATACATTATTGAGTTATATTCTTACAAATATACAATAATTTTTTTCAAAAAGATATGAATCAGTGGCAGATATTGCAACCTTTACATTGAGCAAGTTGTCCGCGGAAGCGTAAAGATATCAGGCGGTTCAGTCTGTCACGCAGAGGAGCAAGCGGGATAGAGTCAATAACCTCACCTACAAAAGCCTCTTTGAGAAGCATTTTAGCCTCCTGTTCCGATATTCCACGTTGGCGCATATAGAACAATGCGGCCTGGTCCAATTGTCCCACAGTTGCACCATGACTGCATTTTACATTGTCGGCATAAATTTCAAGCTGAGGCTCTGCAAACATTCTGGCAGACGATGTCAACGCCAGATTACGGTTGGTCTGTTGCGAATCTGTTCCCTGGGCTCCGCCACGCACAAGCACCTTACCTTTGAAAGCACCTACAGAAGAACCTGAAAGAACATATTTGAACAGTTCCCGGCTTGTTGAATTGCATGAATTATGATCTATGAAAGTATAATTGTCAACATGTTGCTCCTTATCGGCAATAACTATTCCGTTCAACACAATTTCAGCACCATGTCCGTTTACCGCCACATTTGCGGAATTGCGTGTACGGCCATTGTGCAAAGTGATATTGTTGCATACAAAACGGCTGTCGTTACCCACGTTAACATACAGACTGCTTATGCGTGAATTTCCCGTATGCGTCTCTTCAAGATCATAAAGTTCAAGACTGGCATTATCTTCAACAAATGCCTCGACAACCTGTAATGAAAGATATTCCTGCATGCGCAAGGAATGGTCACAAAGAAGAAGCTTGAGAGCAGCGCCCTGTTCCAGAATGAGCAGAATCCTTCTGCAGGCCAACATAGAAAACTGTGACTGCATCAGTTCAATAAGCTGAATAGGTTTCTCTACAACTACATTCTTTGGGACATACACAACAAAACCATCCTGAACAAGCAAAGTATTAAGAAACGATGTTCCATCAGTAAATGATGATTTATTGTAATATCTGCTGAAAATCTCAGAATAATCACAGGCAAAAGTATTCAGTCCTTTTACTATTACGCCATCTGGAAGAAGAGATGCATTGGTCTGGGGAGCAGACATGAAAGAATCTCCGTTGAGAAAGTATAGCTGAGTGCTCAGATTGGGAACACTGCAACGGAACGGTTCCTCCGTATCCAACGGCAGATTCAGACGTTGAATATTAAGTCCATAGTTCGGAGCCAGCCATTCTTCCACATTTGAATGGAGATAATTTTCGTCCGATTCAACGGGAAGTCCTTTATGGGCCAATGCCTCCAATGCAAAGGCGCGTTGAGCATTCAATCCCGGAGCAGAAGTATTTTCAATAACATCTTTCTGTTCCTTATATAGTTCAATATACTGATTCAGAGCTTTCACTTCTTATTCTCAAATTCATCAATAACCCAATCGTATCCGCGATTCTCAAGTTCAAGTGCAAGTTCCGGACCGGCCGTTCTGATTATTTGTCCATTATACAGAACATGAACAATGTCCGGCTTGATATAGTCAAGCAAACGCTGATAATGAGTTATCACGATAACACTTGACTGGGGAGTCTTTAGGGCATTGACACCTTCGGCAACAATGCGCAGGGCGTCAATATCCAAACCGGAATCAGTCTCGTCCAAAATACTTAGACTTGGTTCAAGCATCGCCATCTGGAAAATCTCATTACGTTTCTTTTCACCTCCGCTGAAGCCTTGGTTCACAGAACGGTTCATGAATTTATTGTCAAGTTTTACTATCTCGCGTTTTTCTTTTACAAGTTTGAGAAAATCTGCGGGTGCTATCGGTTCAAGACCTAAGTATTTGCGTTTTTCATTGATTGCAGTACGCATAAAATTCATCATACTGACACCCGGAATTTCTACCGGATATTGAAAAGACATAAACAATCCTTCGTGAGAGCGGTTCTCGGCAGACATCTCCAAAAGATTCTTGCCTTTGAACGTCACGCTTCCCTGGGTAACAGTATAGCCCGGATGTCCTACCAGGACATTACTGAGCGTACTTTTTCCGGAACCGTTAGGTCCCATTATAGCGTGCACCTGACCTGCTCCAACCTCCAAAGACAAACCTTTAAGGATTTCTTTATCGCCTACAGAAGCATGTAAATTGTCAATCTTAAGCATATTGTTACAATGTAATATTATCCAACACTATTTTCCAATGAAACGGAAAGCAACCGCTGCGCCTCTACTGCAAATTCCATAGGAAGTTTGTTCAGCACATCCTTTGCATAACCGTTAACAATCAAACCAACCGCTTGCTCAGGCGATATTCCGCGCTGATTGCAATAGAACAATTGGTCTTCTGATATTTTTGATGTAGTTGCCTCGTGTTCCACAACGGCAGTTTCATTCTGAATATCCATATAAGGGAAAGTATGAGCGCCACAATCAGAGCCTAAAAGCAAGGAATCACACTGGCTGTAATTGCGGGCACCATACGCATTCTTTCCAACCCGTACCAATCCGCGATATGAATTCTGACTGTGACCTGCAGAAATTCCTTTGCTTATTATGGTACTCTTTGTTTCTTTACCGATATGTATCATCTTTGTTCCGGTATCGGCCTGCTGGAAATTGTTTGTAAGCGCAACTGAATAGAATTCGCCCTGCGAATAATCGCCACGCAGCACACAACTTGGATATTTCCACGTAATGGCAGATCCTGTTTCAACCTGAGTCCAGGACAGTTTGCTGTGTTCCCCGGCACATAAGCCGCGCTTGGTCACAAAATTATATACTCCACCACGTCCCTGTTCATCGCCGGGATACCAGTTCTGAACCGTACTGTATTTAACTTCCGCCCTATCTTTCACCACTATCTCAACAATAGCGGCATGCAGTTGGTTTTCATCGCGTTGCGGAGCAGTACAACCTTCAAGATATGAAACGTAGCTGTCATCATCGGCAACTATAAGCGTGCGTTCAAACTGACCGGTTCCGGCCGCGTTTATGCGGAAATATGTTGAAAGTTCCATGGGGCATCTGACACCTTTTGGGATATACACAAAAGAGCCGTCACTGAAAACAGCAGTATTCAATGCTGCATAGAAATTATCTCTATAATTGACAACGGAGCCCAAATACTCTTTTACCAAATCAGGATGATTCTTTACAGCCTCACCTATTGAAGAAAAGATGATTCCTTTTTCTTTCAGATTCTGCTGAAAGGTAGTCTTGACAGAAACAGAGTCCATAACGGCATCAACAGCTACCCCTCCGCTCAACGCAAGACGTTCTTCAAGAGGAATACCTAATTTGTCGAATGTTTTCATTACCTCCGGATCTATACTGTCGATACTGGTAGGACCATTCTTCTTTGAAGCAGTAGGATCTGCATAATAAGAAATACTCTGAAAATCTATTGGAGGGATATTCAAATGAGCCCACTTTGGCATCGGCATAGTAAGCCAATGACGGAAAGCCTTCAGCCGTAAATCCAGGAGCCATTCCGGCTCACCCTTCTTTTGCGAAATAAGACGTACGGTATCTTCGGTTAAACCGCGTTCTATTATATTGGTCTGGACCTGAGTGGTAAAACCGTATTTGTATTTATTTTCTGAAAAATTTCTGAGTTCTTCGTTCTCCATTAACCTGCACTCCTGCACTATATCTCAATGTCTACAGTATCTTCTTCCTCCCAGGTGTCAGGCATCAGATCCAATTTTTCACCCAAGTCAATATCACCTATCTCTTCTACAATCTTTCCCCAGCTCCATTTGAGACATGCGGTAGTAAATCTGTCAAGAGGTTGGAATAAGGCAGAATTTTCTTCATTCAGAGCAGATGCTTTATATGAAATAGTTGTAGCGTTCAATACCTGCATTACCAATCCAATCACTATAAGGCTCTTTATCACACCAACTGCAGCACCTATTATTTTATCAACAAACCCCAGCAAGACCAGATTCACAACATTCTTCAGGACTCTGCCTATCAGAGAACAGATCCACACTATGACAATAAAAGCAATGATATAAGCTATTACACCGGCTGTTTTTTCACCTATTGCATCAAAGATTGAATGCAACAGATTTATAAAAGGATGACTGAGCAGCGGCGCTGTCAACAACGCAACTACTATGCCTCCCAAACCGAACAACTGTTCAAGAGCTCCTTTTCTAAGTCCGTCAATAGCTCCTATCGATATCAGTATCAGAAGAACAGCATCAACCCAATTCAAACCAATGGCTGCAAACATTGTATCTCTATTACAAAGCCTGTTTTACTTCAATCTGTGTGTAAGTCTCTATCATATCACCAACTTTGATATCGTTGCATCCTACAAGACTGATACCGCATTCAAGTCCCTGTGCAACTTCCTTGGCATCGTCCTTGAAACGTTTCAAAGCCTGGATATCTCCGTTGAAAACAACAATTCCGTCACGGATAAGACGTGCTTTGTCTGTACGTTTAACCTTACCGTCACGCACAAGAGCACCTGCAACAGTACCTACCTTTGAAATATGGAATACTTCCATAACTTCTATTGTAGATGTTACTTCTTCCTTCACTTTCGGTTTGAGCAGACCCTCCATAGCGGATTTAACCTCTTCAATGGCATCATAGATAATTGAGTAAAGACGTATATCTATGCTCTGCTGTTCAGCAAGACGCTTGGCACCACCGGTAGGACGTACGTCGAAACCGATAATGATTGCCTGGTTCGATGCCGCAGCAAGGCTGACATCGCTTTCGGAAATAGCACCAACTGCCTTATGAATAACGTTAACCTGTACCTTGTCAGTAGAGAGTTTGATAAGTGAATCGCTCAATGCTTCTACAGAACCGTCCACATCGCCCTTGACAATAAGGTTGAGTTCGTGGAACTCGCCTTGTGAAATACGGCGGCCAATTTCATCAAGAGTAAGTGTTGTAGTTGTTCTCAAGCCCTGCTCACGCTGCAACTGTTCACGTTTGCTTGTTATTTCACGTGCTTCACGTTCAGATTCAACCACGTTGAATGTTACACCCGCCTGAGGAGCTCCGTTAAGACCGAGAATAAGAGCAGGTTCAGCCGGAGCAGCCTGTTTCATCTTCTGGTTACGTTCATTGAACATAGCGCGCACCTTACCCCACGATGTACCGGCAACTACAATATCACCTATTTTGAGTGTACCGTTCTGTACAAGAACAGTAGCAACATATCCACGTCCCTTATCAAGAGAAGACTCAATTATACTACCAACAGCGTTACGGTTAGGATTTGCCTTGAGATCAAGCATTTCAGCTTCAAGGAGTACCTTTTCCATAAGTTCAGGAACACCTATACCTTTCTTGGCTGAAATATCCTGAGACTGATATTTGCCACCCCAGTCTTCAACAAGAAGGTTCATTGAAGCCAGTTGCTGCTTGATTTTTTCAGCATCAGCTGCAGGCTTGTCTATTTTGTTGATAGCGAATACCATTGGTACATTAGCGGCCTGAGCATGTGCTATTGCCTCTTTTGTCTGCGGCATCACGTCATCATCGGCAGCAACAATGATAATTGCAATATCGGTAACCTGAGCACCACGGGCACGCATAGCGGTAAAAGCTTCATGACCAGGAGTATCAAGGAACGTAATATGACGTCCATCCTGCAATTTCACGTTATATGCACCGATGTGCTGGGTAATACCACCGGCCTCACCGGCAATCACATTAGTATTTCTGATATTATCAAGCAAAGATGTCTTACCGTGATCAACATGACCCATTACAGTTACAATAGGAGCACGTGGAACCAGATCTTCGGGTTTGTCCTCTTCTTCTTTAACAGCCTGTGCAACCTCGGAACTTACAAAATCTGTTGTAAAACCAAATTCGTCGGCAACAAGCTTGATGGTTTCAGCATCCAGACGCTGATTTATGGAAACCATTATACCTACACTCATGCAGGTACTGATAACCTGAGTAACAGCAACATTCATCATTGTTGCCAGTTCGTTTGCAGTTACAAACTCTGTCAGTTTCAAAACCTTGCTCTCTGCCAATTCATTCTCTTCCTGCTCAATACGGCGGTTCTGAACGGCATCACGTTTTTCTTTACGATACTTTGAAGATTTGGTTTTTGCACCTGTTGTCATCTTTGAGAAAGTATCACGTATCTGACGGTTTATATCCTCGTCGTTTGACTCGTTACGATCACGGTCATATTTGCCATGACGATAATCTTTTGAGTCTTTCTTGTTTTTATCCTGGTTCTTTCCCGATACATTGTTGTTATGGGAAGGAGTATTGTTCTGGCGGAAATTGTCGGAATTTGAAGATGAATCAATTTTTTCTTTTCCGCCAACTATTATACGGTTCTTTTTCTTCTTTCCGGCAGCATCACGATTTTCAGCGTTATTATTCCCGTTCTGCTGACTGTTTTCGTTCTGAACATGCATCTGTTTACGCTGTTCATTACGCTGTTGCTCTTTCTGCTCACGTTCCTTTCTTTTTTCTTCCTTGCTTTTCTTTTTGGGGCGGGTAGATTGATTGATAGCGTTAAGATCAATCTTTCCCACTATTTGAAGATTAAGTCCGGCATCACGGGCAATAGTTTTTTCAGCAGCTTCGGCAGCAATCTTGGCTTGCTCTGCCTGTTCAGCAGCAGCACGTTCTGCAGCAGCTTTCTGAGCGGCAAGTTCAGCAGCAGCCTTTGCTTCCTGCTCGGCGGCAAGTGCGGCAGCTTTTGCTTCTGCAGCAGCCTTTTCAGCAGCAGCACGTTCTGCGGCGGCTTTTGCTTCTGCGGCGGCACGTTCTGCAGCAGCCTTTGCTTCGGCAGCGGCTTTTGCTTCTGCGGCAGCCTTTGCTTCGGCAGCAGCCTTTTCAGCAGCAGCACGTTCTGCGGCAGCCTTTGCTTCGGCAGCGGCACGTTCTGCAGCCAATTTGTCAGCGGCGTCACCCGCATCAATACCACGGTTTTTCTGCTGCATGCGTTCCTGCTGGAATTTGTCCGCAGCATCACGCAACGATTTGTCTTTACTGAATTCTGTCATAAGCAGATCATACTGCTCATCTGTAACCTTCTGATTCAGATTGTCTTCTATATCAGCAAAACCTTTTTTATGCAAGAAATCCGCTATATCAGCAGAACTCACATTGAATTCCTTTGTAAGTTTTCCTATTTTAAACGCCATCAATAAAAATATTTAGTCAAACAAATTCAATTATTAATTCTTAAGGAGATACTGAAATTCAGTCTCATCAGCAAACTCGCTTGCCAGAATTGTCAGTACTGAGTTCAGTGTTTCTTCTTCAAGGTCAGCCTGTTGCAGAATCATATTTCTGTCAGCACGCAGAACAGCCTTTGCAGTATCCAGACCAAGTTCCATGATTGCATCGATAACCCAGTCTTCAATATCACCGCGGAAATCATCCAGATAAATATCCTCTTCCTCTTGAGTTGCTGCATCCTCACGGTAAACATCAATTGTGTAACCTGTCAGCATACCTGCAAGTTTGATGTTTGATCCATTCTTACCAATTGCAAGAGATACCTCTTCTTTCTTGAGATAAGCCTCTGCCAAATGATTTTCTTCGTCAATTTTGATATCTGCAACTTTTGCCGGGCTCAAGGCACGACGGATAAAGATATCAATATTGCTTGCGTAGTTGATTACATCAATATTTTCATTGCGCAACTCACGTACAATTCCATGAATACGTGAACCTTTGACACCTACACATGCTCCAACCGGATCAATGCGGTCATCGTATGATTCAACAGCAATCTTTGCACGCTCACCAGGAATACGTGCAATTTTCTTGATTGTTATCAGACCATCGTTGATTTCAGGTACCTCAGATTCAAACAGTCTCTTGAGGAACAGCGGAGAGATACGGCTCAGAATAATTTTGGGGTTGTTCTGATTCTCTACGCGGTCAATAATTGCGCGTACTGTATCGCCTTTATGGTAATTATCGCTCGGAATCTGTTCTGATTTAGGCAACAGAAGTTCGTTTCCGTCTTCATCAAGCAGCAATGTTTCCTTTTTCCATGTCTGATATACCTCTGCAGTTATAACTGTACCAACAAGATCCTTATACTTGTTATAAAGGCTGTCTTTTTCAAGTTCAAGAATCTTTGATGCAAGAGTCTGACGCAAGTTAAGAATAGCGCGGCGACCAAAATCCGAGAAGTTTACATCTTCGTAAACCTCTTCATCTATTTCAACATCAGGATCCTGTTTCAATGCCTCACTGAATGAAATCTGAGTATTCGAATCTTCAACATTACCGTCTTCAACTACAACACGTGTACGCTGAATTGAACATGTTCCCTTATCCGGATTCACAATTACAGAATAGTTCTCATCTGTACCGAACATTTTGGAAATAACGTTACGGAAACTCTCTTCAAGAACACTAACCAAAGTCATACGGTCAATATTCTTGAGTTCTTTAAACTCTTGAAATGTGTCGACTAATCTGATAGTCTCTTCCTTTTTAGCCATTTTACTTGAAGCTTATTAGATATTTTGTATATTTTATTTCAGAATAAGTAAAGTGAACAGAAGTCTGTTCTTTTTTGGTGGAAACCATAACATCAAAACCATCATTGTCAGCATGTGTAAGCACACCGCGATAAATCTTTGACTGTTTGTCCTTGCCATTTTCCTGAATCGGGTTTGCCATAACCTCCACATCGTGTCCTATATGGATAAGATACTGCTGCAGAACCTTGAAAGGCTGACCCAGGCCAGCGCTACCCACCTCAAGTTCAAAATCCTCTTGTTCACGATCCAGTTTTGACTCAATGTAACGGCTCAATTCGGCACAATCTTCAACCCAGACACCGTCAGCATGATCAATCTCCACTACGATAAGGTTTTCCTTGCTAACGTTAACGTCTACCAGAAAATAGCCATCGCTCTTTTCAAGCCATTCCTGCGCGAATTGCGCTACAATTTTTTTATCAATCATTACAGTTCAGAAAATGTTTGTAACATAAGGATGATATAAACAAAAATGAGAGACCTTACAGCCTCTCATTATCAATCAACCCTAAAGCAATGCAAAGTTACTTCACATTGTTCGAATAACCAAATTTTTTGTGAAAATTCTTTACCAGTTAACTTCAGGCAGTATAAAATACGATGCCAAAGTAATAGCGATTATTGAAATGACATTCATATAAAATCCAGCCTTTCCCATCTCTTTGACAGACAAGGTCCTGATTCCGAAGACAATTGCATTCGGCGGAGTGGCAACTGGAAGCATAAAGGCCATACCTGTAGCAAGCGTCACCGGAAGTACCAGAACTCTGGCATTGACTCCCATACCCGTAGCAACCGCATACATAATAGGAATCAGCAGAGTTGCAGTAGCTGTGTTAGACATTATCTCAGTAATAAACACAACAGAAGTGACAACAATAAGCAAGAAGACAAACGGATTGAAATTGCTCATAGACGCAAACGCCATTGAAATTTCGCGGCCTAGACCGGACTCTACAACACCCATGGAAAGGCAAAGTCCTCCACCGAAGAGAATAAGAATATCCCACGGCATTTTTTTTGCAATTTCCCAGTTCAACACTTTACCTCCCTTACCGTCAGAAGCCATAAACATTCCTATTGCGCCGGCAATGGCTATGGAGGCATCGGAAACCTTATCGGTCCATGGCGCTTTGACAAGACCACGCACAATCCAAAGTATTGCCACAAAAATAAAGATCATAAGAACTCTTGCCTCATGTTTTTTCATATTGCCTATCTTGGCCAATTGCTGGTCAACATATTCAGGTGAAAGGGATTCATTGTCGTTCCACACAGGATACAGCAGGCGGACCAGCATAAACCAGCATATCAGAAGCATTGCAAAGGTCAGCGGCAGACAGAACATCATCCATTGCACAAAACTGGTATTCATATCAGGATTCTGCTCTGCCATAGCCGCATACATTCCGCATGGCGCCGAACCCACGAAGGTAGCCATACCTCCAAGCGATGCCGCGTATGCAGTTCCAAGAAGAAGCGGATTAAGGAAACGTTTTGTTGCATTTTCCGTAAAACCGCTGGCAACGGCCATGCATGTAGGGACCAGCATCAGGACTGTAGCGGTGTTACTCATCCACATAGACAGGAACCATGTTACAATCATAATTGCCAGAATAACATTTCGCGGACGGGTTCCAAACTTCTTCAATGCGGTCATGGCTATTCTGATGTGCAACCCTGAATATTCCATTGCCAGCGCAATCATAAAACCGCCCATATACAGGAACACTGACGAGTTTACATAAGCACCAGCCGCCTTTGACGGGGTGCAGACTCCGTAAACAGGCAATAGAATCAACGGAATCAATGCCGTAACACCCATTTCCAATGCTTCTGTCAGCCACCATACAGCCATCAGCAACACAATTCCAATCATACGGAACGCCAACGGAGTCATACTTTTTGGCACCGGAACAAATGTAAAAAGGAGCAATAGCACCAAACCCGATACCAGACCAATCTTACTAACCAGATTCTGTTTCATTCAATTTTCATATTGTGGCATAATTGCCATTACACCGCTGTTTCTTTTCAGATATTCAACATTCTCACGCAATATTTCCTTGGCGGAAAGACGCGTATTCAAACCTTTGATTCCGGCCAGCATTTCAGAAACTCTCTCCATATCAGTTTTTTTGAACGGATAGCGCAATACCCACCGGTTCAGTTCTTTATCTCCGGCCAGGTCGGCAGCAATACTGATTGCCAGATCCACATTGCCCAAAGTATCCACCAATCCTATATCGTAAGCCTGACGGCCACTCCACACACGTCCCTGAGCAATCTTTTCTATATCTTCACCGGACATATTCCTTCCTGTAGAACAGCGCTCAACAAAAACATTGTACCCACGGTTGACATAAGACTGCATCAAAGCCTTTTCAGACGGTGTCATGGAACGGGTAAACATACCAAAGTCGGAATGTTTGTTTGTTTTTACGCAATCAGACGTGAGACCAAGTCTGGATGTCAACTGTTCAGCAGTAAATGCTATTCCGAAAATACCGATAGATCCGGTAATTGTTGTGGGTTGGGCAACAATTACAGAAGCGTTGCTGGCAATGTAATATCCGCCAGACGCAGCGTAATCACCCATAGAGACAACCACCGGCTTAACTCTATTCAATTCTGTAACTGCATGACATATCTGTTCTGAGGCATAAGCGTCACCTCCGGGAGAATTTATACGCAGCACCACTCCTTTTACCAGCGAATCAGATTTAAGATTTTCCAAGTGACGGATCATTGATGTTGAGACAATTTCCTGCTGTCTTCCGGATATCAGTCCCGATGCGTTCGGAGTACTGTATATCTGTCCTTCTGCATAGACAACAGCAATGTAACCGTTCGGTTTGTCCAGGTTCTTGGTCATTGAGAACTGACTCTTGTTGTCAATATAACGGCTGCTGGCAGAAGAACTCAAGAAGTCCCTGACGGACACCAGGTTTAACTTTCTGACATCGGTTCCGCATCTCTTGAGAAGTAACTTTGTAACATCCGCTTTATATCCGACTGCATCTATCAGCCCCATATCAAGCAAATCTTCAGCAGAAAGAAGATCTGCATAACCGTCAGCAACAGCATTTATTTTCTTTACATCCAGTCTGCGCCCATATGCGACAGCAGCTGTGTAATCGTTCCACAAACTGTTCAGATAGGATTGTGTCTGCATTCTGTTGGCATCGCTCATTTTGGTTTCCGTATAAGGTTCCACAGCCGATTTGAATGTTCCAACCTTGAACACTTGCGGCTCAATACCCAGTTTCTTGAAGGCACCAGTGTAAAACAACGGCGTTGAAGCGTATCCATGCAACGCGATACTGCCCAAAGGATTCATAAAGATACTGTCGGCCGCTGTTGCAACCAGATAGGCTTCCTGGCTGGCCATTCTGTCTATATAGGCATACACAAACTTTCCTGTTGAGCGTTTGAACTTAATCAGACTGCCATATATCTCATTCGCGGTTGCGCTACCGCACACCATATCGGAAACATTCAGAAAGATACCTTCAATCTCCTTGCTCATACAAGCCTGACTTATTGCGTTCTGAATCTGATCCAGTCCAAGTCCAAGTTCAGGTACATCGTTAATATCTTCATAAAGAAGAACAGATATATCGTAGGCGGCATCGTTAGTATTATGTTCAACAATTTCACCTTCAAGATTGATTGAGAGTACAGATTCAGGCTTAACTGTAAATTCAGACGTAGTTCCAAACGAATGTCCCAAAGAGACAACCGCACCAACAACAATAATAATACCAACTACAAAAATAAGACCGGCAGCAATCAGAAAACCAATGGCCGAGGCGAAAATAGTCTTGAGAAAATTCATTGTATATCTGTTAATTGTAAATCAAAGTTGTAAGCTTGTCCGGATTAAATATACTCTGAGCAATATCAAGCAGCTGTTCCCTGCTCAGTTCATTAATCTGTTCTGTCAGAGTTGAAAACGTCTGATAGTCTCCATAATGCAGCCAGCTTTTGCCAAGTCCTAACGCAACATTCTCGAATCCATCGCTCGAAACTCCCAACTGTCCTATCAGCTGTTTCTTGGCAGCACGCAACTGGGCATCGGACAAGCCATCCTGACACAATCTGTCAAGTTCTTTCACAGCCATGCGGTGGCATCGGTCTGTATCTTTTATGTCGCAGCCGAAATAAATACAGAAAACACCCGTGTCGGAATAACTGCTCACATTGCTTTCCACATTGTAGACCAGACCAGCACGTTCACGCATACTCAGATTCAGACGGCTGTTCATACCGGGGCCACCAAGAACATTATTGAGCAGATACAGACCAAGTCTGCTTTCGTGACGTCCTCCAACACCGCGGGCACCTATCATTACGTGAGCCTGGTGCGTATCCTTATTCAGCCGGACATTCTGAGGGACATATACACCGGGGCCAGCAGGTTCCGGACGCTGCAACACCAAATCCGCATAATGTGACAGATATTTGGCGGCAGCACTTTCTACCCGTTTTCTTTCAATATCTCCATAAACAAAGAATACGGCATTTGACGGATTATAGAAAGTGTCAGCAAAAGCTCGTGCCTGACCTGTTCCGTAAGTCAACAGTCTTTCTTCTGTTCCCAGAATCTGGCCGGCAAGCGGAGTACCCTTAAAAAGCAATGCCTCAAAATCATCAAAAATCAATTCGGACGGAGAATCCTGATAACTGCGTATTTCATCCACAATCACACCTACTTCCTTATCGATTTCAGATTGGGGATATGTACTGTTGAATACAATATCGCCCAGCAGCTCTGCAGCTCTTTCAAAATCACGTTCAAGTGATGCACAATAGTAAACCGTATCTTCTTTTGTGGTAAATGCATTCAAATCCCCGCCTACAACCTCCATTCTGTTCAAAATGTTCCATGCGGAACGTTTTCCCGTCCCCTTAAAAGACATATGTTCCATAAAATGGGCCATACCGTTTTGTTCGGGTAATTCATTCCGGGTTCCCACATTCACAATGATGCCAGAATATATAACATGCGCATATGATTGTAAAAAGACTACTCTCAGTCCGTTATCCAACGTAAAAGTACAAAGTGACATCCGATTTTATATTTTGCGGCAAAGATACCTCATTATTGGATAAAATGCTATGAAAAAGAATCAAGAATCAAATTATCTGCATATCTTTGTAAAATAAATCAAACACAGATATGTCAACAGATTCCATAAAAGATATCATCACAAAAGAATGTCAGAGTATTATGAACATACCTATCGGTGATGAATATCAAAAAACTATAGATCTGATAATAGAACAAGTGCACAATCGCAAAGGCAAACTCATCACCAGCGGTATGGGTAAAGCCGGACAGATTGCAATGAATATAGCAACAACATTCAGTTCTACCGGTACTCCGGCCATATTCCTGCACCCAAGCGAAGCCCAGCACGGCGATCTTGGAATTATACAGAACAATGACCTGTTATTGGTTGTATCCAATTCCGGAAAGACCAGAGAAATTATTGAGTTGTTGGAATTATGCAAGATTCTGGTCCCTAACATACACACTATCAGTCTTACAGGCAATAAAACAAGCATTGTTGCCAAAAGCACAGACATTTGTATTTTTACCGGAAATCCTAAAGAGGTTTGTCCTTTCGGACTTACACCAACAACCAGTACAACAGTAATGAATGTCATTGGCGACATTCTTGTTGTTGAGACAATGAAACAAATTGGTTTCACAGTAGAAGAATACAACAAACGCCATCACGGAGGTTACCTTGGCAAACGTTCGTTATCTTTGCTGGGAGATAATAGTTCAGAGAAATAGCCTTGTTTATCTGCATTCATGAGACGCATATTCGGCATTGGAGAAACAGTTTACGATATTTTATTGCGGGGCGGTCAGCCGGTTGCAGCGTCAGCAGGAGGTTCCGTATTCAACTCACTGATATCATTAGGTCGCGTAGGACTTGACTGCGCATTCATAAGCCAGATTGGCGATGATTACATAGGTACGGTAATAGAACAGTTTCTGCATGACAACGGTGTGCACAACCTTCAGTTAACCCGTCTGCCGGGTACAAAGACAGCCTTGTCTCTTGCCGTTCTTGATGAAAACAACGATGCCCACTACAGTTTTTACAAAGACTACGGCGGAGCCATTCTCAAATTTGAGATACCTCAGACAACCGTTTCCGACATATTCATGTACGGATCATACTATGCTATCAATCCGCACATACGCAGTGCAGTAAAGCCATTGCTGGAACACGCATCCGCAAGCGGAGCCGTAATCTACTATGACCTGAACTACCGCAGCAACCACGCTCACGAATGTCAGACATTAGCCCCGTCAATTCTGGAAAACTATAACCTTTCAACAATAGTTCGCGGGTCGGAAGACGATTTCAACGTATTATACCAGGGGATTAGTTCAGAAAACATTTACAAAGACATAATACAACCTGCCGGTTGCAGAACATTCATTGTAACTCACGGCAGTAAAAGCGTGGAACTGTTCACGCCATCAAAACACATTACAGTTCCTGTGCCAAAGGTTGAAACAGTAAGCACAATAGGGGCCGGAGACAATTTCAATGCCGGACTTGTTACAGCACTTATAAAAAAGGAAATTTCAGCCGATGCCATCAAGGCCGATGCAGTATCTGAAGATTTATGGCGTTCTGTTCTTGAAACCGGCGCTGAATTCGGAAGCGAGGCTTGCCGCAGCACCCAGAACTATGTAAGCAGGGAATTCGCCCAACGCTACACCCAATCACTTTAACACTCCCTTGCCGGACAGCGGATTTACGCAAATAAAAAAGAGAAACCCTTTATGAGTTTCTCTTTTCTGTACCCAGACCCGGGGTCGAACCGGGATGGGTTGCCCCACTGGTGTTTGAGACCAGCGCGTCTACCGATTCCGCCATCTGGGCTTATCAAAGCGGGTGCAAATTTAGAGTAAAAAACGTGAACTGCAAAATTCTTTACACTAAAATTTCAAACATAGACTAAAAATCAGGTAAATTGTTCGCCATACTGAGCCTGAGCTTCAGAAACATACGTCTTGAACGTGTTTTCATCACCTTTACGGCAGATTATAAGGACATCGTCTGTATCAACAACAACATAATCTTCAAGTCCATCGGCCACAATCAGTTTCCTGTTGTTATTCTCAACAATAAGGCAGCGCGATGAACCGTGAATAAGTTTGTTGGCGGCGGAAACAGCATTGCCGGAATCATCCTTTTTACTGACCTGATACAACAAATCCCAGTTTTCAACATCATGCCATGAGAAATCTCCCTGAAGCATATAGATATTGTCAGCTTTCTCAAGTATAGCATAATCTATCGATATATGTGGAAGAGCCTCATACAGAGAGTACAACGGTTTGCGGCGTTCATCACGCGTTCTGTAACGCGAATACAGTTCCTCAAACTGATAATATATTTCAGGAAGCCAATGCTTTGCCGTCTCTTTCATAGCTTTTACGTTCCACATAAGCATACCGCTGTTCCAATAAAACTCGCCGCTTTCAACAAACACGCGGGCAAACTCAATACTGGGTTTTTCAGTAAAGGTGCGTACCTTGCCCATCTGTTCTTTCTGAAGACTGAAATCGGCCTGAATATAACCAAAGCGGGTTTCGGGATGAGTTGGGACTATACCAACCGTCAGCAGTTCATCATTATTTGCAACAAAATCCATTCCACGCTGTATTGAGCGCATGAAATTGTCATCGCACCCTATCAGCAAATCGGATGGCAACATCAGAACCTTTGCATTCGGATTAAGAGTCTCAATATTCATAGCCGTCATAATTGTACACGGAGCAGTACCGCGGATTGCAGGTTCGCGTATTATCTGCCGCGGATCCATATCCGGTAACTGGTCAGAAACCTCCTGGCAATATTCTATATTGGTAGCAACAAATATATTTTCCTGACGGAAAAGTTTGCATGCACACTGGTAATATGCACGTTTCAGCAAAGTGGAACCGTCACCAAGAAAATCAATAAACTGTTTTGGTTGTCCTTTACGGCTCAAAGGCCACAGTCTTGTACCCAAACCGCCGGCCATAATAACACAATAGCAATCTTCTCCTAACATCATCACTGAATTTTTGAAATTTCTTGGCAAAAGTTAGCACAAAATTCCGATAACTTCAAACAATTACTCAACTTTTTTCTCTTTGAGAGGCATAAAAATGGGGAAGAAAAGCACAAGAGCAATTACAGAAAACAACATTCCGCCCATTACACCAATAGCAAAAGCATACCAGAATGTCTGTGTTTTACCATCGAACAAAAACGGAATCAGACCAAGCACTGTTGAAATAATAGTAAGCAGAGTAGGTACTATTTTTCTGTTGTAAGCCTTGATATAACGCCTTATACCCGATGTTCGTGACACGGAAGAAATTGTCCCAAACTCACTTAGTATATATATTCCGGCATTGACTACAATACCGCACAGCATGACTATTGCTGCATACCCTCCCTGGTCAAAGTTGACATTGAGCAGCGGGAAAGAAATGAACAATCCGATCAGTCCAATCGGGATCATTGAAATGATAACCAAAGGCTTGAGCAAAGATTCATACATGACCGCACAAATCATGTAAATGATTGCCACTACCAGCAGAATAAGACCGGCCTGCCTGCGCTTGTCCGAATCGCTCCAATAGCGCTGACTGCTGTGTCCGGCACTGAATCCCATAGGAAGCGTCTTGTTAAGACGGTCTACCATCTTCTGCTGCATGCGGTTGTTCAAATCATAAGAGCCTATGAAGTTATACCCCACTGTCACGGTATATTCCTGATTTGATCTTGTAATATTAACAGCTGTCTTGCTTTTAGTAATGGAACCTATATCGCTCAGACGCGTTGGTACACTGTCTATAACAATCATGTCATTTGATATGTGCCACAAGTCAAAATAATCCTTGTCAGCTGAAACCAGATGAACCGGGACACGTTCCTGTCCGTCAAATACCGAAGTTCCGGTGCTTTCATAGAGCTGTTGGTTCAGATAGCTGATATACCCGCTCACATTCATGCCGTTACGCACAATCTTTTCCTTGTCAAGATCAAAACTGTATTCAGATCCGGCAGAACCTCCGTAACTTCCGGCCTGCAAACCGGCATCAGTTACACGCTTGTTTGCCTTGAGTGAATCTATCAGTTCATCGGCAAAACGGTACAGCATATCATAATTATATCCGTACAATGTAATACTGTGGTCAAAGCTTGTTGTATACACACTATTGGACAAAGAACGGTCATTTTCATCAAGAGCGCTTACATACCATGTAGCACCACCGTAACTGCGTGCCTTATCCCAGAGCTGTTGCTTTAAGAAATACGGGAAAGCACCACGGGCATACTCTTTCTTGAACTTGATTTCCAGATAGCCTGAATTGTTGCTGACAGACGATGTGTAGTACTCTATCTCCTCAAACTGGCTGAGCCAGTTTTCCATTTCCTTTATGATTTCGTTCATCTGTTGGGCATTGCAACCTTCAGGCATGTTTGCACTCACATCCAATGTTCTGCGGTTGGAATCGCTCGGATTCCTGTAATACGATGACCCATTAGCCGCTTTGCTGAACCAGTTGAACGATCCACCCAGGACAGCCTCAAAAATATGTCTGTTCTTCTGATACCATTCACTTCCTATTGTCTTGTTATACAGAGCGGCAAGACCTGTATTTGCCTTAGGGTTATATTCGTAATAGCCCAATTTGGAGTTATATATATATTCTTCTCCGCGATAAACTCTTGAAGGAAGTTGTTTTAGCGGAAGACCGAAACCCAACACCAACAGAAGAATAAAAATCCATCTGTGATCCCTACCCCATACAATATATCTTTCATATCTGTCAGAAATATCTACCAGACGCCGTTTATACTTGTATGAACTGTTGGTCACACCTTTGTTGGTTGTAAGATGTATTTTTTCCAGCAAAGCAGGTATGAATAACAGAGCTATAACAAAAGACAAAGACAAATTGATTACAATAACCCATACAAAATTAACAAGGTCCTGTTTCTGATAATCCGGAAGGAAGAATATAATCAGCAATGCTGCAATTGTAGTAAGCAGCGCACCCAATATGGACAGTGATACGGATCTGTTCTTGTAGTACGAGTAATGATCCGCCATAACTATGGCTGTATCAATAATAATACCCAACGACACCGTGATACCTGCCATGGAATATATTTCGATGTCAATTCCAAGGAAATAATACAGAATAACAGCTGCGAGCAAATTGGCAGTAATTGCCAAAGCAATAACACTTAGATATCTGGTACTGCGGCTTACCAAAAAAACAAACACCAGCAATATGACAAGAGACAATATTGAGCGTTTGAAAATCTTGTTGATTTCGTTCTGCAGTTCAACAGAAGCATCATAATCAAGCTGAATGGCAAACTTGTCCGGAAAGTTTCCTTTCAGTTCTTCAACCTTGTCCTTGACAGTCTGTGCAACATCTATCGAGTTTATATCTTCTGCAGCACTGACTACAAGATTTATTGTATTCAGTCCGTTATAACGGCTGTAATAGTTAGGTTGCTGTTCTTTATATTCAATTTTTGCAAAATCACCAAGATAGAACAGACGTCCGTTAACCTTCCTGACAGGAATCCTTTCAAGTTCAACATTCAGATCGGCAGACTTGAGTCTTAGTAGCATCAACTTGTCTTCAATTACCATTGATCCAAGAATAGTATTCTGGAAATACTCATTGAAACATCCGCTCAAATCATCAGGAGTCAGTCCTACGGCACGCAGGGAATTCGGATCAAATGTGATATACCACTCAAACGGAACAGCACCAGATGTATTGACCTCTTCAACGCCTTCTATTCTTGACAAAGGCGTCACAAGCAGGTCTTTGGCCAGTTTAACAATTTT
The DNA here is from genome assembly GCA_024398785.1 of Bacteroidaceae bacterium. Lineage (GTDB taxonomy): Bacteria > Bacteroidota > Bacteroidia > Bacteroidales > Bacteroidaceae > Colenecus. The sequence continues at coordinate 300,798 of JAKSIO010000001.1, read as the reverse complement.
GTCCGCTGGCATATCGGCATTGATTGTATAGGAAAGCAATGTTTTGTTGCCTTCGCCGCCGGAGACGCTTCCGCTCACACTGGGATACGATACCCCTTCTGGCAGTTTGGGGTATATCTGCCTTATTTGCGTTGCAACGGCAAAACGTGCAGCCTCCATGTTTGTTCCTTTCTTAAAACGAAGACTCACATATCCGCCACCGCTGTAAGACGTAGCGCTGACATCAACAACACCGTCCAGTACACTGAGGGCACCTTCAATCTTTGATGTCACCTCCTGTTCCACAACGCGCGGTGAAGCACTTCCGTAACCGAAACTGACAGATATGGAAGTCTGCTCCGTGCGTGGGGAATATTGCACGTCAAGCTTAGGCAGCATGGCGGCGCCAACCACCATAAGCACTATCATTATCAGAATTACAGAAAACGCAGGAATTCTGAATCCTTTATTTTCACTTGCCTCCACGTCCTTTCTCAATTACATAGTAAGCCAACGGAATAAAGAACACACTCACAAATGTACCTACAATCATACCGCTTATCAGAGTAAGGGAAAGCGGATACTGCAAATCGCTTCCCATATTTCCGCGCACAAGGAATGGTGCAATTGCCAGAATGGTTGTAAGCGATGTCATAAGTATTGCCTTCAGACGGCGGCTTCCGGCCTCAAGTATGGCCTTTTTCAATCCGTAACCGTCCTTACGCAAACGGTTGATTGTATCTACCTTGAGGATTGAATCATTGATTACAATACCGCACATGACAACAATACCTATCATGGACATTAGATTCAGACTCACACCGCACACCCACAATGTCAGCAGGGCGGCAAATATGTCAATAATAAGTTCTGACAGAATAATCAGCGGTTGGATCAGAGACTCAAACTGTGCGGCAAGAATAAAGAACAGCAGAAGTATGGAAATTATAAGTACAATACAGAGTTCCTTAATCATTTCGCGGTTAGAGAAGTATGATCCGGAGAAATCCACTTCAAAATCTTCATCGGCACGTACAATGCTCCTGATATTCTCTATTACCTGACGGATGTTTCTTCCACCTTCAATGTTCATGTCAACGCGGTAGTATTCACCTTCTGCACCGCTGGTAATCATCTTAAGATCTTTGTTGCGGGTCTCTTTAAGAAGGATTTCAACAGGGACACGTCCTCCGTCACCGGTAGATATGTAATTGTTCTGTATAAGATCCTTAATCTCCATCTTGTTGTCACCTATCACTACAGGTTCGGAGAAATTACCCTTGCTGACTCTCAGAACTGAATTTTCATTGAAAGACTGTCTCAGATGGGAATTAAGCTGCCCAAAACTGACTCCATACAAGGCAAGCATCTCAGGTTGGGCTACAAGTTCAATATGCTCGTTCCATTCGGCCGGCTGGATATTGGCTTTGGGAACCTGGCGGCTGATAGTGGAAAGCAGCTGGCCCAACGTGGACGGATCAGGCGTGCTGCCGTCTGTTGAACGCAGTTTGGCAACCAGAGGAGCTTCTTTTTCCGAGAAAATCATATCGAACAGGTTACCCGAAGCCTTGCATTCGCATACGGCATTCGGCCAATTGTTACGGATATACTGCATTGACTCTTTTTCTATAGTCTGCAATTCTTTCTCACTGCCGGCTTTCAGGTAAATGATAGCCTCAGAAACCGTATTTTCTTTTGTATGGGCAAGAACAAACTGGTGAATGCCGGCCATGACGGTTGACTGTTCAATCTTGTCGGCAAAATGGTTTACAATCTGCTCACAACGGCTGTCATTCTCCTCTAACGTAATACGGTTGTTCCATTCTATCATCACCAGTGAATCCGTATGGGACATGTCCGGCAGTTTCTGTTTATCAAGGTTTTTGAACAGCAGTACAGAAAAACCGGCAGCCAACGCAAAGATTGACCACATCACCGGACGATGACGGAAAAACCATGACAGAATATTGTCATACCCTACAGTCATATTGCCCACTGAAATCTTCTCAATGAAACGGTTAGGAGTAAAACGCACCTGATTCTTGTAGAACTGGTAATAGAATACCGGGATAACCATTACAGCAACAATCAAAGCCGAGAACAATGTTATTGTCACAGCCATAGCCTGGTCATAGAACAATGCACCTGAAATGCCGCTGAGGAATATAAGCGGTACAAAGATGGCGCATGTGGTGAGCACTGAACTCAGCATGGGAGAAAACACCTCTCTTGCACCCTGCACGCATGCTGTTTCAAGACGTTCTCCGCTGTTCCACATGCGTGTAATGTTGTCAATGACAATTATTGAGTTGTCAACCATCATTCCAAGGCCGAGCACAAGACCGGACATTGATATTATATTGATTGAAATCTTGAGAACATAGAAGAACAGGAAAGACAGTATCAGAGACAACGGGATTGTAATAACCACCAGCATCGGAGACTTTATGTCCTGCATAAAGAAAAATATGATGAGACATGCGAACAGCGCTCCGAACAGAAGGTTGTTGATCATATTGTCTATTGAATAGTCAAGCAGTTCCGTCTGATCTCTTGTCACTTCAAAGTCAAGGTCGGGATAATCACTCTCAAAAGATTCCAACAGTTCATTGACATGTTTCTTCAGATCGGACATCTTGCTCTCGGTACGTTTGATTACCGCCAGTGTAATTGACGGTTTTCCGTCCGATGTCACCATACCCTTTCTTGCCTGCGGGTGCTCATGCACCTTGGCCAGATCCTTTATCTGATAAACACGACCGTTCAGTTTGATATAGACATTCTCAACATCCTCTCTTGTCAGAATCTTGGATTCAAAGCGAACCTGAAAACGGTATTCTCCGTCGCGGATAGTTAGATTACCCAGACTGACATTGGCCCCGGTAATCGCACTGCCCAACTGTTCTTCCGACAATCCCATAGACTCCAGTTTCTCCTTATCCGGAATAATAAGCAGTTCCGGGAAGATCTGTCCTGTAATATCTACCATTGCTACTTCCTGCAGTTGTTCCAGACGGCGTACTATTACCTGACGTGACAAGTCGCTCATCTGAATAAACTTGGGAGAAACGGTATTGATGGAATCCAGCACAAAATCGCTGTCATCCTCCTTTAATGTAATATTTACAAAGAATGCCGGAATATCCGTAGCGCTGGCACGTATTATTGTAGGACGTTCGGCATCGCGCGGCCAGCCATTCATTACACGGTCAATACGTTCATTCACATCAATGAAGATATAGTCGGCATCGGCCCCGTAATCAAAAGTCATGTTTACTGTACCGCTTCCGTCTTTTGTCTGGCAGACAAAATCGGTAAGATGATTCATTTGCGCAAGTTGGGAACGCAGTGGAGACATCATAGTCTCATTCAATTCCCTAGCCGAAAGCTCTGGAGCAGACACCTGAACGGTAATCTGCGGGATATTGATATCAGGTACCAGAGAAACAGGCAACATGCGTATTGCAGCAATACCCAAAACCACCACGGCAATCAGCACCATGGTGACCGCAATAGGTCTTTTAAGCAGATTCTTGAACATGACGTCTGTTATTTAACCAATTCAACAGGAGCATCGTCGCCCAAATTCAGATTACCCGATGTAATTACCAGATCACCCACGTTGAGTTCAGCACCGCGTTCCTTGTTAGCTTCAACAACATGTTCCATAGTGTTGCTCAAAAGCACCTTTACGTATGTCCAACGGGCTATGCCGTCGATATAACGGAACAGGACCTCCATGTTATCCCTTATTACAACTGCGCTTTTTGGTACCACCAGCTGGTCAGGAACGCTGTTTTCCAAAAGAATCCTTACATTCATTCCGTCAAGCAGATTTCCGTTGTTCTGAACGCGTGCTGTAACTGCAATCTGGCCATGATCATCAACAGACGGATTTACAGATACTACACTTCCATCAATAACACACTTGTTATCGTTGAACGGAGTTACTCTGACAACCTGTCCCACGTGAACAAAATCATACTCGGTTTCAAGCACATTGAAACGGACCGTCATATAGGAATCGTCAATCAAAGTACAGAATGCACCGGCACTTTCATACTCCTTTGCCTTTACACTGACAACCTTTCCGGAATATGGGGCTCTGAGTTCAGCATTCTGCAGGTTGCGCTGGGCGTTACGGTAAGATATCAAAGCATCGGCATAACCGGAATTGATATAGATAATGCGGCGTTTCTCAGCCGGGATAGAAGCAGTATCGCTTAATGTATAACCATATTCAAGCAGACGGTCGGCAAGATTGAGAACAGCCTTGTCATAAGCAAGTTGTGCCTGTTCCATTGAAGACTGCAGCTGCTCTTTGTCAAGTTCGGCAAGAATCTGTCCTTTTTTCACAACATCTCCATCCTTAACTTTAATAGATGCAAGAATGCCCTGAGCCTGAAAACTTACGCCGCTGCGGCGGACTGCTTCAAGACGACCGTTGCACACAAGTTGTTTATTGAACATTTTACGTTCCAGAGTCATCACCTCTACCTGATTTTTGGCAATGGCATATTCCTGTTTTGCCAATTCACTCTCCTTTTCCGTATCCCGCTCTTTTGAACCGGAGTTTTTGCAACTCTGAAGACTTAACACTGATGCAGCAATGGCAATAGCTGCAATAAAATTATATTTCATACGTGAACAATTTATTTTACAAGTTTATCGAATTCTGCACTGATGTTTGTATAAGAAGCATAGTCAAACAGAGTAGTACCCTGTATCTGATAGTAATAGCTCCAATAGTTATGCACACTGCTTATATAATTGCGGCGTGCGTTGTCCTTCTTCTCCTGCAACTGGTTCAAATCAGTTACCGACATGGCACCGTTTCCAAAGTTTTCAAGTGCAAGACGGTAGCTTTCATCGGCAATCTGCTGTGCACGCTTTGCAATCTGACATTGCGCATACTGGTTATTGAACTGCATAACTTGAACCATAAGATCCTGCTCATAGTCCTGACGGGCCTGTTCAAGAGATAGTTTTGTAGCCTCGGCACGTGCTTGCGCCATCTTTACACGACCGCGGCCAAGTCCCCAGTCCGCAATAGGAATGGAAAAACTGACTCCCACCAGTTCCTGATCCTGCACGTTCTTGAATACCTGGTTAAACACATCGTTGTTGTTTGAAAGACCGAATGTAGCATTGATGCTTGCCGAAAAACCGCGGTTAGCCTCGGCCTGTTTTACCGAACTTTCCGCTTCAAGAAGCTGAATCAGCTGGTCTAGAGTAAACGTTGAATTGTTCAAGGCCTTGTCAAGGACATCATCAAAATCAAGAACAATATCCGGGACCACGTATGAAATTATCAGATCAATCTCCGTGTCTTCCTTATATCCGATAAACGAACACAGACGGTTGCGTGCGGAACGGAAATTGACTTCGGCCTGGGTTATGCTCAAGGAATCGTTCAGTACATTAAGTTCAAGTTGCAGCAGATTGTCTTTTGTAATGGTTCCCATTTCAAAACGGGTCTGTGCCTTTCTGTACAGTTCTTTGCTCTGTTCAAAGTTTTCCTGCGCCATTCTGTAATTGATTCTGGCTTCTTCCAAACTCCAGAAATAGTTGGTAGCCTGCCTTGTAACACTGACCATATTCTCCATATACTGACGCTTGGCCATTTCGTAGCGTTGAGGCTCTATTTTCTTTTCCCATTTCAGACTGTTGTAACTCCACAACGGCTGGCGGTAACTGAGAGATATAGGCTGCACATAATATGTTTCGCGATGTGAGGGCTGGAACTGGTCAAGCCTGCGGAACTGGGAATACAACTGCAGACTACCGCCCGTAGCAGCAATATTCTGGTTCACAGAAAGAGTAAGCTGATTGGAAAAGTTATATACCGATCTATAACTGTATTCGCCCGTCAGATAATCCTGAATAGGAGTCAAAGAACGGTTAAAGTCAAACAGGTTACCATCCAGTCTCACACTTGGCAGATAATTTGCCCTGAAAGACCTGTAGCTCCAATAAGAAGACAGATAGTTGTTACCGAAATTTTTACTACTCACAGAATTCTCCAGAGCCAGCTGAATAACATCGTCCATACCCAACAAGCGCTTTTGCAGTGGTTGTTGTGCGGACACATCCACACACAGAACAGAGAATAGTCCCAGAACTAACAGAGTTCTTTTCATAATTTGTTGTTTATAATTGTAATTGATTTTTTTCCACATGATTTTTTCAAAGGTATATATTTAATAATATTACAGTTATTCCTAATCAGATTTTTAAGATTTTTTAAGGGGGGGGGATTTTTTATATCTTTTTTACAATACGGTCCCAGCGGAACACATCTGTGCGGCGGTCTCTGCACCATAGTATCCGTTTTGCGGTACCTATTACATGGCATCCGGGTACAAAACCCCAGAAACGGCTATCTCCGGAATCAACGGAATTGTCTCCCAGAACATAAAAGTAATCATCTTTGAACACGTATTCTCTGACAGGAGTCTGACCAAGGTAAGCCATACTGTCCTTAAACTCAACGTGCATTCCGGTTTCATACTCAATAATCTGTCCATAAAGCGAACAGTGCCACTGAGTAAGTTCTATTTTATCCCCTTTACCCGGCACATAGAGCGGACCCATATTTTTTGAGGTCCATGGGCATTGCCAGATGGGATATGCAAACCACGCCAAACTCTGAATCAGAATACTATCGGGAGTGTTATTCAATTTTGCCTGCGCCTCAACAAGACCTATATTGCCTGGGAAACGGTTATTGTAATTCACTCCGTCTATTATGCTTATGCTGTCACCCGGTGTTCCGAACACACGTTTGCAATACACTTTGTTTATTTGAAACTCAATTTTGCTCCAATCACCATAGGGATGCACCTCGTTGAAAACAAGTATCTGACCAGGTTTTATTTTTCCGAACGCCGGTGTACGGAAACATTTGAGAGGAGCATGTTCCGTAAAGTCAAATTTTTTGTAGATACGTGCTCCATAACGCAGTTTTCCCGCAAGAATTCTATCTCCCGGAACAAGCGTAGGATACATGGAATATGTGGGGATAATAAACTTTTCGGCAATAAAAACTCGTCGTGCAAAGTGCAGCAAAACAATAGCAGCAGCACCCACCACTATCCAAAAGAAAATATTTACAATAACGTCTGCAAGTTTATTCTTTTTATTGTCCATAGCCATACTTAATTCTTATACTGTCAGCAATACCAGCCACTTCAGAGCGCAGTCTTTCAGTGGTGGCAGATTCAATTTTAGCCGGGAATTTGTCTATTATATCCCGCATTATTTCAAAGTTTGCAAAATCTTGTTTTACATAATAAAGGTTCGCCATGCGGCACAACGGATACAATCTGTTGGGGACCATTCTGAATGCATGCATGTAACACTCCTGCGCATGCTCAAAATTTCCTTGCGCAAGACTGTTGTTTCCCATTATGTTCCAGAACATTGGATCACAGCATTCTGCAGCGCCGGTCATAAGGACTGAATCACTCTTTGCATACTGTCCGGTCTTGCTTAGCGACTGACCGTATTCAAACATAAACCTGCTATTGAATTTCAGCTGTTCATACAATTCTGCGGCATCTTCTACTACGTAATCATAATACTCCATGTTATACCACAACTCTGTTTCCTGCCATTGTTTTTCATATACAAGACTCTGTCTGTATTTAGGATATCTGCAAAAGAAAGAAACCAAACATATCAGAAATGCAATAGCGGCAAAACACAAATCGGACTTAGAATTTCTGTCAAGCGGCACGCTCATTGCCAGCAACAACGCAAGTTGTATCTGAAACAATGGTATGTGCAAAGGATAGGAAAAGAAAGCAAACACGGCAAAGGAAACAAGACCGTAAGCCCAAAGTGATTCTTCCTTAAAACTGCAACAGATACACATAACAAAGATTGACATAAACAGCAGCATTGCGGGAATTCCGTTCTCAACCCCAATCAGTACAAATTCATTGAACGGATACTCCGGGCAGTCCGCAGTCATGCGCTCGGCCTTATTCAGAACAGTCCAGTCAAACGGGTCTGAACCATGCAGGTCAATAGCCCGTCCAAAATATTCATACTGTCTTTGACCATACGCACCGCCAAAATGTCCCTGTCCAACGCCAAACAGCGCATGCCGTACCATTATCTGAGAACTGATTTTTGTAATAAAAAACCGGCCGTCGGCCGATGGTTTCTTAACAGCATACGCTCCGCCCCCAACCAGAAGAGCCAGCGCAATCAGCCAATATTTGTGTTTTTTAATAAAAGATTTACCCGCTGTACAACTGACAGCCATTACTAATGCAGCGCACGCAACTCCAAGTACGGCGGCCCGGCTCATAGTTGAAGGGATTATTACCAATGCCGTAAGCGATACTATTGAACAAATATATTTGAACACCACATTTTTTCCGAATATGGCGTATGCACCAAGAACCGATGCGCAAACAGCCAAAAAGCCTCCATAAGGCCCTGGATTCTGGAATGTTCCCGTACAAGCATACATAAAATGGTTTGAACGGAAATGTCCGAATAACTGCATCAGTCCAAAAAAAGATTCATAAAGACTTGTTGCAGCAATTATACCAAGAACTGCAAATTGTACAATTTTAGGACAGAATCCATTTACTATCCTGCATAAGAAATAGACAGCACCCATACCAAGCGCAACCAATACAGTCCGTCCGCCATCAATACAATTTCCTGTCACACAACGGAGCACAAACCATATTAAAAGTCCTGCAACAAGATAATCTGTTATTTTACCACACCAGCGCATCACCACCACTCTATTGTTCCGTTCTCTTTTATAATAAATGGCCGCTCATCGTGACCACGGGTATAATTGCGTAGCCAAAGTAATGCTCCACGTGGCACATTATCGTAATGCAGAACATTGCTGTCCGCTTTTCTGTAACCAAGTGATGTCCAGCGCCGGGTGTCAAAACATAGCAGTTCGTATTCATTGCCAACGCAGACATCGTTATCGTCGCTGCGCGGTATCACACGTATTCCGCTCACTTTTGTTCTGTGTCCGAAATCCATACCAACCCAGATGCCGCTTGTGGAATCAGCCTCAAAATTACTGAGCAGATTGCCATCAAAGGCACGTTCCATTTCGTCATGGGTAGCCTTGGCGCAGGCAATATGTTTACCGTCCAGCAAGTTACCGGCGGCATCAAAGAAAGATATTTCCGCAATACTGCCGTAAGAATCGTCAGGAGACATATAGCGCCAGTATCTGTATGCTTTTGCAGTATCTATGGGGAGTTTGTCAGGAATGTAGATATTCTCTATGGTGAAAAGAGTATCACAATCCTTGAAATCGGCTCTGTCCGATGCCTGAATCTGTGCACCGCGCAAACGGGAGCGCATATACACCACGTTGTTGTTCTGGTAATACTTTCGGCGTATATCAGCACTTATTACGGGTCCTGCATTGGCCGACAAATAGTCTACACGTCCATCTTTACGCAATATAAACGGATCAGAAATCTCCACAAGACCGTTGCCGTCATATCCCAGCGCAACATATAGCATATTCCGCCCGATTTTAGAAAAACAGGCTTTTCCATGGCGCATTACACCAAAATCAAGAATATGTGTCTGCGGTCCAGCACCGTTAACGTACATTGCTATGTACACATATTTGTCCTTCAATTTGATATCTCTATGTACATTTATCTGCAAATCGGATGTGCGATTGTACTTGTCAGTAACATCTTCAACACACACATCAAACTTATGTTTGTATTTTGCAGTGTTCAGATATTTTACACGGTCACGGTTTACGGCATAAGTAGTACGGAACACCTTTGGAATACGTTCATAAGGATAAAAGCCCATACCTGCACCCATAATCAGAGAATTCATGGTAGGAGTCTCAATTCCGCGGTCCGATGGGAATGTAAACCAACTGTGGCCTTCGCTGTTGCGTCCCCACACCGGGACCTGATCAATAACTGCAGGTATTCCAAGGCTGCGGAATGTGAGTACACCCATATTGACATAGTCATAGCAACTGCCGTACGTCATATGGTTCAGCGTGGCGGCGCTCAACATTTTGAACCCGCTGCGTTCCTCCCACAAGACACGTGGTGTGCGCAAGGTATGGATTTCATTACGTACAATATCTATAGCACCATATACACTAAGGCGTTTGTAATCATAGGCTGGCACACGGCTTATGCTGTCACAGAAATTAGCGGACAGGGTATCGCGCCACGCATCAAAAGACTGCAGATCAACATTCTTGTATGGGAGCAACCAGTCACGGAACTCTGCATAAGACAAATGCTTTGCCCAGGGGCGTGTACGCCATTGTTCAAAAGCATGGTCAATACTGTATATCAAATAATCCGCCGTAATAATCCTATTGTCTGGAACCGTTTTGGATAGCAGAGCAGAAAACTCCGAATCGCTTATATAGCGCAACGAGTCACGCTGCTGTTCCGGAGTCATTGTTGTGTCAGCCATAACTTTCAGTGCGATGTCATAGTAACTGTTTGCAGCACATGTATCCGCATAAGAGTAATGGGCCGGCATGTTGGCAATAAGATATTTGGCTGCAGCAAGTTTCAGCTTATCATTTTTATAATAGTCCAGCACTTTCTCCAGTTCAGTACGGTTTTCTCCGGCACTTCTAAGAGCATATTTCAAATACATTGCATCATTGCCGCAACCAAGCAGCATAACTGCCATAAATAACAGTAGTATATAGTTCTTTTTCATAGTAGTTGATCAAACAGGGTCATTACGCCAATAATCATATCTTGGTGCTGAAACAGAATCACAGTCTATATATTCCACACTGCAATCCTTGTGCAGAATAAAAGGATCTGTTATAGGTATAAGTCCATGACCGTCATAACCAAAGCCCCGGTACATAACCTCGCGGCCCATGTTGTCAAAACAGGCCTTTCCATGGTGCATTCTGCCAAAATCCACAATGCACCAGTCAACAGAATCCCTGACTGCACTTGCAATATAAACGTACCTGTCTTTCAACTGTCTTCTTATTGGGCCCTCAACAGGCAGTTCCAAATTGGCAGTCAGGAAATATTTGTCCGTTACATCCTTACGTGCAAGTTCAAAAGTATACTGATATTTTGCATTCTTTTTATATTCCAAGCGTCTTGCGTCCATTGCATAGGTCATCTGAAACACTTTAGGGCCGCGTTCATAAGGAAAGAATTCCCAACCGATGCCGGAAGAAACATCCCATTCTGTAGTCTGCAACTGACCGCGGTCATCCAATATTGCAAACCAGCGTGTAGCAGCAACATCACGCGCGCCAACCGGAGTTTCATACAATGCTGTCGGAACACCTGCACTGCGCAGAGCCAATGCCCCAACCAGCGCATAGTCAGGAATGTTTCCAAAGGTTTGAACGGGCAATAAATCGGCACGGAGCAACGGCAGTCCGCTACGTGTGTACAGACCATTTCTTTGCATTTTATTCTGCACTTCACCGCGTACAATGTCGGCTACACCCATTGCCGTACCATACTGTTCATCGTCGGGTTCCATATTATGCACGCCATCCATAAAACGGTTCTGCAATGTATCACGCCATGCATCCAACGATTGCAGTTCTACAGCCTTGTACGGCAGCAAATATTCGCAGAATTCATCAAATGTAGCCTGGATTGCCCAAGGGCATTCTTTCCATTGCCTGTATGCGGCATCAATATTCCTGATTAGAAAATCTGCCGTGATTATCCGAGCATCGGGCACTGTATGGTTTGGCAAATCCGCAAAACTGCGGTCCGTTACGGCAAGCAAAGAATCACGCTGTTGCTCCGGAGTAAGCACTGTATCAGCAAAAACCTGCTTTGCTATAGCATAATAAGAGTCAATTGCGTTACCGGCATACGAATAATGCGCCGGCATATTGGCAATCAGAAACCGTGCACATGCCAGTTTATCAGCATTGTCTTTGTAATATTCCAGCACATATTCCAGTTCACCCCTGTTATCTCCAGCCTGCCTTAGAGTCTCTTTGATTGCCATGTCCTGCTGATTACAGCTAACCAGCGCACCAAAGACACACAACATGCCTGCGGCATTACCTATTCTGTTCCAAACGCCCCTAATCAACCTCATCTTACACTAATTAGTTTTGAGTAATTCATTTAATACCATCTTATACAACAACCACATTGATTCATTGCGTAACGGATGACCAACTACACGAATATTGCCATTGCCATCCAATAAAAAAGAATGAAACATCTCATCCTTAGGAATAAAATCATTAATACTCAAAATTTGATTCTTTGTATCAACAAATAGTTTATTACTTTCATTTTTTTCAATCAACAAATTCTCAACATAATCCTTAGAATTAACTTTTGGCGAAAAAACAACCACAACTTGAGCCTGATTGTATAATGAATCCTGACAATATTCAAATAGTACATCATTTTTTTCAAAATGAGTAATAGCACATTCCATACAATGAAGTGAATCTTTCACTATCACAATTGTAGGAATATTGGGGGAAATATTTGATTGATACTTATCTCCGTTTTGAATACAATCAAGTGAACTGGGAAATATAAAATGTTTACCCTCTAGGTTCAAAACTTGCCTTTGAATTGAATAATTACACGACAAAAATAAGCAAGGTATCAATAATATCAATAATCGTTTCATTGCAATTTCATCCGAAAATAGATATTATCATTTTCATCCAAAGATGTATCTATTGAGTACATTCCAAATTGTTCAAAAAGTTCGCTCAATATTCCGTATTCATCATACAAAGACTGCATTTGTGACAAATTCACTTGCCTGATATATCCGTATAAATAAATATCGTCAGAACCACAAATTGTTGAGCACGATATAAAATCGTTGATAATATCTTTATTAATTACATTATCTATTGAATAAGAGGTTTCCTTATGTTTATCTATTAGTACACTTCTTTGAATACCCCCTTCAGTGTATTTGAATGAAATATATCTTTCCACCTCAAATAACTGAGAGAATGATGATGCCTTCTTTGTAGATAACCTATACATCAATCTGTCTCGATAATCCATTTTCTTTATAGCCTCCATATCGGAATCATCAAACATTCCATCAAATATGAATTGATACCTTGATGCAACAGAACAAGAGTCAATAGAATACAAATTATACTTAAACGGAATTATAAAATTATATTTATCTGCATATTTGTATATTATCGGCAAACCATTAATGGTGAGTTCTTCAGCTGACAAATCCAAATAACTACACATAACGCTTTGACTTTTATCATAAAAACGAACTAGTGGAGTACATGTATAAGCATCGGAAATTATTCCCACATAAGTATCTGTGTTGAGTTGAAATAAATAATCTGCATAAACACTATCTCCGTTCATTTTATATGAGTCAATATATGCCCCATTATCATCGTACGCGATTATTTTTGTTGCTGAGCAATCATATGCATATATTATATTTCTGTATGAGTACGCATTACCCAATTCAATGTACTCTCCAGGACCTCTTCCCTTTTTGGTATGCGAGAAACGTAGAGAATAATCCTTATTATAACCAATAAACGCACCAGACTCACAATCAACAAATACTATGCAAGAATCAATAAAAAGCATTGTTGGTTTATTCATTGATAACAATTCATCACTTCTTTGCAGTGGAATCAATTCAATTTCATTTATTGCACCAATATATTCTTGTTCTTGGTTTCCCCTAATGCTTATTAATACACTATTATCTGTATTCGGCACCTTTGTGTTCTTACACCCTATCAAGGATGTAAGAACGATTATTAGAAGTACTATTTTCATTTCACTTAAGATCTGCTAAAGTAAAACCTGTCAAACAACCTTCTGTCATGAAAATGACCCAACCGGTTTGACACTCGTTGCAATGGTGACCTGACCCTCCACAATATGTAAAAATAGCTTTAGTAGGATAGATTGGTTTCCATTCCGCGCCTAGCATGACTTTACCAGTTTTACCGGATATTGAATCCCTGTAATATTGGGCGCCTAATGTTACTTCATTCAGACTATATACTTTATCCTTAACATGGCCCTCTTTATCATCATCACAACCATTATCATGTTTTGTCGTTAAAGCCTCAACATTAGTAGAGAATACATCTGAAAGGGAAACGACTTTTGATGCATTATAAAAATATAGACCAACAGCGGCTACTACGCTCATTAAAGAAATAAATAATTTTTTCATCTTAAATGTTACTTGTTTTATAGGTCTGTTTTTTTGTTATGTTCATTTAGTTATAAGACCTTATTGTTAATTTTCAATTATGTTCCAAATTTCCATAAGTCAGTACCGCAACACTGGAACAACATGTGCACCTGCTTGACAACAACTTACCTAAGCCCGCAACTCCCGCTCCAATATGGTAATACATATAGTAGAGTATAGAGCCAGTAACCACATTCTTATACATGGCGGCCAGGCTAAAGCTACCGGAAAGGCTGTGTGAAAGGCTGATGCACATAAGTCATTTTTTTGGATTGTGTTTGTAAGTGGTATTATTAAATATTTATAACTAACTGATATACAGAGTATTACCCCCCCCCGTACAGTATACGCGTAAGTTATTCTCTTTTGAATTTTCTACAACGCAATGTAGTCTTGCTACGAACTGTTTCACCATATTTTCTTAAAACAAGTTGTCTAATCGCTATATTACAACCGTGTTCATTTGTTTATTACTCATGCAAAACTACTGTGCATTTTTCAATATTCAAAATATTTGTTAATTATTTTTTGCATTTGCCGGCATATTGGCAATCAGAAACCGTGCACATGCAAGTTTTTCAGCATTGTCTTTGTAATATTCCAGCACATATTCCAGTTCACCCCTGTTATCTCCAGCCTGCCTTAGAGTCTCTTTGATTGCCATGTCCTGCTGATTACAGCTAACCAGCGCACCAAAGACACACAACATGCCTGCGGCATTACCTATTCTGTTCCCAACTCTCCTTATCAACCTCATTGAATTCCTTTTGATTTGTTATATTACAGTAAAGATTAATTTTTCATATGATATACAATGATAATGGGATTAGAATCACTTCCAATTGCCGGAAACTGTTCTGACAAAAAATTGTCTCCAATTATATCTTCTGGATATAGAACACCCAAAAGTTTTCCATCGTTACAACAATAGAACAAGGCCAATGCATTTGGAAGGTCAAAAATCATTCCGTTTTCGGTGGGATAATATGTTCTATTAAACTTCTTATCAAAAATAACATCTTTTGAAACACTGCAATAATAATCTGTAATAGTGAACAACAATAACCTGTCCGTTTCAAAGTAATTACATTTTAGGTACATTTTTAACGGACGAATTTCTTCCACATCAGATTGTTTTGTATGCGATTTTGGGATTTTAATATCTGTATTAATATGAAATTTAGCAATTACACTATCGGAATCTATCCAATAGATATTATCTTTATCTTCCCCAGACATAAAACCAACTTTACCATTTCCTAATGGTCTGAAGAACTTTGGGAAAAGTCCACCGGATAACTTGTATTTGTGATTTATTGGAATTAATGTTTCTTTGAAAACGCCAAGAGAATCTGTCTTCCACACGCCCCTATGGTATTGACTAAACTCAGACAAGGGATCATAAAAAATAATATCGCCATTTTCCAATACAGCAAAATCCCTAGGGAAATCATGCACAATGAAATGTCTAACATACGCTCCATCAGGTGTATAAACAATGATTTTTTTTGAAGTTTCATCCCATATCAGAATTTGACTTGTTATAGGATGAATATCAAATCCGGTAACAGACAAATATTCCCCTGGGCCACGGCCAATTGCACCAACTTGCATTAAAAAATCACCATTGTCATTAAACACAAGCAAAGGTTGCTGCGCCCATTGATTTATATATATTCGGGAAGATTCATACCTTATATCCTTAATAGGACCAATTAAATAACCAACATCGGATTTCAAGCATATACAAGATACAGAATCAGCAATATCTGACAATCTCAATGAGTCAGATATATTTGTTTGTTTTAGATTTGCCGTTATTTGGACCACATTGGAACATGTATTACTACTATTTATTCTATCACAAGAATATAAAACAAACAGTATTGAGACAATACAAACTACATTTATATTATTCTTCATAATGGCTGAGTTCACAAGTTAATTTTTCAAAATCTTTCTTATTCTTCAAGACAACAATTGAGTCCTGTTTCAATAAATAATTATATCCTAAATATTGTTTAGAATAAAGCATAGGATTATTATGAGAAAATGCTTGATTTATATCAAAAAATATTGGATAATTGAATTCCAAACTTCTTAAATAATTATGAACTCTGCCAGAGTCACTACAAGATGGAGAAACAATAAATTTCAACCGGGAATGACCAAAAAAAATCCAAAACTATTTTTCATACTCTTTTGAATGAGAAATAAATCCAATCCTGTTTATTACATTGCTATTGATATTCAAATCAATTGTTGTATATTTTTCAGTATTATTTCCTCTGAATTCAAATTTATGCTTTGTGGTGGTTCCTTTCAAAATCAAATAATCACCTCTAAATTTATATTTAAAAACAGAATCTTTAAACGTATTTGCAATGTCAGGTGCAATTTTCACAACATGATGCCGCTGGAATGTCATATTCGGGGAGCCATGAGTAAAATCAATACTATCATAACATGATATGGATTTAACTTGAAAATCATTCATAGAAAGATTATTATACTTTACTGAAAATGAACTGCAGGAACTTGTAATAAATGTCAGCAACAAAAAATAATGTATTTTCATATAAATAATCAAATATTGAGTATGATTAGGGTAATTAATCATACTCACTTATAACAAATATTAATAACTAACTGATATACAGAGTATTATCCCCCCGTACAGTATACGCGTAAGTTATTCTCTTTTGAATTTTCTACAACGCAGTGCAGTCTTGTTACGAACTGTTTCATCATATTTTCTTAAAACAAGTTGTCTAATCGCTATATTACAACCGTGTTCATTTGTTTATTGCTCATGCAAAACTACTGCGCATTTTTCAATATTCAAAATATTTGTTAATATATTTTTACACATTCCGGATTATATTCTAAATAATGAGTACATCATATTAGATATTTGTTGTAAATTTGCGTTTGAATGCATCCATTAGACAATTATAAAATATTTTTATGAAGTTTGATAAATTTTTGAGTGTTGCGTGTGCCGCTGTTTTACTTTCATCCTGCAATAATGAAAGTCTTGAAATTGCTCAGAATCAGAATGAGCCATCACAGGAAAGTGTTGAGGTTACAATAGGCGATGAAGTAAAAGGATATGCCGAATCATTGGAGACCCTGACAGGTTTGCTTTACACGGCAGGCAAACAGAGTGATTTTGAAAAATTCCTGAATTACAATCTGCCGGAAATAGGTGCTTTGGGCAAGCTGGATATAAAAGATGCAACTGGTGCACCAATAAAATTTGCTGACCTTCCGGAAAATGAGCAGAAGCTGTTCATCCATCATATTGCCCTGTATATGGCCAAAGTTCAGATTGACAAAGCAACCAAAACTCCCCAGCTCAATCAGGTTTATTATACTGTCAGGAATGCAATCAATGCAATCGCCAACTTATTAAATAAAATCACCAAAAACGGATTATCTTTTGAAGAAATTGATAAATACCTGTCAAGGCTTCATCTACTGATTTGTTTGTCCAAAACCTCATGTCTGAATATCTGACAAAAGCAGACACCAGATTATTTGCAGGTTTCGGTCCTTTGACAGGAAGTACTTTTACATTTGACTACTACAAGGAAAAAGTAGCAGATAAAGCAAAAAAGGGAGATCTTTGCGTTATTCTTCCTATACATGGCGAGCCTTATAATCTGATGAATATCCCTGAAATAGTTTTAGGATTGACATTGGGGATAGGTGATCTTGATCACAGAAGTTGGGGGCATAGCGGAATGTTCACAAGAGACGTTACAAAGGACATGCAATATGATAACAAGGAAGTTGTTGATAGCATTATGTTCGGCGCTATAATTGAGGGAGTCCACTATGAAACGATTGACAACTGGCTCACAGAAAGTTATATTCTTGAAATAAAGAAACTTGAATACACCTGGAATCCAGCTTCAAACAATCCTCTTACAGTTAACAGATCTGAATATTCCCAGCAGGAACGTGACAAATTCATTGAAATAGCGACGTCTTATGAAGGGACAATTTTTGTTGAATCATACACCGACGATTTTCTTACCGGATACCTTTTTATCAAAGACGTTATTCCTGATACATTCCATTGTTCCGGTCTGATTTGGTGGACCGCACTTCAAGCTTACGGCATAGACCTTTCAATACCATTTTTACGTACAGTATCACCGTCAAGACTGATACTTAATCCGTATACTGATATCAAAGTTGTTTTAGAATAATTTACTGAGTAATAATATGAAAAAAATCAGATTTATTTGTGTTGCATGCACTGCTTTTTTACTTTTATCCTGCAATAATGAAAGCCTTGAATTTTCTCAGAATCTGAATGAGCCATCGCAGGAAAGTGTTGAGGTTCCAACAGACAATGGAACAAAAGTATATGCTGAATCACTGGAGAAAATGACAGACTTGCTTTTCTCGGCAGGCAAACAGAGTGATTTTGAAAAATTCCTGAATTACAATCTGCCGGAAATAGGTGCTTTGGGCAAGCTGGACATAAAAGATGCGACTGGCGCACCAATAAAATTTGCTGACCTTCCGGAAAATGAGCAGAAGCTGTTCATCCACCATATTGCCCTATATATGGCCAAAGTTCAGACTGACAAAATCTTTTCACCGCAATTGAACAGTACAATCAGTACAATAATAAATGCTTACAATGCAATGTCAGACATTGTAGAGAAACTTTTGAACAAAGGAAAATCGTTTGAAGTCATAGTAGCGCGCATAAGCGAGGAAATTGGCAAATCCAATTTTTTACTGGATAATACAGATAATCCGGCACAAAAAGCAGACACCAAAGCTTTGATTGGTTTTGGAACAAAAGGCAGTCAGTTTTCTTTTGATTATTACAAACAGAATCTGGCAGGAAAAGCAAAGAAAGGAGACATTGGGGTAATTATTCCAATACAAGGACAACCGCTGACATTAATGAACCTTCCTGAACAGATTGCCTATTTCATAGATGGCGGGACACACCATAGAAGTATTGGACATAGCGGAATTCTGACAAAGGACATTACGCAGGATATGAGTTTTGCTGACAAGAATACAGTTGACAATATCATGTTCGTTGCAAATGGGAAAGGAGTCTGCTTTGAACAGATTGATAGCTGGTTGACTGAGCAATACATTCTTGAAATAAAGAAACTGGAATACACTTGGGATGCAAAGTCCAAAGAACCTCTGAAAGTTGACAGAGTTTCGCATTCGCCGGAAGAGATCAACAGATTTATGGAAAAAGCATTATCTTACAAAGGATACCCTTTCATTGAAGATGTCGCCAGCAATTATTTTTCCGGATATTTTTTCAACAAAGATTATATGCCTGACGCATTCACTTGTGCAGGTTTGATATGGTGGACAGCACTTGAAACATATGGAATTGACATGTCAATTCCTTTCCTACGCACGATATCACCTGGACGACTGATATTAAACCCTTACACAGATATTGTAACAGTATTGGAGTAATATTATGCATATACGTAAAAAAATAAGAGCGGCTTTTGCCGCTCTTATTTTTTACAGCTTCTGCCTGTAAGCTGGACTGTATAGAAAAAGCTACCGTCTGCAGCGTCAATATAGATGTACTTGTTAAAATCATCTGTTACATCAATAAAAACGCTACCGCTGATGCGCGTTTTAATTTCAGGTTGCAGAAGTACATGTTCCGTGCTTACTACAGTACATTCACACTCAGGCATAATATTCAATGACTGGGTCTGATGTGAACTGTTCCTGATGGAAAAGGAAAAATGCACACTGTCATTTTCTGCAACATTACCAAGTTTGATAACACTCGGAGTTACAACCAGACCATTATTTTTACAGCCGGAAAAAAGGGACATGACTACGGCTGACAATACAAGAATTTTTTTCATCATACTACTGTTTATTCATACTGACTAGCAGTTGCAAATATATACAAAAAAGAATAGGGAGGCAAAATTGTCTCCCTATTCCGATATTAATAACAGTATTGTGTTTTATTTGACAAGATCCATACCGGCCTTGATTGCCTGCTCGTTAAGTGGCAGGTATTTCCAGTTACGTTCGGATACGGAGTGCTTGACTCCTTCCATTACGTAATTGATGTCAAGAATAGGATGTATCTTCATGAATGCACCAAGAAGGAACATGTTGGCAACCTTTGTCGCATTTATCTTTGCAGCCTCTTCAATTGCCTTGATAGGATAGATGTTGATATCTGTACGTGTAGGCACGCGGGTTATAGTACTTGGTGTGTAAATCAGTGTACCGCCCGGCTTGACTGTTGATTCAAACTTATCCATAGACTGCTGGTTCAGAATGATAGCCGTGCTGAACTTCTGCAGAATAGGGGAACTGATGCGCTGGTCTGAAAGGATTACGGTTACGTTTGCCGTACCACCACGGATTTCAGGACCATAACTTGGTATCCAACTTACTTCAAGACCCTGCATAAGTCCCGAATATGCAATAATCTTACCCATTGAGAGAACACCCTGTCCTCCAAAGCCTGCAATAATTATTTCTTCTGTCATGACTTATGCCTCCTTATTTCTTTTCATAAACATTGTTGATTACCAGCTGGCCGTCAACTTTCATATCACCTAACGGATATTTGGCAAACATGTTCTCTTCCATCCACTTGTTAGCGGCAGTCGGACTCATACCCCAACCTGAATTGCAATTGGAAACAATTTCAACAATCGATGTTCCTTTTTTGTTCTTCTGGTTCTCGAATGCCTGGCGCAAAGCCTTCTTGGTTTTGCGTACTGCGGCAGGAGTCTGGACTGACTGACGGGTCACGTAATATGTACCCGGCAACTGAGCCAGCAGCGGTGTGATTGCAAGCGGATAACCCATTGTCTTTACATCGCGGCCACGCGGACAGGTTGTTGTTTTCATTCCTTCCAGTGTGGTTGGAGCCATCTGACCGCCGGTCATACCGTAAATACCGTTGTTGATGAATACAATCACTATGTTTTCACCACGGTTGCAGGCATGCATTGTTTCACCTGTACCGATAGCTGCAAGGTCACCGTCACCCTGATATGTAAACACAAACTTGTCAGGCTGAACGCGTTTGATACCTGTAGCGACTGCGCAGGCACGGCCATGTGCGGCCTCAACAACATCAAACTTATAGAAATCGTAAAGGAATACTGAGCAACCTACAGGTGATATGCCTATGACATCGTTCTCAATACCCATCTCTTCAATAACCTCGGCAATGGTGCGTACTGCAACTCCGTGTCCGCAACCCGGACAGAAGTTGAATACGTTGTCGCTCATAAGGCGGCTTTTCTTATATACCAGATTCTCTGGTTTGATTATATCTTTTACATCCATCTCTTTTCAGTATTAAAGGTCAAACTGTTTGATAATGGCATTCTCTATCTCTTCTGGTGTAGGAACCATACCGCCAAGACGGCCAAAGAAGCCAACAGGCTTGCGGCCTTCTACTGCCAGACGGATATCTTCTATCATCTGACCGGCGTTAAGTTCAACAGAAGTAAAGCCCTTGATGCGCGGATTCTCTGCAAGTTCTGTAATCTGGTTCATCGGGAAAGGATACAGGGTGATAGGACGGAACAGTCCGACCTTGATTCCTTTGGCGCGCAACAGTTCTACGGACTTCTGGGCTATACGGGCAATTATACCGAAAGCTACAATAACATACTCGGCATCATCGCACATGATTGTTTCGTAACGGACCTCTTCCTGCTCCATCCTGCGGTATTTCTCCTGAAGGCGGATGTTGACAAGTTCGTGCTGCTGTGGCAGCAGATTCAACGATGTGATAAAGCGGCGTTCCTTGCCTTTCGGTGTTCCGTTTGTTGCCCAATCGGGGTATTCAGTCAAACGTGGGCGTTGCTCAGGCAGATAAACCTTTTCCATCATCTGTCCAAGAGAACCGTCTGACAGGATACAAACCGGGTTACGGTATTTGAACGCAAGGTCAAAACCAAGCGCTACAAAATCTGCCATTTCCTGAACTGAACTTGGCGCCAGTGTAAGGAGTTTGTAGTCTCCGTGACCGCAACCTTTTACTGTCTGGAAATAGTCTGCCTGTGATGGCTGTATTGTACCAAGACCTGGACCTCCACGTGATACGTTGATAAGCAGGCAGGGCAACTCGGCTCCCGCAATATAGGAAATACCCTCGGCCATAAGGCTGAATCCGGGGCTTGATGTTGATGTAAGTACTCTATGGCCTGTTGCAGCGCAACCGTAAACCATATTGATTGCAGACACCTCGCTTTCTGCCTGAAGAACAGCCATACCTGTACGTGCGGTACAATCCGTTTCAAACAGATACTCAATAACCTCGGTCTGCGGAGTGATAGGATAACCAAAGTAGGCATCGGCACCGGCACGGATGGCGGCCTCGGCCAAAGCCTCGTTACCTTTCATTAATCTTAGTTCTCTTTTCTCCATTATATTATTCTTCTACTTTGGTCCTGTAAACGGAAATAACACCGTCAGGACAAATAATTCCACAATTTGTACAACCTACGCAAGCTTCCGGCTTTACCATCATAGCATAATGGTAACCTTTGCTGTTAACCTTGGAGGACATTCCTATCACGCCCTGGTTACAGGTGTTTACGCAAAGCTCGCAACCTTTACAGCGCTCTATATCAACGCTGATTGCTCCAACAACTTTTGCCATTTCTATATCTAATTAATTTTTCAGTTAACTGTTCTGTACGAATAACGGTCAAGCATGACATCAAAAATCAGATTTGAGTACTTGGGTATGTTATTCGATGTATTTTTATCATAACCCAGTTTATATGGAATAAACACTCTCCAATAATCGCCCGGATGCATCTCCTGAAGCACTGTAGTCATTCCAACAACCAGTTTCGAGACCACAAACGCACTTGGACTGTTTATTGACAGATCCAGCGTGTCAGTAATGTATGACTGGTCAAAAATAAACCCTCTGGAATACGATGCCGACGGTATAAGCTGTCCCCGATAGTGAATCCATACACTGTCCGTATAAAGCGGAGTACCTCCCTGCCCTTTTGCAGGATTTTCTTTCAGTATGGTGCAATAGACATAATTGTCTGCCGGGAAAGTTTTTGTACTGTCCAGACGGGCAGAGACAATCCTGAATGTCTGTCCCGGAGCAGCATTCTCTTTTGTTACACCCTGAGCCTCAAAACCGGCCGTGACAGCTGCAATTTCCTTAAGTGCATTGTCATTGCGGCTACGCCAGTTGGCAAACTCATCTTCCTGAGAAGATGCAGCACAACCCGCAATCATAGCTGCAGAGACAAGTAAAACAGCCAAACCGACCAGCCTTCCGCCCATTCCCAATTATACTAAAGTTTTAAGTACGCTTGTAATAGTAACCTTGTCTGCAATAATACTGTTCAGCTCCTTGATTGCAACACGTTCCTGCTCCATGGTGTCGCGGTTACGCAGTGTAACTGTCCCGTCTTCAAGAGACTGATAGTCAACGGTAATGCAATAAGGAGTACCTATCGCATCCTGACGGCGGTAACGCTTGCCTATGGTATCCTTCTCGTCATACTGGCAGTTGAAATGGAACTTGAGATCATTCTGTATCTGACGTGCAAGTTCAGGAAGTCCATCCTTCTTTACCAGCGGAAGAATGCCAAGTTTTACAGGAGCAAGTGCGGCAGGCAAGTGCAGGACAGTACGTGTTTCACCATTCTCCAATTGCTGTTCCTCATAAGAAGCACACATAACGCTAAGGAACATACGGTCAACACCGATTGATGTTTCAATAACGTGCGGAGTATAGCTTTCTCCGGTTTCAGGATCAAAGTACTTGATGCTCTTTCCGCTATATTTCTCATGCTGTGAAAGGTCCCAGTTGGTACGTGAGTGGATACCCTCAACCTCCTTGAAACCGAACGGCATAAGGAACTCAATATCTGTTGCGGCAGCTGCATAATGGGCAAGTTTCTCGTGATCATGGTAACGGTAATTCTGTTCACCGAATCCGAGAGCAAGGTGCCATTTGAGACGTGTAGCCTTCCACTGTTTGAACCAGTCCATATCGGTACCCGGCTTGATAAAGAACTGCATTTCCATCTGTTCAAACTCACGCATACGGAATATGAACTGACGGGCAACAATCTCGTTACGGAAAGCCTTACCAATCTGTGCAATACCGAACGGCAGTTTCATACGGCCTGTCTTCTGGACATTCAGGTAGTTTACAAAAATACCCTGCGCTGTTTCCGGACGCAGATAAACTTTCATTGAGCCGTCACTTGTAGAACCCATCTCTGTGGAGAACATAAGGTTGAACTGACGTACATCCGTCCAGTTTTTGGTTCCGCTGATAGGGCAGACAATGCCTTCGTCCAATATAATCTGACGCAATTCTTCAAGATTGCCGTCGTTCATGGCTTTCTTGTAACGTTCATGCAGTTCATCACGTTTGGCAACGTGTTCAAGAACATTCTTGCTGGTTGCAAGATATTGGGCCTCGTCAAAACTGTCACCGAAACGTTTGCGGGCTTTCTCAACCTCTTTCTGAATTTTTTCGTCGTATTTTGCTATCTGGTCTTCAATGAGGACATCGGCTCTGTAACGTTTTTTGGAATCTCTGTTGTCAATCAAAGGATCATTGAAAGCATCAACATGACCCGAAGCCTTCCATATTGTAGGATGCATGAAAATTGACGAATCGATACCCACAATATTGTCGTGCAGCAGAACCATGCTCTGCCACCAGTACTGCTTGATGTTGTTCTTCAACTCAACGCCCATCTGACCATAGTCATAAACAGCGCCCAGTCCATCGTAAATATCACTTGACGGGAATACAAACCCGTATTCTTTGCAATGGGCTACAATTTTCTTAAAAACGTCTTCTTGAGCCATATTCTAAAATTTTTCGCAAAAGTACTACTTTTAATTGATAAAACATAAGCAAAATCCATTAAAATATTGTAACTTTGAAGACTGACAGAAAAAAAACGTGCAAAACATGAGCGACGAATTTGATGATTCAATAGATTCTTTTGACGATACCACTTCAGAAGCACATTCTGATTTTGTACCAAGTGAGGAACAGTCAAACGCATCGCAATTATCCGGAATGTTCAAGGACTGGTTTCTGGACTATTCAAGTTACGTAATACTGGATAGAGCCGTGCCCTACCTGTCCGATGGTTTGAAGCCTGTGCAGAGACGCATTCTGCATGCCATGAAATGCCTTGACGACGGCCGTTTCAACAAGGTTGCCAACATTGTGGGACACACCATGCAGTATCATCCTCATGGCGATGCCTCCATCGGTGAAGCGCTCATTCAGCTTGGACAGAAAGACCTGCTGATTGACTGTCAGGGAAACTGGGGTAATATTCTTACCGGACACCATGCCGCAGCACCGCGATATATTGAGGCACGTCTTTCAAAATTTGCTCTGGAAACAATTTTCAATCCCAAAACAACTGATTGGAAACTTTCATATGACGGACGTAATCAGGAGCCTATAACTCTTCCTGCAAAATTTCCGTTACTGCTTGCACAAGGTGCCAAAGGTATCGGTGTAGGCCTTTCTTCAATTATTCTTCCGCACAACTTCAATGAAATCTGTCAGGCAGCAGTCAGTTACCTGAAAGGAGAAGAATTTCATCTCTATCCGGACTTCCAGACAGGAGGCCAGATAGACATCTCGCGCTATAACGACGGAGAACGCGGCGGCCAGATAAAGGTTCGTGCAAAGATTGAAAAAAGCAGTGACAACAAGACGCTTATCATTACAGAAATTCCATACGGAGAAACTGTAATGACATTGTGCGATTCCATTGCTCATGCCGGTGAAAAAGGAAAAATCAAAATCCGCAAGCTGGAAGATCTTACAAGCGAGAAAGCAGAAATACGCATCACACTGGCACCGGGAGTATCTTCAGACAAGACAATTGATGCATTGTATGCATTCACAAATTGCGAGGTCAGTATTTCACCCAACTGCTGTGTGATTGACAACCAGCATCCGCATTTCCTCAACATAAGCACCGTACTGCGCAAATCTGTTGACAACACAAGAAATCTGTTGCAGAAGGAACTGGAGATACAACGCTCCGAACTGATGGAAAAATTACATTTTGCATCGTTGGAAAAGATTTTCATAGAGGAAAGAATATACAAAGCCGAACAATTCGAACAGGCTGAATCTACCGATAAAGCTTGCGAATACATAGATGAACGTCTGACACCATATTATCCCCAGTTTATCCGGGAAGTGTCAAAGGAAGACATACTCAAGCTTCTTGACATAAAGATGGCGCGTATTCTGAAATTCAACAGCGACAAGGCATCAGACTACATTGCCAGTCTTAAAGATGAAATAAAGAAGACGGAAAAGAAGCTCTCCAACATGACTCTTGTTACCATAGAATGGTTCACTTACCTCAAGAACAAATATGGAGAACACTATCCACGCCGTACTGAATTCCGCAGTTTTGACACAATTGTTGCAACTAAAGTTGTTGAGGCCAACCAGAAGCTGTACATCAACCGGGAAGACGGATTTATCGGCACCAGCCTCAAAAAAGACGAATATGTCTGCAACTGCAGCGACATAGACGATGTCATACTGTTCTACAAGGACGGTACATACAAGTTCGTAAAAATTGCCGAAAAACTGTTTGTTGGGCAGAATGTTATTCACGTTGACGTTTATAAAAAGAACGATAAGCGCACCGTCTACAATCTTGTTTACCGTGACGGCAAGAATGGTCCATATTATATGAAACGTTTCTGCGCAACGGGTCTTGTGCGTGACAAAGAGTACAATGTCACTCTTGAAAAGCCGGGGTCAAAGGTTGTATATTTTACCGCGAACCATAATGGTGAGGCCGAAGTCATCAAGATTCAGCTCAAGCCCAATCCAAAACTTAAAAAACAGATCTTTGACAAAGACTTTTCAGCCATATCCATTAAAGGACGCCAGTCTATGGGTAATCTTGTTACCCGAAACGACGTATTGCGCATTACCCTCAAATCTCATGGTGTATCCACACTTGGAGGGCGCAAGGTATGGTTTGACTGGGATGTATTCCGTCTTGATCTTGACGGACATGGAACTTTCCTTGGCGAGTTTGATGACAATGACCGTCTGCTGGTAATACTTGACAGTGGTGAATACTACATTACTGACACAGATCCGGCAAATCACTTTGACACCAACATAATGCGCATTGAAAAGTTCGATGCAAACAAAATCTGGACTTTATTCTACTCCAACGGAGCCCAAAAAGGAATGCTTTACGAAAAGCGTTTTGCATTTGAACCAACAGGCAAGCGGACAAATTTTGTCAGCGATGACAAAAAGAGTTATATGATACTTTTGACAGATACATACTATCCTAATATACGTGTAAGTATGGGAGGTGCGGACAGCGTACGCACTCCGCTTGAAATTGATGCCGAGGCTTTTGTATCACAAATGGGCATTAAAGCAAAGGGAAAACGTATTACTAACTGGAAAGTAGAAAAGGTAGAAGAACTTGAACCGCTCAGATTGCCGCCTGTAAAAACAGAAGAACCGCAACCTGAACCGGTAGAAATAGAAGATCCTGTTTTGGAAGAAGACAATCCTCAATTATCTCTTTTTGACAGTATCGAATACAAAGAGCAGGAACAATGAACAAACTGTGGAAAATATTTGTGGGTTTTGCATTATTGTCAGCCGGACCTGCCGTTGCAACCGGAGTTGGAGAAATACCGCCGACCGGAACTCAGACAGTCACATCTATTGGAGCGGGAGTAACCAATCTTCTGGATCAGTATCTGTCAGATAATTCATACAAAGGATTGTCGCTTAATTTCAGCCGTGAGTTTACAGGAGCTCAAAAGAAGCACAACGGTCTGTATAATTATTTTTTCTATTCCGTATCGTACGCTCTTACCATGGACCACAACAAGACAAGTGCCATGCATCACCTGATGCTGCATTTTGACTATGCAAATTACTTTACCTGTTTTGACAACAAAGGTCTGACCATTCTTGCCGGCCCTGGCATATTCCTGGACTTAGGTGCTCTTGACAAACCTGCCAACAGCAACAACCCATTCCAGCTCAAAACAAACCTTGAGGTTTCAGCTTCGTTACAGGCCGGATACAAATTCAAAATCAAGAACTACCCCATGGCCGTACGTTATAACATGAATCTTGCGGTGCTTGGCATGATGTTTGCGCCGGACTATGGAATGCTATATTACAAATGGTTGCTTATTGATGACAAACCTTACGCAGGTTCATTCGCATGGTTAGGCAATTCGTTTGCGATGATAAACAAGTTGTCGGTAGATTTCTACACTTCAAAGAAAGTACAACTCAGGCTTAGTTACATGGCTAGTCTGAACGGGTATCACAAGAAC
This sequence comes from Bacteroidaceae bacterium, assembly GCA_024398785.1. Taxonomy (GTDB): domain Bacteria; phylum Bacteroidota; class Bacteroidia; order Bacteroidales; family Bacteroidaceae; genus Colenecus. Next base: position 272,247 of record JAKSIO010000001.1, on the reverse strand, counting down.
CATTTGGAATCACGTATCAACACACAGGTTATATCGCTAGGTATAATACTGCGGAGAAACTATTCGACAGTCAGTAAATGAGAAAGAAATTATTTGATATAACATTGACAATCGTTTTTGTCCTGTCAATCGGGGCATGTGTCAAGGACAATGAGTTTGATTCAACCCCAATGGGGAACTTTGAGGCTTGCTGGCAGTTGATAGACCATAACTACTGTTCTTTCAATGTCAAAGAACGTGAATATGGGCTTGACTGGGACTCTATTCATAATGTATATAAGTCACAGATAAGAGAATCCATGACAAACCGTGAACTTTTCAATGTTCTTGCAGACATGCTGAATGAGCTTCACGATGCACACGTGAACCTGATTTCACCATTCCAGACATCGTACTATAAAGGTTTCTATCTTGATTACGAGCCAAATTTCTCAAGCGACTTCCTTTCACGCTCAACCCGTTACTGGGCCAGTCCGAAATGTCTTCAGACAGGAGCCATGAAATATATGATACTTGAACCTGACTATGACATCAAGGATAATGTATATATTCAGGACAGTATCGGCTATATCTATTATGGAGATTTTACAAGCACTGTATCTGACTATCAGATTTACAATATCTTTGACTATTTCCGTGATTGCATAGGAATAATCATTGATGTGCGCGGAAACAGCGGCGGTGATGACAGTTTTGCCCACCATCTGCCGTCTTTCTTTACAGATTCAACAACCACTGTAGGTTATATGAAACACAAGACCGGTCCCGGGCACAATGATTTTTCACATGCCCAGAAGATAACTGTTGAGCCTTTCAGAGGAACAGGTGCATGGCTAAGGCCGGTAATAGTTCTTACCAACCGTGAATGTTACAGTGCAACAAATGATTTTGTAAACTGCATGCGATATATGCCTTATACAACAATAATCGGTGATACAACTGGAGGTGGAGGAGGATTTCCTTTCACGAAAGAACTTCCAAACGGTTGGGAACTCCGTCTTTCAACAGCTCCTTCCTATGACAGGGATATGAACCCCATAGAGAGCGGCATTGCACCGGATATTTATGTAACAACAGGAATATTGGATTATATTGGCATAAGACAGGATTACATTATTGAGTATGCAAGACGCATGATGACGTACATGCATATCAACTCAACACTTCAGTGATTCCAGTATAACACGCATCTGGTCAATATCCGCGTTACAATGCAACACAACATCAACCGCATTGTCAAGCATGCGGGGAGCTATCGTTGAAAAATCAGAATGGAATTCCGACAAGCCCTTCATGCAAATGTCATCGCTGATAATAAATCCTTTGAAACCTATCTGATTGCGGATAACGCTACGCACTGCACTTGACAAAGTTGCCGGGCAGGTGTCATCAATTGCAGAATAAATAACGTGTGACATCATAGCCATACACTCTAGTCCTGATTCGGCCACTCGGGCAAACGGAACAAAATCTGAATGCTGCATCTGTTCCAGTGAAGCATCTACAACAGCAAGATTCAGGTGCGTATCCTGCAAAGAACGTCCATGTCCTGGAATATGTTTGATAACAGGCATTATCCCGGCATCGGCAAGACCTTTAGCATAACTCAACCCTAATCTGCCCACCGTTTCAGCATCAGAGCCAAAAGAGCGGTTACCAATGACTGAACTTGCTCCATCAAACAGTAAATCAAGAACAGGAGCACAGTCTACATTGAATCCGTACTCCGACAAACCTTTACCGATAGCGTTTCCAATCTGATATGACTGGGTCTGCGCGGTTATTAGGGACATGGGCGGAAACTGCGGCATCAACGGAGGAACAAGACGCTGCACACGGCCGCCCTCCTGATCTACAAGTATCATAACTTTTCTATTACCAAGAAAAGTATGCAAATCAGCCGTCAAGGCTTTCAGTTGCTCTTTACTCTGGATATTTCTTGCAAAAAGAATGAACCCTAAAGGGTTGTGTTCTGTAAACAGACTGCGTTCAGCATCCGTCAGAGCAGTACCTGAAATGCCGAACACAACCGGTTTTACAGCACGCTCACAGGAACAGTATTTAGCCCATTCAAAAGGTGACATCACTTAAGGGTAACTGAAACCTGTTGCAGATTTTCCAATGCGGAAGAAGATCCCACATAAATGTTATACAGACCCTTCAATGGAGACATTGTACCAACCGAAGCATCAAACCATTCAAAATCAGAACGGTCAAGTTCAAACATAACATCGGTGCATTCCCCTGCTTTCAGTTCAACACGTTTGAATGCACGCAGTGTTCTAACTGGGCCTTGTTCATCGTCCGGACGTGAAATATAGACTTGTACAACATGAACACCGTCCATCATTCCGGTATTCTTCAATGGAACAGTAAGTGATATTGGAGTCTTTTTTATTTTGTCGGCACTGAGTACAGGCTGTCCATATTCAAAAGTAGTATAACTCAATCCATAACCAAACTCAAACTGAGGTTTTTCACTCATGTAGCGGTATGTACGTCCTTCCATTGAATAATCAAGGAAATCAGGAAGCTGTGCTGTACTCTTGTAGAAAGTGACAGGCAATTTGCCGCATGGGTTATAATCTCCGAACAACACCTGAGCAACAGCGGTACCGCCAGCCTGTCCTGGATACCATGCCTGAACAATGGCATCGCACATTTCAGATTCCTTTTCCATGGCAATGGCCGAACCGGAAAAGTTCACAAAGATTATTTTTTTACCAAGAGACTTGAGTGCACGGATAAGTTCTGTCTGTATTGCCGGAAGCTCAATAATTTCGCGGTCACCGCCCTTGAATCCGTCAATATTCACACTCATTTCCTCACCCTCAAGGCGCGGAGAAATACCTCCTGCAAAAATTACAGTTTCAATACCCGCCAGACTCATGGCATAAGTATTGAAATCAATTGGAACCTGACGTCCCAGATCAAAATCAAGAGAAGCGTTAGTACCTGAGGGAGATGTAAAAATAACGCGTATTTTATACTCTTGACCGGCTTCAACATCCATAGGATATATATTTTCTCCTCTTGTAGAATTGAAACGTCTTACTCTTGTACCGTTTACAAACAGATTTACAGCACCTTGGTTTTTGAACACAAACTCAATACGTCCCGATTCCAACGGAGTGTAAAGTGTAGAGTACTCCGCTGTAAAATTGGTAAGATTAACTCCGGGAGCAAATACCGTGGCTCCACCTGTATCAAAATGGAAAATCGATGCCATTGTATCAACAACATCGGGAACAAGATCTGTAGCACCTGGAGACTGCGTATTCCAATAACGGGCAACAAAACCCAGTGTTGAATCATTAACATAGCACTGTCCCAGAACACTTTCCAATGTGTTTGCCGATGCATAATCACATCCGCGGTCATAGAACAGTTCATCATTGTCAATATATTGTTTCAAACCATCCAGCAGAGAAACGGTGCTGCTTGGTGTACCGTTGTAATTACCCCACATCATTGCCGTATCAGTAGCATTGGGACCAATTACGGCCACACGTCCGTCATGCTTTTTCAGAGGTAACACATTGTTTTTGTTCTGCAGAAGAACTATACTCTGCTGAGCAATCTTAAGAGCCAGTTCCTTATGTTCCTTGCTATCTATCACACTGGCGGGAATAGAACGCCATGAAACCATATTGTCAGGATCGAATTCGCCCAGTTGCATACGTGCCGTAAGCAGACGCAAAACTGATGTATTGATTTGCTCCTCTGTAATCAGTCCCTGCTGCAAGGCCGCAGGAAGATTGGCATATGAACTGCCACACTCAACATCCGTTCCAGAAATAACAGCCTTGGCAGCAGCATGCGGAGCGTCCGGTTCAGTTTCATGGTGTCCTTGCTGATAAAAGTCATTTATAGCCCAACAATCTGAAACAACAAGTCCTTCATACCCCCAGTCCTGACGCAGAATCTGCTGTAAAAGACGGTTGCTACCGCAACATGGTTCATCTTCATAACGGTTATAGGCACACATAACCTCTTTTACGTTTGCATCCTGTACCAATGACTTGAATGCAGGAAGATATGTTTCCCACAGATCACGCGGTGATATATCCTCAGCGTTAAAAGAGTGTCGGTTCCACTCAGGACCGCTGTGCACAGCATAGTGTTTTGCACAAGCATGAAGTTTGTCATACTTGGAATCAGCCGGTCCCTGTAACCCTGAGACAACGGCTACACCCATCACACTGGTCAGGTATGGGTCCTCTCCATAAGTTTCCTGACCACGTCCCCAACGCGGATCACGGAATATATTAACATTTGGAGTCCAGAAAGTCAATCCCTGATAACGGGCAATACGGCCACGGTTACGCGCAATGTTATTCTTAGCACGAGCCTCGTCACTGACAGCAGTGAACACATCATGTACAAGATCACTGTTCCACGATGCCGCCATACCTATTGCTTGAGGGAATACAGTTGCCAATCCATTGCGGGCAACACCATGCAGAGCCTCACTCCACCAATCGTAGGCAGGAATTCCAAGACGCGGAATTGCCGGACTTGAATTCTGCATAAGAGATACCTTTTCCTGCAGAGTAAGTTTATCCAACAGGTCTGCAGCGCGCTCCTCGAAACTCAAATCAGTATCCAGATAACGTGCGTCATCATCTGTTGACAATTGTGCATTAGCATTCATAACAATGGCAGAAAACATAATTCCTGCCATAAGAAATAACTTTCCAGATTTCATTGTTTGAGAATTTTAGAGTTGTTGCATATCATTCAAACGCTTGTAATAGCCGTTTATTGCAAGAAGTTCTTCGTGGGTTCCATCTTCAACTATACGGCCTTCATGCAGTACATATATGCGGTCAGCGCTTTTTATTGTAGATAAACGGTGTGCGATAGCAATAGTGGTACGGTCTTTCATAAGACGTTCCAGAGCCTCCTGTACCAAATGTTCGGATTCAGTATCAAGCGCAGACGTAGCCTCGTCAAGAATAAGAATAGGAGGATTCTTAAGAATTGCACGCGCAATGCTCACACGCTGGCGCTGTCCACCGGAAAGAAGACATCCGCGGTCACCTATCATGGTGTCATAACCGTTCTCCGTTTCCATAATAAATTCGTGGGCGTTGGCAATTTTTGCCGCTTCGATAACCTGCTCACGCGTAGCGTTTTCGACACCGAACGTTATGTTGTTGTAGAAAGTATCATTGAAAAGGATTGCTTCCTGATTGACATTACCCATAATGGACCGCAAAGATGCAATCTCGATATTCCTGATATCAACCCCATCAATAGAGATGCAGCCGTCGCAGACATCGTGAAAACGCGGCAACAGGTCAACCAGTGTTGATTTGCCAGATCCGGACTGCCCAACAAGCGCAATAGTCTGGCCTCTTTTTATTTCAAGATTAATGTTGTTGAGAATAGGACGGTCAGGTTCATATCTGAAATTGACATTACTATAACAGATTTTCTCCCTGATTCCACTGATACGGATGGGATTGGGACATTCATTTATGGTATTTTCAGCCAGGAGTATCTTATCAACCCTTTCAAGAGACGCCATACCCTTTGGAATAGAATATGTTGCCTTTGACAGATCCTTGATAGGATTAATTACGCTGTAAAGCATTGTCAGATAAAATATGAATGTGGGGGCATCAATTGTAGTGGCCTGTCCTATGCGGTCTGTTTCTTTCAGAATAAGAGTACCGCCGAACCAAAGCACAAAAACAATAAGCGCCGTTCCCAAAAATTCGCTGATAGGATGGGCAAGAGACTGACGGATAAGGACCTTGGTATTGGCAACACGCCAACTGTCATTTATACCTTCAAAACGCTTTGACATCTTTTTCTCCGCAAGAAAAGCCTTTATGATGCGTAAACCGCCAAGTGTTTCTTCCAATTGGGACATTGTTTCACTTAACCTGGACTGTACCAATAGAGATTTAGCCTTGAGCTTGCGTCCGATAATACCCATAACCCAAACCATACCGGGAAGAACAACTATGGTAAAAACCGTAAGTTGCCAACTGATGGCAATAAGTGTTGTCATGTAAACAAGAATCAGTATAGGGTTCTTGATAAGCATGCTTACTGAGTTTGTTATAGAACCCTCAATTTCGCTGACATCGCTGCTCATACGGGTAATTATATCACCTTTACGCTCTTTTGAAAAAAAGCCTAAGTGAAGACTCAAGACCTTATTGTAAACATTTACGCGGATATCCTTTACAACACCGGTTCTGAGAGGCATGATAACGGCTTCTGAAGCAAAATAGCACGCCGTCTTGAAGAATGTCATCAATATCATTACAAGTCCCAGAAAAAGCAGTGCCTTATCGGCACCATAGATGTCAATCCAACGCGTAACGTAATAGTAGCCGTTGTTTTTTATGGCATCCCAATTGTATCCTAAAAAACCGGAACCATCCACTGACTGCAATGTGTACACATCTTGGCTGATGCCGAACAATATCTGGAGTATAGGCACTATAAGAGCAAAAGAAAAAACATTGAGCAGAGCGGAAAGAAGATTAAGCAGAACCGAAAAGAACAGATTGCTTTTATACGGTTTGACAAACCTCTTTAGAAAATTCAGTAAATCCTTCATCAAATTAAAGTAATAGCCTGCGAATTTAGTAAAAAAAGATGAAAAACTCTTATCTTTGCACTTGCAACATAAAAAAAACACATGGAACATGTTCAAAAAAACATTGACAATAACACTCTTATTGCTTGTTTTCCTTCTACCCGCTAACGCCAGACTCTTTGACAGCAAGCTGATAGCCGACTCGTTGCGCGTCAGAGACAATTGGAATTCATTTTCCATGAACATAGTTGCGCCTTTGACACTTGTTGGCACCAGCACAATCTGGGGAGACTATCTTCTGGAAGACAAAATAATTCTCAATGGGCACAACCACAACCCCGTTAACCTCAATATTGCCAATTACATCCAGTACACACCTATGGCAATATTATACGCAAGCAAGGTATTCGGTCTACCAGGAAGATATACATGGCAACAGGATCTAATTGTGCATGCCGGAGCCTCTCTTTTAGCTCTCGGAATCAATCAGTCCAGCAAGCATCTGTTCAGACGCATGCGTCCCGATGAACGCAGTCGCAGCAGTTATCCGTCAGGGCACTCCGTAACAGCTTTCATGACAGCACATTGTCTGCATAAGGAGTATGGAGAAACCATAAGTCCCTGGTTCAGTGTTGCCGGTTATTCCTTTGCCGTAGCAACCGGAGCAATGCGCGTCATTCAAAAGCGCCATCATATAAGCGATGTCCTTTGCGGTGCAGGTATGGGAATTTTCATTGCCGAACTGGGTTACACAATCTGTGACATGATATGCTACCCAAGCAATTCAAAGAGCGTTCTGAACAAAGACCGCAGCACTGCAATTGACAAATGGGATTTCAGTATGAACAGCAGTTATATGTTCGGAGTCAGTGCCGTTTCCGATAGCTATCTGAACAACTATGGTGATTTCAAACCGTCATACACTTTAGGTCTGGAAGCCCTGCGCATGTTTTCCAAAAATTTCGGAGCCGGAATCCGTGCAGACATCACAGAGTACTTCTGGCAGAACACATACGTTGACATAGCTGATTATTCACGCGTCGCACCTCAGATATCGGGATATGCCGGAGTTGCCGCACGTATTCCTGCAACAGGTTTTCTGATAATCGGTGCCGATGCCATGGCCGGAGTTTCAGCCAGAAACAATTATCACTTTACCTGTCAGGAAGAAGCCATTGACATAAACATACCTACCTCTTTTTCAACACTGACCCAGATCAGCCTTCAGTTCAACACTTCAAAGATGCTGGCCATCAGTGCCTTTGCAGGTTATAAATACACCCATCTGAACGCCAATATGTTTTATACCGGAACCGCAGTGCATTTACATTTCTGACAATTATGGACAAATTTCTGTTTTGGATATTATACTCACTTATCTACATCATATCTCTGTTACCGTTATGCATACTCTATCTGATAACAGATATATGCTGGATTTTCATGGTTTGTTTTCCTTTTCTGCGTTACAGGAAAAAGATTGTAAGAAAGAATCTGGCGGCATCGTTCCCTGAGAAAGACAAGCATTGGTTACGGATGACAGAAATAAAGTTCTATCACAATCTCACCAACAATATTGCCGAAATTGTGAAAATGTTCTCCATATCAAAAAGGATGATGAGAAAACGCATGCAGTTCACCAATACGGAAGAGTCTGTAATCAAGCAGTTCCAAGCCGGACGCAGCGTTATGGTTTATATAGGGCATCTTGGCAACTGGGAATGGATATCATCATTTCCGCTATGGATAAACCGGGATCACAAATGTCATGTGTACCATACATTGAAGAACAAGGTATTTGACCGCTTGATGTATAAACTGCGTGGACGTTTCGGTTCCGAAAACATTGAGATGCGCCACACACTGCGCACCATCATTGAGCGCCGTAATGAAGGAAAAGTCTTCACTATAGGAACAATTTCCGATCAGGTTCCGATATGGTCAGATATCCGTCACTGGATTACATTTCTGAACCAGAATACTCCTGTTCTGTCAGGAAATGAACGTTTTGCCCGCAAATTCGGAATGGCGGTAGTTTATATGGACTGCACAAAAGTGCGCCGCGGCCATTATCGCATAGAATGCAAATTACTCTCTGAGGATGCTTCAAACTGTCCGGAATACCAGCTTACAGACACATATTTCAAGCTTCTTGAGGAGAACATCAAACGTAAACCTGAACTGTGGTTGTGGAGTCACAACCGTTGGAAAAGAACATGGGAGCAATACCAGCTCCGTATGGATGCAAAAAGAGAAAAACAGGAACAGCTGAAAGCAAAAATCGTTGAACAATAACAGCTATTTTCTGCCAAAGTCAGCTGGAATCTCACCAAGCCTGTCGGTTTCCCATTTTACCACCGGGGTTGAATATTTATTATTGCTCAGCCACTTTTCAGCCCTTTCAATCATATCATAAACTTGTGCCGTTGAAGCATTGCGTTCAAGCTTGGTAGCGCACTTGCCCCGTTTTACCCAACTGATTGCATTGCGGCTGTCGCTATATATAGTGAGATTATAGTTATTCTGTTTGCAATACGCCAAAGCATGTACTATTGCAAGAAATTCGCCGATATTATTCGTACCCAGTATCGGCCCAAAGTGAAACATTTCCTGAAAGTTTCCAAGATATACTCCGCGATACTCCATTTTTCCGGGATTTCCGCTGCAGGCGGCATCGACTGCAATAGAATTAGGATTAATATCGGCAGGAAGGTCTTCCGGAGCTTTGATTGATTTTACCTTAACTGCGGTTGAATTCTGAGACTGCACATGCACACCAGGTTCGCCCATATAATTGAAAGGAGAATCGTTATATGCGGCTACCGCCTCCTCTTTTGTGGAGAAAGATTTGTACAAGGCTTTCGGAAAGCCGGCTATCTGTTTCTTGCATTCGGTCCAGGAATCAAATACGCCGGTCTTATGACCTGCCCACACGGTGTACCACTTCATGCCATCACCATATTACATGCGTTGCGGAACCTCAATACCAAGAAGAGACAGAGCAAGTTTCAATACTTTTCCAACACAGGCAGAAAGAACCAGACGGAAATTCTTCAGTTCCATATTTTCCTCTTTCAGTACGCTGTAATCATGATAGAACTGATTGAATTCCTTTGCAAGATCGTATGAGTAATTTGCAATAGCACTCGGATTGTAAGTCTCTGCAGCTTCTGCGACAACAGTTCCGAAATCAGCAAGACGCTGAATAAGGGCAATTTCCTTGTCAGACAACGGACTGTTCATTGCGCCAATCTCTGCCGGCAGTGCAAGACCCTGGTCGGCCGCCTTGCGCAGAATTGATTGGATACGTGCGTATGTGTATTGGATGAACGGACCTGTATTACCGTTGAAATCAATAGATTCCTTAGGATTGAAAGTCATGTTCTTGCGCGCATCAACTTTCAGGATAAAGTATTTAAGAGCTCCCATACCTATCATTTCAATAATACGGTCTGCCTCTTCTTTTGACAATCCTTCCAGTTTGCCCAGTTCATCACTTGTTTCACGGGCTGTGGCAATCATTTCATCCATAAGATCGTCGGCATCGACTACAGTACCCTCGCGGCTTTTCATTTTACCTTCGGGCAGTTCAACCATACCGTAAGAGAAATGAACAAGATCCTTACCCCACTTGAAACCAAGACGGTCAAGCAGAATGGAAAGTACCTGGAAATGGTAGTTCTGTTCGTTTCCTACAACGTATATCATCTTGTCGATAGGATAATCCTGGAAACGCAGTTTTGCGGTACCAATATCCTGAGTCATATATACTGATGTACCGTCTTTGCGGATAAGCAGTTTCTGATCCAGACCGTTCTCTGCAAGATCAGCCCAGACAGAGCCGTCTTCCTTGCGGAAGAACAGTTCCTTCTCAAGTCCCTCCATAATCTTGCTTTTTCCTTCAAGATATGTCTGTGACTCATAGTATATTTTATCAAAACTGATACCAAGGCGCTTGTATGTTTCATCAAAACCTGCATAAACCCATTCGTTCATACGTGCCCACAGTGCACGTATTTCAGGGTCATTTGCTTCCCACTTGACCAGCATGGCGCGTGCCTCCTGCATAAGCGGGGATTCAGCCTCAGCTTTTGCTTTTGCAGCCTCCTGCTGTTCTTCCGACAATGAATCGTAATCTGCAGGCAGAAGTTCCTTTACCTCAGCCTTGAAATGTTTGTCAAATGCAACATAATAATCTCCAATAAGGTGATCACCTTTCTTACCGGTGCTTTCCGGAGTGGCTCCGTTACCCCACTTGAGCCATGCAAGCATAGATTTGCAGATATGAATACCACGGTCGTTTACAATATTTGTCTTTACAACGTTGTAACCGTTGGCCTCCATAATGTTGGCAAGAGACTTGCCCAACAGGTTATTGCGTACATGTCCAAGATGGAGAGGCTTGTTTGTGTTCGGAGAGGAATACTCAATCATTACAAGCTGTGAATCAGGAGTAGCCTGCTTGAAGCCCCACTTTTCAGTAGTGTACACCTGATTGAGCAAAGAACACCACGCACCGGCTGCAATGGAAAGATTGAGGAATCCTTTTACTGCATTGTAAGCGCAGACTATATCTGTATTCTCCTTAAGCCATGCACCAATGGCATTCGCTGTGTCCTCGGGGCTTTTGCGTGAAATTCTCAAAAGAGGAAAAACCACCAATGTAAGTTCTCCTTCAAACTCTTTCTTAGTTTTCTGCAACTGCAGCTGACTTTCATCAACTGTTGTACCCCACAACTCTGCTACAGCTTGAGCCGCTTTTTGCGCAATGATCTGTTCTATCTGCATTTCTGTATTTTTTTGACCCTGCAAAAATACTCATTTCCGTGCATTTGCACAAATTTTACTCCAGTATTGATGACGCAATAAAAAAACGGCATAAATTCACAAAAAAAACAATTAACTTTGCGCTCATGATGAATAGAATTCCTGCTGTAACAAAAAATCTTCTTATTTGGAATGTGCTCTTCTTTATGGGAGCAGCAGTTGCAAACAAATATGGTTTTGACGCAGACCGTCTGCTGGGACTGCACTTTTTCAAGGCGTCAGACTTCAGATTATACCAATTGTTCACATATATGTTCATGCATTCCGGTTTCAGCCATATTTTCTGCAATATGTTTGCTGTCTGGATATTCGGCAGTGTACTTGAACGTACATGGGGACCTAAAAAATACCTGACACTCTACATTGTATGCGGTCTTGGAGCAGGTCTTATCCAGGAAGGGGTACAATACATACACTACATAATTGAGTTTTCCAACTACGATTACGTGTCAATGGGCGGGATATCAATTCCGATGGAAGAGTATCTGAACATGATGAATACCGTAGGAGCCAGCGGTGCAGTTTACGGAATTCTTCTTGGCTATGCCATGACTTATCCCAACCAACCACTGTTTATAATACCGTTCCCGTTTCCTATCAAGGCAAAGTGGCTGGTAGTCGGGTACATCGTAATAGAACTGCTGTCCGGATTAAGCAATCGCCCCGGCGATAATGTTGCACACTTTGCACACTTGGGCGGTATGCTGTTCGCCTTTATTTTAATAAGGTATTGGAGAAAAAATTCTTTTTAAGTAATTCTTAAATCTTTTTTTTCACAATCGCACATAAGTTAAAGTCCTTACAATTTTAAATTTTTACACCAAGATTATCTTTTTTTGGGAAAATCTTGTGTATATTTGCACGCTTAAAATGCATAAGCATCATTAATTTACCGCGTAATAATATTAAAAACTAACTAACAATATGCAAAACAAAGGATTTGTAAAGTTTTTTGCGATAGCGCTCACACTTGTGTGTCTGTTCTATCTCTCATTTACTTTCAAAACAAACAGCATTGAGAAAAAAGCTGCTCAGAGTCCTATGGGCGAACAGGCTTATCTGGACTCTATCATGAACGAAAAAGTATGGTTGGGTCTTTATTCCTATAAAGATTGCCGCGAAATGGAAATCGGTTTGGGTCTTGACCTGAAAGGTGGTATGAACGTAATTCTGGAAGTATCCGTTCCGGATGTTCTCATCTCACTTTCCGGCAACAGCCAGGATCAGGGTTTCAGACAGGCTATTGAATCTGCAAAAAAACGCGCATTCGGTGCACAGGCTGATTTCATATCAATTTTCGCTGATGAATACAAGAAACTTAATCCGGGTTCCAATCTTAACTCAATATTTGCAAATTCCATTCTGAAAGACAGAGTTAACATCCAGAGCACGGACGAAGAGGTTGTCAAAGTTCTTAAAGAAGAGGTTGAAGCAGCCATCGATAACTCATTCCTTGTTCTCAGAACACGTATTGACCGTTTTGGTGTTGCACAGCCAAACATTCAGGAACTTGAAGGACAGCAGGGCCGTATTATGGTTGAACTTCCGGGTATCAAAGAACCTGAGCGTGTACGCAAACTGCTCCAGGGTTCTGCAAACCTTGAATTCTGGGAGACCTACAAATATGAGGAACTTGCAGACCTCCTTTATGCCGTAGACTCAAAAATGCGCGACGTTGTTGCTGCTGAATCAGGCAATGAGGCTGAAGAAGTTAAAGAAGAAGAGGATGACACTGAAGATCTTGGTGCTGCTCTGTTAGGCAACAAGGAAAACAGTCTTTCAAAAGCACAGCTTGAAGCTGCACACAAGAGCAATCCTGTATTATCAAGACTGCTTTCACCTTCATATAATGGCCCGGTAATAGGTTTCTGCCACTATAACGATACCGCTGCAGTCAATGCAATATTTGCCCGTCCTGAAATCAAGAATCTGCTTCCGCGTGACTTGAAACTGCTTTGGGGAGTAAAGGCTTATGATACAAAAGAGCAATACTATGAACTTTATGCAATCAAGTCCACACAGAAAAACGGACAGGCTCCATTGTCAGGAGAGGTTATAACAAGCGCCAGCGCAGACTTTGATCAGTTCAACAACCCAAGTGTAAGCATGTCAATGAACAGTGAAGGTGCACGCAAATGGGCTCAGATGACCAAAGCCAACATACAGCGCAACATCGCCATTGTACTTGACAACCTTGTATACAGCGCACCTAACGTAAATGATGAAATCCCTGGAGGTAATTCACAGATTACCGGTAGCTTTACAATTGAAGAAACACAGGACCTTGCAACAGTACTTCAGTCAGGTAAGATGCCTGCTCCTGCAAAGATTGTCCAGGAAGACATTGTAGGTCCTTCATTGGGTCAGGAATCAATCCATCAGGGACTTATGTCTTTCATAGTTGCATTCATCATTCTGATGATATACATGTGTCTGATATACGGTTTCATACCTGGTATGATTGCAAACGGTGCACTTTTGTGCAACTTCTTCTTCACCCTTGGTATTCTGGCATCGTTCCAGGCTGCACTTACACTGTCAGGTATTGCAGGTATTGTACTTACCCTCGGTATGGCAGTCGATGCCAACGTACTTATCTACGAGCGTGCTAAAGAAGAGTTAAAGAGTGGCAAATCAGTTGCAGCAGCACTTACAGACGGTTACAAGAACGCATTCTCTGCAATCTTTGACTCCAACCTGACATCAATCCTTACAGGTATCATTCTGTTCTACTTTGGAACAGGTCCTATCCGCGGATTCGCCACAACACTTATCATCGGTATCATATGCTCTTTCTTTACAGCCGTATTCCTTACAAGAATTGTTTACGAATACTTCCTTGGTAAAGGTAAACTGCAGAGCCTGACATTCACAACAGGACTGTCAAAGAACATTATGCAGAACACTGCATACAAGTTTATGAGTATGGCCAAAAAGTCATATATTATATTCGGAACAATTGCTGTAATCTGCATTGTATTCCTTGCAACACGCGGATTGAGTAAGAGTATTGACTTTACAGGCGGTCGTAACTTTGTAATTCAGTTTGAGCAGCAGGTTGAACCGGAAACAGTTCGTAATCTTCTGCAAGAGACAATAGACAATGACAATGAGCAGCAGGTTAAAGCAAATGTTCAGGCTATAGCTCTTGGCACAGACCACAAAACAATCCGTGTAACAACCAACTACAAGATTGAAGACGAGTCTGAGAATATTGATGCTGAAATTGAAGAGTTCCTGTTCCGTTCACTTAAAGAGGCAGGTCTGCTCAGTTCAAATCTTGATCTTGCAACATTCATTGACCGTGATAACAGAGCCGGAGGTTCTATCATATCTTCACAGAAGGTAGGACCAAGTATTGCAGAAGACATCACACGCGGTGCTATCATATCCGTAATACTTGCCTTGATTGCCATCTTCCTGTACATACTTATCCGTTTCCGCAATGTAGCATTCAGTATCGGTTCAATTACCGCACTGTTCTTTGATACATTGATTATTATAGGTATGTATTCAATCTGCTGGGGATGGATGCCGTTCTCTCTGGAAATTGACCAGACTTTCATTGGTGCTATCCTTACAGCTATCGGTTACTCAATCAACGATAAGGTGGTTGTATTTGACCGTATCCGCGAATACCTGGGACTCTATCCAAAACATGACAAGAAAGAGTTGTTCAATACAGCTATCAACAATACACTTGCACGTACAATCAACACATCTGTAAGTACATTGATAGTATTGCTGTGTATCTTCTTCCTTGGTGGAGACAGCATCCGCAGCTTTGCATTCGCAATGATTCTTGGTGTAATATTCGGTACCTGCTCTTCAATATTCGTTGCAGTTCCTACCGCATACTATACTCTCAGAAAGAAATAATAGAGCAAGCAGTCAAAAAAATAAAGCGCTCTGTCAGAAAACAGGGCGCTTTATTTTTTTGTACCTCCGCCGGGAATCGAACCCGAATCTAAAGTTTAGGAAACTTCCATTCTATCCATTGAACTACGGAGGCATCAATGCGCTGCGAAGGTACTACAATCTGAGAGAATACACAAACATGTTCTCAAAAATCAATAGTAACAGCACAAATACAAAAATGTATAATTATTACATATTTCAATAGAAAAATACACCAATATCAAATAAATATGCAATATTTTGCTATAAAAAAGGAATGATTAGTAGCATATTTGAATAAAAAACAGTATTTTTGCAGTCAAAATGAAAAAATATTCATAATCAATATGGAAGTAAAAGAATTGAATCAGGTTGTTGTCCGTTTTTCAGGAGATTCCGGAGACGGCATGCAGCTTGCAGGTAACATTTTTTCAACCGTTTCCGCAACTGTGGGAAACAGTATAAGTACATTTCCGGACTACCCGGCAGACATTCGTGCCCCGCAGGGTTCACTGACCGGAGTATCAGGATTTCAGGTTCATATCGGTGCAGACAAAGTATATACACCTGGTGACCAGTGCGATGTTCTTGTTGCAATGAATGCCGCAGCGCTCAAGACTCAGTACAAATATGCAAAACCGAACGCAACAATAATCATAGATACAGACTCATTCAAGAAGAGCGATCTTGAAAAGGCACAGTTCCAGACAGAAGACCCGCTGGCAGAAATGAACATTGATGCCGACCGCGTAATAGCGTGTCCTATCTCCCAGATGGTCAAGGACTGTCTTGCAGATTCCGGAATGGACAACAAGTCTGTTCTCAAGTGCCGCAACATGTTTGCACTTGGTCTGGTATGCTGGCTGTTCGACCGCGATCTTGACATCGCATACAATTATCTGCGCGAAAAGTTCGCCAAGAAAGCCGGTCTTGCCGATGCCAACATAAAAGTTATTCAGGCTGGTTATGACTATGGACACAATACACATAGTTCAGCCATGAATGTTTACAGGATTGAATCAAAGACCAAAGAAGCCGGCAGATATATGGACATCACCGGAAACAAGGCTACTGCATACGGTTTCATAGCCGCAGCAGAAAAAGCCGGTCTTAAACTGTACCTGGGTTCATATCCTATTACACCGGCCACAGATGTTCTGCATGAACTGTCAAAACACAAATCACTTGGTGTTACAACAGTTCAGTGCGAAGATGAGATAGCAGGCTGTTCTTCAGCAGTAGGTGCTTCTTTTGCAGGAGCCTTGGCAGTAACATCAACATCAGGTCCGGGCATCTGCCTTAAATCAGAAGCAATGAACCTTGCTGTAATCATGGAACTTCCGCTTGTTGTTCTTGACGTACAGCGCGGCGGTCCTGCAACAGGACTTCCTACAAAGAGCGAGCAGACAGACCTGCTGCAAGTTCTCTTTGGACGTAACGGTGAAAGCCCTATGCCTGTTATTGCAGCAACCAGTCCTACAGACTGCTTTGATGCAGCATTCCAGGCAAGCAAGATAGCTCTTGAGCACATGACCCCGGTTGTACTGCTTACCGATGCATTCGTTGCAAACGGTTCAGCAGCATTCCGTCTGCCTGAACTTGCTGACTATCCTGCAATCAATCCTCCATACGTTCCTGAAGAGATGAAAGGAACATGGACACCGTATATGCGTGCAGAAAACGGAACACGTTACTGGGCTGTTCCAGGCCGCGAGGGATTCTGCCACATTCTTGGAGGTCTTGAGAAAGACTGCAAGACAGGCGCAATCTCAACAGCACCTGAAAACCATGACCTTATGGTACATCTGCGCCAGCAGAAAATTGACAACATTCAGGTTCCGGATCTTGAAGTTCTTGGAGACAAGGAGAATGCCGACCTTCTGATTGTAGGATTTGGCGGTACATACGGTCACTTGCGTGCTGCAATGGAAGATATGCGCGCAAACGGCAAGAAAGTTGCCATGGCTCATTTCAAATTCATCAACCCGCTTCCAAAGAACACCGCAGAAGTTCTTGGAAAATACAAGAAAGTTGTTGTAGCAGAACAGAACATGGGTCAGCTGGCAGCATTTCTCAGAATGAAAGTTGACGGATTTGTTCCATACCAGTTCAATCAGGTAAAAGGCCAGCCGTTTGTTGTAAACGAACTTGTGAAATCATTCACAGAAATCATTGACAAGTAAAAAGATTAAGATTATGAGCGAATATACAGCACAGGATTTTAAGAAAGGACAACCACGCTGGTGTCCGGGTTGCGGAGACCATTTCTTTTTGGCATCTCTCCACAAGGCTATGGCCGAAATCGGAGTTGCTCCGCACAATGTTGCCGTAATCTCAGGTATAGGCTGTTCAAGCCGTCTGCCACACTATATGGCCACATATGGCATGAACACCATTCACGGCCGTGCAGCCGCCATTGCAACAGGCTGTAAAGTCACCAACCCTGATTTGGCTGTTTGGCAGATTTCAGGTGATGGAGACGGTCTTGCTATCGGAGGCAACCACTTTATTCACGCCAACCGCCGTAACATAGACCTCAACATGATTCTGCTCAACAACAGAATCTACGGTCTTACCAAAGGACAATACAGTCCTACATCGCCAAGAGGCTTTGTAAGCAAGTCAAGCCCTTACGGAACCGTTGAAGATCCGTTCCGTCCTGCAGAACTCTGTTTTGGTGCCCGCGGTCACTTCTTTGCACGTGCCGTTGCAACCGATGCTCAGGGAACAGTTGACATTCTGAAAGCAGCATACAATCACAAAGGAGCTTCAGTATGTGAAATACTGCAGAACTGTGTAATTTTCAACAATGGTACACACGATGCCGTCTACACAAAAGAAGGTCGTGCAAAGAATTCAATCTATGTAAAACATGGAGAGCCATTGGTATTCGGAGAGAACAATGAATACGGTATTATGCAGGAAGGTTTCGGTCTCAAAGTAGTTAAAATAGGAGAAAACGGAATCACTCTGAAAGACATTCTTGTTCACGATGCACATTGTCAGGACAACACTCTCCAGCTCAAGCTTGCGCTGATGGGAGACGGAGACGGATTCCCAATAGCTCTGGGCGTTATTCGCGATGTTGAAGCACCTACTTACAACGATGCCGTAACCGCACAGATTGAAGAGGTAAAGGCCGCAAAGAAATACCACAACTTTGCAGAACTCCTTGAGACAAATGACATTTGGGAGGTTAAATGACAGGCTATTTACAATTTGAAAAATAAACAATATTTAAAAAAAATAAAAGAGCCTAAAAATTCACTTTCCTGCAATTATCCAATAATATAAAGCATTATCTTTGTAGTCGGTAGACAAGGGCATTATTTGAAATACAGATTCAAATATGTCCGTTTTATGGTGATTAACAATACAATTTATTAATAATAAAAAATGGCAACAATTGATTTAAGCAAGTACGGAATCAAGAGAGCTAAAGAAGTTTTCTACAACCCTTCTTACGAAGTTCTCTTCAACGAGGAAATGCGTCCTGAACTCACTGGCTTTGAGAAAGCACAGGAAACAGAACTGGGTGCACTTAATGTAATGACCGGTGAATTCACAGGCCGTTCACCTAAGGACAAGTACATCGTTATGGACAAAAATTCAAAGAACACCGTATGGTGGAACACTCCTGAATATCCTAACGACAACCACGAACTTTCAGAGAAAAACTGGAAAATCCTCAAGAAACTTGCTCAAGAGCAGCTTTCAGGCAAAAAACTTTATGTTGTTGACGGTTTCTGCGGTACCCACAAGGATACACGTATGAAAGTACGTTTCATCATGGAGGTTGCATGGCAGGCTCATTTTGTTACAAATATGTTCATCCGTCCGCAGAGCCCTGCAGAGTTTGAGCAGGAGCCGGACTTTGTAGTATATTGCGCTGCAAAAGCAAAAGTAGCAAACTACAAGGAAATGGGTCTCCGTTCAGAAACAGCAGTTGCTTTCAACGTATCAAGCAAAGAGCAGGTTATCCTGAACACATGGTACGGTGGTGAAATGAAGAAAGGTATGTTCTCAATGATGAACTACTATCTGCCTCTCAAGGGCATAGCTTCAATGCACTGCTCTGCAAACACAGATATGAACGGTGAGAATACAGCTATCTTCTTTGGTCTGTCAGGTACAGGTAAGACTACTCTTTCTACAGATCCTAAGCGCAAACTTATCGGTGACGATGAGCACGGATGGGACAACAAGGGTGTCTTCAACTTTGAAGGCGGTTGCTACGCAAAGGTTATCAAGCTTGACAAGGATTCTGAGCCAGATATCTACAACGCAATCCGTCGCGATGCTCTTCTTGAGAACGTTACAGTTGACAAAAACGGTGTTATTGATTTCGATGACAAGACAGTTACAGAGAACACACGTGTAAGCTATCCTATCTATCATATCAAGAATATCGTACGTCCTGCTTCTGACGGTCCTGCAGCAAAACAGGTTATCTTCCTTTCAGCCGATGCATTCGGAGTTCTTCCTCCAGTATCTATCCTGACAGCAGAGCAGACAAAGTACTACTTCCTTTCAGGTTTCACAGCTAAGCTTGCAGGTACAGAGCGTGGTATTACAGAACCTACTCCAACATTCTCTGCTTGCTTCGGCCAGGCATTCCTTGAGTTGCATCCTACAAAATATGCAGAGGAACTTGTTAAGAAAATGAAGAAGAGCGGTGCTAAAGCATATCTTGTAAACACAGGTTGGAACGGTACAGGCAAACGTATCTCTATCCGCGACACACGTGGAATTATTGATGCTATCCTGAACCACTCTATCGACGCAGCTCCAACAAAGCAGATCCCATATTTCAACTTCACAGTTCCTACACAGTTGGAAGGTGTTGATCCAAAGATTCTTGACCCGCGTGACACATACGCTTCTGCAGCTCAGTGGGAAGAGAAAGCAAAAGATCTTGCACAGCGTTTCATCAAGAACTTCGCCAAGTTTACAGGTAACGAGGCTGGTAAGAAACTTGTTGCAGCTGGTCCAAAGCTCTGATAGATTAATTCTACATTATACAAACACTCTTTCAGGTCTTTTCAGCAGAACGGCTTGGAAGAGTGTTGTTTTTATATTACTTATTAAATTGTACCAACAATGAAGATTGCACTGATAGGATACGGTAAAATGGGACATGCCATAGAACAGGCAGCTCTGAAACGCGGACATAGTATAGTATGCAGGATAGATATTGACAACTTGCAGGATTTTGACTCTCCGGAATTCAAAAGTGCAGACATTGCCATTGAATTCACTGCTCCTACACAAGCTTTCAGCAACATTCAGAAAGCGTTCAAAGCCGGTGTAAAAGTAGTAAGCGGAAGTACAGGCTGGATGGCAGACCATGCGCAGGAGATTGAAGCCATGTGCAGCAATGGTGCCAACACCTTGTTCTGGTCAAGCAACTACAGTCTTGGAGTTGCAGTATTTTCAATGGTAAACAGTTATCTTGCCAAAATCATGAACTCGTATCCGGAATATAGTGTTGATATGTCAGAAACACATCACATTCATAAACTGGATGCACCAAGCGGCACTGCAATAACCCTTGCTGAATCAATAATAGCAAATATAAACCGTGTTGACGGCTGGACAAAAGGAACACTGCTCGCTGCAGACGGTTCCGTTACCGGTTCTGAGAAGTGCGCTGACAATTTAATAAGAATTGATTCGGTACGCCAGGGAGAGATAGCAGGTATCCATACAATAAGTTACGATTCACCGGCAGATACCATAACAATAACCCATAGCGCAAAAGACCGCAGCGGTCTGGCATTGGGAGCCGTAATAGCAGCAGAATATACCGTAAACCATACCGGTCTGCTCAAAATGCAGGATTTGATGGAATCATTGTCAGGCAAATAACACAACAAACAGAAAACTTATGAATCTGAAAGAAAGAATTGACAGAACAACTAAAAAAATCTGGATTAAAACAGGTATTATACTTTTCATATACATACTATTTCTAATCTGGATCAAAAGTTGGTTAGGTCTGCTTGTTGTCCCTTTCATATTCGATGCCTACGTTACAAAATTTGTCAAATGGACCTGGTGGAAAGAGTTGAAGAATGAGACTCTGCGCGGTTTGATGAGTTGGGTTGATGCTATTATATTTGCACTCGTAGCTGTATACTTTGTAAATATCTATTTCTTCCAGAACTACACCATTCCGTCATCGTCTCTTGAAAAATCATTACTGGTTGGTGATTATCTTTATGTAAGCAAAGTGGCATACGGACCGCGCAAGCCCATGACTCCGCTTACTATGCCGCTTACACAACACACCATGCCTATCAGCAAAAAAAAGAGTTACATTGAGTGGCCTCAATGCAAGTACGAACGCGTTAAGGGTTTCGGCGGCATCAGACTCAATGATATTGTTGTTTTCAACTATCCAAGCGGTGATACAATTGCCACAAACAAGCAGAGTGCAGATTTCTATATGATGGCATACAGTTTTGGCAAAAGCTTGTGTAAAGCAGTTGATATGGACACTGTTCCTGTCGCAAAACAGCGCGATATTTATGACCAGTACTATAAAGTCGGACGCAGTTACATAGATTATAATGCAAAGATTTACGGTAATGTGGACAGCCGTCCTGTTGACCGCCGCGAGAATTATGTAAAACGGTGCGTAGGACTTCCCGGACAGACTCTACAGATAATTGACGGCAAGATTTTTCTTGATGGAACTGAAAACAAAGAGCCGGACAACGTACAGTTCAATTACATGGTTTCACTGTTAAAGCCCATACCTGATAATATCAGAAAAGAGATCAAACTGAGTCAGGAAGATTTACCTGATATTGAAAACCGCGGTGGTGCTACATTATGTTTTCCTCTGACAAACAGTGCAGCAGCCATTCTGGGTTCACATCCGGAAATTGCATCAAAAGTTGAACGCATGTGGCCGGACAATTCAGATTTGCTTTATCCTCACAACATGAATCACCATTGGACGGAAGACAACTATGGCCCAATCTGGATTCCACAAAAAGGGGAATCGGTTCAACTGTCATTAGAGAATCTTCCGCTTTACGAGCGTTGCATCAAAGTTTATGAAGGCAACAGTCTGCAGGTTAAAGACAATATAATCTACATCAACGGAAAAGAGACACAGCAATACACATTCAGTATGGATTATTACTGGATGATGGGAGACAACCGTCACAACAGTGCGGATTCCCGTTACTGGGGGTTTGTTCCGGAAGACCACATTGTAGGTCGTCCTGTAGTGGTTTGGTTATCGTTAGACAAAGACAAGAGTTTTGGTCAGAAAGGAAAAATCCGTTGGAACAGACTTTTCCACGCTGTTAAAAACTACAATTGAAAATGGTGTTGACATCGGCTTACATGCCGCCAATAAGTTGGTTTCAGGCCATCAATTCAACAGACAGTATATTTATTGAGGGGTTTGACAATTACACAAAACAAACTGTAAGAAACCGTTGCCGCATAGCAGACAGCAACGGAATACAGACCCTTACGGTTCCGGTTGAAAGCAGCGCATTGAAAATACACACAAAAGATGTACGCATAAGCGCACATCACAATTGGCGCCACCAGCACAAAGCTGCACTGGAAACGGCATACATGAACTCTCCGTTTTTTCTGTATTATAAAGATGACATATTCAATATAATAGACAAAGAATATACATTTCTGTACGATCTGAATATGGATCTCACACTTAAAATAACGGAGCTTCTGGAGATAAAGAGCACGATTCAGCCCACCGCAGCATTTTCCGGCATTCAGAAAGAACCTGTCTATAATGAAAAAACATATTGGCAGGTATTCCAAAACAAGAACGGTTTTATAGGAAATCTCTCAATAATAGACCTATTATTCAACACGGGCCCTGAATTTGTTTATTATCTATAAAATTTTCACTAACTTCGCAATCTGAATTTAAAAGATATATTATGTCGTTCTGCGAATCAAGTTTTGAAATATTCAACAGAGTTATAGCCGATTATCATAAGAAAGATAACGTTGATACACCTATATCCAATCCTTATGCCCAAAATACTATAGAGAACCGTCTCTATCTCAAGAACTGGATTGACACAGTACAGTGGCATTTGGAAGACATAATCCGTGACCCTGAAATTGACCCTGTAAATGCATTGGCCATCAAACGCCGTATAGATAAATCCAATCAGGACCGTACAGACCTGGTTGAAATGATAGACAGCTATTTTCTTGAGCAGTTCGGCAACGTAAAAACCCTTGCAGACGCAACAATTAATACGGAAAGTCCAGCATGGGCTGTTGACCGTCTGTCAATTCTGGCACTCAAGATCTATCACATGGAAATTGAGGCAAACCGCACAGACAGCGACAAGCAGGTTCAGGCAAAATGCAAAGAGAAACTGGCAGTACTGCTTGAACAGAAAAAGGATTTGATGCAGGCCATTGACACACTGTTGGATGATATGCAGAACGGACGCAAATACATGAAAGTCTACAAACAGATGAAAATGTACAACGATCCGGCCCTGAATCCGGTTCTCTACAAAAACAAATGAAAAACATTCTTGTAATACGTTATACAGCTATTGGTGATGTAGCGCTGACGGTTCCGGTCATTGAATCTTTAGCAGAGTCACATCCGCAGTACAACATAATCGTTCTCACGCAGCCGCAATTTGCGCCATTGTTTGAATTCATGCCGGGAAACGTGACATTCATGGGTGTGAAACACAAAGAATACAATGGTTTTGGTGGAGCCAGACGCCTCTATAAAAAAATCACATCAAAATATAAAATTGACGCAGTAGCAGATTTGCACGGCAAATTGCGCACTCTTTTACTTGATCTCATGTTCAAGTTGCACTTTGTCAAGGTATCCGTTGTCAGAAAAGAGAGACGCAAACGCAATCAGCTTATAAGACTGCACAACAAGAAACTGGAGCAACTGCGTCCTATTACAGAATTGTACGTCAGAACGTTCAATAGGCTTGGCATAGATTTTGACATTCATTTCAAAAGCATCTATCCTGAAATCAAGGGAAATATGAAGGAGATAGATCAGATTGTCGGCGAAAAAAACGGAAAATGGATTGGCGTTGCGCCGTTTGCCTCAAGTGAAGGCAAGATTCTTCCTGCTTCAACTACTGAAAAGGTAATTGCTGGGCTTTCACAAAGAGGATATCGCATCTTCATCTTTGCTTTTGGAGAAAAGGAACTTGCAGTTGCAAGACCATGGGCGGAGAAATACACAGGTGCAGAACTTGTTACAAAAGAACTTGGAGGGTTAAAAGGTGAACTGAATCTTATAAGTCACCTGGACATGCTGATAGGTATGGACTCATCCAACATGCACCTGGCATCGTGCGTTGGAACTCCGGTCGTTTCCGTCTGGGGAGCAACTCATCCATATACAGGTTTCTTGGGTTATAAACAGTCAATAAACAATGCTGTTCAAGTTGACTTGCCATGCAGGCCATGCACCATCAAAGGGAACAGAAAGTGCAGATACGGCGACTACCGTTGCATGGCAAATATTTCTGCAGAAGACATTCTGAATAAAATCAAATAGACCTTTTATTGCACAAATATACACTTTTTGTGCCGTTTTTAAGATTTATTCTGCTCAATAATTAACAAATTGGGCATTTATGACTTAATTTTGCACCATAATTAACAATTAACATACAAATAATTATGGCAGAATCACAAATTGCAGAGAGAGTAATACAGATTGTAGTTGACAAACTTGGTGTTGAGCAGTCAGAAGTTACACCTGAAGCAAGTTTTGCAAATGATCTTGGTGCAGACTCTCTTGATACTGTAGAATTGATTATGGAGTTTGAGAAGGAGTTTGGTATTCAGATTCCTGAAGAGCAGACAGAGAAAATTGCTACTGTAGGCGACGTAATCAAATATCTTGAAGATACAGTACAGCAATAACAACTAACTTTAACACTCTAGGTTATGGAGTTAAAAAGAGTTGTAGTAACAGGACTTGGAGCCATTACACCGCTTGGCAATGACATTCCTACTTTTTGGAACAATTGCGTAAACGGTGTGAGTGGAGCAAGTCCTATTACTAAATTTAATACAGATTCTACAAAGACCAAGTTTGCCTGTCAGATTAAGGATTTCAACTTTGAAGAGTACGTTGACCGCAAAGAGGCACGTAAACTTGATGCATTTTCACAATACGCCTTTGCAGCTGCTCGTGAGGCAATTCTCGATGCCGGTATTGAGCAGCTTTCAGATACAGACAAAGACCGCACCGGAGTTGTTCTTGGCGTTGGCTTCTGCGGATTGGACACATTTCAAACAGAAGTTGAAGGATTGCATGATCAGAAAAAACAGGGTTTTGAACTTAAAGTCACACCATTTTTCATTCCAAAGATCATAGGCAACATAGCCGCCGGCAACATAGCCATCAAGAATGGTTTTATGGGACCAAGCTACACCACTGCTGCCGCATGCGCCAGTGGAAACAACGCTATTATTGACGCCATCAATCTTATCCGACTGGGACAGGCTGACATTATGCTGACAGGAGGAAGCGAGGCTGTGGTTATTGAATGTGCAATAAGCGGTTTTAATGCAATGCATGCTATTTCCACACGCAACGACTCACCTCAGACAGCATCACGTCCGCTAAGCGCAAGCCGCGACGGATTTGTTATGGGAGAAGGCGCTGGAATTCTGGTACTGGAAGAACTTGACCATGCATTGGCACGCGGTGCCAAGATTTATGCAGAAGTAGGAGGTTGGGGACTTTCATCTGATGCCTACCATATTACCGCACCTGATCCGGAAGGAAAGGGAGCAGCAAAGGTAATGAAAAACGCTCTCAAGGATGCCGGGATGAAACCGGAAGATATTGACTATGTCAATTTACATGGAACATCTACACCTATGGGAGATATTGCTGAGTGCAAAGCTATTAGAGAAGTATTTGGAGAGCATATCTACAACATGAATTTGAGCGCAACCAAATCAATGACAGGACACCTGCTGGGCGCAGCCGGTGCCATTGAAGGTATTATATGCGTTTTAGCTATTCAAAACAATATTGTTCCGCCTACAATCAACCATGCAGAAGATGATGTTGACCCGAACATTGATTACAAGGTCAACTACACTTTCAACCAGGCTCAGAAGAGAGAAATCAAAGCTGCAATTTCCAATGCGTTCGGTTTTGGAGGCCATAATGCTTGTCTGCTGTTCAAAAAGTACCAGGGCTAATGTCTTGTCCACTTTTTAAATACCCTATAAGACTCTTGTTCCACAAGGAACAAGAGTTTTGTTATTCTTTATACAAGGTAATGGGGTTCTATCCCCACAACACGAAATACTATCATACCGCCCTTGCAACCCCAGCCGCACATGCCGCATGTAAAGAGTCTGAAAGTATTCAGAAGGGATTGAACAACGAGCGTATGGAGTTTTTGGGCGATGCCATCATAGGAAATGCCGTTGCAATATATCTTTACAACAGATTTCCAAAAAAAGACGAAGGTTTTTTAACCGATATGCGCAGCAGATTTGTAAAACGCAAATCTCTTGATTACCTTTGTAAAAAAGTAGGGTTATCAGAATTGATTTCCAAAAATGCACTCAAGCATCAGTACCACAACAGTTATGTCAACGGGAATGTGGTTGAAGCATTCATAGCAGCCATTTTTCTTGACCGCGGAATAAAAAAATGCAGAAAGTTCATTATTGGGAAACTCATTGAGCCTAACTTTGACACTATGATCAATTTTGATCCTGACTACAAGACATTATTCATGCAATACATGCAGAAAATGCATATTTCCGCAGAATTCAAAACTGAACAAAGCGGAACAGAACATGAACCCGAGTTTGAAACAACAATTGTATATCAGGACAGGACTTTAGGTGTTGGTCATGGTTATACTAAGAAAGAAAGTCACCAGAAAGCCTGTAAAGCGGCTCTGGAATATGTAAAGGAGAACAATCTGGAATGAAAGAATTCTTGCGTTATTGCACTACCGCAACGGCAGTGATGCTTTTGGCAGCATGCGCCAGCATAGGTACACCTGACGGAGGTCCATACGATGAGACACCGCCTCGTATCACAAGTTGTCATCCGGAACAGTACCAGACAAATGTCAAAGCGAAAAAAATAACAATAGATTTTGACGAATTCATAAAACTGGAAAAAGTCAGTGAAAAGGTTATTGTATCACCTCCTCAAAAAGAACAACCTGAAATAAAAGTAATAGGCAAACGCATTCAGATACAGTTGTTTGACACTCTTCTGGAAAACACCACATACACTATTGATTTCGGCGATGCCATCGTTGACAACAACGAAGGTAACCCTATGGGAGATTTCTGCTACACATTCTCAACGGGCGACCAGATTGATACCATGCAGGTTGGTGGCTATGTTCTGGACGCATCAAACCTTGAACCGATAAAAGGAATCATGGTAGGTCTGCACAGCGATCTGTCAGACAGCGCATTTACAACAAAAGAGTTTGAACGGGTATCACGCACAGACAGCCGCGGCTACTTCTCTATAAAAGGACTTGCTCAAAAAGAGTACCGCGTATATGCATTACAGGATATGGACCAGACTCTCACTTGGTCACAAGCCGGAGAAACATGGGCATCGAGCGACGTTGTATTTTCACCGTCTTCAGAGCAGCGCATACGCCTTGACTCAATGATGTACGATACAATCAATATTGATACAATATTAAGTGTGCCGTACACTCACTACCTGCCGGATGACCTGATACTGTTGGCATCGGTCAAAAAAAATGTGATGCAGTATATGGAGAAATACGAGCGCACACAATTAAACAGACTTTCATTGTATTTTGCAATGCCGGCAGATACATTACCTGTTGTTCAGGGTCTGGACTTTAATTCCGACAGTGCGTTCATTATAGAAACAAGCCCAGATTTTGACTCCATCCAGTACTGGATTCCCGACACATTGATCAGTTTCAAGGACACCCTGACAATGTCTGTCAGATATATGGCTCATGACACGGCTGGAGTGTTAAAAGAAAAGACTGACACTTTGATGTTTATTCCCAAGAAAACGCGCGCACGCATTCTTGCCGAAGAAAAAACAAAGGCCGAAGACAATCAGAAACGCATAGAAAAAGAAATAAAGAAACTTGACCCGGTTGAAGACAGTGTAAAGATTATGAATCTTTTGCGACCGACAAAAAAATTCCTTAACCTGACAACCAATCTTAAGAATAAGATGGACCTCACTACGGTTGTTGAGATTTCATATAAAGAACCTGTATTCGGAGTGGATACAGCAAACATCAGAATACAATATACTCCTGATTCAGTTTATCAGGATATGGAATATGAACTCTACCAGGATGAATGGAATCCACGCGTATTCTACATCTACGGAGCCTGGAGGCCAGGTCTGAAATACAAAATGCTGATAGATTCTGCAAGCGTTTATGACATGTCTTCCGGTTTGTACAATAATAAGTTCTCACAGGACTTTGACTTTCAGAGTGAAGAAGAATACAGCATTTTCACCGTCAACGTTGCGAACTCCAAACCCGGCTATACCGTCACCATGCTGAATAATAGCGGCGAACCGTACCGCAGTCAGAAACTTGAAAACGGAACTACTACGTTCTTTTATGTCAAGCCCGGAACCTATTGGGTAAGAATGTGGGACGATGCCAATGACAACGGAGTTTGGGATGCAGGAGACTGGGCCTTAGGCACAAAGCCTGAAGATACATGGTACATGGACCGCAACTTCGAGCTTAAAGCCAATTGGGAAAGTGAAACTGAATATTGGGATGTGAACACTGTTCCGCGCTACAAACAGAAAGCAGAGCAGATTACAAAACAAAAGGCAGATAAGGAAAAGACTATTAAAAACAGGAATATGGAACGCGCTCAGGAATTCAAAGACCGTTACACGGTTCCGCGCAAGAAATAACCCTGTTCCAGAAAGACAGCAGGTTTCCTCCCCATATTTTTTCAAGATCTGCAGTAGAAAATCCCTGTTCCATCAGTAGTCTTGTCAGATTTACAGCTGCACTTATATTATCAAGACCAGGAACACCGCCACCGCCATCCATATCCGTGCCGATGCCCACATGGTCAATTCCTGCAACTTCTACTGCATGCATAATATGTTTGACGGCAGAATGTACATTGGCCTTTGTCTCATCATTTTCAAGAAAGCCTCCGTACATACAGATTTGCATGACACCTCCATTCTGCGCTAAGGATTTAATCTGAGCATCTGACAAATTTCTTGCATGGTCACACAATGAACGGCAAGAAGAGTGAGAACAGAAAACAGGAGCACTGCTACATTCCAAAACATCCCAAAAACTTTTTTCACCGGCATGAGACAAATCAACCATAAGTCCCAGACGGTTCATTTCAGCCACTACCTGACGTCCGAAAGAAGACAATCCGCCATGCTCATTATTACCCTTTGCCGAATCACAGATATCATTATCGCCATTATGGCATAGCGTAATATATGTTACTCCCCTACTTTTGAAATGTTCCAACAAAGACAGATCTTTAGCTATAGCGTAGCCATTTTCAATGCCACGGATCACTACTTTTTTACCAGCCAGTTTTGCGGCTGATATCTGAGCTGGAGAAGATGCTAATACAACATAGTCCTTATTCAGCAAAACCTGTTCCTCTATCAGATCAAGAATATGGTCAGCCATATCTGTTGCTCCTTTCAAGCCTTGTGCAGAACGTTCTTTCTGCGGAATATATGCCACCATAAAACTGGCATCGACATAACCGGCACGCATTCCGTCCAATGTTACCTGCGCATCAGTACCGCGTTCTGCAAACTGAATACCGTTTTGGAAAAGCATAGGAGTATCACAATGCGAGTCAAGAACAATATGGGTTTTATGAAAGGAGCGTGCCCTTGAATACAGACCTGACTGCTGCACCAACCAGTCAAACAATGACAGACATTGTGTATTCCCTTTCTGGAGCATTCTTTCAGGATGCCATTGAACACCAATTATCGGACGGACATCACTTTCAACCGCCTCTATAGCACCATCCGGGCTCCATGCAACAGGAATAAGTTCACACGGTAACTTATCAACTGTCTGATGATGATAACTGTTAACCATAATCTGCTTTTGGGCAATAAGACTGCCTACCAGGGAATCAGGTTTTACAGAAATCATGTGCCACATATCATCATCACATGGGGGAACAGGAGAATGATGGACGTCTTCTGCATTATTCGGGAAAAGAGACATATCCTGATACAGGTCACCGCCCATTGCAACAGTCAGCATCTGGATACCGCGGCAAATTCCCAAAACAGGCATACAGCGTTCAACTGCTGCTTTGACAAGCATCATTTCTGACTTGTCGCGCAATGCATCTATTTTTGCAGAAGGATGCAGTTCCTGACCGAAATAGGCCGGATCAATATCTGGTCCGCCAGACAAAAGCAGACCGTCAACTGTCTCAAGCAACCTACTACAGGCTGCATAATCTGTCAATGGAGGGATAATAACCGGGATACCACCGGCTGCACTGACTGCTTTGTAATAACCTTTTGCCAGTGTTGAAAGGTTATCCTTAAGATTTGCAGTTATTCCTATCAGGGGGCGGGGATACATACTATTCGTTGATAGGAATCTCCTTTCCAATACTCTGATCAAGAGAAATCAGCGTATCTGTTGCCATTACACCGGGAATACTCTGAATTTTTCCGTTGATAAGTTCCATAAGATGCGCATTGTCACGTGCATAGAGCTTAATCATCATGGTATAACGGCCGGTAGTGAAATGACACTCAACAACTTCGGGGATTGCATTGAGTTCTTCTACTACCTGTCTGTACAAAGAACCTTTTTCAAGAGTCATACCCACAAATGTACATGTATTGTAACCCAACAACTTGGGATTTACATGATAACCAGAACCGGTTATGACATTTTCCTCGTACAGTTTTCCAACACGCTGATGCACAGCGGCGCGGGAGACCCCGCATTGCTGTGCAACATCGCGAAATGGAATTCTGGCATTCTGTGATATAATGCCAAGTATTTTTTTGTCTAATGCATCCATTAGAGAATAGACACAAGCTCAACTTCGAAAATAAGAGCAGAATACGGTTTGATGTCAGCACCTGCAGCACGCTCGCCATAACCAAGCTCGTAAGGAATATAAAGTTCCCATTTTGAACCTACAGGCATCATCTGCAAAGCTTCCTGCCAACCTTCAATTACATTTCCTACTGAGAGTTCAATACCTGTAGTAGACTCGTCAAATACTGTACCGTCAATCAAAGAACCTTTGTATTTAACTGTAACTCTCTGATCTATTGTAGGAATTTTGCCTTTACCTTTCTTAATAACTTTATAGAGAAGACCGCTGCCTGTAGCAATTATACCTTCTTCCTTAGCTTTCTCTTCAAGAAAGATCTGACCTGCAGCCTTATTGTCGCCATATTCAAGTTCCATACTCTCAGCATGAATCTCGTCAAACAGACGTTCTGCAGTTTCAGAAGCTACCTCACGGCTCATGATTTTGTCATTGAGATTTGTACCGTCAACAAAACCGTTAAGATAGTTGTCACGGTTAAGTGAAAGATCTGAAGACTCGCCGAAGAGTTCCATTGAAATGCTGTTTACAGTCTGCTCACCTTCGCTCATACCAATCTGAAGACCTGCCATATATGCATTGAGGGCCATATCACTGCTTTTTGCAGCACCCTCAAAGAAACCACGCCAGAAATCAGCCATATATGCAGAATCAACACCCATCTGATTCTGGAGATAAGGAAGGAATCCGTTTGAACGTGCCATACCTATTGCATAAGACACTGTATCAATTTTGTTGTTCAACACTGTTCTTGCCGGTTTGTAATTTGAGCAAGAAGAGATAGCTGCTGCAACCAGAGCTACTGCCAAAAGATTTTTTACTTTCATTTTATTATGTTTTTATTGATTGAATATCTTTAGTAAACAAAACTGACCACATTCTGTTTTCATTTGTTATATTTGCAAAACAAAAAAAGAAGAGATCATGATTCAAATCTGTTGCAAAAATAACAAAATAACTAAAACAATAGCAGAAGGCAGAACTCTTTTTCAAATTATGGACCAACTTAGTTTGCAAACAGAGCCGAAACCTATTTGTGCCCTTGTAAACAACAAAGTTGTGGATTTGAACTACGTGCTGACAGAAAACGCAACTATACAGTTTTTGGACGTATCAAACGCAGCAGTAAGACGCATTTACTATCAGGGGCTTATTCTGGTGTTCGCAAAAGCATTGTCTGACACTTTTCCGAACGCTGAAATAACTGATACTACAAATATGACATACGGGGTCTGGTGTTCTGTCAACATTGACGGTGGCATAACTGCCGATATTATCAGATCAGTTAAAAAACGTATGCAGGAAATAATCAGCGCAGATCTTCCTATTGAAAAGCATACAGATTTCTCCGAAAATGTAATTTCTCTTCTCAAGGAAAAAGGGAGAAACGATGCCGTAGCGCTCATTGAATCACGCGGTAATATATACACAACATATTACTCCATTGACAACTATACGGATATCTGCTTCGGAATTCTTCCGGTAAGAACCGGTTACATGCCTGTGTTTGACATAAAAGAGACCCACGGAGGCGTTCTTATTCTTGCTACGGACCGCAGTGACCGTACACAGGTTGAAAAAGAAGGGAATCAGGAAAAATTGCTCAAGGTAAACGATGAACTGACCCTGTGGCAGAAAACTATCGGTATTTCAAACATAGGAAGCCTTAACAAGGCAACATGTTGCGGCAAAAGTGCGACTCTGATCAATGTTGCAGAGGCTTTGCAGAACAAAAAGTTTGTCAACATAGCGGACACAATACACAAACTACGCTGCAGCGGTGAGCGTAATATTAAAATGGTACTGATTGCCGGCCCATCATCTTCCGGAAAGACAACATTCAGCAAAAAGCTACAGATTCAGTTGCTTGCCAACAACATTACGCCGAAAATTCTATCTTTAGACGATTATTACAAAGAACGCGGTACAGGACCAGTCGATGAAAACGGAGAACTTGATTTTGAATCCCTGTACGCCCTTGATCTTGAACTTCTGGATAAAGACCTGAACAACATCATCAACGGTAAGGAGGTTGCGGTTCCTACATACAACTTTACAACTGGCAAAAAAGAATATCTTGGCAATACAGTACAGATCACAGACAATCAGGTACTCATTGTGGAGGGTATCCACGCACTGAATCCTGAACTGACTAAGAATATTCCCGAAACATACAAATTCCACATATTCGTTTCGGCGTTGACATCGCTCAGAATTGACAATCACAATTACATTCACCCTACAGACAACCGTCTGCTTCGCCGTATTCTGCGTGATTATCAGTATCGCGGAACATCGGCGGTTGAAACCATAGAACGCTGGCCGTCAGTACGTGCTGGAGAGGACAAGTGGATTCTCCCATATCAGGAAAGAGCCGATGTAATGGTTAATTCCGCACTGCTGTTTGAACTGGCTGTTCTGAAAGACCGTATAATTCCAATTCTTGACAATGTACCCCAGAACTGCATTGAATATGCTACGGCGCAATATCTGTTAAAATTTTTGCGTCTGTTTACAAGCATCACCGAACAGCAGATTCCGCAGAACTCTCTGTTGCGCGAGTTTATTGGAGGTTCTTCATTTCATTACTGACAATGGGACAGAACGTACAGACTCAGATACAGACTCAGGAACAGATTGGTGTTCAGGTTCTTACACCGCAGCAGTTGCTTGAAGTTCATATTCTGGAGTTATCCACTCTGGAACTGGAAGAGCGCGTCCGCAGCGAAGTCCAGGACAATCCTGCTCTTGAAGATATTGAACAGGAGACGGCTCACGATGAAGACGAAAATAACAGTACGGACAAAGAGTCTGATGCCGATTCCACCGAATTATTCGATGATTATGACGGATTAGGTTCAGACTACGGCGACACACCGCAGTCCAGCACCGCCAGCAATTGGATGGAAACCACCGTCACTGGCGGAGAATCGTTTCTGGATATTGTCAAGGAACAGCTCTCCGAATTTGATCTGAACAAAGAAGACACAACCATTGCAGAATATATAGCAGCTTCGCTGGAAGAAAGCGGATATTTGCTGAAAGAGGCATCTGAAATTGCATACGAACTGGAAATCTACCACTATATCGAGACAACTGCGGAACATGTGAGTGAGCTAATACGACTCATTCAGGGACTTGATCCGGCAGGAATAGGAGCCAGGGATTTACAGGAATGTTTGCTGCTGCAGATTGAACGCAAGCTGTTGGTAACTCCGGACAATACGGTTCTGCTCTATGGTAAGACCATATTGAAGGATCTGTTTCAGGATTTTATCCATAAGCGTTGGGACAAGATTTCAGCACAGTTGCAATTGAATCAGGAACAGTCAGGTGCAATTCTGGAAATGCTTACAAAACTGAATCCGCTTCCGGGCAATGCCATAGGACATAGCGGTAGTGAAAACATATCAATCACTCCGGACTTTCTGGTAGACGTTCAGGGCGGGAACGTGTCATTTACACTGAACAACGGTCGCATTCCCACAATAAACGTAAGCAAAGAGTATGAACAGATGCTTGCAGAGCAGATTATCGGGAAGGATGGACGCAACAAAGAGGCAGCCCTGTTCCTTAAACAGAAAATCGATGCCGCCAAAGGGTTCATCCAGGCTGTGCAACAGCGTCAGAACACTCTTACAAAGGTAATGCGGGCCATTACAACAATACAGCACAATTACTTTCTTGACGGAGATGAGTCCTGTCTCAAGCCTATGGTACTGAAAGATGTTGCAGAACTGACAGGTCTTGATATTTCAACCGTCTCACGTGCATGCGCCGGAAAATACATGCAGACCGACTGGGGTATTTTCCCGCTGAAATTTTTCTTTACCGATGGTAAAAAAAGCGACGACGGACTTGAGGTATCAGTACGTCACATACACAACCTTATCAAAGAAATCATTGAAAATGAAGACTCTTCCAGTCCGCTCACAGATCAGCAGATTGTGGAGATTCTCAATGCCAAAGGTTTCCAGGTTGCACGCCGCACGGTTGTAAAATACCGCACCGCACTTGGAGTGCCGGTAGCACGTCTGCGACGCAAAACAGTATAAATTCAAAACTCAAAATATAATGAAACCAGTTGTATCAGTTATTATGGGCAGCACATCAGATCTGCCTGTTATGGAAAAAGCTGCAAAGTTTCTTGACGACATGCAGATTCCGTTTGAGATTAACGCACTGTCCGCACACCGTACACCGCAGGCTGTAGAAGAATTTGCAGCCAATGCACAGCAACGTGGCATCAAAGTAATCATTGCAGCAGCAGGTATGGCAGCAGCTCTGCCTGGCGTAATTGCAGCAAACACAAACGTGCCCGTTATAGGAGTTCCTATCAAAGGTATGCTTGACGGTCTGGACGCCATGCTTTCAATCATACAGATGCCCCCTGGAATTCCAGTAGCAACTGTCGGTGTAAACGGAGCTCAGAACGCAGCAATTCTGGCAGCACAGATAATATCCTTGTCCGATGCGGAGCTTGCAAAGCGCATGGCAGATTACAAGAATTCACTCAAATCAAAGATAGAGAAAGCTAATGCAGAACTTGCAGAGATAAAATTTGCATACAAGACAAACTGATTTTATTGTGGACTTACTGAACTATAGAAGAAGAGCCAGCCGCAGCGTACAGGTCGGCGGCATAGGTATTGGAGGAGAGAATCCAATACGCCTGCAATCAATGACAACCACAGCTACCACAGATACAGAAGGTTGTGTCAATCAGGCAATAGAAATTATTGAGGCAGGCGGAGAACTGGTGCGTCTCACTACACAGGGACAGCGCGAGGCACAGAATCTGATGAACATCAATCAGGAACTGCGCAGCCGCGGTTACATGACACCCCTTGTTGCCGATGTCCACTTCAATCCCGCCGCAGCCGATGTGGCAGCCCTCTATGCAGAAAAAGTCCGCATCAATCCGGGAAACTACGTTGACCCGGCACGCACATTCAAGCATCTGGAATACACTCCTGAGGAATATCAGGCAGAGTTGCAGCGCATACGTGACCGTTTTGTTCCGTTCCTTAATATCTGCAAGGAGAACAACACGGCCATACGTATAGGTGTCAACCATGGTTCGCTTTCCGACCGTATCATGAGTCACTACGGCAACACCCCCGCCGGCATGGTTGAAAGCTGTATGGAATTTCTGCGCATCTGCGTAGAAGAAAACTTCTTTAATGTTGTAATCTCCATAAAAGCCAGCAACACGGCCGTCATGGTACAGACCGTACGTCTGCTTGCCAGCACCATGGAAAAGGAAGGAATGGATTTTCCTCTTCATCTTGGCGTTACCGAGGCCGGCAACGGTCAGGACGGCCGTATAAAAAGTGCCGTTGGAATCGGAGCCTTACTTGCCGACGGTATTGGAGACACCATACGTGTATCGCTTTCCGAATCCCCCTGCAAGGAGATTCCTGTAGCCAAACTGCTGCGTGATTATATAGTTCAGCGCGCTGGTCATACACCTGTTTTTGCCGACATACCAGCCAGTTTTGATTACATCTATCCAACGCGCCGCACAACAAAAGCAGTTGCCAACATAGGTGGCAGCAACCCTCCGGTTGTAATAAGTACACTGATCACCGCTGCGTGGGAAACAGGCAATCCGGAAAGTTCAGAGGCAATGCCAGATTACTACTATGTAGGATCCACTATTCCTGAACAAAGACCAGACGTACCGCTTATTGCGGATTTTCCGGCATGGGTCATGGCAAAGGACAAGACAAACCTCTACCCTGCTTTTGTAGGTTTTGGAGAAAACTATTTCCCTGTGGATATTGACGAATGCCCCGCTCCGGTCAAATTCCTGTTTGTAAACTACATGGCGTTTGACAATGATCAGGCTGAACTGCTGCGCCGTCACCCAGAGATTGTGGTAGTAAGCCAAAGCAATAATATCAATTCCATGGCAGAGCACCGCGCCGTTGCATTCAGCCTTATGAACCTTGGCATAGAAAACCCTGTTGTAATGTTCGAAGTATATCAGGAGACAGACCTGAACACTTTGCGCATAAAGAGCGCTGCAGACCTTGGTGTACTGCTTCTTGACGGTCTTGCAGACGGAATTCAGATTCTCAACATGAACAGTTCCGTCAGTCACAGCGATATTGAAGAGTTGTCTTTCGGCATATTGCAGGCTACCCACAGCCGCATAACCAGAACCGAATACATTTCATGCCCCGGTTGCGGACGCACACTGTACAATCTTGAAGACACCATTGAACGCGTAAAGGCAGCTACATCTCATCTGAAAGGTCTTAAGATAGCCATTATGGGCTGCATTGTGAACGGGCCTGGAGAGATGGCCGATGCCGACTACGGCTACGTTGGTGCCGGCGTAGGGCGCATAAGCCTGTACCGCGGAAAAGAGTGCATCCTTAAGAATATCCCAGAATCAGAGGCTACCGACCGTCTTCTGGAACTGATAAACCGAGACCACACACAACAACAATGACAAGACGTGAAGCATTGGAAAAACTGCCTGCACTTAAAGTTGAACTTGAGAACATGCAGGCCGGACGTCCTTACAACGCCCACACTCCTGAAATGTACGAATACCGCGACGAGGTAAAGAAACTGTTGCGCAGGCTCAATATTACTGAGTATCACGAACCCACCATGTACAGCATAACACGCGAGCTGTTGTCCAATTCAGCAGACGATGTGTACGTTGAACCACCCTTCCAGTGTGACTACGGCAATCTTATCTTTGCAGAACAGGGAGTATGGATAAATTTCGGCTGTACAATTCTTGACGGCGGAGGCGTTTATATCGGAAAGAAAACACTAATAGCACCAAACGTGAACATATTTACTGCCGGTCATCCGCTCGATGCCGACGAACGTGACAAATGGGAATACTGCAAACCAGTTCACATCGGTGAACGGTGCTGGATAGGCGGAGGTGTTACAATTTGTCCGGGTGTTACTATAGGAGACCGTTGCGTTATAGGCGCAGGAGCGGTTGTGGTAAAAGACATACCGTCCGATTCTTTAGCCGTAGGCAACCCTGCACACGTAATACGAAAGCTTAACAATTCCGATAATAAGAACGAATAGACCGTACACAATGTTAACAATAGAACTGAAAGGACGCATAGACACAGCAAATGCTCTTGTTGTAGAAAAAGAGATTGAAGAGCAAATCACTGCTGATGCCGTCACCGGCCTGGTCTTTGACTGCAAAGAACTGAAATACATATCATCAACAGGTCTCCGCATTATTCTTAAATACAAAAAGATGTATGACAACCTGGAACTTGCCAACGTTTCAGGCGATGTGTACAGTGTATTTGAAATGACAGGTTTTTCACGCATCATGACTATCCGCAAAGCCTTGCGTACAATCAGCATAGCAGGCTGTAAGGAGATTGCACGCGGCGGTGTGGGAATTATCTACAGGCTTGACAATGACACAATCATAAAGGTATTTCCGAAAGAATGCGGTATGGATATTCCTGAACGCGAAAGAAAAATGGCACAGGAGGCATTTGTTCTTGGTATGCCCACGGCCATTCCATATGACATTGTATTGGTAGAAGAAACCGGAAGCTATGGCCTGGTTACTGAACTGATTGCAGCCGGAACCCTTGGTGCAGCAATCAATCAGAACCGTGAAAATTACCGCCATTATGCCAGAATGTTCGGAGAACTGTTGCGCAACATGCACTCCATAAAAGTTCCTCAAGACACTCTGCCTGACGCAATAGTAATTCAGACAGGAGATATTGACAAGATTGCCCGCCATTTCAAACCGGAGCAGGTTGAACTGATGAAATTCATATTGTCAAAAATACCGCAGGGTTATTCTCTGCTGCATAATGATTGCCATCCCAAGAACATTATGATCAAAGGGGAAGCTGGCAACCAGGAGTTGATTCTGATAGATATGGGCGAAGTCAGTTATGGAAATCCGCTTGTTGAACTGTCTCACACCAGTTCTACATTCCACATGGGGGACGGTTTTGAACAGATTGTGGGATTTCCCGAGTCCATGAGCAATGATTTTTGGATTGAGATGCTTAAGGCATACCTGGAAACAGACAATGAAGACATCGTAAATGAATATGACCGGATAATCAGTGCGGCCGCCATTGTACGCAGTATTTCGTGGGTAGCCTTGGGATCATTCCCACAAGAGGTCATAGATGGTGTACGCAAGATAGCAGATGAAAGACTCTGGCCTAACAGAGAATATTACATTTCTATAGCCAACAAATTTGCAGAATACTTTCCCGGTTCTTAACGTACAAACGTAAAGGTACCGCCGTCGAACAACCCTTTGTCTGTCAGTTTCAGACGCGGAATAACAGGGAGCGACATAATACTCAATGTTATAAACGGAGAGTTGAACCTGCAGCCGGATTCACGCACAACCTGTTCCAGACGCAGATTGATTTCTGAAAGTTCGTCTCCAGACAAATCAGACAGAATGCCGCCAATTGGCAACGGCAAAGCAACAGTATCTATTCCGTTGGTTGCCGCTATTCCTCCGCGCATTGAAATCACACGGTTGACCATATCTGTTATCAGCCTGTCATCGGAGCCAATTGCTATTATATTATGGCAGTCATGCGCTATTGTCTGTGCTATTGCGCCATTCTGAATTTCAAAACCGCGGATATATGCGACCTGCGGACTGGCTCCAGGAGTATAACGGTTATATGATACCAGTTTTTGTGAATGTTCATCTACAGGACCGGAATACCAGTCAGTCAGAAGTGAACCGTCTGTAGCCACTATCTGGGGAATCGGTCCGGAGATGTCTCCTTTGTAAAGAAGATCTTCCGCTTTGATGCTGTGCGCCGCACATGGGCTGTGCCAGTCCTGCAATTCAAAATTGCCGCTTGGAACATCGGCCTGAAGATTGCCGTGTATATATGTTGCAAGAACTTTGAAATCAGGCTTTAGACTTGATACTGCAATAAAGTCAGCACTGTCGCCAATCCTAAGCAATCCAACAGGGAGTTTGTAGTGCAGAACAGGATTCAGGCACGCAATGCGCAACACATCCATGATAGGGAAACCGTCAGCTATGGCACTGCTCACTATGCTGTTGATATGTCCCTTAACATAATCGGTAGGGTGCGCATCATCTGTGCAGAACATAAGCATATCGGGACACTCTGCAATAAGCGGTGAAAGAGCCTTGTAGTTTTTGGCTGCGGAACCCTGACGGATCTGGATTTTCATTCCGGCATCAATGGCACTCTGTGCCTCGTCCAACTGTGAACATTCATGATCAGTAGTTATTCCCGCAGCCGCATAACGCCGGCGTTCCTCACCGCGCAGACCGGGTGCATGTCCGTCTATCGGTTTCCCAATCCGCTTTGCAGCAGCAATTTTCGCCATAACCTGGGCATCGCCGTTAAGGACACCCGGAAAGTTCATCATTTCGGAGAGGATATAAATGTCAGGGCGTTCAAGAAGCGATGCCACCGCATTACTGTCAAGCGTTTGTCCGCCGGTTTCAATGTCAGGACCACAACTGGGCACACAGCTCGGAGTACCGAACCCAAAATAAAACTCAGTCTGCTTAGCATTGTCAAGCATCAGTTCTACACCGGGAACACCCAATACATTGGCAATCTCATGAGGGTCACACACTACCCCTACCGTACCGTGGCGTTTTGCTATGCGGGCAAATTCCTGCGGAAGCATCATGGAGCTCTCTATATGAACATGCGAATCAATGAATCCTGGCAGATAGTATGGCGCATCAGCCGCAACAGTGCATGGTGTTATGGCGGAAATCCTGCCGTTTTCAACCACTATCTGTGCATCGGTTACCGACCTGTCAAACAGATTTACAACATGTCCTTTATAAGAGTCTTTCACACGAATCTGTATTTACCGGCTATTCACAAACAGGTCTTATGCATTGTCCGTAATATCTGTAACATTCTTCAATACCCTTCCCATTGGAATGGAAATATAAATAACTGGCATCATATGCTGATGAATCAGACAAATTTGAAGACCAATAACAGGCACAATAGTTTATCTGATATGGATAAACATCGTACATATATCCAGTAGCCGGAAGAAAAATGCTGTTGTTTTCGAATCCTGATTTCTTACCAGAAACCTTATATCCGCAGGTGCCGTTCAGAGTTATCCACTCCCATGTGCAACTGTCAATAAGTTCCTGAAATTCATCATTTGTAGGAGTACGCCATTCCTTGCCCCAATTTACATAGGCGGCATCGTCTTCACTATCAAGAACAGTTTTCAGATCCTCAAAGCCTTCATATCCGCAAATACTGTCTGTGTATTTTGTCAGAAGGCAATCATACCCAGCGATGAATTTGCATGTTTCCGCAATGTAATTGTCTTTGGAAACAGTTTCACCCCATGCAAAATAGTCTCCATAATTCTGTGGAGAGGATGCGCCAACATTACACGTTGCCCACTTTACACTCAAGCCCAAATCTACAGCCTGGATAAGATCCTCATCAATATCCACACTGCTGTTCTTTTCACACGATGTCATTGCCAGCAATATGACAAGAACAGCAAACACATTCAATTTAATCTGTTTCATAATAAGTTAATAATGG
This sequence comes from Bacteroidaceae bacterium, assembly GCA_024398785.1. Lineage (GTDB taxonomy): Bacteria > Bacteroidota > Bacteroidia > Bacteroidales > Bacteroidaceae > Colenecus. The sequence goes on along the minus strand of JAKSIO010000001.1, from coordinate 230,301 downwards.
TTATTGTTTTTCAAAGTTAGGCAAAAACTTTCATTTATTCATACAATTGAAAGTAAATTACATTTATTCTTTAAGCAAGAGAAAACATAACCTTTCCATCCTTCATTATTGCGTGAACTTGAGTTATTGCATTGCCGGCAGTTTCCAGCAACTTTTCTGAAAGCGCATCAAGCAATTCAGTCTGGATGGCACGCTTTATGGGTCGTGCACCGAACTCCGCATCAAAGCCGGCATCGGCAAGATACGATATTACACTGTCATCCACAGTGAGCTTTAATCCGTTGTTCTCAAGAAGCTGGCATACTGAATTTATCTGCAATCGTACTATCGACTCAATATTGTCTCTGTTAAGAGGATCAAACATAATTATGTCATCAATACGGTTCAGGAACTCAGGGCGAATGTTCTGCTTGAGCATAGCCATAATTTCCTTTTTGCAGGATTCCGGAACGTGTTCCACCGCATGACCTGCCGCTTTCGATGCCTCCTGCACACTGTTCCATATCTGAGAGCTGCCCATGTTGCTGGTCATTATTATTATGGTGTTCTTGAAATTGACGGTACGGCCTTTGTTGTCTGTCAGACGACCGTCGTCAAGAACCTGAAGCAACAGATTGAACACATCGGGATGAGCTTTTTCAATCTCATCAAACAGCACCACGGAGTACGGCTTGCGGCGTACAGCCTCAGTCAGCTGGCCACCCTCATCGTAACCAACATATCCCGGAGGCGCACCTATGAGACGTGTAACAGAGAATTTTTCCTGATATTCACTCATATCGATACGGGTCATAAGGCGTTCATCGTTGAACAGATACCCGGCCAGGGCTTTTGCCAGTTCGGTCTTGCCCACACCCGTTGTACCAAGGAATATGAACGATCCTATAGGCTTCCTTGGGTCCTGCAGACCGGCACGGCTGCGGCGCACTGCGCTGGCAACAGCCTTTACAGCAATATCCTGGCCTATTACACGCTTATGCAGTTCTGCTTCCAGGTTAAGCAGTTTTTCGCGTTCACTCTGCAACATGCGCGTTACCGGTATTCCAGTCCATTTTGCAACAACTTCTGCAATATCATCATCGGTAACTTCTTCTTTTACAAGAGCTTCTGCACCTTGAATGTCATGCAGTCTGGTTTGTGTATTTACAATTCTTTCTTCAAGTTCCTTTATACGGCCGTAGCGCAACTCAGCCACACGCCCGTAGTTGCCTTCACGCTCGGCATTGTCGGCCTCGGTCTTGAGCTGTTCAATCAACTGCTTGTCCTGCTGGATGGAATCTACAAGAGATTTTTCTTTTTCCCATTTTTCACGGAAAGCCTTTTCTTCTTTCTGCAACTGCTCTATCTGCGCATTAAGTGCTGCAAGTTTTGCGGCATCCTTTTCACGCTTGATTGCAGCACGCTCTATCTCCAGCTGTTTCAACCGGCGCGTAATCTCGTCAAGTTCTTCAGGAAGCGAATCACGTTCCATACGCAGTTTTGCTGCGGCCTCGTCTATAAGGTCTATTGCCTTGTCGGGCAGAAAACGGTCAGTAATATAACGGTTGGAGAGCTCAACGGCAGCAATTATGGCATTATCCATAATACGCACCTTGTGATGGTTCTCGTAACGTTCTTTAAGACCACGCAAAATGGAAATGGCGTTTTCAACGTCGGGTTCGTCAACCATTACAGTCTGGAAACGGCGCTCAAGAGCCTTGTCTTTCTCAAAGTATTTCTGATACTCATTCAAGGTTGTTGCACCTATTGCACGCAGATCACCGCGGGCAAGAGCCGGTTTGAGAATGTTTGCTGCATCCATTGCACCGGCACCGTCCGCACCGGCACCAACAAGTGTATGTATTTCATCAATAAAGAGTATATTCTGTCCGTTGGAACCTATAATTTCGTTTATTACACCTTTAAGGCGTTCCTCAAATTCACCTTTGTATTTTGCACCGGCAACCAGCGCACCCATATCAAGTGAATAGATGGTTATGCCGCGCAGGTTCTCGGGCACATCCCCGCGCAGGATACGGCCTGCCAGGCCTTCAATTATGGCAGTCTTTCCTGTGCCAGGTTCACCAATAAGTATAGGATTGTTCTTTGTACGGCGCGAAAGTATCTGCAGTACGCGGCGTATCTCATCGTCACGTCCTATTACAGGGTCAAGTTTACCCTGTTTTGCACTCTGATTCAGGTTTATTGCAAATTGATTCAGGTAGTAGTTGTTGCTGCTGGTTGGACCGGCAGTCTGATTTGTTGTATTCATATTGTTTTTGTTTACTGGTTTTACATAATGTTTGTCCACTGATTGTATCCCAATAAACATACCAACAAACATAATATGACAGAATGACACATTGTATGTCATTCTGTCATATTATACTATTAACAGCAGCACTGACTGGATTGACGTCGCTCAAGCTCCGTCCATCAGCAAACGTCGCACACTCCTGACTGGATTGACGGCGCTCAAGCTCCGTCCATCAGCAAACGTCGCACACTCCTGACTGGATTGACGTCGCTCACGCTCCGTCCATCCATTCGCTACCGCGGGTCGGCTGTAAGAAGTCAAAAAACACAAAGCAAGCAGCGCACGCGCTACTTGCTTTTATTTTGTCCTCGCCCAGCCTTATGAAAGCAAGCTTTCAACGGCTGGGCGGTACAAAACATAAAAAGCAGAGATTTCTCTCTGCTTTTTGTGTTTTTTGACTTTTTGTCGGGGTGACTGGATTCGAACCAGCGACCACACGCCCCCCAGACGCGTACTCTAAACCGGGCTGAGCTACACCCCGAATTCCGATTTACGGTGCAAATGTACGCTTTATTTTCCACTTATTGCATTTGAAAGGATAAAAAATTTTATCTTTGTGGCTTGAAACTGTAAAAAAGTTTACAAAACAACAATACTCAACAAAAAGTGCAATTATGGAATTGGATTCACCTCAAAGGGAAATATACTCAAAAGACAGATTAAGCGCACTCCAGGCACAACGTCTGGCGCAGGAAATTGCGTTTGCTCCTGTTGTATTTCAGGTTTCCAGACTGATGATAAAGTTTGGAATATTCAAAATGCTGGACGATGCCAAGGACGGACTTACACAAGCCCAGATTGTTGAGAAAAGCGGCATCAGCAACTATGGCGTACAGTGCCTGCTTGAATCGTCTCTCACAATAGGCACAATTATTTTCAAGGACAACCGGTACTATTTAGCAAAAGCAGGATGGTTTCTGATAAACGACGATATGGTTCAGGCAAACCTGAATTTCAATCACGACGTCAACTACCTTGGCTTATTTAACCTTGAAGAAGCCATTCTGAACGGCAAACCGGAAGGATTGAAGGTATTCGGATCCTGGCCTACAATTTATGAAGCCCTGTCACAGCTTCCACCGCAAGTACAGAAAAGCTGGTTCGGGTTTGATCACTTCTACAGCGATAACTCTTTTGACCAGGCTTTGCAGATTGTATTCGATGAGAACAACGCCAGGTCGCTTCTTGATGTAGGCGGAAACACAGGCCGCTTTGCAACACGCTGTGTAGCGTATAAGGATAACATCAATGTTACAATAATGGATCTGAAAGGTCAGCTGGATATGATGCGTAAAGCTACATCCGGCCTTAAAGGTGCAGACCGGATCAGCGGACATGCCTGCAACCTGTTGGATCCGTCAGAACCTTTCCCCACCGGATTTGATGCAATCTGGATGAGTCAGTTCCTGGATTGTTTCTCAGAGGAACAGGTTGTTTCCATTCTGACACGCGCCGCCGCATCAATGCAGACCGGCAGCAAGTTGTATATTATGGAAACGCTGTGGGATAAACAGAAATTCGAAACTGCAAGCTATTGTCTTGCCCAGACATCGATTTACTTTACGGCAATGGCCAACGGAAACAGCAAAATGTTCTATTCCGGAGATTTGGAAAGACTTGTTGAAGAATCAGGATTGACGGTTGAAAAGCTATATTCAAATCTGGGACTTGGCGGACACAGCATTATGCAATGCGTAAAAAAAATTTAGTATTCAACTGCAGTCAAAGCGATATATTTTATTAACTTTGCCAATTGATAACAATTGAGCCCGCTGTATGGGAGTTAACAACAAAAAAATAACTACAATAAATAAAGAAGGTAAGGCAACCCTGCTGATATTTATTATTACTGCAGTCCTGTGCAATGTGGCTGTTTTTATGTTTGTTCCGCAGAGGTGGGTTTTCTGTATTGTTCTATTTTTCTTTATTGCAGTTTTCTGCCTGCTGATAAATTTTTTCCGCAATCCAAGACGTATCTTTCCGAGTAAAGACAAAGAAGATGTAGTTGTTTCAGCCGCAGACGGTACGATTGTTGCAATTGAAGAGGTTGATGAAACAGACTACTTTATGGGGAGATGTCTGGTCATTTCCACTTTTATGAGTATATTTTCCGTTCACGCCAACTGGATTCCGGCAAACGGAACAATTACAAAAGTTGAACATACAGAAGGGTCCTACCATGCAGCTTTCAAGCCAAAATCAAGCACGGAAAACGAGCGCTCACTGGTTGTGATAAAAACTGAAAAAGGCAAAGAGATTATGATACGCCAGATTGCAGGCGCATGCGCAAGACGTGTTGTAACTTACTGCAAAGTTGGAGACAGATGCAATATTGATGAGCATCTGGGCTTTATCAAATTTGGTTCCAGAGTAGATATTTACATACCTAAAGATTCTCTTGTCTGCGTTAAAATGGGACAAAAAGTCAGAGCAAACCAGACAATCCTGGCAAAACTTCAATAACAGAGATGGCAAACGGCATAACAAGACATATTCCAAACACTATAACATGTCTTAATCTCATATCGGGATGCATTGCTGCAATAAATGCCGTGCAAGGCAACACATCCGTTGCAGTACTGTTCATCCTGTGCGGTGCAGTGTTTGATTTTCTTGATGGAATGACAGCGCGCATGTTGCACGCATACTCCAATATAGGGAAAGAACTTGATTCTTTGGCTGACATAATTACATTCGGCCTGTCACCAGCTCTTTTATGTTTCAATTTTCTGAAATATTTTGATTATTGTTCACCCGTTGCGACCCGTTTTGTTCCGTATATCGCCCTTCTTATTGCGGCATTGAGCGGAGTAAGACTGGCAAAATTCAACATAGATACCAGACAGACCACATCGTTCCTGGGCCTTCCTGTACCGGCCAATGCGTTATTCTGGTGCGGAATATGCTACAAAGGAGTATTGGGACCTACCGAATGGTGGATTGCAGTCATATACATTGTTTTCATTGTTGCAATGTCACTGTTATTGGTGAGCGAAATACCTATGTTCTCTCTGAAATTCAAGAATCTTTCCTGGAAAGAGAACAAGTTGCGTTTCATTTTTCTTTTGATAAGTATAATTTTGATAGCCGCATTAGGCATCGGATCTCTATCTTATATCATCATTCTTTATATTCTGCTTTCTTTGGCACAGAATTTGCATAAGAATTGATAGAGATTATCTTACTATAACATTTTACTACTATTATGTTGCTACTTATCATACTACTGTTTTTAGGATTTGGACTGCTGCTCAGCCTAATACTTACATTATTGAACCATGTTTCGGTCAAATGGCGCAATTTGAAATCAAAATGTACAGGAAACAGCAACAATAAAAGAAGCAACACAAAAGTATACACCACCGGCAACACTGGCAGAAAGAAAAAAATCATTAATCCAGAGGATGGTGAATATGTGGACTATACAGAAGTATAGTTCTTTTGTTGAAAACTTTTGTCCGTATCTTTTGGCTTTCCGCTTTTTTGGGGGTAACTTTAAAAACTTTTTCCACTAAAAACTGCGGATTTTATGCACGACTTTGTACACCTTCATGTCCATACAGAATACTCTATGCTTGATGGCCTCACCAAGATAGAGGATTTGGTAAATAAGGCCGTCGATGACGGTATGCGCGGCGTTGCCATAACAGACCATGGCAATATGATGGGTGTCAAAGAGTTCCATAATTATTGCAAATCTGTCAACAAAAAACTGAAAGAGGAGGGGAAACATATAACTCCTATCATAGGTTGTGAGGTTTATGTTGCAGAACGTAACAAAGAAGACAAAGACAAGGTTCTTGACAAGGCATACTATCACCTTATTCTTCTTGCAAAAAATGAAAAAGGTTACAAAAACCTTATTAAGATAGTGTCCCGCGCATGGGTTGACGGTTTGTACAGCAAACCGCGAACAGACCATGCCGACCTGGAGAAGTATCATGAAGGAATCATATGCTGCTCGGCCTGCCTGGCCGGAGAACTGCCGAGAGCAATTCTGAACAACAACATAGATAAGGCCAAAGATATAATATCATGGTACAAAAACTTATTCCAGGACGATTACTATCTGGAACTTCAGCGTCACAAGGCAACAGTTGAACTGGCCAATCACGAAACGTATCCGCAGCAGCAGATTGTCAATGCCAAGCTTATAGAGCTGAGCAAAGAGATGGGTGTAAAGATGATATGCACAAACGATGTACATTTCCTTGACCAGGAGAATGCCGATGCCCACGAACTTCTCATTTGCATCAACACAAAAAGGCTGGTGAATGATCCTAACCTTATGCGTTATACCAAGCAGGAGTGGTTCAAGACGACTGCAGAAATGAACAATCTGTTTGCAGATGTTCCTGATGCTCTTGACAATACAATTGAAATTCTCAATAAAATTGAAGAGTACGATATAGATCATCCCCCTATCATGCCCTTCTTTGAAATTCCACAGGATTTCGGTACGGAAGAAGAATGGCGGAAGAAATTCTCCGAACAGGATCTGTACAACGAATTCACCAGCAACGAAAAAGGCGAATCAATAATGGATGCCGAAGCCGGAGAAAAGAAGATCAGATCCATGGGAGGATACAACAATCTTTACCGTATCAAATTTGAAAGCGATTACCTTAAGGAGCTTACCTTCCAGGGAGCAAAAAAACGTTACGGAGATCCTCTGCCGCAAAATGTCACAGACCAGCTGATATTTGAACTGCATGTAATGAAAACTATGGGATTTCCCGGATATTTTCTTATTGTGCAGGACTTCATCAATGCCGCAAGAAACAAACTGGGCGTAATAGTCGGACCGGGGCGTGGTTCTGCTGCCGGCAGCGTAGTAGCATATTGCCTTGGCATCACCCAGATTGACCCTCTCAAATACGATTTGCTGTTTGAGCGTTTTCTTAATCCGGACCGTATATCACTTCCTGATATCGATGTGGACTTTGAAGATGACAAACGCGACATTGTACTGCAGTATGTAACAGAAAAGTATGGCGCAGAAAAAGTGGCCCACATTATTACATACAACTGTATTATGGCAAAAACCGCCATAAAAGATGTAGCACGCGCGCTTGATGTTCCTCTTTCCGTTTCAAACGAATTATGCAAATACATTCCTGCCAAGATGCCTGACGGCAAGAATGTCACCTTGCCTAAAATAATACCTCTGGAACCAAGGTTACAGGAGGCCGAACAAAGTTCTGACACTGCGCTGCGCAATACCATCAAGTTTGCAAAGATGCTTGAAGGTAATGTCCGCAACCAAGGTGTACACGCATGCGGAACAATTATTTGCCGTGACGATATTACTGACTGGGTGCCTGTAAGTTCCGTGGATGACAAATCAGGACATCGCATCATTGTTACGGAATATGAAGGCCGCGTTATTGAAGATACAGGTCTTATCAAGATGGACTTTCTCGGATTGAAAACTCTTTCAATCATAAGAGAGGCCATAAAAAATGTCCGCCTCAGTCTTGGAATCGACATAGACATAGACTCAATTCCTATTGATGACAAACTTACGTTTGAGTTATATTCACGTGGGGATACAATAGGTACGTTCCAGTTTGAATCACCAGGTATGCAGAAATACCTGCGCGAACTGCAGCCAAGCGTTTTTGAAGACCTTATTGCCATGAACGCGCTGTACCGTCCGGGACCTATACAATATATTCCTGAGTTTATTGACCGCAAACTGGGACGCAAACCAATTGAATACGATCTGGCATGTATGGAAAAATATCTTAAGGACACTTATGGTATTACCGTATATCAGGAACAGGTCATGCTTCTATCCAGAGAGATTGCCAACTTTACCAGAGGTGAAAGCGACACCTTACGAAAAGCTATGGGAAAGAAGCTCAAGGATAAAATGGACCACCTTAAGGTCAAGTTCCTTGAAGGAGGAAAAGCTAACGGACACAAGGAGGAAACCCTTGAAAAAATATGGAAGGATTGGGAAAGTTTTGCCTCATATGCTTTCAATAAGTCTCATGCCACATGCTACTCGTGGGTTGCTTATCAGACAGCTTATCTGAAAGCACACTACCCTTCCCAGTACATGGCGGCTACTCTCAGCCAGAACCTTAACAACATTGATGAAATAACAAAGTTGCTTGACGAATGCCACGCCATGAATCTGCAGGTTCTTGGTCCAAGTGTAAACCACAGTCAGATGGATTTCGGTGTTGACAAGGACGGCAATATCCGCTTTGGACTTGCTGCAGTCAAGGGTGTTGGAGAAAAAGCAGCTCAAAGTATTGTTGATGAACGCAATGCAGGTGGTCCCTATACATCTGTTTACAATCTGTTTGAGAGAATTGACACATCGTGTTGCAACAGCAAAGCAATAGAAAGTCTGGTTATTGCCGGTGCCTTTGACTGTTTTGAAGATTACTCACGCGAACAGTACTTCTGGACAAATCAAAAGAATGAATCAATGGTCAACATGCTGATTCATTACGGAGTCTCTTACAAAATAGAACAGACAAATATTCAGAATTCACTGTTTGGAGACCAGGAAGCATTTGAGATTGCAAAACCTGCCTTCCAGAAAGTGGAAGAATGGAGCAAACTTGACAAATTGAGAAAAGAAAAGGATCTGATTGGCTTTTGTCTTTCCGGTCACCCCTTGGATGATTACAAAATCATAATAAATGAAATCTGCAATGTCAAGATGGGAGAATTCGAAGAATTGAAGCAAAAAGCCAATGCAGAAATGCCCAATAAAGACAAAAACACTTCGGCTGACAGCACCGGATATCTTGACAAGGATATGAGATTCGGAGGTATAGTAGTTGATGTAAAATCTGGAATCAATGACAGACAAATACCATACGGAAGCGTCACTATTGAAGATTATTCCGGAAAAGGAAAGTTCTTCCTGAACGGAAAGGATTGGGGCAACTATGAATATCTGTTCAAGACAGGCAACTATGTATATATAGAAGGATTTTTTCACAAACAATGGCCAACAAGCAAATTTGCCAATCTGATAATCAAATCTGCAGATTATCTGTCTAAAGTGGCTGATTCATTAGTCAAGTCAATTACAATTATGCTTGACATTGACACGATAGATAATGGTTTTATACAGGGAATTGACAGTTATATGCAAGAAAGCGGTTCGTGCAAAGTTTTTTTTCAAATTGATGATTATGATAATGGAAATTGTGCTACCTTGCATAGCAACATGAATATCGCAATCACCAATAAATTCATCAACTTCTTGAATAGCAACAACATAGAATATAAATTAAATTAAAAAAATCACTAATATGGAATTAGAAATTACTGATCAGAATTTTGAAGAGATTGTAAACGGGAATGGTATTCTCATGGTAGACTTCTGGGCAACATGGTGCGGTCCGTGCAAAAACCTGGCTCCTGTTATTGAGGAAATAGCAAATCAATATTCAGGCAAGGTGGCCGTCGGCAAATGCGACATCGAGGAAAGTGTAGATCTTGCAGAAAAATTCGGAATAATGAGTATACCTACAGTTATTGTTTTCAAAAACGGTCAAGAGGTATGGCGTAATACAGGAACCGCACCGAAAAACGTATATACCGGACAACTCGACAATTTGCTTTGATCAATATGGGGGTAACTGTTGTCTGCGGAATTACTTTAATCCTGCTGACAGTATTGTTGTATGTGGTCAAAGGCAATCACCACAACAACACGGAACCGGCTCCAAAGAAAACAATTTCCGACGGAGAATGCTGTGGTAAGCATGCGGTATGCCAGAAAGGTCGTTTGGCGGAGCTTGCAGCCAAAAAGGAACTGTATTTCGAAGATGAAAATCTTGACTGTTATATAGGCCGGTCTTCTGACAGCTATTCTGAAGAGGAAGTTGAGGAGTTCCGCTATGTAATGAATACCATGCTACCCCAGGAAATTGCCAAATGGATTGAAAGTCTTACAGTACGCGGTGTTGAATTTCCCGACCAACTGAAAGACGAAGCCTATATGTTCTTATAATGCGCTTTATACGCACTTATGCAATATTGACCACATGTCTGACAGCATTGTGCGCCTGTTCAACAAGCCGCAATACTGCCGGAACACGTTTCTACCACTCTATGACCGCAAAATACAATGTGTGGCATAACGGCAATGAAGCGTATAAAGAAGGTTATGGGCAACAGGAAGAGGCTGTAAAAGACAATTATCTGAGAATATTGCCCGTTTTCATCAGTTCTGACTCCAACCTGGTCAAGAAAGGAACTCAGAATTTTGATCTGGCAATAGAAAAAGCTCAGAAAGGAATCAAACTTCACTCAATCAGCACTCCTCCAAAAAAGAAGCCGGGAAAGAATCTGACACAAAAGGAAAAGGAATATAGAACTCACAAGGAATTTAACCCTTTCATGTGGAAACTGTGGTTTCTGATGGCAGATGCACAGCAGCAGAAAGGTGAATTTCTGGAGGCTGCCGGAACATACAACTATATTGCCAGATTATTCTCATTTGACAAAAAAATCAGTACCCGCGCCCTGATAGACATGGGCAAATGCTATTCATTGCTGAATTGGGATTACGAGGCGGAGCAGGTATTTTCCAGTTGTTATTCCGACTCCATACCACTCTCAATGCGCAGTTACTACGATATTGTTCTCGGAGCTCATCTTCTGAAACAGGAACGTTATAAAGAAAGTCTTCCGCTGATTGAAAACGGAATCAACAGGAACAATAAAACAAAGACAGAGAAATATAGAGAATACTATATTCTGGGGCAGCTATATTCCCAAAACGGCCAATATGACAAAGCATACAGATATTTCGGGAAAGTTGTCCGCAAAAACCCTCCGTACATCACGGATTTGAGTGCGCGCATTGCACAAACTGAAAACATTACATCAGGAGGGAGCAGTACACTAAAAAAATTGCATCGCTTGGAGAAAAAAGCTACCAACGCAGATTATCTTGACCGCATTAATTACGCTATCGGAAATGTTTATATTGCAAACGCCGACACTGCATCTGCACTGAAATACTGGGAAAAAGCTACAACATTGGGAGCTGAAAAGAATTCTCCGGAAAAGGGCATTTTATATCTGCGGTTGGCAGATATCTACTGGAACAGGCTGGATTATAAAAATGCCGGACGGTGCTACTCTGCTGCTGTGGGACAAATTGATATAAAACATGCAGATTACCAGACAATAAAAAAGCGCAGTGACTATCTGGACCACCTTAGTACATATCTGGAAAGTATTGTTGAACAGGACAGTCTGCTATATCTGTCAACACAGGAGATAAGTCAGATTGAAACAGTAATCAATCAGGCAATTGAAAGAGATTATGCAAGCAGGCAAGCGCTGCAACAGGCAAGCTCAAAAGAACAGGCTCGAAAACAGGCAAACAGTGACAACAACGGGTTATGGTACTTCTATAACCCTTCGTTAGTTGAATATGGCAAAGAGCAATTCTTAGAGCAATGGGGTTTTAGAAAGGACCAGGATGACTGGCGGCGCGGAATACAGGCTTCTACTGACAATGTCATTGAGAATCAGGAAGAAAAACCGGCACAGGATACTTTGCTTGCACAAATATCCGGAGACACATTAGCATATTGGGAAAGAATTCCATTCAAACCCGAGCAAAAGATACAATGCAGAAATATTCTCACAGCATCACTGCTCGGTGCCGGACTGATATATAAAGATGATTTGAATGAATACAATCTTGCAGACTCCCTGCTCACCCGGCTCGCATTCGGTTTTCCCGATGCCAGAGAAAATCTTGAAGCATATTATAATCTGTTTCTGATGCATTCCCTGAATGGAGATGAACAGATGGCATCGGTCTATAAGGATTCCATGATATCAAGATATCCGGAATCAAAACTGACCATGGAAATCAGTTCGCCCGATTTTGTGGAAAATGCCATTTACGGCAAACATCGCGAAGACTCGTTATACGTTCGGACCTATGAGGCTTATAAACAGGGAGAAATTGATACAGTTCTACAAAACTGCGACAAATCCCAAAAGCTTTACCCTGCTGGAATTCATCGTGCTAAATTTCTGTTTCTGGAAGCTTTGACCAGTTTGGACAACCAGGATACAAACGCCTTCCTTGAGAAATTGAGATTTATCATCTCCAACTATCCGGACAATGAAATAAGTCAGTTGTCACAAATAATCAGTACCGGCATTGAAGAAGGAAAGATAATGCAAAGTACGTCTGTTTCCCAGCTGTGGGAAAGAAAATTCGGCGAACAGAATGACACAAGCGCCAACAGAAAGGATATTTTCTCGGCCGAAAGATTGGATACATTTGTTTGTATAATTGCATTCCCTTCCGAATCCGTTAACCGGAATCAATTGCTTTTTGAAGTTGCCAAATACAACTTCTCCAACTTCATGGTACGTAATTTTGATATTACTCCAAGTGAATATGACCGGATAGGAATGTTGCAGATTGGTCCGTTCATTAACTTTGACGAGGCTTTTCTGTATCGCAAACGGCTGTTTTCAAACGGTGAAATGGCTCAAAAATTAAAGGGGTTTGAAGTAATTCTTATATCACAGTCCAATCTTGATATCTTGCTGAAAGAATCCAGTTTTACAGAGTATCAGAATTTCTATAATCAAAATTTCCTCAAAATTCCGGAGCCGGATATTGACGGAACAACTATCTTTGAAGAATTAAACTAATTGTTGATGAACAACCAGGGTACACTTCTTTGGGTCGATGATGAAATAGAACTGTTGCATGCGCATATTCTGTTTCTCAGAAATAAAGGATACGTTGTTGATACCGTATCCAATGGGACCGATGCCGTTGAAGCGTGCAGAAAGAACATATATGATTTGGTTCTTCTTGACGAAAATATGGTAGGAATGAGCGGTTTGCAAACCCTTTCACTGTTGAAGGATACAGACCCCAACCTTCCGGTAGTAATGGTTACAAAAAGCGAAGAGGAAGATATCATGGAACAGGCTATCGGTTCCAAAATTGCAGATTATCTTATCAAACCGGTTAATCCAAACCAGATACTGCTGACATTAAAAAAGAATTTGCACCGCCGACACATAGAAAGCAGCATTACCACAGAGAATTACCGTGATAATTTCAGCTTGCTGGGCACACAGATTGAGAATGCCGACACATGGTCTGACTGGATTGATGTTTACAGACAGCTGACACGCTGGGAACTTGACCTGCACAATTCTGCCGGAGAACTTGCGGAACTTCTTGACGGGCAAAAGGAAAGCGCAAAGAACGGATTCTCAAGATTCATCAAGAAAAATTACATAGGATGGATGTCAGAAGATGACAATGACCGTCCTGTAATGAATCATGATATATTCAAGAAGTATATTTTCCCCCTACTGGACAACAGTCAGAGTGTTTACCTGATTGTGTTGGACAACTTCCGATATGACCAGTGGAGAGAAATAAGTCCTCTGCTTTCAGATTATTATATCGCTAAAGAACAGCTATACTACAGCATTCTGCCTACGGCCACTCATTACGCGCGCAATGCTCTGTTTTCAGGTTTGCCCCCTGCGCAGATAAAAAAACTGTACCCACAATACTGGTTGGATGAAGATGACGACGAAGGAAAGAATCTGTATGAAGAAGATCTTATCCGGTCTCTGTTTGAAAGATACCGCCGGACCTGCCGTTTTTCGTATAATAAGTTGAACGATGCCGGGGATATTGAACGTTTCACCCAGCAATTGTCAGGTCTTAAACAGAATAATCTGAATGTTGCCGTTGTAAATTCCATTGACATCATGTCCCATTCCAGAACCGATTCAAAAATGATGCGTGAATTGGTTTCTGACGAATCTTCTTACCGCGGCATCACACGTTCGTGGTTTGAACACTCACCCATATTCAATTTATTCAAGAAACTTTCACAGGAAACCGATTGCACAATTCTTATCACCACAGATCACGGAAGTCTACAGGTTGACCGCCCTGTCAAAATAGCTGCAGACAGGAACACAAGTTCAAATCTCAGATACAAAGCAGGGAAAAGCCTCGGTTTCAATTCAAAAGATGTGTTCTGCATCAATAATCCCCAGCAAGCCGGACTTCCCAGTCAAGGGATAGCCACACAATACATATTTGCAACGGGAACAGACTATTTTGTTTATCAGAACAATTTCAATACCTTTGCAGCCTTTTATAAAAATTCCTTCCAACATGGTGGCGTGTCAATGGAAGAAATGATAATCCCACTTATCACGCTGAAAACAAAAAACAAAATATGAACACAATAGAAATCACAAGTCTTAACGACATTGATTCTGCAGCAGAACAATTCAAAGAATACATTATTGGACAATTCAGGAAGGAAGGCAGAAATATCTTTGCATTCTATGGTTCAATGGGTGCCGGTAAGACCACATTCATTAAAGCAATCTGCAACCAGCTTGGTGTTGAAGACGAGGTCACCTCTCCTACATTTGCAATTGTAAACGAATACATCTCTCCACAAACAGGCAGTATATTCCATTTTGATTTCTACCGTGTAAAAAAATTATCTGAAGCTTATGACATGGGATATGAGGAATATTTTTACTCAGATTCCATTTGTTTTATTGAGTGGCCTGAACTTATTGAGGAGCTGTTACCGGAAGACACTGTAAAAGTCACCATCAAGGAAACACCAACAGGTTCCCGCATAGTAACATTCTAAGGGATTGAGCTCACTAACGCTCGCTAAATACTATCCCTATTGGGATTGAGCTCACTGACGCTCGCTCCATCCCTTCCCCTGCCGGGGGCTATCAGACTCAGGAATTGAATAAAACTGCAGCATACGCTGCGTTTTATTATTAGAGTCCGGTACAATTGAAAATGAATTTTCCTTGTACCGGACTCTAATAATAAAAACGACCCAGAACTATGTTCTGAGCCGTTTTTATTCAATTCCTGGTGATCCGCTTGGGATTCGAACCCAAGACCCCATCCTTAAAAGGGATGTGCTCTACCTGCTGAGCTAGCGGATCTACCTAATGCGTTTAAGCGGGTGCAAAGGTAAGGTGTTTTTTTATAGTAGGCAAACTTTTTGCTAAAAAAAATGATTTTTTATTACTTTTGTGGAACCAAAAGACAAAATATGACAGACACTATAGATTTATCGGTTCTAATTCTGTTTTTCAACAGACCTGACAAATTGCAAAAGGTCTTTGAGGCAGTTAGAATGGCGCGTCCGTCACGTCTGTTTCTATATCAGGACGGTCCCCGCGGAGAGCAGGATCTTGAAAAGATCTACGCTTGCCGCAAAATTGTTGAAAATATAGACTGGCCCTGCCAGGTGGCCCGCAACTATCAGGAGAAAAATGCCGGATGCGATCCTTCGGGATATAACGCACATCGCTGGGCCTTTTCACAAACTGACAGTTGCTTGGTTCTTGAAGACGATGTTGTGCCGGCTCAAAGCTATTTCCGCTTCTGTGCCGAACTTCTGGAAAAATACAAGGACGATGAACGCATAGGAATGATCACCGGCTTCAATTACGATGAGGTTACTGCCGATATCTCCGCCGATTATTTTTTTACCCGCGCTTTTATTAGTATGGGATGGGCATCATGGAGCCGTGTAGTCAACAATTGGCAGGGGGACTACTCATTCTGGAAAAATTCTGAAAGCAGAAAACAAATTCTTGACAGAATAAAAAAATACAAACTCAAGAATGAGTATCCGAAAATCTTTCAGGACCACTGTAATTCCGGGAAAGCATATTTTGAAACAATATTTCAGGCACACATGCTGTTACATGACCAATTATCAATTGTTTCACGTGTAAATATGATCAATAATATAGGGTTCGGAACAGACAGCACCCATATGGAACAAGAAATTGACACGCTGCCAAAAAGATACCGGAAGATTTATACAATGAAGAGTTTCAATATGGATTTTCCATTGAAACATCCGCATGATATAACTGACAATAACGCATATAAGGAGCGTGTTTACCTGATTCAGGCATGGAATCATCCTTTCAGGAAGATAGGATATTCGTTAGAAGAGTTGACATATAGTCTGATGAAAGGAAACTTCAGACATATTGCCAAATCATTAAAAAACAGAATCAGAAAGACACTGGGATTAAAAAGATACTGTTAGTATCATATCACTGATTAAAAAAATTTGCGCCCGCTCCACATAAAGTAAAGCGGGCTGCGCGATAAATAATTCAAAAGTGGTCTTTAACGACAGACCGGACGAATAGTACGACCGTTGTAACGGTTACTCAGGAATACACTTTTGTTGACAGAAAGAAAATCCAAACTGTTGGAACGATCTGCATCAGGGCCCGGAGTTGAAGACCAGTATCCACCATCGTCACCTGCAAAATCAACACTTGAATCGTGACAATAACCTGCAGCAGGCAGAAAGATACTGTTAGAGTTCACTTTGGAACGAACCAGATAACCTTGAACATTCTGGACTGAAGTCCATTTCCAGACACAGTTTTCAATTAGTTCCTTCACATCAGCAAGAGTGGGCAATCTCCAATCCTGTCCGCAGATCTGGGATGCGGCATCATACTTAGAACTAAGATTACCATCGGCATCCAATATGCCCTTTGAATTCATATCAGAGGGAAGCATGCCGGAACATGAACTATTTTCCTTGGAATAAGATTGCTTTGCAACTGTCTCTCCCCAGGCAAAATATGTTCCAAATTCATGGGCCATTTCAGCCCCAACATTACATGAACCCCATTTCAGGCCGCTTGGCAACCCCAAATCAATACCCAACAGGCCCTTGGGACTCTCAGTCTTCTTTTTAAAGAAACCGAACATAGCTTTTTGTTAATTACCACAAACTTACAACTTTAATTTGAAAAAGACTTTGTTTTAAGCATTTATTAAAATACTTTTGTAAAGTATATAACTTTCATAGAAGGGATTATTCATGAATTGGCTAAAGATATCACGACCAAAAACATTTGCAGCATCAATAGCGCCCGTTCTTATCGGATTTATGGTAGCTGTTGAAAAAAAAGCAGACATAGCACCATTTGACTGGTTTTTAGGAGTAATAATACTGTTGACTGCCATTTTCATCCAAATATTCAGCAATTTGGCCAACGACTTGTATGACTTCCGCCGCAGCGAGGATTCAAGTCCTGCAAGGTTGGGACCAAGCCGCGCGGTATCAGCCGGTCTGATTACAGAAAAGCAACTGATAAAAGCTATATACATCAGCCTCATACCGGTGGTAGCAGGAGGATTGTATTTAGTATATCTTGGAGGTTGGGCAATTGCTGTTATCGGTCTGACCGCAGTGTTATTTGCACTACTTTATTCCGCAACAAACCGGTCTTTAAGCCATACCGGTCTTGCCGATATTTTTTGTTTCATGTACTATGGACCTATTGCAACAATGGGAACCACATACCTGATAACAAACTCATGGGACGCAACTGCTTTTATTCTTGGTGCTGGATGCGGAGCCAATTCCATAGCCCTGCTTACTATCAACAACCTGCGTGATATTGAAGAAGACCGCGCACATGCCAAATTAACCCTTGTAGTTCGCGGTGGTGAAACATTCGGGAAAGTATATTATGCACTTGCAGTATGTCTGGCTCCTGTAACAATGTGGTTTGGTACACATTGGATTTGCGCCATGATATTTGCGATAGTACTGACAGTCAACAACCTGGTTGCGTTCTTCCTGTTATACAACAAGAAGTTCAATATGCTTCTTGGTTACGCCGGAATGTACAATCTCTGTTACGCTGCATTCATTATTGCGTATTACCACATAGCGTAAGATCAATCGTTATTCCATATTTTGGCATTCTTGGGATACAGATAGCGGCGGATACTGCGTTTTGGAGTCTTTTCAAATTCCTCTTTGCAGATGCGCACGTCCGAAACTTTCTCATACGATGCCACTATTTTATTCAGGTTCTTAAGATTTTCCTGCATTTTCTCCTTAAGATACTGTAATGAAAGGCCGCGGCGTTTGACATCGTCAAAATCCGGAACAACAAGAGCTACAAGACGGCCCTTTTCTTCAAGAATCAAACTTTCAGAAACACCTTCCATATTATTGAGTTTAGCCTCTATCTCCTCCGGGTAAATATTCTGTCCGTTTGAAGAGAGGATCATACTTTTACAACGGCCCTTAATAGAAATCACACCGTTTGCCGAAGCAATTCCCACATCGCCGGTATGAAGCCAGCCATCAGTATCAATAGCAGCTGCAGTAGCCTGCGGATTATTATAATAACCCAACATTACATTTTTTCCGCGGACACATATTTCTCCTTCCGACACTCCTTCATCTCTTGTGTCGATTTTCAGTTCCATACCCGGAAGAATTTTTCCGCATGAACCTTTTTGGAACTCTTCATGTGGAGCATAAGCAATCAAAGGTCCACATTCAGTCATACCGTAGCCTACTGCAAATGGGAATCCAATCTTGAGCAGAAAATCTTCAACATCAGGAGCCAGAGCAGCACCG
The DNA here is from genome assembly GCA_024398785.1 of Bacteroidaceae bacterium. Taxonomy (GTDB): domain Bacteria; phylum Bacteroidota; class Bacteroidia; order Bacteroidales; family Bacteroidaceae; genus Colenecus. Next base: position 211,551 of record JAKSIO010000001.1, on the reverse strand, counting down.
CCAAGGTTAACTTCTTTGATACAACCACCAAAACTTTGAAGCATAGCCTTTCTGATCTTCCTGTACACCACACTATTGACTACAGGAATATGGGACAGGAATTTAAGGGGCTGTTTTTCCAACCTTGGGAGAATATTCTTGCGAACAATCTTTTCCATTACCAATGGGACACTGCAAAGCAAATGCGGTTTCACATCTTTAAGGGCACTCAACAGTAATGTTGGAGATGGCATTTTACCCAACAGGGTTATGTGCGCGCCTGTAGCAAGCGGAGTAAGCATATCGAACGCGCATCCGTATGCATGCGCAAGAGGCAGCAAAGCCAATACTCTGGAACCTCTAAAATGGAATTTATGTTCAAGAGCAAAATTTACATTGTTCGAAATGTTTCCCAGCGAAAGCATAACGCCTTTGCTCAATCCCGAAGTTCCTGACGTATAACTGATTATCATCAGGTCATTATCCTCAACATTCGCAAAACTGATTTTCTCTGCAGAAAATCCATTTGCAAACCTTTCATCAAATCTGTCAGCACTATGAACAAACGACTCTGTAACCAAACCGTCAGCAGAGACATCCATCAACACTTCTTCTGAATCAAGGTCAACACAAGCCTGCAAAAAGTCAAACTTGGAATCTTTTATTGTCTTCCATATGTTTTTGTCAGCAAACAGAAGTTTGCTCTGGCTGTGATTGATTATATTTGCCGCATCGAACGGATTAAAGTCAGCAAGAATAGGAACCACTACAGCTCCATAGGTCACAATACTGATATAGGAAACAACCCATGACGATGAGTTCTTACCTATCAAAGCAATCTTGTCACCTTTATTTATACCGCAAAGTTCATATATGATATGGAAACGAGCAATGACACGAGCAACATCAGAATATGACATTGTCCTGTGTTTCAAATAGTCGGTAATAGCCGGCATTTCTGAACAATCAAGAAGTGTTTCCTTAAAACGCTCAATAAAATTTTTCTCTTTCATCATTTTTAATCAACTTTTACAGTGCAAAAGTAGCCAGGTCATTGCTTTGTATGAAAAATATATGATTAGTGACAAAATATAGTGACAAACCGCACGTTTTAGTGACAAAAACAAAGAATTCAGTGACAATAATACATTATTTTATATATTTGCACTTTGTAACAGTGACATAAATTTAATATATAAACCGTTTATGAAGAAATCATTTCAGCAATACAAGAACAACAGAACCCAATGGACGCACATACTGACACTTCCGATATTCTTCATTGCATTTATGCTTCTGTATAGACCTGAATGGGCAATATCACAGCTTTCAACGGCAAAAAAGGACTTTGATTTTGTGATTACAATCTCAACGTGCATTATATTCGGGACCATACTTTTCAGCAGAGGTATGTTTTTCATAGGCAGAGATAAAGTCACAGTCAGGGGATATTGTATATGGTGTTTCGCAGAGATAATAGCCACATCGCTGTTTATTGGACTTTTTTTGTGGTTAATTCACGACCGCACATACAATTATTATACTGAAGTGGGATTTTCAATCCGATTGCTGTTTTCAGTACTTATTTTCCCATACATCATAATCGCTTTAGCATCAATATGTCTTGAAGAGATTCAGCTGAAAGATGATACCGACAAAGGGATGATCAAGTTCAAGGACTCATACAATGTACACAAGCTTTCAATTGCCGCAACAAGTCTTATTTATGCCGCTTCCGATGAAAACTATGTAACTATATTTTACAAAAAGGGAGATAATGCCGTCAAATATGTACTGCGCAGTTCTATGAAACGCGTAGAAGAAGAGTGCAAGGATTTTATCAATTTCTACCGATGCCACCGCTCATTTATCATCAACACCAGTTACGTTAAGGTGATAGGCAAGGAAAATGACGGTACTTTGTTTGTTGAACTTAAAGAACCGGACGGCACAAGAATTCCTATCTCAAGAAAATATTATGATGATTTATTGACAAGATTATGATACAAACCGTTACTGAACGATTTTTAAGATACGTCAGATTTGACACCCAATCAGATCCCGACTCTACCAGCACACCGTCAACATACAAACAATACAGTTTCTTATGTACACTGGAGAAGGAACTGCATGATATCGGTATTGCACAAACCAGATTATACAAGGAAGGGTTGCTGTTTGCTACAATTCCTGCCAACACAGACAAGAATCTGCCTAAAATAGGACTATTGGCACACGTTGATACAAGCCCCGAATGCTGTGGAAAAGATGTAAAGCCACAAATAGTTGAGTATAAAGGCGGAGATATAGTTTTGAATAAGGAAAAGAACATTCTTCTCTCACCGGCAATGTTTCCGGTATTGAAATCTTTCGTTGGGAAGCACCTTATTGTTACAGACGGAACAACCCTGCTTGGAGCAGACGACAAAGCCGGTGTTGCAGAAATAATAACAGCCGTTGAGCAAATAATGCACAGTGATTCAACAGAGCATGGCATTATTCAAATCGCGTTTACTCCTGATGAAGAAATAGGGCGAGGGACCGAGAATTTCAATGTAAAGGAATTCAACGCAGATTGGGCTTATACAGTTGACGGCGGCGATGTGGGCGAACTTGAATACGAAACATTCAATGCTGCACACGCAAAAATTACAATTAAAGGTATTGCAGTTCATCCCGGATATGCAAAAGACACAATGGTTAATGCAGTGCGCATTGCAGGTCAGATAATTGAGAGTCTTCCAAAAGACCAGTGTCCCGAGAACACTTGCGGTTATGACGGATTCTTCCACCCCATCTCAATAGAAGGAGGAGTTGGTAAATCCATTATTGACATCATTATCAGGGATCACAACCGCGACATTCTGGAACAGCGTAAAGAAGTCCTGCGTTCAATAGTCGAAAATATAAACAGCAAATATGGGAAAGAGACAGCTTCTCTTGAAATAAAAGACGAATATTACAATATGAAAGAAACGTTCCTTGACAAGATGTTCGTTGTTGAAAGAGCTAAACGGGCCATGGAACAAGCCGGAATCAGTCCTGTTATCAGTCCGGTCAGAGGTGGCACAGACGGTTCATTTCTTTCTTTTATGGGATTGCCATGTCCCAACATTTTTGCCGGTGGCATCAACTTTCACGGGCCATACGAATTTATCCCTATTGAAAGTATGGAGAAAGCCGTAGAAACTATCAAAAATATAATTGTGGGATAACCTTCTGTCAAAGCCTGTACTTTGACTGTTCTGAATCTGAAAGAATGCTAAGGTATGATTCATAACGTGACGGCGCTATTTCACCGCTTTCCAGTGCAGCCAGTATGGCACATCCGGGTTCATTAATATGAGTGCAATTTCCATAACGGCAATTACTGGACAGATTGAACATTTCCGGGAAATAGTGCGGAATCTCATAACGGTCCATATCAAATGTTCCGAATCCCTTAACTCCGGGGGTATCAATAATCCAACCGCTGTCATGTTCTAAAGGAAACATTTCAGAAAAAGTTGTGGTGTGCATACCAGTGTTATGCTTATCGGAAATCTGTCCTACACGCAAATTGATCCCAGGCAACAACTTATTGATAAGAGAACTCTTTCCTACACCGGAATTGCCGGCAAACAATGTGATTTTTCCTTTTATCTGTGTACGTATCAAATCCAATCCGGTATTATCTGCTGCTGAACACACTATTGTATCATAGCCTATCTTATTGTATATGGCACACAATTCTTCAAGAACATGTCTGTCTGCATCAGACATCAGGTCCGATTTGTTGAACACCAGCGTAACCGGTACCCGGTAGGCTCTGGCTGTGACAAGAAATCTATCAATAAAAACGGTGGATGTTTCCGGATTGTTGATTGTAATAACTAGAAGACAAAGATCTAAATTAGCAGCCAGAATATGACTCTGTTTAGAAAGATTTGACGAACGGCGTATAATATAGTTACGCCGTTCGTCAATTTCTTTTATATAGACAGGCGTGCTGGATTCAGCACCGTCCTCCAAATCTATCTGTACTCTATCACCGATTGCAACCGGACTGGTACTTTTTATACCCTTCAAACGGAGATTACCTTTGGCAAGACACTCAACAAAGCGACCGTCATCCGTTTTTACAAGATAGGTACTTCCGCAGTTTTTTATTACCAGACCGTGCACTGTCTGCATCAGATAGTCATTATCTCTTTTTCTTTTTCCATATACGCAGCATCAGCCTGCTTTATGTATTTGTCATGAAGTTTCTGGAGTTTATCTTCACCATCCTTGCGTGCATCTTCTGCCAGACCGTCTTTTTCGGCTTTTTTCATTTTGTCTATGGCATCGCGGCGCGAATTACGGATAGAAACTTTTGTGGTTTCGTTCACTTTGTTGCATTGTTTCACCAGTTCCTTACGACGGTCCTCAGTCAATGGAGGGATAACCAGACGTATCACTTCACCGTTATTGCTTGGCATAATACCTATTGAAGAATCAATGATTGCCTTTTCAATAACACGAATCATATTTTTATCCCACGGTTTGATTGCAATACAACGAGGATCGGGAGTTGACAATTGTGCCACACCGCTTATTGGTACCTGCTGTCCGTAGGAATCTACACGTAAAGGATCAAGAATCCTGATATTTGCTTTTCCAGCACGGATGTGAGCATACTCTTCTTCAAGATGCATTACTGCAAGCTGCATCAGTTCTTCAGTCTCGTTCAGACATGCGTTTAAATCAAACATATAATCAATATTAAAATTATTCCTTTCACAAATATATGCTAAATATCCGGATATAAAAAGTCGTTGTACGGATATTTTTGTACGTGCAGCTGTTTAACTCTGTCATATAACAGGATACGCAGACTGTCAATGTTCTGTTTCTTTATGGCTGAAACAAATATACAATCATCACCAAGACGATTATGCCATATTTCACACAATTCGTCCAAAGAGATATTTTCTTTTGTTGACGGGGTAAGATCATCTTCCTCTTTCTCAATCCAGGTGTAGGCATCGACCTTATTGAAAATTACAAGTCTTGGCTTTGTTGCACACCCAAGATCAGCAAGAGTTTTGTCAACAACCTGCATCTGCTGTTCAGCATCAGGATGAGATATGTCTACAACATGCACCAGAAGGTCAGACTCACGAACTTCATCCAATGTAGATTTGAAACTGTCTACCAGATCAGTAGGGAGTTTACGGATAAAACCTACAGTATCAGAAAGCAAAAAGGGAAGATTATCCACAACAACCTTACGCACAGTAGTGTCAAGTGTAGCGAATAGTTTATTCTCGGCAAAAACATCACTCTTGGAGAGTATATTCATAAGAGTGGACTTTCCAACATTTGTATAACCTACAAGGGCTACACGAATCAGACGACCGCGATTCTTACGTTGGGATGATTTCTGTTTGTCTATTTCTTTAAGTTCCTGTTTCAGCCATGAAATTCTTTGGGTAATAATACGACGGTCCATCTCAAGCTGAGTTTCACCCGGGCCGCGCAAACCCACAGAACCACCTTTTCCGGCACCGCTGCCGGACCCGCCGCCCTGACGTTCCAAGTGAGTCCACATTCGTTGCAGACGGGGTAAAAGATATTTATATTGGGCCAGTTCCACCTGCGTCTTTGCAGCAGCAGTCTGGGCTCGCATGGCAAAAATATCAAGAATAAGAGAAGTCCTGTCCAACACCTTTATACCACCCAATGCCTCTTCAATATTTTTTATCTGTTTCGCTGACAGTTCATCATCAAATATTGCGGTACCCAGTTCAGTATCAGGATATTCAACATTGTCGTTGTACTGTTCTATATATGAACGAATTTCCTCCAGTTTTCCTGTCCCGATGTAAGTAACTGCAAGCGGTTGCGCTATTTTTTGAGTAAAGCGTTTTAGAACATTCACACCTGCAGTTGCAGCAAGAAATTCCAGTTCATCCAGATATTCCTTGGTACGGAACTCGTTCTGCTGGTCTGTAATAAGACCAACAAGTATTGCCTTTTCGCTTGATTTACTTTCTGATGTTAGAAATTCTTTCATCCAATAGGAATTTAATTCTGCTGCAAAAGTAATAAAAAAAGGAGGATGGAAAACCACCCTCCTTATAAATATAGTGCAGTATCAATTACTTTGTAGCTACAACAAGATATCTTGTAACGCTCCAGAACAACTCAACATCGTTAATCTGGATGCTCTTCATACCATCAGCATCTGCAACGATTGTGAATGAACCCCATGGGTGTGAAGAAAGAACAACGCACTTCTTTGAATCAACCGGGATAAGTTTTGAATCACGGATATCAATAGCCTTGAATTCGCTCTTATCAACAGTTGCGCTACGCATAATACCTTTCTTGATAACTTCTTTAGACTTGAGGTCTTTCTTGTTACCGAATACCAACCATGCGCGGTTGATGTCAGCATCAGCAGCTGCCAAGTTAGCCTTCTGTTCTGCATTCTCAGTGTTAAGCTGAGCAACGTTCTGGTTCAAACCTTCAACAGTTGCATCCAACTGAGCAATACGGATATTCTTCTGATCAAGATCTTTCTTAAGTTCAGCAAGCTCATTATTCTTAGCTGTCAACTCTGCCTGAAGGTTGTTCAAAGCCTTCTGGAGGTTAGCAGATTTCTTCTGGCTTGATTTGAGGCTGTTCTGCAGACTTGCAATCTGCTCACGTTTCTCAACAAGTGTGTTGGTAATGAAATCAAGGTCCTTACGGATCTGCTCGCGAGATGCTTTGCTATCGCTGCTAGCAGCTACAGCTACACGACCCTCAGCTTCTTTGATCAGTTTAAAACTCTCTTGTACATCATTGAACAATGACATAACATCGTCCAATTCTTTGTTGCTCTTCTGGAGACCAATCTGCAAAGATTCATTCTCAGCAAGAAGTTCCTTTCTTGATTTGTAATCAGAACCGCAAGCAGAAAACATCAAAGCTGCACCCAAAAAGGCAACTAAAATACCACTTTTCTTCATTTTTAAATATTGTTTAATTAAACATGTAAAATTATTATCAATCACTCTTTGAAACCCGCAAGTACTATCACAAACTCACCTTTCGGTTCATTTTCAGTGAAATATTGGATAACATCCTGCAAAGTTCCCCTTATTGTCTGTTCATGGATTTTAGAAATCTCCCTGGTTACAGAAACTTCACGTTCAGGTGAAAAAAACTGAGCAAACTGAGTAAGCGTTTTCAGTACTCTGTACGGAGACTCATAAAAAACCATTGTTCTTGTTTCATACCGTAACGATTCCAATCTTGTCTGACGACCTTTCTTTTGCGGAAGAAATCCTTCAAAACAAAAGCGGTCACATGGCAAACCGGAATCAACCAACGCAGGAATACAGGCAGTAGCACCGGGGAGACACTCAACTTCAATTCCCTGTTGTGCACATTCGCGCGCCAGAAAGAAACCGGGGTCTGATATTCCTGGAGTTCCGGCATCACTGATAAGTGCTATATTTTCACCACTTTTAATACGTTCAACCAGCGCGGTTGCAGTATTATGTTCATTAAATTTGTGGTGCGCCTGCATTGGGCGGTGTATATCATAATGTTTCAAGAGCACACTGCTTGTCCGTGTATCTTCCGCCAGGATCAAAGACACTTCACCAAGAACTTTTATAGCTCTGAATGTCATATCTTCAAGATTTCCTACAGGCGTAGGTACTATAAAAAGCTTGCCACAATCCATAGCTTCGCACGTAAAGCAAGCAAAAGTAATGATAAAATTACAAATAAATCCATATCTTTGTAACAAAATATTCAAAAAAAATAAATTTTCTCAAAAAAACAGACAAAATGGCCAGTATATCTGTCAAAAAAAGCATTATCGGAATTGTTGCTGTCGCATTTTTTGCTGCAATTGCAGTGTATTTGGAGATTGCAGTTCCTTTTCACATAAATTTCAAAGAACAAACGTCAATATTCATACCTGGACAAGGTTTTCTCTGGCAATATTTTTCCAGGCCGGCAGCCCTGTCCAAATTTATCGCAGATTTTCTCACTCAATTCTTCGCATACCGCCATCTTGCAACGGCAATTATTGTTCTGGTACTGATTGCTTTGTTATTTGCTGTACAGAAAACTCTTCAGTCATTTAGCAGAGATAATCGGAACAATGTTCTTACATGGAGTATCGCCTTTGCAATTACCGGCCTTGAATGCGCTCTTTTCACTCAAATCTGCTGGGATTTTACAACTGTAATAGGATTACTGCTTGCCTGCATAATATTTCTTATATGGAACAAGCTGAACAGAACCTGGTTACAATATATCCTGATTGCAATCTCATTTCCGCTTATCGGCGGTCATACAATATCGGTAGCCATAATGACAGCAGCCTTCCTTGCTATCAAGGAAAGAAGATACATAAGTATGGTTGCAGTGTTGCTGGAAGCTTTCATTGCAATTGTTCTTGTAAGCAAACTGGAAATGTTTCATATTTGGGATGCAATAATATATCCTCAGTATTCCAGTTCCTTATCCAGCAATTCATATCTGTTTCTTCTTTCAGTGCTGATATGGATTATTTCGGCTGTCCTTATTTCTTATTGCCCGGCACATACAACCGTTTCTTATATCAGTATAGGAGTAAGTTTTTCAATTTGTCTGGTTTCCTTCATTCTGACTAATGACAAACAGACTGAATTCAGAATGGAACTGCTGACATACACATATCATGGAGACTGGGAGAAAGCAAAGCAGCGTACCTTAGAAGAGAATCAGACAGATAAATTTTCAATTTTTATCCGCAACTATGCATTTGCAAGAAAAGGAACACTTCCTGAAAATCTGTTGAAATATCCACAGTTTATTGACAACGGAATAATACTCGGATTCTCAGAAGAAGATGATTATATGACCCTTTTCATGAATCTGGACACCAGTCTTGAACTTGGAAACATTGCGTGGGCAATAGATCTGTCACTTGTAGGTCTATCCAAAATTCCGTGGCATACTTCAAGCAGGATATTGCGCCGTTGCGCGGAGATATCGATTGTAACCGGCGATTACGACGTAGCTATGAAATATCTCAAGATGCTGAGTCGTTCATGCATACATAAAGAATGGGCATTGACCATGATGGATAACGTTATCAATAATGCTATTGCAAAAAGACTGGTTGAGTTGAGAGCCCTTACACCAGCCACAAATACATACTTCAATAATGTCTATGACATTGATGCCATGCTGGCTGTTGCAAATGGCAATCCGTATAACAAAGGAGCCATAGACTGCATTCTGTGTACCATGCTTTTATTGAATGATCTTGAAGATTTTGTCAATGCTTATGACCACTTCTATTACAATAAGTTTGACAGCCTGATTAAGGTTGCAGATGTATATCAGGAAGCATTGGTCTACACGGCCAAAGACAGCACGCAACTGGAAGAAATTGTTCGGAAATATAGAATTGATAAAGAAATTGTAGAGAAATATCTGCAATTTGTTCAGGCAAAAAACAGCGGAAATTCAGAGTTGTTGCCTCAAAATTTTGAAAGCACCTATTGGGGTTATGTCAGCGTTTATAAGTCAAATTGACTGACTTGATATTATTGTAGAAAGACTCAATATAGTGCGCATCGTACGGCTCTGGAGCAGTATATATCTCAGGTAAATTATACGATTTCAATGTATTGACGTAAACATTCGGATTCTTTTGCGGCAATACAAATGCCTTGGTTTCATTTCCGTATTCATCAATATGAGTAATGTACGGACGTCCGTACACGTTGTCATCACGCTTGGAGGCGAATACGCACCAGCGGCTGTTTGAACTCCAGACAGGATGTGAATCGGAATTTGAAGAATTTGCGGCATTCAGCATTTTCATCTTACCCGTAGCCAGATTGTACAACAGCATATCACACTCCTTATGCCAAACCGGGAAAGTACCATACCTTGACACGTTAATCACAAGGAAACGGCCATCAGGAGATACACGGGGTTGATTGAAAGAACAGTTCATTCTGTCTCCATCCAGAAGGATTCTGACTGTGTTGCCAATCTTACCGTTTTCCGGGTCAAAATCCACACTGCATAAACTATAGCGCATATTATCCGTATTTTCCGGCTGGGGAAGATGTTTGGTTCTGCAGAAATAAATGGTTTTCCCGTCAACGGAAAAACATGGAAAGGTTTCCTGATATTCATCTCCTTTCACAGAAGGGGCATCGGTAATTGTGCCGTTTTCAAAATCCACAACAGCAAGATCGCTTACATTGTCATATACCTCTTCGCGTTTTCCTTCCGCAGAGCAATAGAACAGACTGATATCTGCTGCGGTAAACACGGCATAACGTCCATCAAATGAAGGGGCACCATATGCGGCAGTGGCAACAAGACTGTCATGTTTCATGTTATACTTTGTCAATTGACCGTTTCTGTTAACCAATGTACCTCCACCTGCGCCACGCAAATGAAAAAAAGAAGTGTTGGAACCATTTGAAATATGGCAGTTCATACATTTCTTCTGCGTTATATTATTATTGGACAGATAACGCGTATCAAATGTTTCCATATTGCGTTCAACAACATCAAGTCTGTCCCAAATTACATACGAAGGGTCAATAAGACGGTAACTGAGATACGGATCAATGACATCGGCACTGACAAACCATCTGGTTGAAAGAAGAGTATCTTTCGAAGCTCCGGTGATTGTTACATAGAGAGTATTGCCTTTCTCCATAGAAAGCATCCGTTTCCACTTTCTGATGGCAAAACGGACCTTCCCGTCTGAATGTTTCTTTGAATAGGATGTCTGCTGACCTTTGATATTGATTACCACCTTGTCGTCTGTAGAGCAGTCAAAGTTCAGCGGGGCAATATTGTAAGGAATGGTCACATCCGTGTAATCAGGGAAAATGGTAAATCCGTTTCTTTCTGTCACGCTATCAGTACCGTTACAGGAAGAGAACACAAAACATGCCAACATTGAAAGCGCTGATATAACTAATTTCCTCATAATGAACAATCCACAGTTTCGCACATAAGACGGGCAAAAGTAATGATAAAAACAAATAAATCCATATCTTTGTAACAAAATATTTGAAAAAAAGATAGTCAAAATGGCCAGTATATCTGTCAAAAAAAGCTTAATTGGAATTATTTCTGTAGCATTTTTTGCTGCAATTGCAGTTTATCTGGAAGCTGCAGTTCCATTCCATATAAACTTCAAAGAACAAACGTCAGTATTCATATCGGGACAAGGTTTTCTATGGCAATATTTTTCCAAGCCAGCAGCCCTGTCCAAAATTATCGGAGACTTTCTCACTCAATTCTTCGCATTCAAACATACAGGTACAGTTATCATTGTCTCCATTTTTGCACTACTGCTGTTTACCGTTCAAAAGGCACTGCAGATTCTTTTTTCAGACAAGAACAGTATTTTCACATGGAGTGCAGCATTTTTTGTAACCAGCATTGAATGTGCACTGTTTACCGGAGTTGATTGGGATATTACAATGTGTATAGGTCTTATTATTGCCCTTTATGTATTTATTATATGGACAAAATGCAGGAACAACTGGCTTCAATACATTCTTATTGCCATTGCTTTTCCACTTATCGGAGGGTATATAATAATGCTGGCAATGCTTATGATCATTGTCCTGATTGAGCGGAAAAAGTTTATAGAATCTATAATTATTGCAGCGGAGTCATTCTTATTCATTCTGATATTCTGCAGAATAGAAATGATATATATGGGTCAGGCTATCATTTATCCGCTCGACAGGCACAGTCTTTCAGCCAATCCGTCAAGAATGTTCATTTCATTTGTAACAGTATTGATATTCTGCATATTGTCCGTATTACTCCCAAACTGTCACAAGTCAATAAAAGCTGCCGTTTGTTCAATATGTACAGTATTAAGCATTATGGCATTTGTTTGGACATACAATAAAAACGATGAGCATATCCTGGAATTATTGACACACACATACCACAGAGACTGGAGCAAGGCTGAGAAGGCCTGTTTTGCAAATGATAAGGACATTTCCATATATGATGTCCTGGTACACAATAATGCTCTGGCCCGCAAAGGTGAACTGGCTAAAAACCTTCTCAAATATCCGCAGATGGGAATATCCGGAATGTTTTTGCCGACAGTTCAGACTTCTACATATATAGATCATTTCTTGAATGTCGACTTTCACTTGGAACTTGGAGACCTGACATGGGCAACAGACTGTTCATTTCTTGGACAGACACAGGTCCGTGGCGGAATGCCGAGCCGAATGATACGCCGGAGTGCAGAAATAGCTGTTATTGCAGGAGATTCAGCACTTGCCGAAAAGTATCTGAATATTCTTTCACACTCTATTCCTCATAAGAAATGGGCGGCAGAAGTCCAGAATGGATTGAGATCTGGCAGACTTCCGCAATACCTCGTAAAACTGAAAAGTCTGACCCCTGAAAGCGATTATCATTTCAATCAGAATGATCATAAAGCGGCACTGATTTCAGTTATTGAGGGGAATAGTGATAATGGCATTGCACTTGAATATCTGTTATGCGCATATATTCTGGACAAAGATGTAACAAACTTTGCCAGTGCTTTTGATTCCTATTACAATTACCAGGATTCAAAATCCATACCTCAGATTTATCAGGAGGCCCTTATTGCATCTGCCAGAAATATGGACAAACTGAAAGAGATTTCGTACAAGTATCACATAAACCAGAACTTGCTTTCGGCATACATGCAATTCTCAAAAGCTCACCAGACAGGTGACAGGAAGACTGCCGGAAAATTTTCAGGAAGTTATTGGAACTATTTGCTGATGTATGGCAAATAGGTAAGATTGGAGGACTTTACATCCTTGTAATACGTTTCTATATCACGTGCGCCGTAGGGTTCGGGCGTTGCGTAAATTTCAGGCATATTATAAGATTTCAGCGTGATATTGTAGACATTGGGGTTCTTTTGCGGCAATACGAAGGCCTTGTGTCCTTCACCTTTATCGTCAATATAAGCAATATAAATACGTCCGAACACTTTGTCTCCACGTTTTGAAGCAAACACCAGCCAATGACTGTTACCGCTCCATGAATGGTGGGACTCAGAGTTGGAGGAATTTGTCATGGCAAGCGGAGACATTTCTCCTGTCTCCAGATTGAACAGGACCAGATCACACTCATCATGCCAGATGGGAAATGTTCCAAAGTCAGACATTGAAGCAACCAGGAAACGTCCGTCGGGTGAGACTCTTGGCTGATTGAAAGATGTATTCAAAGACTCGGCATCGGCAAGAACTGCAACATTGTTGTCCATCATTCCCGTTTCAGGATCAAAACCTATGCTGCACAGACTGTAATGCATCTGCTTTGTATATTCGGGTTGCTCTTTGTGAAGTGCTCTGCAAAAATAGATTGTACGTCCGTCAGCAGAAAAACATGGAAAAGTTTCCTGATACTCCTCCCCTTTTACTGCCGGACAGTCAGTAATGGTTTCTTTGTCAAAATCTACCACAACCAAATCGCTGTTGGTATCATAAACTTCAACACGTTTGGTTCGGTGTGAGCGGTCAAACATAAATATCTGAGCCGCTGTAAAAACTCCGTAACGGCCATCGGCGGACATTGCGCCATAAGCCGCTGTAGTAAGTACACTGTCATTACGGGTATTGAGTTTGGTAATCTTACCGTTTCTGTTGACAACAGTTCCTCCCTTAGGCCCGCGCACATGAAAAAAAGAAGAATTTGTACCATTTGAAATATGGCAATTCATGCAACTCCTGTCGGTAAGATTATTATTGGACAACAGTCTGGTATTGAAATTTTCAACATTACGTTCAACCACCACAATATCGTTCCACGTCTCGTATGACGGTTCTATCAGACGATAGCTCAAATAAGAATCAATGGGGTATTCAGAAATTTCCCAATTAAAGGATTTCAACACTTTTTGATTGCGGCCTGTAATGGTTACACTGACAGTATTTCCTTTTTCCGCCTCAAGTATTCTTTTCCACCGGCCCAGTGAAAAACGGACCCTTCCGCCACGGTATTTTTTTGAGAAACCGGTTTGTACACCCTTGATTTCAACCCTTATGGATTTTTCACCATTGAAGTCAAAGTTCAACGGAGCAATATTATAGGGAATGGTTACATCGGTGTAATCAGGAAAAACAGTGAATAGATTTCTTTCTGTCACGCTATCAGTGCCGTTACAGGCAGAAAACAAAACACATGCTGACAATGACAGCACCGATATAACCAATTTCCTCATAATGATGATACTGATTCTGTTATTTAAAAATTAATCCACTCTGAAAAATAGCCAAGAAAATACATGGCCGCAAATGCAGCAACAAGTACAATCAGAATAGCAAAGAACCAAGGCCAGAAAGATGATTTCTTCTTTGCATACGGATCTGCAGCACCGATATTTTTCAGATCAAGTTTCGGATATTTGGCAAGACTGGTCAATGTGTGGCCAAAACGTACGTTAACAAGAACCCTGGCGTTGATTGCCCAACCGTTGGCGTTCAATACAGGACCAAGGTCACGTTTGCGCAGTTTGCCCCAGGCTATGAACATTGACGGTCCTGAGATCAGAAGCAGGATAACGGCAAATATTATCAGAAACTGCCACCAGTGAAGTAGTAAACATTTGTCAACCAGTTTATCCAGGAATGATCCAAGAGAACCGATAGCCAAGCCTACAGCGGCAAAGATTCCGGCAAATTTTGCTACGTCAAAAACCTGTTGCTTTTTGGAAGCATCACCGGATGCAGCGGCAGTCATATTTTCTGAAACCTTATTCTCTCTGTCAGCAGCCATCTTGTTTATTTTCTCAGAACACCAGCGTCCGAACTTTCTGTAAGGAGACCAGAATGCCTGACGGATACTGACAGGATTGTCAACTATATTTGTAACGGTAGCATACCAGTCTTTTCCGTCACGGTCAATGAATACGGCATTCTTTCCTGCACGCAAATCCTTGACATCGCCTTCTGTAAGAACAGCAACTATATCCATCTGTTCTGTACCTGTATATGACCAGCAATGACAGTAAATAAGGAACATACCGCTCAATTTTGCCATATCGGCATGCTTGCCCAAATCAGAAACTCTTACGCAAAGTTCGCAGCAACGCTGGTCAATAAAAAGTTTACCCGCCTGGAATACGGCCTGCTGGCTGTCATCTCTTGAATAGAAATCAGAGAATACAACGTAGTTCCTGATAAAATCATAAAGATATGTATAGAGACATATAAACTCATCCAGTTCCTTAGCCGATGCCAGTTGTGCATCACGCTTGGCAATAAGTTCGTTCTGGGCACCGCTGTTTTGAGCTTCAACCGCGCTGAAATATGCAGAAAGGTTAGCTCCTACCTGTTCCCACTGTTTTTCACCATAAGCAGTAGCCTTATTGTCAGAAGCAAGAGCCAGATCAACAACTGCCTTGTACTGTTCTTTCCACACCGGGTTTACATTTTCAACAGAAGGCAAAAGCATTGAGGTCTGAGGTTTTGCAAGAGGCATTGCGGCAATATCAGTTATATGTGCTGAAAGATCGCCTGCACTGAAGTTACCTAACGATGTCACCGAAGTATCTATAACGGAACTGCAGTCGCCATTGAAAACCAACAGTTTGCAACGCATAAAGTAGTCTTTCACTTTGGCGTCCAAAGCGTTATATGCTGCAGCTACCGCATCAGTGTCAGCTCCGTATGGCGGAACAATAACATCTTTGGCAGCAACCTCAAATGTCATGGCATTAAGCTTTGCCATGTAATCAGCAACATTGGAACCTGTTATTGAAGTATCAGTTCCATCTTTTATTAAAGATATTGTATCAGCAAGTCTCTTTCCCAGTTCATTTTCAGTGTTCAAATCGGAGAGAGAGAGAGTATCTTTTACATTCACAAGGACATTAGGATCTTTCAAAGCACCTGTGACGTACTTGGATGCAGCTACAACCTCTTTTGTCTTGATCTTACCATCTTTATCGGTATCCATCAGAGAAAGGAACTTCTGATTGAATTCAAGACCGGTAGTAGGACAGCTGAGAGCTGTCCACAATTTCATATCAAGTTCGCCAAGATGTGCAATATCCTGACCTGATTGAATATTAACACGGGTTACTCCACCTAGTGAATAAAAACTCCATTTATATTTTTCAGCAGCCATAAAAAAAAGTATTATGAGTTAATAAATTCTTATTTCTTTGGACAATTACAAGATGGCAATTGTTTGAAAAAATCGTTTCCTTTATCATCAACAAGTATGAATGCAGGGAAGTCCTCTACCTGGATTTTCCAGATAGCCTCCATACCCAGTTCAGGGTATTCAACACATTCAATTGATTTTATATTGTTTTGCGCAAGAATAGCGGCAGGACCACCTATTGAACCAAGGTAGAAACCACCGTGTTTCTTGCAGGCATCAGTTACAACCTGACTGCGGTTACCTTTGGCTAACATGATAAGACTGCCTCCGTGATCCTGGAATTCGTCAACATACGGATCCATACGTCCGGCTGTTGTAGGTCCCATGGAACCGCAGGCCATACCTGCAGGAGTCTTGGCCGGTCCGGCATAGTAAATAGGATGATCCTTGATATACTGCGGCAGATCTTCTCCGGCATCAAGGCGTGCTTTCAGTTTTGCATGTGCAATATCGCGTCCTACAATAATTGTTCCGTTAAGTGAAAGACGGGTAGCAACAGGATATTTTGAAAGTTCCTTAAGAATTTCAGGCATAGGCTTGTTAAGGTCAATTCTTACGGCATTACCCTCTCCGGCATTACGCAGTTCTTCCGGTATCAGTTCGTATGGTTTATCGTCCATCTTCTCAATCCAGATACCGTCCTTATTGATTTTACATTTTATATTACGGTCGGCGGAACAGCTCACACCAAGACCAATCGGACAGCTGGCACCATGGCGCGGCAGACGTACAACGCGTACATCGTGAGCCATATACTTGCCGCCAAACTGTGCACCAAGTCCAATCTTCTGAGCTTCAACAAGCAGTTGCTCTTCAAGTTCAATATCACGGAAGGCACGGCCGGTTTCATCGCCGGTTGTAGGCAGAGAATCATAATAGTGGGTCGATGCCAACTTCACTGTAAGAAGGTTCTTCTCAGCACTTGTACCACCGATAACAATGGCAATGTGATAAGGAGGACAAGCAGCAGTACCCAGACTTTTCATCTTCTCAACGAGGAAAGGAATCAGTGTACCAGGATTCTGGATACGGGCCTTTGTTTCCTGATAAAGATATGATTTGTTGGCGCTGCCACCACCCTTTGTTACACACAAAAAGCGGTACTCCATTCCTTCAGTAGCTTCAATATCAATCTGAGCAGGGAGATTGCACTTTGTATTGACCTCCTCATACATAGTGAGAGGTGCATTCTGTGAATAGCGCAGATTTTCTTCGGTATATGTCTTGTAAACACCTTTAGCAAGAGCTTCTTCGTCGCAGAAACCGGTCCATACCTGCTGGCCTTTCTCGCCATGAACTATGGCAGTACCTGTATCCTGGCAAAGCGGAAGTTTGCCTTTTGCAGCAACCTCAGCATTACGCAGGAATGTAAGTGCTATATATTTGTCGTTGTCACTTGCTTCAGGATCACTAAGAATTTTAGCAACCTGCAGGTTATGTGAACGGCGCAAAAGGAATGAGACATCACGGAAAGCCGCATTTGCCATACGGGTCAAAGCTTCCGGTGTTACCTTCAGAATAGGTTTACCTTCAAACTCACTTACAGAAACACCCTCTTTTGAGAGCAAGTAGTATTCAGTCTGGTCTTCACCAAGCTGAAACATAGGAGCATACTTGAATTTTTCCATTTTTATAATATTTGTTTTTGTTATCAACGCTTTTTTGCAAAAAAATCCTTCATCAAAGAAGCAGATTCATCCGCAAGAACATCTTTCACAACAGTTGTTTTGGGATGCAATGCAGCAGGAGCAAATAACGTATATCCGCGTTTCGGATCAGATGCCCCATATACAAGACAGGATATCTGAGACCATCCTATCGCTCCGGCACACATAATACACGGCTCCAAAGTTACATATAAAGTACAATTAGTAAGATATTTTCCTCCAAGATAATCAGCAGCGGCGGTGATAGCCTGCATCTCGGCATGAGCGGTGACATCGTGCAACCTCTCTGTCATATTATGAGCACGGGCTATTATCTTTCCGTCACATACCACAACAGCACCGACAGGAATTTCACCCTGATCCCCGGCACTCTGGGCTTCAATTAAAGCCTGGCGCATGAACTTAATATGCTGTTGGTTATTGTCCATACAATTATCTGCGCATTTCATTTTCAGAAAAGAGTGTAGGATAATCCTGTTCCAATTTTTGCATGATAAACAGGATAAGAGTCTCTCTAATCCACTTGCTGCGGTTGGATATCTTATATTTTTTAAGATATTCTTCTATCAGTCCGCTCTCTTTCTCATTCAACAATACTGTCAGTTTCCTGTCTCTGTTCATAACTTAAGGATGTACTAATGTACCTATTTCCTGACCGTCAATAACTTTGCGCAAATTGCCGAATTTATCCATATTGAAAACATAAATAGGCATATTGTTTTCTTTACACATTGTTGTAGCTGTCAGGTCCATAACTTTCAAATTACGATTGTATATCTCATCATAACTGATTTCCTGGAATTTTGTAGCGGTCTTATCCTTTTCGGGATCTGCTGTATAAATTCCGTCTACACGCGTTCCTTTAAGCATAACATCAGCCCCTATCTCTATTGCACGCAAAGAAGATGTTGTATCTGTTGTAAAATACGGATTTCCGGTACCGGCCACAAGAATTACAACCTTACCCTGCTTGAGAAAAGAAACAGCATTATCCTTATTGTACAACTGACCGATAGGTTCCATACGTATGGCTGTCATAACTACATTGTCCACACCGGCACTTTCCAGAGCGCAACTCAGTCCCAGACCGTTGATGGCAGTAGCAAGCATGCCCATCTGATCGCCCTTGTAACGGTCAAAACCCTTTCCCTGTCCTTTAAGACCACGGAAAATATTGCCGCCACCTATTACAATGGCAATTTCAACACCCATCTCATGTATTTCCTTAATCTGACAGGCATAGTCTTTCAGACGGTTCTCATCAATACCGTAACCCTGTTCTCCCATCAGACTCTCACCGCTCAGTTTCAATAAGATTCTCTTAAATCTGTTCATATTCAATTACTCATTTACAAGTTTGTTATAAAAAATTGCACCGCTCAGGTCAAAATCTTTATTATATTTCAAAAATGTCTTGTCAAAAGAATCTGATAATAATTTAACGGCACTGTTTCCAATAACCACACTGTTTTCTGAACACAACGCGTTCTTGCGTGCTGATATATACACCATTGATTTGTTCAGAACCGCAATGTCATTGCCTTCAACCGCTTTGGCCTTAATATCAAATTCGTTGTTTTCATAATCATCCTGCATGGCTTCCACAGCAACAACACTGTTGGATATAACAACTGCACTGTCCGCGTTAATAACCTTTGCCCCCTGAGTATCATATTTGGTACAGCATGAACAGAGTGCGTTGGAAACAATAATGGAATCAGATGAACGTAATGCAGCAGGTTGTGTAAAATCCTGGTTATTCTCGTTCCAGACAGGTTTGCAATCTGACAATTCAACGGCCAGAAATCCATTTTCAACTACTATTTTTGACTTTGATCTGATACCTCTTCCTCCTGCTCCACCAGTTTGCAGCCTTACATTTCCACCATTGGAATAAAAACCGTCCTGACAGTCAATAGCTGAACCTTCTTTTGACGAAATGTCCAGATTTGCATTACCGGCTACCAAGACATAAGCAGTATGCGTCAACTCAGATTTTGTCTCTACCCCATTGTCGTCAGACTGAATCTTGCTCATACCACCATAAAATGCAGCATAACCTTTTTCAACCTGAATACCGTTATCGGCAGCAACGGCCGTCAGTCTGCCTCCGTACATAAGAAAATAATCCTTGGCATGTACGGCATCCTTGCCGGCATTGACAGAAATATCTCCTAAAGTGGAACGGAAACGGATATAGTCATCAGAACAGATACCATGGTGAGAAGGGCTTTCCACTGTCAGAGAACCCTCACCGCTGAAAACAAGTTGTCCCTCGCTGAACAAAGTTGCTTTGGCATCTTCTTCTCCGCCAGGACCGTATTGCGTTACATATTCCGCTCCGCTTTTCAGAATGTTTGATTTATTTGCAGGCAAATTCAGATACACTCTGTTTTTTGATTGGATATTGATGGCTGGACCAAACGGATTATAAATAGACACACCATCAAGATCCAGACGGAATTTGTAGTCACTGTATATCTTAAGAGAACCGGAAACTGTTTCACCCGATAAAACAATCCGCACTTTCTTATCTGTTATTGTCAGTATAACATCCGTTCCATTTACAGATGCAGAGACACCATAATCAGACGGATTGACACTAACTTCAGCCTTATTATTGTTCCATTTTACTGTTACATTGCATGCCCGCAGAAATTTTTCAATAAAATCCTCATATTCTGGATCATCCTTCTCTACCGGAACAGACTCAGTCACTTTATCCAATCCGGAAATTTTTTCCTGCACCAAGCTGCTTAGGTGTAAACTGTCAGTAAAAGACTCATCACACGGAGACTCTGTAACATCAATGTACCCAACAGCATCTTTTGCCCACACACAATGACCGTCTTTATAATGAAAATCAAGTGTAGCGTCAGATTTGGAATAAACTACCGAATCAATTTGACTTGAAGATATTGCACACTGATAAAAATCATTTTCAACCTGAAAATATTTGTCTGAAGCAAAAGCATTGGTCACAAGCAGACAAACAGCAGATATTGCCAACAAAATTCTTTTCATTTTACCAGTTTTATTGTCTCAGATTCTGTTTCAACTATATAAACACCCGCTGGTAAATCTGACAGATCTATCACTTGAGCATCAGAATCAACACAAAATTCCTTAACAAGCGATGTCAGATTGTACAACTTGACAATTTCACCTTTGCTGTTGTTTACAACCAGATTACCGTCAACATAACAAATATGTTCAGTATCATTGATTCTATCAACGGCCGCAGGCACCGTGGTCAACAGAAAACCTAAAAACATATCCAGGTCTATTGAAATTTCATCCCCGTTGTTCTGCTTGCATGTAATTGTATTATCCTCAAAAAAAATCTTGTCCAAATCATCAATATTCATGACAATATCTTGTGTTCCGGTTTGCCTGAATACCACATTCTGGCTGGACTGAGCATTTATATTCAAAGTCCATACAAACACAAGCAGCAATAAAAGTTTTCTCATATAGTATATTCAATTATAGTTCGTATGTATATTCAATTACCGGGGTATGCAAGAGTTTATTCCCGATATAATTCTGCAACTGATAATAAACACTGACTCCATGACGTTTGGCAAACGTCATATCAAAGCCTGCACGGTAACGCATACGTTCCAATCTGAAACCCGATGCCACGTTATTGAATATCTCAGCCATTATAAAAGGGTCTGCCTTACAATGCGGGATATTATACTCTATCTGAAGTCTTGAGCGCAAAAGATGTTCATTGCTGTTTCCCTTTCTTTCAACCTCATACAATACCGAGTCCAATTCCACTTTATTTGTAATCTCACTATAGCGAAACTTTGATTTGGATTGATTTACATCTACAGGCATTGAATGGGAATATCTGTACATTTCACGAACGGAAACGGTAAAGCGGGAAAACACTACCTTGCCGCTTAAAGCAAATTTTACTCTGTGTGAAGAGTTCCACCATGCATCTGTATCAATAAGATTATACTCCTGATATTCGTTGTCTTCAAAATCTGTTATTGTGCCCTTATCTTTGATCTTTTGTTTTTCAGGCATGTATTCCTTCACGTATTCATACCCCAAAAGAGTTTTCAGGCTAAAAGTTTTAGCTTTGTTTCTGAAGATTCTATAAGAAATATCAGCTATGAACTTATATTTATCGGTTGCGCTAAACTTATCCTGCAGAGAATAAGAGACAGCTGCAGATACGTCAAGTTTTTTGGTCAAACCGGCTTTGGCACCTACAATCATCCTACCTCCCCAATCCTGATTGATTTCAGCACAAGCCACCAACGGCATGAATGCAGCAATAATCAATATGAAGCAGGAACGGGATTTCATTTCATCTTGATTTTATTCACATTGCCGATAGTGCCAAACTCGTCCATAACAGGTTCATAATAGATTTTCACAATTGCAGAATCTTTAAGAAAATCAATATTACCCACTTCAACGCGCACAATCTTGAGTCCGGTACGTTTTTCCAGATCCTCAATAAGTTCTTTTTCTTTATCGGGAGTGATAAGATTTATATTGTCGTATTTTATCAGCTTGGTCGGAATATGTTTTACCCAACGTGTATTCTCACAGACTGCAAGAGAAATAATAAAAAGAAGATTGGTACAAATAAGTTCAAGATATGTAAGAGAAGCAGCAAGTCCGTTTATGACAGAAATGGCTATGACAACAAACATATATGTCATTTCTCTTATCTGCACCTGTTCCGTTCTGTATTTGATAATACCGAATATGGCAAACAGGCCAAGAGCAAAGCCAACCTTGAGTTTCACTCCGCCCATCAGATAAATAAGCATGAATATACTCACACCAATCAGAGTGAAAGTAAAAAAGTAATCCCGGCGTTTTGCTTTCGGATAATAGAAACAATGAACTACTATACCTACAACTATTACGTTAATCAGGAACCTGAGCAACATTACGCTCATACTGCTCCAATCAAACATATTAGGACCCGATGTCACCGCCTGCACCACTTCGTTCTCGGCAGAGACAGCAGCATCAAGATCGTCTTCCAAAACAGCCATAAGTGAATTTACTCCTCCGGCTAAAAAATCAGTTAGAAACATATACTATGCTAATTTAATCAAGTTTTCTGTCAACAAGTTTTCCAACTTTACGCAGCTTCATTTTGAAATTGTTTCTCTTTATTGACATGTCGGTCAATGCGGCGCCAATGCAGTACTTGGAAAATCCGCTTGGCTTGATACGCAGTTCACGCAAAATATCAACAATAGGAGAATAACACAAGCCGTCACGTTTAACTTCAATTACTACAAGTCCTGTCAAATCAAACTTATTCCCGGTAACCAGATTTTGAAAAGAGAGTCCGGTATCAATTGTC
Source organism: Bacteroidaceae bacterium (assembly GCA_024398785.1). Lineage (GTDB taxonomy): Bacteria > Bacteroidota > Bacteroidia > Bacteroidales > Bacteroidaceae > Colenecus. The sequence goes on along the minus strand of JAKSIO010000001.1, from coordinate 188,373 downwards.
AGACGCTCTGATTTCTGGTTGTTTACCAGAGTAATCCTTTCAAAATGATTCCGCACATAAGGTTCCATATTCTTAAGCGGAATTGGCATCAATGCCACACCATCCAGGAACCGGTCCGCTCCGTCTTCATACAAAGTATCAACACCTGCAACCGGAATACGTTTCTTTTTTGTCTTACCGTGATTATTTTTCCGTTTTACTTCAAAAAACACATCTCCGGAATCCAGATATTCGCGGACACGCACCTTCTGACGTGTAAGACGTTTGTTGTGATGTGCAATATACATATCACGTTCAGGCGTATCAAAATAGGTTGTTATATACTCGGAGAAACGATTGTCATCAGATGTCTTTACCAGCACCATGTACTTGTCACGAACAACATCCAGCAATGACTCAAGTTGATTACAGGTTGCCAGATATTTTGTATCCTTCCTGTTCATCAGACTGACACTGTCCATCTCCTTCAGAGAGATTGGAGCAAGCTCTTTCAGTTGTAGCAGAAAACGTCCGTCCATGTATAATCACAACACTATTATATCAACTTACAAAGTTAGTGATTATCAAATAATAATGCAAACTCAAGGATAACAAAAACTGGAATGAAAGACGCATTTTACAATGCCGAGTCAAACACGTACGGAGTACCGCCACTAGTGATACCCGCACCAGTTACTATCATTTTTTTGGAATATGAATTATTGTAAAAAGAGACCGATGCTTTTCCCAGACTGTCGGTTACCACATTCGGGTTCCAGTACAACGTCCTGCGGAAATCTGCCGTACCCTGCATTGGCTTTGTAGCATATTCAGGACCATAAAAATCAATGATTGTACTGTACCCCTCCACATTTGCCACACGTTTGCCAAGCTTGTTGTAATAATCGGAGACCTTTATTTCGTACTGATCTTTAAGCTGCAGATCAACTATATAGTACAATCTTGCAGCATTGTCTCCCTCACCCCTGAACTGAAGCCAGTTTTCCGGACTGGTTATCTGCCTGTAGCCCGCCTCTTCAAGCAAAGGCATAAATTTGTAGGCGCGGCGCATAGGCATGGGTTGGTCAAATACTATTACGCTCTTGACCAATTCCATAGGAATCAAAGTAGGCGGATACTGTTTGCCCGTGTATCGTGTCTTTTCTGAGTCGTGCACATACCAGAAAGATGCACGTTCATTAATGGAAATTGACAGAGCGAATGCGCTTGACATATCATCACCGCTACCCATAACTGACGATGCAGATGCATCGGTCACAACATAACCCTGATCCATAAGAAAATTCTGGACATTGGTTGTGTATTCACCCCTGTCAAGTTCAATCTCAACCTCAGCCTCGGCATCGAACGCCTGGAAGGTATCATAATCAACAAACTGACGTTTTTCAAGAATTTCCACCTCGGGAAGCAGGTATCCTATAATCTTATCTGCAACCGGGTCATACAACTGGTTGGCATTCAGTGACAATTTACGCTGATTCTGTTCTGATATCAGCAACTTCTCAGAAAGAGAATAAGGCCTTGGATCAGGAATTACTCCGCGATCCAACATTATACGTGCCTCCAGATCTTTGTGTTTGCGCGATGTCAGACGAAGCGTAAATCTGGCTTTTCCTTCAAAATCCGGAAGATCAAATCCAAAATAACCGGTAGAATCAGTAATTGTCTGGAATCTTGCAGATTTAGTTTTGTCAACAGGAGTAAGTCCGGCACCGACAGTCACCTGATCCATATCTTTTCTGGAAACCTTTGTTTTCACCCAACCGTTGATTGTGAGGCCTTCTTCAAGCCGCTGGGTTTCCTTAAACGGTTCAACTCCGCTCATAACTTTCCAGTCATACCTCTGCCATCCCTGAACCATCATCAGCAAATCAAGATTCATCAGATGCTCTGCGTCCAGACTCTTGAAATAATATTCAGGATTACGTATAAATCCCTTCAGTTCAGAACTCAACAACAGATTGCTGAGAAGATTGTCGGTAGAACCGTTTCCATAATCATCAGCATCACGAACGGATACAGCAAAGCGATCCTTAAACGGAAGTCCTTTGGTATCTTTCAACGTGAATTCCAGATTTACCGGATCAAACGGCTCATAAAAATACTTATCCTGTTTCACAGTAATCTGCGGTGTAGAAAATCCGGGATTTGAATGAAAGAACATACGGGTAGATAAAATACGCCCGTTTTCATCGTACAGAATCATCTGACACACACCCACGGGCCATAGATCCGTTGCTACATCAATGTGAGTGGAAAAAAGTGTCCTGTCAGACTCAAGACTGACTGCAAGTTCATCAAAATAGACAATACCGCCGCGACAGCAGACTGCTATACCGATTGTATCCGTTTCAGACTCATGAGAACGTGAATTGCTGTATAATATATCCGCTTCCAGCCTATGAAACTGAGGTTGCTCCAACCGGATAGTATAACCGTCTGTTGCTGTTGGCAATGAGAAAGTGACCGGCCGTGCATTCTCTCCGGCTTTGACCTGGATTTTTGAATCATTTGAATTGGGATAATAATCAAAACAGCCCATTCCATCGTGTCTGGCAGTTGCCAGTACTTTACCGTTACGGTCAAGAACTATACAACTGTCAAGATCATAGCCCTCCTTATCGAAAGCCTTGAAAGCAATACGCTGCTTAACACCTTTTACCAGATTACCTCCTTCAGGATAGAAAGTTATATTCATCTCCTTGAGTTTATCAGGATCAGGACGTTTTGCTGTAGTGTTAGGAGTTCTTTCCAGAACACGGGACATATAGAATTCACCCTTGGCAATAGGATCAGTATATACGGGGAATACTCTGGAAAAAATGGTATTTGAATCAAAATTAAGCATATTCTTGGTATATGCTCTTACTTCATAATAACCGCTCGGGTAATCAATAACCCCTCTATAGTCTCTGGCCTGACTTGTACCTACATCTTTAAGTACAAAATCACCATGCGTCTGCCCAGCCACAATCTTCAGTTTCTTCTGCTGGAGAACCGCACCGGTTGGAGATACCAATTCAACATACAATACACCACTCTGAGCGCGGTTCAATGTGGTGGCATCGGTTACATAGGCCTTAAACCAGATAGTTTCGCCCTGAAAATATGCAGTATTGTCAAAGAAAAGAAATACCTTTTCCTGCGAAAAAACATTATTGAATTGATAGGCATTACTGGCCAGTTCAACAAGTTTATCATGTTTGGACGCACTGACGGTCAGCGGCAAACAGCACTGAACACACAACATTAAAGAGAAGACTTTAGTGGACCAGGACATAATTACATGGAGATTTTTAGTGTTTTTCCGCAATATTCAACAAAGTAAATTCCGGAACAAACAGGTTGGAATATATACTCAGTACCACATATTACAGCCTCATGCATCAAGACACCGTTACTTGAATAGAATCTTATTGGGCGCGGGAAATATGAGTCAGATTTTACAACAATTGCTCCGTTCATAGGGAAAACTTCAAAACTGCAAATTGCGGAACTTATACCGGTTTGCGTGTTTTCAAAATGGAAACAAACACTGTTGTCCACAATTCTTATGTTTGTAACAGGTTTGTCAATGAGAGTATTTCCAGCTTTCATTATAGGACCATTCCCATTTATGGTCAGACTGTCACGATTCTTAAAAGGAAAACAGTCATTATTTTCCGAGGAAAAGGAGCCCCAGGCATCGGCAGGAATGATACTTACACGTGGTGCACCCGCAGAAATAAAAAGATTATTGGAATTCCAGCTGTTTTTATTGTAATCCACAGCCGTAACAAGCAGACCTTTGGATTTGTCGCACGAATACCATTTTGTCTTCATGCGCGCTTCCAGAACTATAAATTTTTCAGGATTTCCGCTGCTTATTCTATATGCAAAACCGGACTGAGCAATATCTGTCAGAGAATAGTCACCCGACTCCTCAAGATAAGGAAGGTCTATCCAACCAAGAGAATAACGTTCCAGCGCAGTTAATCCGACCGGAGTCCATTCACAGTTGTTGTAATTGCCATTATCCATCAAATCCCAGTTTCCCATGGCATATTTATCAGACGTGCTTCCGGTTCCTTTGTAATATGTATCAGGCAAACCCAGCATATGTCCCATCTCATGGGCAATTATTCCTATGCCGGCAAGTGTTGTATCCTGGCCACGCATTATTTCCGGTGAGCACAAGTAACCGGACACCTTCAAGCCACTGTGCGGCAGCAATAATGTCTTGTCAAAATAATTCTGATGCGGCCATATAGCATCGGCATCATCAAAATCGCTGTCATTTTCACCATGACCGGCAAAAATAACTATCAGAAAATCAATAAAGCCGTCATTGTTTGAGTCATATTCTGTCAGATCAATCCGTCCGTCAAGTTTCTGACAGGCTTCAACAATCATATCTTTTGCATGTGAATCAGAACCTTTTATATTGGCACCATAAAAAGAATATGCGCTATCCAGTTCAATAATGTCGGACACATAAAAGTCAGGAATAAAATTCCCTGCTGACTGGTCTTTCCAGTAATCACGCAAACTGCCCGGAGCCCCATACGAATTTGTGTAGTCCTGCTCATTGAGCATGGCTTCATACAATTCCCTTATACTTTTGCCGTGGTCAAGAAACTTTCTGTCGGGATACTCGGCAAGGATTACCACACCGCAAGGATGCGCATTCAATGGTGACAGAACACTGCGGACCATTAAAAAATCGCTCGGAGACAATTCCTGTCCACAAACAGTGATTGAGAACAAAAGAATGACAAGAAGCGAACAATATTTCCTTTTCCGGTTCAAAATGACAGCGTAAAGATTATTGCTGGAAGTCTTTTTTCTGAAGAATAAAGTTCCTTCCGAGATATTTTTCTCTAACTATAGGATTGGCAGCAAGTTCAGGAGGTGTTCCCTGGAACAGGATTCTTCCTTCAAACAACAGATATGCTCTGTCTGTAATACTTAATGTTTCGTGCACATTATGGTCCGTTATAAGAATTCCGATATTCTTATACTTGAGTTTCCAGACAATCTGCTGGATATCTTCCACTGCAATAGGATCAACGCCGGCAAACGGTTCGTCAAGCATAATGAATTTAGGTTCAATAGCAAGACAGCGTGCAATCTCAGTACGACGGCGTTCGCCTCCTGAAAGACGGTCTCCAAGGTTCTTGCGCACTTTCTGCAAACTGAATTCATTTATCAGGCTTTCCAGCTTTTCCTTTTGGTAATCTACAGGTCTCCCTGTAAGTTCAAGTACGGAACGGATATTATCCTCAACCGTCATTTTACGGAACACACTTGCCTCCTGTGCCAGATATCCTATTCCGGCACGTGCACGTTTGTATACAGGATAATCCGTAATACACTCATCATTGAGATAAATATTCCCTTCATTGGGAGTAACCAGACCGGTAGTCATGTAAAAAGAAGTAGTCTTGCCGGCGCCGTTCGGTCCCAGCAGTCCAACTATCTCACCTTGTTTGACATTGAAAGATACATTGTTGACCACGGTTCTTTTGCCGTAACGCTTAACAAGCCCGTCCGTTCTCAACACTAATGATTGCTGTTCTGCAGTATTGTCTTCCATATCTGTGTATATTCTTAAGTGACAAAGATAAATAAAATAATCTACAATCAGTATATTTTTACTACCTTTACGCTTGTATCAAAGATTATGAGTCTTAAACAATCCATATCGGACATAGGAAGGTACACCATCCTTATGCGGCGTGTATTCTCCGTTCCTGACAGGATGCGTATGTTCTTCAGGGAATATGTTCATAATCTGTATGCTTTAGGTGTATGGTCTATTCCAATTGCCTGCATTGTAGCATTTTTCCTTGGAGCCGTTGTTATTTCTCAGATACAGTTCAACATTATTGAACCGTGGATGCCGGGATTTACAGTGGGATACGCGGTCAGAGAAATGGTGATGCTGGAATTTTCATCAACGGTCATGTGTCTGATTCTGGCCGGTAAAATAGGGTCACATATAGCATCAGAACTTGGAACAATGCGCATTACACAACAGATTGATGCCATAGATTCACTGGGAATCAACTCCGCAAACTACCTGATATTTCCAAAGATTACCGCTATGGTTACCATGATGCCGGTACTTGTGATATTCAGTACAGTAGCAGGATTTGTAGGAGCATACATTGTGTGCAAACTGTTCAATATGGTCAGTTTCAATGAATTGAACTATGGCGTCCGCTATCATTTCATACCATGGCATTTTTGGGTATCCATAATTAAATCCACGGTTTACGCGTTCATTATAACTTCTGTACCCGCATATTACGGATACACTGTCAAAGGAGGATCACAGGACGTTGGTTACTCCAGTACAAAAGCCGTTGTCAACAGTTCAATTCTGATTCTTATTGCCGATCTTGTATTAACCGCACTGATGATGTCATGATAGAAGTAAGAAACATATCAAAAGTATTCGAAAGCGGTCAGGGTATAAGAGACATTTCCGCAACATTCCTTCCAGGGCGTATCAACATGGTGATAGGCAAAAGCGGAAGCGGGAAAACGGTATTGTTAAAATGTATTTCCGGTCTTACTGAAACAGACTCAGGCAGTGTTCTGTATGAAAACAACAATACTGTTTCACGTGGCGAAGTTGGAATGCTGTTCCAGAACTCAGCATTATTTGATTACATGAACGTACTGCAGAATGTTATGTTTCCACTGGATATGTTCAGCCGTGACAGTTACGCCCAACGTAAGGAGCGCGCCATGTACTGTCTGGAAAAAGTAGGATTAGCCGATGCCGCCGATAAAATGATTGGTGAATTGAGCGGAGGTATGCAGAAACGTACAGCAATAGCAAGAGCAATATCTCTGAATCCTAAATACCTGTTGTGTGACGAACCGAATTCTGGCCTGGACCCGATTACCTCAAGAATAATTGATGATCTGCTTAAAAATATCACAACAGAGTTCAATACCACTACCATCATCAACACCCATGACATAGGTTCAGTCAATCACATAGCTGACCACATTCTGTTCATGAATCAGGGTTCCGCTGTATGGCAGGGAGACAAGTCGCAGTTCAACACGGCAGACAACCGGCTGCTAAGGGAATTTCTTTCCGCCTACTGATTTTCAGATTATTTCTGTCTGATGAAAATATTGATTGGGGTTCCGCAGAAATTCCACTTCTCTCTTATTTTGTTCTCAAGAAAACGTTTGTAGGGTTCCTTAACGTACTGAGGAAGATTTGCAAAAAAGATAAAAGTAGGAACTATCGGTCCTTCCAACTGTGTGCAGTACTTGATCTTAATATATTTGCCTTTGTTTGATGGTGGTGGGAACGATTCAATCAAAGGAAGCATCTCGGCATTGAGTTTTCCGGTAGAAACACGGAATTTACGATGCATATACACCTCTTTTGCACTTTCCAGAACTTTCATGATTCGCTGCTTATTGATAGCGCTGGTAAAAATTATAGGGAAGTCTGTAAACGGTGCAAGACGTGAGCGGATAGCATTCTCGTAATTTTTCATTACAGTATTGCTGCGGTCCTCAATAAGATCCCACTTGTTCACAACTACTACAAGGCCTTTCTGGTTACGCTGGACAAGTCCTGCAATATTCAAGTCCTGACTTTCAAGACCACGGGTGGCATCGATCATAAGGACACACACATCAGAATTCTCAATAGCACGTATGGAACGCATTACAGAATAGAATTCCAGATCTTCCTCAACCTTGGATTTTTTTCTGATGCCGGCAGTATCTACAAGATAGAAATCAAAACCGAACTTATCATAACGGGTATAAATTGAGTCACGCGTAGTTCCGGCAATATCGGTCACAATATGTCGGTCTTCACCGATGAAAGCATTGATAATTGAACTTTTTCCTACATTCGGACGGCCAACTACGGCAAAACGTGGTATATCATCAGTAGCTTCAGCATCAGGAAAATCCTTAAGCCTTTCCACTACCTTATCAAGCAAATCACCTGTTCCGGTACCGTTCGCAGCTGAAATGGAAATAGGATCTCCAAGGCCCAGTGAATAGAACTCAGCCTCTGCATACTGCATTTCGAAGGAATCCATTTTATTTGTAACAAGCAGAACCGGACGTTTTGACTGACGCAGAACATGTGCAACTTCACTATCCAGATCACTCAGTCCGGAGCGTACATCAACCACAAAAAGAATAATGTCAGCTTCTTCTATCGCAATGTTAACCTGCTTGCGGATTTCTTCTTCAAAGACATCATCAGAATTAATTACCCAACCGCCTGTATCAACAACAGAAAAAGTGCGGCCATTCCAGTCACACTGTCCGTATTGACGATCGCGGGTTGTACCTGCAGTATCGTCAACAATGGCAAGATGAGTCTGTGTAAAACGGTTGAACAATGTGGATTTTCCCACATTCGGTCTTCCAACTATAGCTACTAGAGGCATAATCCAATTCTTGAGTTTTATTCTAAATTATATCCAAAGTTCCGCAATTCCTTATCGGAATTACGCCAATCTTTATCTACCTTGACAAAAATCTCCATGTATATCTTCTTGCCGAAGAACTTTTCCAGATCCATACGGGCCTGCATTGCCGTACGCTTTATAGCACTACCGCCCTGACCTATCAGAATACCTTTTTGGGAGTCACGTTCAACATAGGCCACGCAATTGATAACAATTTTATCTGCGCTTTCCTTAAACTGCTCAACAACAACTTCAACGGAGTAAGGAATCTCCTTACTGTAGTTCAGCAATATTTTCTCACGCAATATCTCAGATACAAAGAAACGGGCAGGTTTATCTGTAAACTGATCTTTATCAAAATATGGAGGAGAGTCCGGAATCAGTTCACTGATTTTCTTCAGCACTATATCTGTATTGAATTTTTCCTGAGCGGAAATAGGGATAATCTCCGAATTTGGCATAACACCATGCCACATATCCACCAGGTCAGCCAGTTTTTCCTGAGTAGTAAGGTCAATTTTGTTAATAAGCACAAGAACAGGAACGGATAATTTTGATACTTTCTCAAGAAAGTCCTGGTTTTTGTCAAACTTTTCAACAACATCAGTAACGTAAAGAAGTACGTCGGCATCGGTCAGAGCTTCCTGAGAAAAAGCAAGCATAGACTCCTGCAGTTTATAGTTCGGCTTAAGAACCCCCGGGGTATCAGAAAAGACTATCTGCATCTGGTCGGTATTAACAATACCCATTATTCTATGGCGCGTAGTTTGTGCCTTGAATGTGGCAATAGAAATCTTCTCGCCCACGAGAATATTCATAAGTGTAGATTTACCAACATTCGGATTTCCTACAATATTTACAAAACCGGCTTTATGCATATTACAAAACATTTAAGGGGCTGATTTGAAAGCAACACGCTTAAAATCAGTCCCTAGCACTATTTTACAAAGATGTTTTACTCAGCTGTTTCTTTTGCAACTGCCAACTTACCTCTGTAGTAACCGCACTCACCGCAAACGGTGTGGAAAACGTACCATGCACCACAGTTTGGGCAAATTGCCAATGTAGGAAGCTGTGCGTGATCGTGACTTCTACGCTTGGCTGTTCTAGTCTTAGACTGTCTTCTTTTAGGATGTGCCATTTTTCTAAGTTTTAATCGTTATTTGTATCTAATATCTTTTTCAATTCATCCCAACGCGAATCCGTTTCTGTCTGTGAATCAGTATCATCACCTCCATCAAATATCGGATCACCGTCCTCAGTATTATCTCCCTTTGAGTGTTTTGCAAGCTTGCTTTCCATATCCTTGTTACATTTCCCGGGAGCATGAGAATGTTTCATAGGAATATTCAATGCAATAAACTCGTATATATACCACGCTACATTTATGAAACCGTCAGTTTCCGGAACGACTATCACATCGCCCTTATCAGCAAAATCCGCACCCAACTGCACTTTCAGCTGATCTGCTACCTCAACATCCAACGTCATCTCGTCAAGACAACGATCACAAGTTACATAAACATAACCTTTCAGAGAAAAATCAAGTATGTAAGAAGTTCCGCTCTTTACTGCATTAAGTTCAACATTGATCTTGCCCTTCTGTACATCCTGTACATCAAGCATAGTAAAAAACTCATTGTCAGCTACCCAATTATACTTAACAGGATCAGACTTGAGATTTTTAAGATCAACCTTGTATAAACTAATCTTGCCCATACTTAAAATTCAGCGCGCAAAGTTACAAACTATTTTTGGAAATATCAAAGTAACAATACTAATTATTTTTCAGTTCAATTCTGAAAGTTGTTCCTTTTCCAAGTTCTGAACTTCTTACGTATATTTTCCCTTTGTGATAATCTTTCACTATTCTTTTGGCCAACGAAAGTCCAAGTCCCCAACCGCGCTGCTTTGTAGTGTAACCCGGCTGGAACACAGTCTTGAAATTACGTTTTGCTATACCTTTTCCAGTATCTGAGACATCAATGAACACAGTCTTATTGGATTCAACAAGAGTAACAGTTATCTCACCGCAACCATCCATGGCATCAACAGCATTCTTGCAAAGATTCTCTATGACCCATTCCAGCAAAGAAATGTTTGAATTGATGATAACAGGTTCTGGAGGGGCAATCAGAAAGTATTTTATTGTGCCGGGAGAGCGTTTCTGCATATAAAAAACAACACGCTCCAGCATTGAATAGATATTGTTCGGTTCACGTTTAGGCATGGAACCTATCTTTGAGAAACGGTCCGCAATGAGCTCCAGACGCTTGACATCGTTACTCATTTCATGAATATGTTCATCGCCAGGATACTCGCTTTTCAAAAGTTCAGTCCAGGCCATCATAGAAGAAATTGGAGTTCCCAACTGATGCGCGGTTTCTTTAGAAAGGCCCACCCACAAACTTTTCTGTTCGCTTTTCTTGAAACCGAGCAATGCTGCGACCGCAATTACGACAAAGACAAGCATTACTGCAAGTTCTATGTAGGGGAACACGGCAAGAGTAGATATCAGTACCGATTCATCATAACAGACATCACAATAATACTCCTGTCCCAGCTCCTTATTCTGATAATCTATCCTGATAGCGTTTCCTTTTGCGCGCATACTTGCAATTTTCTGTTTAAGAAATGCCGTTGTATCTGCACGTGCAGGAATATCAACATTCAACGTTCCGGTAATGGAATCATTGCAGTCTACAATAATAACAGGGATTGTTTTGTTTGAAGATATAACCGCCAGAACAAGAGATAGATCGGTCTTTCCGTCAGTTTTGCCAAGCACCTTGTATGCCTGGGCAAATATATTCATCTTATTTTCCTCCTCTAGTTGCATGTCCTTTACCAGAGACCTGCTTGAGATCATGAAAACAACAGCTACAACTACAGCAAGAAGTATTAAAACTGTACGTACAATACCAACCGCTTTGAATCTCTCCATAATAACAAACCGGTCAATTCAATTTTGCTAAAAAGTTATTCACTTCAACACAGATATCCGCAAGAGCCAACTGGCTGTTTTTACAACGTTCACGTTCAGTTTGCATCAGCTGGTAATATGTAGAAAAATTATCATACACTGCCTTTAACTGAATGGAAGAAGGGTTGTATACACGTTCATTCTGATTTGTCCTGACACGAATCTCCTCTCCTTCAATTATACGCCGGCACCATTTATCAAGATCATAATCACTTTCAATATCAGGTAAAGCTATGCGACCTTCAGGAAACTTATATACAGAACAGTCTGCAATTGAAATTTCACCCCGCTCCACCATCATTGACAAAGCAACCACAAAATGTTTCAGATACATTCTTGCTTTCTCAAAATAATTCTGATACAAAGACGATTTCAGAAGTTCATCAAACTGAGCTGAATCCCGTTGGGAGATTTCTATCAGTTCTTTTGCACGCTGAAACAAGCCCAAAGCCCTTGGATAATACAAATTGCTCTTATCCATTTTGTCAAGCACCTTGCTCAAGGCCTGTAACCACCTGGGCATATATGTGACTTTCTTAGAACTTATGGTTTTCATCAGCCTTACCTGTTTCTGTTAATCATTGATTCAATCAATCCGCGCAGCACCTTACATCTGTCAGAAGTAACGGATAAATCGGAAAACAAATCAATTGCCGTCTGGAACAGATTATCGATTTTCCTGGTGCATATATCTTTTATACCAAGTTTATTGTAAATATCGGTAACAGCATCAATCTTGCATTTCATGTCATTACCGCTATATTTTTCCCATCTGTCAAGTTCAGCAAGCATCTGAGAAGAAGCATTCAGTCGGGCATTAATGTACATAAAAGTTTTTTTGTTGCAACTTATATCACCACCCACATTTTTTCCGAAAGTTAATGGATCACCGTACACATCCAGCAAATCATCCTGCAACTGAAAAGCAAGCCCTGCATTTATACCTATATTGTACAGTATTTCGCAATCTTTCTGTGGTGCTCCGGCCAGAATTGCACCCAGTTTCATACATGCAGCCAGCAATACAGAAGTCTTGAGTCTTATCATTTCCATATACTGCTCAACACTGACCACAGACATTGTTTCAAAATCCATGTCATACTGCTGACCTTCCATCACCTCCATAAAGGTTTCATTGATCAGTTCCTGAACCTGTCCATGACAGAAATCAGGAACCTGTGCCAGATATCTGTATGCCAATACAAGCATGGCATCACCGGATAAGATAGCCGTATTGTCGTTCCACTTAACATGAACGGTTGGTCTGGAGCGCCTCATTTGAGCCTTATCCATAACATCATCATGCAATAGCGTGAAGTTGTGGAAAATTTCCATTCCGGCAGCTGCTGCAAATACATCCTGAGGATTATCCTTATAAAGCAGATATGACAGAATGAGCAACTGCGGGCGCAAACGCTTGCCGCCACCGCAGAGCGTATACTCAACAGGTGCATACAACGTCTGAGGCTCTCTGGAATAGTTCAGATTTCTGAAATACGTCTCAAACTGGTCGCTGACATTTGTATTCATATAGTACTACTGATAGTAATCAAAAAGGAGCAGAATGTACTGTCACTCCACTCCTTTAATCTGTATATACCCTATTTTAACCCCTGAACAGAATCAGTTCAATTTGAAACTGACAGGAACAGTATAATTCACACGTACGGCTTGTCCACGCTGTTTTCCAGGTTTCCATGCAGGCATACCGGAAATAACACGCAAAGCTTCCTTATCAAGATACGGATTTACACTCTTTATAACTTCAGGATCAACAATTGAGCCGTCCTTGTTTACAACAAACTTGATAAGAACACGGCCCTGGATATTGTTTTCACGACAAATCTGCGGATACTTGATATTCTTTTTCAGATATTCCATCAATGCTGCTGCACCACCAGGGAATTCAGGCATATCCTCAACTATCTGGAAAGGAGGTTCCTCTGCAATCTCTTCCTCAACCACAATTTCCTCATAATCATCAACATTGATGAACTCAGTCTGGTCTTCTGTGGAAGCGATAGTTGTTTCCTCAATTTCTGCATCATTGTCCACAACCTGAATAATTTCTGTAATAGCTGTTGACTGTGGTGGAGGCGGAACAGTTTTCTTTTCCGGAAGAGTGATAGGAATTTTTTCCTCTTCAAATACCAAATCTGCAACAATAATGCCGCTGAGGTCAATTTCCTTTTCGCGCTGAGTCCATTCCAATGCCACGAACATAAGTCCGAGCACAACAACAAAACCCATCAGCAATGCAGTCAACTTGCCATTGTCAAGATTGGCCTTTTCTGATTTTTTTATTTCTAAATCCATTGATTAAATATTTTGTCTTCTTGCTTTGCGGCAAAAGTAACACATTTTTCTAAAAATATGATTTCTGCAAGGCAAAAAATATACAAAAATTGCAAAAAAAGTTATTGTTCACGAATACGTTGCAGTAAAACCTCAGCATCATTTTTCAGTTGCTGTATTTTATTTTCAATATCGGCAACAAGTTTGTTTCCTTTTTTGTCAGATTGGGAAAAAGAGAGAAAGCCAAGATTATTTTCATAGGTCTGAATCTGACTCTTCAAGGACTCATACTTTTTGATAAGTTTTTCCTTGCTGTCTGATTGCTCAGTAGCAACCGTTCCACGGCGGACAGACAGTCTTTCACATTCAGCCTTATACTGGGATATCACCTTATCCTTAACTTTGAAAGGAACATGACCGGTTTCGTTCCACAGTACCATGAGTTTTTCAATTGTCTCTTTATCAGCATCTGTAAGTGACTCCGGATTAAAAGCCTTCAACTTTTCAAGAATATCTTTCTTTATCTTCAGATTGTTGGATTCCTGAATATGAACTGAGTTTGACTCATTGGCACGACGCTCAAAAAAAGCATCACACGCAGCAACAAAACGATTCCAGATAGAAACAGTGTATTTACGCGGAACGGCACCTATTTCCTTCCATTCCTTCTGCAGTGCTGCAAGTTTCTCTGCAGTTTCTTTCCAATCTGTACTATCCTTCAATGCTTCAGCCTGTTCACACAATGCTGTTTTATGCTGCAGATTAAGAGTCATTTCATCCTTGACACCTGCAAAGAACTGGCCTTTCTTATCAAAGAAATCATCACAAGCTTTACGGAAACGTTCGAATATCTTCTGATTACTCTTTTGGGGAGCAAAGCCTATTTCTTTCCACTCTTTCTGGATATCAATAACCTCCTGAGTTTTTGAATTCCACTGCTTGACCGTTGCTATCTCTTCCTGAACCAGTTTCTCAAGACGCTCACACAATCCGGTCTTCTTTTCAAGGTTTTCCTGTTCGGCCTGCTTGAGCGTATCAAAGAACTGCTGGTGACGCTTGTTTACAACAGCCGATGCCGCCTTGAAGCGGTTCCATATATCCTCACGCAATTCCTTGGCAACAGGACCTGTTTCACGGAATTCCTGATGCAATTTCTGCAACATGCGCTGCGCTGACAGGATATCCTCACAATTTGCAAGTTCTTCTGCCTGCACGCAGATTTTCGTCTTTATTTCAAGATTCTTCTTAAAATCATACTCACGGAACTCATTGTTGAGTTTCTGTATATCATAAAAACGTTCTGCATATTGCTGGAAACGTTGCCACAAATCCTTTACGTTTGCCTGAGGAACATCACCTGTTTCTTTCCATTCTGTCTGCAGGGATTTGAACTCAGTATATGCGGACGGATCAGTCTCGATTTTTTCTCCAAGTTCCTCCATTTTCCTGAGTATATCCTGTTTCTTTTTCAGATTATCCTGAAGCGAGGCTTCAACGGCCTTCAGGGCAACAGCACGTTTCTCTTTTGCTATCTGCATGAGAGACTTGAACTGTTCTTCCTGATTTGCATCTGCCGACCCTTCTTCCTGAGACTTATATAATTTGTAAAAAGACTGCTTTATAGTATCCAATTCCTGACGTGATGCCGGTTCGGTTTTATCCACAATCTGCTGAAGACTTTTCAGCACCTGATCAACCGAATTAAACACAATGCGTTCTTCAATTTGTTCTTCCGCATTCTGCAAAACAATTTCATTTTCCTCCATAACTTATTTTTTTGGCAAGTGCAAATCTATAAACATATTGTTGAATTTCCAAACGTAAAATCAAAATAATAATGCTCCTGTTACGTTATTGATAATATGAAACGATATTCTGTTCTATTACTGTTTTTGATTGGAGTTTTCGGCATCAGCTCAAAAGCTTCAACCGTATTTGATTACCTGCGCATTGCGTCATCGGCACACATAAACGCATTGGGTGGACAGAATATCTCCATTACTGACCCCGATCCTCTGACCAGTCATTCCAATCCGGCTCTTCTGGCATTCTCACCTACAAGATCCGTAGCATTATGCTACATGAACTATGTAGGGAAATCCAACGCTGCTGCAGTGCATTTCAGCGATATTGTCAAAGACCGCAGTGCATATAGCGCATGGATACAGTATCTTGATTGGGGAACCATGAAAAGTACGTCTGAATTGAATCAGGACTATGGAACTTTTCATGCTATGGACATGACAATAGCGGGCGGATACAACTATCTGTTTTTTACAGAATTGAGTGGTGGTGTTAACGGAAAGGTTCTCTATTCACGTCTTGCCGGATATTCATCAGTAGCACTGTGTGTTGATCTGGGTCTCAACTACTGGAATAAGGATAAAGGTATTTCTGCCAGTCTGGCCGTACAGAATCTTGGAGGCCAGATAAAACCGTTTATTGACAATTATGAAAAACTTCCTGCCAATTTAGTAGCCGGAATAACATGGAAAATGCAACACGCTCCAATAAGTCTGTCTGTAACAATGCCCTACCTGAACAATTGGAACAGATCCTCGTTCTATTCACCGGACGGAAAAACATTGTCATTCGGACAACTGTTTACAAGACATCTGGTACTTGGTATGGACATCACTCTTTCAGACTCTTTCTACATTGCTCTTGGATACAATCAGCGCACAAGAGCTGAACTTGCAGGATCAAAAGGACTTGGAGGGTTATCAATAGGAACAGGTCTGGAACTGAACAGACTTTCCGTTGCCCTATCTTTTTGCCAATATCAGATATCAACTTCAAGTCTTATGATTAACTTTGCATTCAACTTGTAACACTTGAAACATTGCATATGAAAGATATAATTATAGCCATTGACGGTCATTCATCGTGCGGGAAAAGCACTATGGCCAAGGTTCTTGCATCAAGAATCGGATACACATATGTTGATACCGGTGCCATGTACCGCGCCGTTACATATTTCTGTATGAAAAACAACCTGATACAAGGAGGTGACATAGATATCCCGGCACTTGAAAAAGCCCTGCCTGATGCAGACATTACTTTCCGTCATATTTCAGGCAGTCAGAAAACCTATCTGGATGGGGAGGACATTGAAGAACAGATACGCAGCATGGAGGTTTCTTCCATGGTCAGCCCTGTTGCAGCGATTCCTTTTGTCCGCACAGCAATGGTAGAAAGACAGCGCCGTATGGGAGAAATGAAGCGTATCGTAATGGACGGAAGAGATATAGGTACAACTGTATTTCCGAATGCCGAAATGAAAGTTTTTGTAACAGCCAGCGCAGAAATCCGTGCCGAGCGCCGTTTCATTGAACTTACTGAAAAAGGATTGAAGGTGGATTACAATGATATTCTGGCCAATGTAAGAGAACGTGACCATATTGATTCAACACGCAGCGTTTCACCTCTGCGGAAAGCAGACGATGCCATAGTTCTTGACAATAGCCAAATGACACGCCAGGAACAGAACGAATGGTTATACAATCATTACCTTGAAATTGCAGGCAGATAGTGAATAAAGACATTATTATCGAAATTGACAATGACTCAGGCTTCTGCTTTGGTGTGACCACAGCAATCAAAAAAGCTGAAGAACAATTGGCAAAAGAGACTACTCTCTATTGCCTGGGTGACATTGTGCATAACGGTATTGAGTGCAACCGATTGGCAAAAATGGGACTTACCAGCATTGACCATGACAGTTTCTCAAAATTATCAAACACAAAAGTTCTGTTACGGGCACATGGAGAGCCGCCAACCACTTATTCCACAGCAAGACTGAACAATATTGAACTGATTGATGCCACCTGCCCTGTTGTTCTCAAACTCCAGCAGAAAATTCTGAACCAGTACAAACAACTGAACCATGACACTCAACAGATTGTAATCTACGGTCAGAAGGGACATGCCGAAGTTCTTGGACTTGAAGGACAGACCAAAGGAACAGCTATAGTAATTGAAGGTCCTGAAGACCTGAATAAAATAGATTTCAACAAATCCATATTTCTCTATTCACAGACAACCAAATCCGTTGATGACTACAACGAGATTATAAGACTGATTGAACAGCAAAAGAATCCGGACGTTGAATTCAAATACTATAACACCATCTGCGGACAGGTCAGCCACAGAAAAGAGAATCTGCGCGCATTCTCCATAAAACACGACCTTATTCTCTTTGTTTGCGGCAGCAAAAGTTCAAACGGAAAGGTTCTTTTCAACGAATGTCTGCAGGCCAACAGGAATTCTCACCTTGTGGAAGGTCCTGAAGACATCAATCCCGAATGGTTGAACAACATAAACAGCATAGGCATATGCGGTGCAACATCAACCCCCAAATGGCTGATGGAAAAATGCAAGGAGCGCATCAACCTTATTTTGAAGATAGAATAGCGTTGTAGGTATCAAGCAAAATACCCGCTGCTGCAAAAGATGTCAGTTTTCCTTCCAGAACCTTTTTTTCCATTTCAGGCAACATGTCAGAAATATTTGCATTGAAATAGAAATTATTCCTTATTGATTCATTGATAGTTTCGTACATCCAGTATTTTGCCTGTTCATTACGACGGTGTTCAAAATAACCGTTCTTTCTGACAAAATCAAAATACTCCCAGATCATATCCCACACCTCTTTTATTCTAAGACCATAAAAACCGGAATATGTAAGAACTTTGGGAGTCCATCCGCTTTCAGGCATAGGGAAAAGATGCAATGCATTACGGAAGCTGCGTGCAGCAAGCTCAGCCTTGGCCTCGTTGTCGCCATCGGCCTTATTTATTACGATGCCATCGGCCATTTCCATAATACCGCGTTTGATACCCTGCAACTCATCGCCGGTTCCGGCAAGTTGCAGAAGAAGAAAGAAATCAACCATAGAGTGTACCGCAGTCTCACTTTGACCAACACCTACAGTTTCAACAAATATCTTATCATAGCCGGCAGCTTCGCACAGAATAATTGTTTCTCTGGTTTTACGGGCCACACCACCTAAAGAACCTGCCGTTGGGCTGGGACGAATAAAGGCATTGGGATGCACTGACAAACGTTCCATTCGGGTTTTATCTCCTAAAATGCTGCCTTTTGTAATCTCGCTGCTGGGGTCTATTGCCAGAACCGCTAATTTTCCGCCACCTTCAAGTACATGTATGCCGAATGCATCAATAGAGGTACTTTTCCCGGCACCTGGCACACCACTGATTCCTATTCTGACTGAATTTCCGGCATATGGAAGACACTTTTCTATTACCTGAGCCGCTAAAGCCTGATGTTCAGGTCTGGTACTCTCAACCAGGGTAACAGCCTTGCTCAAAATAGTTCTGTCACCTTTCAGAATACCATCCACATACTCCTGCACACTCAGCAACGCACGGCGGGCAAAACGGTTTGCCGTCAGATAGGGATTAACAGAAGAAAGCTGTTCCACCCCTGCGTTGACTGTCAATCCTTTATATTCTTCACTGTTTTCCGGATGTTCCATCACAAATCAACTAAACACAAAAACCTGAAATAATGGCAATATAGATTATCATACCCATAAGGTCATTGGTAATCTGTATAAAAGGTCCTGTAGCAATGGCAGGATCAATATGTATTCTTTCAAATATCAGAGGGATAAATGTTCCCCAGATAGTAGAAATAATTATTGTAGCAAACAAACTCACAGGCACCGCCCATGTTACCTCTGCAACCGCACCGAATTTGAAATAATTATATCCCAAAACAAGTACTGATATTATGGTTGCATTGATAAGTGAGACACAGAATTCCTTCCAGATTTTTTTCCAGATATTATCGGTAGAAAGAGACTTGTTAGCCAGTCCCTGAACAACCAGAGCGGAAGATTGCGTTCCCACATTACCGCCTGTTCCTCCAATCAATGGAATGAACAGCAACAGTTCCGGATGCGATGCGAATGTCTGTTCAAAATTACCCAACAGCAGAGAGTTACCGATACCGCCAAGCATACCAATAAGAAGCCATGGAATACGTGCACGTGTCTGACGCAATACCGTATCGTTTGTTTCAACGTCAGAAGTAATACCCGATGCCATCTGATAATCATGTTCCTGCTGTTCACGCAGCTCGTCAATGACATCGTCAACAGTAATCCGGCCCTGCAGACGTCCTATACTGTCAATTACAGGAACAGCTACCAGGTCATACTTTTCAATCATCTGTACAACCTCCGATATCGGAGTATCAACATGAGCTACTATCTTGTTCTCCGTCATTACATATTTAACCTTCGATACGGAAGGGTTGGTAATCATTTTCTTGAGCGGGAAAAGGCCACGCAGGCGTCCGTCGTCATCAACAACATAGACATTATATATTTCATCCATATCCTCGGCCTGTTTGCGCATCTCCTGCAAACATTCCGGCATACTCATGTTTTCGTTCACAACCACCATCTCGGTACCCATAAGACCGCCGGCGGTGTTTTCATCATATTGCATCAGGTCAACAATATCGCTGGCCTGTTCTATATCCTCAATATGAGACAGGACCTCTTCCTGCTTATCTTCGTCCATTTCCTGTATGATATCAACGGCATCGTCGGTATCCATATAGTCAATGAACTCTTTTGCAATCGTTTCAGATGGAAGCAGGTCAAGAAACTCCTTACGGGCATCCTCGTCCATCTCAATAAGAACATCAGCCGCAATTTCATTGTCCAGCTGACGATAGACAAGTCTTGCCTGCTCCACTTCAAGGGTATTGCACAATTCAGCAATATCTGCCGGGTGAAGACTCGCAAGTTCCTGTTTCAGTTGCTCTGTATCCTGATTCTCAATCAGTAATTCGAATTTCCCAATCAGTTCCTTTTCCATTTTAACCTGATTATGAGATTAATACTAATGATTACTTTCTCTCCAGCTCTATTGTCAGGTCTATAAAGTCCTGAATAGACAATTGCTCGGGTCTTTTCTCGAGCCAGGTTGCCGCCGGCGGAAGTTCGAAATCAGTACCAAATATGGATTTTATGGAATTGCGCAACATCTTTCTGCGTTGCGCGAATGTACCTTTTACAATTTTCTTGAACAAATCATAATTGCAGTCCAGACTGTTGCGTTGGTTTCTGGAGAGTCTGATGACTGCGCTTTTTACCTTTGGAGGCGGATTAAACACGTTCTCGTTGACAGTAAAAAGATATTCGGTATCGTACCACAGTTGTATGAACACTGTCAGAATGCCATAATCCTTATTGCCAGGCCTGGCAGTAATTCTTCTTGCCACCTCGCGTTGAACCATACCTGTACAACACGGAATCAGATCTTTGTTATCCAGCATCTTAAAAAATATCTGGCTGGATATGTTGTAGGGATAATTTCCTGTAAGAACAAACGGGCTCCCGTTAAAGACCTGTGCCAAATCAAGTTTCAAAAAATCCCCCTCAATTATTTTTCCATGCAAATCCGGAAAATTCGCCTTGAGATAGAGTACCGACTCCTGATCAAGTTCAACAACCTGCAGAGGTCTTTCCTTTTGCAACAGGAATTGCGTCAAAACACCTGTTCCTGGTCCAACTTCAAGAACAGGAATACTGCGACAGGCATCAACCGTGGCCGCAATATCAAAAGCAATCTGCATATCCGTCAGGAAATGCTGTCCAAGATTCTTTTTCGGTTTAACACTATTCTTCATTACTAACAGGACAAACTAAAAGTTCAGAGCCAGATGAAATCCCACATTTGGCGTGCGCTCCTGATTGAAAATGGTAGGAGACACTTCAAGACTCAGATCATGAGTAATATCAAAATGAGACAATTCGGCATCAACATAAGCGTCAATAACAGACAGAAGATACACACCTGCAAAACAGAATATGCTCATATCACGATACCTTCTATAACGGTCACGACGGGACTTGATGGCCGATTTTACCCAATCCATATTTGATTCGATGTCAACATTCGGAGATATGAAATCCCTGAAACTGTTCGTAGTCGGATCACTATCCATCACATCCACATATGCTTGTGAATAGTCCTGATACATCTGTCCGTTCCAGGAAAGAGCATAAGCGCAACCAAGAAATCCTCCATAAAAGATAGGCAGTTTCCAAAACTTATGATTGTATATCTGACCTGCACCGGGTATCATCAAGGCAAGCCAGGTGGCACGTTTGGAATCAGGAACGAATTTATTGTGCTTATATCCGGCTATTGCAGCCTGAATGGAATCCAGATCTTTCCATTTGAGAGATTTGCGCTGATCCTTTGTCAGATGTTTCCCCATTGTGACATCACTTGCCGTATTGACATCAGAGACGGTTACCAGCTTATCTTCAAGCATGAAGTCGTTTACAGCAAACCAGGCGGAATCACTGGCTCCCTGCACCGAATTGGCAAAAACAATAGAGTCGGAATCAACCTTGTCTATATCTGTTTTCGCAACCAATTGTAACGGGACAAACAGGATTAAGGCAAATATTACAGTGAAAAGTCTGATCACAATTTTCTTATTTCAGATTTCCGAAAATCTCCATTATCCGTTTCAGATCATCCTTATCTTTGAAAGGAATAGAAATGAAACCTTTGCCATTCTGATTGCACTTGAGCTTTACATTCTGTCCGAACAATTTTGTAAGCCGCTTGCCGAAAGATGCATAAGGTTTGGCTGTATCCTGTTTCTCTTCCTGCTCAGTGACATCATTCTGCTGATTCATCATGGCATGAACACGTTCTTCAACCTTTCTGACAGAATAATCCTTATCAAGAATTTCATGAAACAGTTTCAACTGCATCTCGGCATTATCCAGTGAAAGAAGAGCACGAGCATGTCCCATATCTATTTTCTGTTCCTGCAAGGCCATCTGAACATCTGCCGGCAACTTGAGAAGTCTGACATAGTTGGCAACAGTAGCACGTTTCTTACCTATTCTTTCAGACAACTGTTCCTGGGTTATGTTATATGATTCAATCAGATTCTGATATGCCAGCGCAATTTCAATGGCATTCAGATCCTGACGCTGAATATTTTCAACCAAAGCCATAGCCATCATGGTCTGATCGTTGGCCTGACGGACGTATGAAGGGATTGTCTTCAGTTTTGCCAGCTTGCAGGCACGGTAACGGCGTTCACCGGCAATAATCTGGTAACGTCCGTTTTCTGTCTTGCGCAGAGTAATAGGCTGAATCAAACCGATATTCTTGATTGACTCTGTAAGTTCGTTTAAAGAATCATCATCAAAATCCTTACGCGGCTGATTCTTGTTCGGATCAATCAAATCAATGGCAACTTCACTTATTGTATCAGACCCTGAGGCTTGAATGACAACATCGTCAGAAATCAAAGAGTCAAGACCTCTACCTAAAACCATTTTATTTTTAACCATATGTATGACTATATATTAGTTTATTTTTCATTCTTGCTGATCACTTCCTGAGCCAACTCAAGATAATTCTGAGTTCCACGCGATTCGGCATCGTACAACACAGACGGGACACCGTGACTCGGTGCTTCGCCAAGTTTGACATTACGGCAGATTACTGTATTGAATACCAGATCATTGAAATGCCCGCGCATCTCTGCCATTATCTGATTACTCAAGCGCAAGCGCTGATCAAACATGGTAAGAAGGAATCCTTCAATTGTAAGAGACGGATTGAGTTTGCTCTTGATAATCTTTATTGTATTCAACAGCTTGCTGATACCTTCAAGTGCAAAATACTCCGTCTGAACCGGAATAATTACTGAATCAGCTGCAGTCAAAGCGTTTACGGTAATCAATCCCAGAGATGGAGAACAGTCTATCAGAACATAATCAAATTCATCGGCAAGCTTGGCAAGCATTTTTTTCATTATCTGCTCTCTATGCTCCAGTTCAAGGAGTTCAATCTCGGCTCCAACCAAATCTATATGCGAAGGCAAAACGCTGAGGTTGTTAACTTGAGTCTGCTGAATAACTGAATGAGGGTCTTTATCCGAAACAAGACATTCATATACTGTGGATTCCAATGACTGTACATCAATACCAAGACCGGATGAAGCGTTTGCCTGGGGATCCGCATCAATAATAAGAACTCTCTTTTCCAAAACCGCAAGGGAGGCACCAAGGTTGATAGTTGTAGTAGTTTTTCCAACACCACCCTTCTGATTTGCCAATGCTATTACTTTCATAGATGAAATTATTTAACCTTAATCTGCAAAGTTAAACAAAATAACCAGTTTTTTACTACTATCTTGTAAATTTTATCTACCTTAGCCAATAAAATGATGCAGAAGGTATGAAATACTACATAATAGCAGGAGAAGCGTCCGGAGATCTGCATGCGTCAAACCTTATGCGTGCTCTGTCAGAATTGGATTCTTCCGCACAATTCCGCTATATCGGAGGAGACCTGATGAAAGATGCAGGTGGAAGTATGCTGCGCCATTACAAAAGCACGGCGTACATGGGAGTCTGGCCGGTAATAACACATCTGCGGACAATACTGTCAGCGGGAAAGGAATGTTTCTATGATATCAAAGCATTCCAACCGGACATTGTCATTCTGGTTGATTATCCGGGATTCAACCTTTCCATCGCCAAAATGGTCAAAAAAGCAAAACTGAATGCCAGGGTATTCTATTACATAAGCCCCAAACTTTGGGCATGGAAAAGCTATAGAATCAAAACTATCAAAAAGTATGTTGACAAAATGTATTCAATACTGCCTTTTGAAGTGGAATTCTTTGAGCGATTCAACTACAAAATTGAATATGTGGGCAACCCTTCCGTCGATTCCGTGTATGAATACAAACAGAAAAACATCCCTGTAATTGAAACAAAAGAACCAATCATCGCAATCCTTGCAGGAAGCCGCAAGCAGGAAATCACACGTAACCTTCCGGTAATGCTTGATGCTTTGAAACAGTACAAGGGCTATAGATTAATACTGGCAGGAGCGCCAAGCATTGAACCCGAATTCTACCGGAACATTATTAAGGATTTTCCGGTTGAAGTACTGTTCGGGAAAACATATCAGATACTTGATTCCGCTTATGCCGCTCTTGTTACATCAGGAACCGCAGCATTGGAAACGGCACTTTTCAACGTTCCGCAGGTTGTATGTTACAAAATGCCATTAGGACGTTTTGTAAATTTCATGCGCAGATTCGTCATCAAATGCAAATATGTTACATTGGTAAACCTTATTGACAACAGCCCAATCATTCCAGAAATTGTTTCACATGTAACAAAGAAGCTCATCTGCAAGGAATTAACTCAGCTACTGGAAAAAGATTCCGAACAGCGCAACAGGCAATTGGCCGGATATGAGCGCGTTCATTCAGCCCTGGGTGAACCGAGAGCAGCACGCAATACAGCATTGCGCATATTATCCGAAATATCGCAGAAATAATTCAGGCAACAAGCAGAAGATAAGCAGAAACTGCCGGGATGGCAAAACTTGAACTGTCAAAACGGTCCAGTATACCGCCGTGTCCTGGCAAGATATTTCCTGAGTCCTTTATTCCCATCTCACGTTTCATCAAAGACTCAGCAAGGTCTCCAAAGGTACCGAATACTACCACAACAACGGCAAGTCCAATCCACTTCCACATTGGCATAAAACCGAATTCGGGAACACAGTGTGCAACAATAGCCACAGCAGCAACAGATACTGCCGCACCACCAATTGAGCCTTCCCAACTTTTTTTGGGAGAGACACGCTCAAACAGGCGATGTTTGCCTAATGTACAGCCAAAACAATATGCACCCACATCATTACACCAAAGCAATACAAAAACCGTCAATGGAAGCAACGATGCACAACCGGCATTGTTTTCTGACACCGAGGACAGAACACCAATCAGGGCAAATGGAACGGCGGAATACACTATTGAAAAGATACTGAATGCCAGATTTGTTATAGGGCTATCTTTCCTGCGGTAAAGTTCGCTTATGAAAATTGACAGAATCAAAAGTGTAAGTACACTCAACTTGGCACACTTGAAATTATCAGAATATACAGTCTGGAATAGCACTATAGCAGCAAGACTGCAAAGCGGCACGTTTAACTGAGCTTGTTTATGTTTGTTCAGCAAACCGCACAGTTCAATTGTACTGAGCAAAGAGACAAGCATAAACAACACATTCATGGATATGTCACACCACAGGATGCAGCCAACCATGACAGCAACAAAAACAATTCCCGTAAGCGAACGTTTTAGGAGTCCGTTCATTTCAAATCTGTTTATGATAACAATTCTTCGCTACGTGATGTCCATGGGCGTTTTCCAAAGATACGCTCAACATCTTCAGCATAAATAACTTCTTTTTCCAGCAATACGTTTGCCAGTTCGTGATGTCCTTCCTTATGTTCATCCAGCAACTCTTTTGCACGTTTGTACTGAGCATCAATCAGGGCTTTTGCCTCGGCATCAATCATTTCAGCCGTTTTGTCACTATATGGTTTCTGGAATGCATATTCATCTGTACTGCTGTAATAGCTCAGATTCATAAGTTTGTCACTCATTCCAGCATAAGCTATCATTCCGTAAGCCTGACGGGTCACCCGTTCAAGATCATTCATTGCGCCGGTTGAAATATGTCCTGTAAAGAGTTCCTCTGCAGCACGGCCGCCAAGAGTTGCACACATTTCGTCAAGCATTTGCTCTTTTGTGGTAATCTGACGCTCTTCAGGCAAATACCAGGCAGCTCCCAATGCTCTTCCACGCGGCACTATAGTAACCTTAACCAACGGATTGGCATATTCCAGGAACCACGATATTGTAGCATGACCGGCCTCGTGCAAAGCAATTGTTTCCTTTTCCTTGGCAGTCAGGACCTTTGTTTTCTTCTCCAATCCGCCTACAATTCTGTCTACAGCCGATACAAAATCCTCCTTTTCAACGCTCTTCTTATTGTGACGTGCAGCAATCAATGCAGCTTCGTTACAAACATTGGCAATATCAGCTCCTGAAAAGCCTGGAGTCTGACGTGCCAGAAAATCGATGTCAACGCTCTTATCTATCTTGATGGAACGCAGATGTACACCAAATACTTCTTTGCGTTCGTTCAGATCCGGCAGATCCAGATAGATCTGACGGTCAAAACGACCGGCACGCAACAGAGCCTTGTCTAGAATATCAACCCTGTTTGTAGCAGCCAATATAATTACGCCGCTGTTTGTACCGAAACCGTCCATCTCGGTAAGCAACTGGTTAAGCGTATTCTCACGTTCATCATTACCGCCCATAGCAGGGTTCTTGCCACGTGCACGGCCAACGGCATCGATTTCATCGATAAATATTATACAAGGAGCCTTTTCCTTAGCCTGCTGGAACAGATCCCTTACACGAGATGCGCCTACACCGACAAACATCTCGACAAAGTCAGAGCCCGACATGGAGAAGAATGGGACATTCGCCTCACCTGCTACAGCTTTGGCAAGCAGTGTTTTTCCGGTTCCCGGAGGGCCTACCAGCAAAGCTCCTTTTGGAATTTTTCCACCAAGATCAGTATACTTCTTGGGATTCTTGAGGAACTCAACAATTTCCTCAACTTCTGTCTTGGCTTCTGCCTGTCCGGCAACATCTTTGAAAGATATTCTTTCGCCCTGTCCCTTATCAAACAGTTTGGCTTTGGATTTTCCAACATTGAAAACCCCGCCGCCGCCGGCTCCACCGCCCATTCGGCGCATAAAGTAGATCCAGATAAAAATAAAAATCAGGAACGGAGCAACACTCCAGAAGAAGTCTCCGAATATATGGTCCTTTTCTTTATATTCAATGTGGCCGTTGAAATTGCCCTCCTGCTGTTCTTTATCAAGAAAATTCTGGAGGCTTTCCATTGAGCCTACCTTGACCTTTATGACAGGGACCTGTCCATTCTGCAATTTTTCTCCGAACACATAGTATGCAGAATCCGCATATAGGTACAATTCAAGTGATTTGTCATTGGAATATACCACAACTTTCTCCACATATCCCTTTGTTACAAACGATTGGAATTCTGTGTAACCGGCATTTTTGGAACCGCGCACATCACCCTCGCCGCGTACCAGAAGATATGCAAACACTGCAAATATGATTACATACAGCCAGGATAATGAAAATTTTGGTTTTTTGTTTTTATTCTTATTGTTCTGATCCATACTCACTTTGGAAAATTTCTTAATCAATATTAGGAATTTGAGTAATAACAGCGTCTTCCCACAAATGTTCAATATCGTAGAAAGCACGCATTTCGGGATCCATAATATGTACTATGGCATCAGTATAGTCCATTGCCACCCAATGCGCAAAAGCAGTACCCTGTACAAAGGCAGGCTTCACACCCAAATCTACACGTGTTTTTTCCTCTACGGAATCAGCAATAGCCAGCAACTGGTTTGATGTTTGCGCCTGGCATATCACAAAATAATTACAAAGCGCACCCTCAATTGAATCAAGGCACACTACACTGATATTTTCACCTTTTTTGTCTTGAATTCCGTCAATAATACTCTTAATCAACGGCGGCATTTTTGTTTTCAACTTAATAATGTATTTTTATTCAATTTGCAAAGATAAGAAATCGTATTCTAATTATTGAAAAGATAAAGCAAAATAACTATAATTATTGTAACTTTGAAAAAAAAACATATATGGCAAACAAACTGGCATCATTGGCAAAGGATACAGCCATTTATGGCGCAAGCAGCATTGTCGGAAGATTTCTGAATTACCTGCTTGTTCCGCTCTACACTCATGTAATCAAAGCCCAAACCGGCGGATACGCTGCAGTAACAAAAGTTTACGCATGGACTGCATTCCTGCTGGTAATACTGATATTCGGAATGGAAACAACCTTGCTGCGTTTTGGGAATAAAGAGGGTGAAGACCGCAACAGGGTTTTCTCTACAGCTCTGATTGGCGTGGGCTCTTTTTCGGCTTTGTTTGTTCTTTTATGTCAGATTTTCACCGCCCCAATTGCAAACCTGCTTGGTTATCCTACGCACCTTGACTATGTACGTGTAATGAGCATTGTTGTGGCACTTGATGCCTTCCAGGCGGTAATGTTCACATGGCTCAGAATGGAAAACAGAGCTCTGAAATTTGTCATTCTCAAGTTCTATTTTATCATACTGAACATTGGGCTCAACCTGTTCTTTGTACTGCTGGTTCCCAAAATATATACACCAGGAGCCGGAATGTTCGGATGGTTCAGTATGGAAAACATAGTCAGCTACATTTTTTATGTAAACCTTTTCTGTACCGCCACTGCAACTTTCGGTTTTATCCCGGAAATAAGATATCTGAGATTCGGATTTGACAAAGCGCTGTTCGGACGTATGCTGCAATACAGCTGGCCGCTATTGTTACTTGGCATTGCCGGTATTCTTAATCAGGTTGCAGACAAGATTTGCTACACATGGATTGCGCCCGGACATCAGGGCGAAGTGGAACTTGGTCTTTACGGCGGAGCTGTCAAGATTGCAATGATACTGTCCATGCTTACACAGGCCTTCCGCTACGCATATGAACCTCTTGTTTTCAGTGCCAACCGCAAAGATGCCGACAAAAAAAAGTTTTACGCCGATGCAATGGACTATTTTGTGTATTTTTCCCTATTGGCATTCCTTGCCGTGATATGCTACATGGATATTATAAAGTACATTGTCGACAGTTCTTACTGGGAGGCTCTGCCAGTAATACCTATTGTTATGCTTGCCGAAATTTTCATGGGTATCTATTTCAATCTTTCATTCTGGTACAAACTGATTGACAAAACGTGGTGGGGAGCAGTATTCTCATTTACCGGATGTGCCGTACTCATAACCATGCTATGCGTGCTGATTCCGCGGTACGGATACATGGGATGTGCATGGGCAGGATTCTGCGGTTACGGAGTATGCATGCTGTTATCCTATTTCATCGGGCAGAAACAGAATAAAATAGAATATCATGTATGGAAAATTCTGGCATACTTTGCGGTTGCAATGGTATTCTGGTATGCCGCCAATCTTATGAACAACTGGAATATAATACTCAGACTTGCTTTGAGAACAATACTGCTTGTCATTTGGGTTATTCCTTTTGCTTTGAAATTTCTACGTTCAAGGAAACATGCATAAAATAAAAAAGGGTGACTCAAAGAGCCACCCTTCTGAAATATATGTTTCAAATCAATGTTTGAAATGACGGAATCCGGTGATTGCCATGGACATGTCATGAGCCTGGCAGAAATCTATTGACTCCTGATCACGAACAGAACCACCCGGATGAATAACATTCTTTACACCGGCATTGCAGGCAAGTTCAACGCAATCCGGGAATGGGAAGAATGCATCGCTGGCCATTGCGGCACCCTCAAGTGAGAATCCGAATGAATGAGCTTTATCTACAGCCTGTTTGAGAGCATCGACACGTGAAGTCTGACCAACACCGCTTGCAAGCAACTGACCGTTCTTTGCAAATACTATTGAATTGCTCTTGCTGTTCTTTACAATCTTGTTGGCAAACAGCATATCTTCAATTTCCTGTGCTGACGGCTGACGGCTTGTAACAAACTTGAGATCAGCAGATGTCTCAATCTTGCTGTCATATTCCTGAACCAAAGCACCACCCAGAACTGAACGGAACTGCTGAGCCTTTGGCATATTGGTTTTGCGAACAAGAATAATACGGTTCTTTTTCTGGAAGAGGATGTCAAGAGCCTCCTGTGTATAAGAAGGAGCAATGATTACCTCAAAGAATATCTTGTTGATTTCTTCTGCAGCATCTTTGTCAACACCACCGTTCAAGATGATAACACCACCGAATGCTGAAACCGGATCACCGGCAAGAGCATCTTTCCATGCCTCAAGGATTGTTGGGCGTGATGCAACACCGCAAGCATTGTTATGTTTGAGGATAGCTACTGTAGTAGTACTGAATTCATCAATCAGGTCAACAGCAGCGTTGATGTCAAGAAGATTATTGTAAGAAATTTCCTTGCCGTGAAGCTGCTCAAACTGTGCACCGAAGTTGCCGTAGAACATACCTTTCTGATGAGGATTCTCACCGTAGCGCAACTCCTGACCGGCCTCTGCAGCAAAACGGAAATGAGCATTACTGCCTCTGCCGAACCAGTTATAGATTGCACTGTCATAATAAGATGATACTGCAAAAGCTTCAGCAGCAAACCAACGGCGTTCCTCAAGTGTTGTTTCTGCACCTTTTGCATCAAGAATTTCTTTCAGAGGCTGATATTGTGCCTTGCTGGCTACAATAACAACATCGTTAAAGTTCTTTGCTCCGGCACGGATAAGAGAAATGCCACCTATATCAATTTTTTCAATTATATCAGCATCAGCTGCACCGCTTGCAACAGTCTGTTCAAACGGATAAAGATCAACAATTACAAGATCAATATCAGGAATTTCATAATCACGCATCTGAGCGGCATCGCCTTCAAGATCACGACGGCCAAGAATTCCACCGAACACTTTAGGATGAAGGGTTTTTACACGGCCTCCAAGAATTGAAGGATAACCTGTAAGGCTCTCAACTGAGCTGCAAGGAATACCTAATGATTCGATAAAACTCTTTGTTCCGCCAGTTGAAATCAGTTCTACACCTTCGCTGTTGAGCTTGGTCAGAATCTGATCCAGGCCGTCCTTGTAAAACACCGATACAAGGGCTCTTTTGATTCTTTTTGTTTCTGACATATCTTTAATTTTTGGTCCTGCAAAATTACTGCTTTTTTACCAAATAGAAAAACGGAATGTTATAATTTCACATTCATTTCCTTCAATGCGGCCTGATATATCGGATCTATCTTGTTTACAATATAATAAAACTCATCCAACGTAAACATGGATCTGGCTACATAACCTTTCAACTGCAACATCAGATATGGCATTTCATTCAGCACTGAATCTTTTGAAGGAACTTCAATCCCCTCCTTGCCGGCACGGTCAATAATCAAATCCACAAGTCCGGACTTTTCAACATCAAATTTACTGTTGAATTTAGGGAAAGTACTGTACTGTTTCTGCAATTTAGTCTTATTGCTTTCAACATACCCCGTAACAGCACTGAGAACAATTCCTTTTGCTGTAATGTCACGATAGAACTGCGTTGTTTTTGTAGTGTCCATCGGGACAAAAACATCGGGCATTATACCTCCGCCACCATACACAGTCTTTCCATTAACAAGTGTCTTGTATTTGAGACTGTCGGCAAAATGGATACTGTCAACATGCAGCAATTCTCCGTTGGAAAGACGATTTGTAATATCTGCATTATAATCTATATCCTCCCCGTACGGTTTCTGGATACAACGACCACTTGGAGTATAATATCTTGCAATGGTAAGACGCAATTCCGAACCGTCTCTGAAAGGAATAGGACGCTGTACAAGACCCTTGCCGAAAGAGCGGCGTCCTATCACAGTTGCTCTGTCCCAATCCTGAAGTGCTCCGGTAACAATTTCACTTGCAGACGCACTGTTTTCATTTATGAGCACAACAAGTTTGCCTTCAGAAAAGACACCATTCTCTTCACTCTTATAGTCATCGCGACCATAGGCACGGCCCTGGGTATATACTATAAGCTGGTCCTTTTTCATAAATTTTCCGGCAACTTCAATGGCTGCTCCCATCAAGCCTCCTCCATTGTCGCACAAATCCAGAACTATCTGATTAACCCCATCTTCCTTCATTTTAGTCAGAACCACATCCAGCTCTGCCGATGTTGTTGCAGAAAAGTTTGAGATATGGATATAACCAGTATTCTTTGAAAGCAGATAGGCGGCATCGATTGAATTGACCGGAATATCACCCCGAACAACTTTGAAAAAAAGATAATCATCGTAACCGCGACGGACAATGCCTAATGTTACAACTGTTCCTTTTTCACCACGCAGATTTTGCTGGACAAAACTGGTCTTGGAGTTTTCTCCAGTAAGATTTATTGTATCTGCACCTATGATGGCCATTACAATTCTGTCACCGGAAAGAACTCCGGCTTTTTCGGACGGACCGTCAACAATTGGCTGCTGAACAAAAACGGTATCATCAATAACATTGAACTGAACGCCTATTCCGCTGAAATTCCCGGTCAGGTTCTCCTGTTCCTTTTTAACCTCCTGAGCAGAAATGAAGCGTGAATGCGGATCCAGTTTCACAGACATTGCCTCTATGGCACTATTGACAAGTTCAGTGGTATTGACCGTATCAACATAGAGCATGTCAATTGCAGTTATAGCCAATGCCAGTTTGTTGATATCTGATTCTGAAGTATTACGTCCAGGCTGAGAAAATGAAGTTCCGGCCATTGTCAGCAGGATGGCCATCAAAGAAATGAACCTTTTCATTTTACAATATATTTATCAACACTCTGACCATATTTTTCCAGTTCGCGCACCATAGAACTGCTCACATGTTCATATTCCGGTTCGGAAAACAAAAGAACAGTTTCCATACCGCTGATATCACGGTTTATCTGCGCCAGACTACGTTCATATTCATAATCAGCCAATGTACGTACACCACGCAGCAAAGCTGTTGCGCCTGCCTGTACGGCTGCTTTTACGGAAAGCCCACTGTATGCAACAACACTGACAGAGTCATTTGCGGAATAAATACGGCGGATACTGTCCAGGCGTTCTTCAATGGAACAACTGGGAGTTTTATCTGTATTCACACCTATTCCGACAACAACTTCAAATCCCATTGCCAACGCACGTTGCACAATATTGTGGTGCCCAATGGTGTATGGATCAAACGATCCTGCAAAAAACAATTTCATATTCAATCAAACAACTGTTCAGTTTCTTCTACCTGGTCCTGCTCAATAATCAGATTGTTGATAATGAACTGCTGACGTTCCATAGTATTTTTTCCCATATAGAATGAGAGCAGATTCAATACACTATCGGTTTTCTGAAGTGTTACCTGTTCAAGACGGATATTGGCATCGATAAAATGACGGAACTCGTCTGGAGAAATTTCACCAAGACCTTTGAATCGGGTTATTTCAGGATTGGGACCAAGTTTTTCAACGGCCTGTTCACGTTCCTGCTCATTGTAGCAGTATATTGTTTCAAACTCTCCATTCTCTGTAACAATACCCGATGTTGTCACTTCCTGTTTCTGTTTTGAAACTTTCTTGCGTTTGTTGCGTACACGGAAAAGAGGAGTCTGCAAAATAAACACATGTCCTTTCTTAATCAGATCGGGAAAATACTGCAGAAAGAAAGTAATGAGCAAGGCACGTATATGCATACCGTCATCATCGGCATCGGTTGCAACAATAACCTTATTGTAACGCAATCCGTCAAGTCCGTCTTCAATATTGAGAGCTGCCTGCAACAGCATGAATTCCTCATTCTTGTAGATGACCTCTTTTGTCAGACCGAATGTATTCAACGGTTTACCGCGAAGACTGAACACTGCCTGAGTATTGACATCACGCGTTTTGATAATTGAACCGCTCGCACTGTCACCCTCGGTAATAAAGATGGAACTCTCTTCTATGCGGTCACCTTTGACATCGTTGAAATGGAACTTGCAATCAGACAGTTTGCGGTTATGGAAGTTGGCCTTTTTTGCCTTCTCACGGGCAGCTTTGGTCACTCCGGCTATTGCCTTGCGTTCTTTTTCAGAATCCTGAATTTTCTGCAGCATAACATCAGAAACAGCTGGAGTCATGTGCAGAAAATCATCAACCTCTTTCTTAATGAAATCGCCTATGAACCTGTTGACGGTAAGTGTTCCGTTCGGTGTCATTGTCTGGGAACCAAGCTTTATCTTTGTCTGACTCTCGAACATAGGTTCCTCCACATTGATGGCAACAGCGGCAACCATACCGTTACGGATATCGACAGCCTCCTGATTTTTGCCGAAGAACTCTTTTATTGTGCGGGCTATATGCTCTTTGAATGCACTCTGATGCGTACCGCCCTGACTTGTATACTGTCCGTTTACAAAAGAATAGTACTCCTCTCCATACTGGTCGGTATGAGTAAATGCAATCTCAATATCGTCGGCCTGCAGATGAACAATAGGATACAGAATATTGGAACTTATACGTTCAGTAAGCAAGTCCTCAAGACCGCTGCGGGAAAAGAATCTCTGTCCGTTGTATATAAACGCAAGTCCCGTATTCAGATACGAGTAGTTGCGCATCATTGTCTCAATAATTGCCGGAGTGAAAGAATAGTTCACAAAGAGTTTCTCATCGGGAGTAAAGCATACCTCTGTACCATGCTCGTCCTGAGTATCAGTTGTAACATCGCTTATAAGTTTTCCTTTGCGGAATTTGAGCGAACGCATCTGACCGTCACGGATACTGCTAACAGAGAACTCACGGCTCAGAGCATTTACAGCCTTGAGACCTACACCGTTAAGACCAACACTCTTTTTGAATGCCTTGCTGTCAAATTTACCGCCTGTATTAAGTACGCTCGATGCCGCCAGCAGAGATCCTAACGGAATACCGCGGCCATAATCGCGCACACGCACGCTTTTGTTTTCAATCAGGTCAATTTCAACACGACGTCCAACGTGCATACGGAATTCATCAATACTATTGTCAACAATCTCTTTGAGAAGAACATAAATACCATCATCGGCCTGAGAACCATCTCCCAACTTACCTATGTACATACCTGGACGGGTACGGATATGCTCCATATCGTCCATATGGCGTATATTAGCTTCAGTGTACTCTACCTGAGGCATCTGTTCCTGTCCAAAATCCAGTTCTTCTGACATAGTATATTCTTTTATTACAGTTGTTTTATAAAGGTACAGCGGCGTTTGTGAATCTTGCGGTCCACAGCCTTCCACATAGCAATAACCTGCGCGTTCTCCTCCATTTCAAGATTGGTTTCTCCATACTTGAATCCCATTTTCTTGATATTCTGGCCAACACGCGCAAGCAACATGGCATTCACTCCCATATTCTGATATTCCGGAACGATGCCCAACAGCAGCAAATCAAAGACCTTGGAATGCTTCCAGTACAAGGCTTTCAACAAATGCCACCAGCCAAATGGGAACAAGCGTCCGTTTGCCTTCTGGCAGGCATCGCTCAACGACGGCATTGAAATTCCTGCAGCAACCAGTTCATTCTTATCATTGGCAATTATGGAAATCATCCGTTTGTCCACCAGGCCCATATATTGCTTGATATATTGCTCTATCTGTTTTTCTGACAAAGCATAATATCCGTATATATCTACGTATGCTTTGTTGAACACTTCAAATATTTTATATCCCCAATCACGAACCAGATCCTTTTTTCTTGAAAATTCAACAAAATGCAGATTATTACGGTTCATTACATAATTGGCTATTCTGTCATAACTGTCCGGCAAAGTTTCCGGAACAGTAAGACGCATTTCTATCCATTTGTTCCCAACCTGATATCCAAGCTGTTCCATATACTTTGGATAAAACGGAGGATTATACGGAGTAGCAATTGTTGACTGCTGGTCAAAACCTTCGGTCAGCATGCCCTCACGGTCAAAATCCGCAAAGCCCAGCGGCCCTTCTATATTTTCCATACCGTTTTCACGTCCCCAGTCCTCCACTGCCTTTAGCAGAGCCTGAGCAACCTCTATATCTTCTACAAAATCAATCCATCCGAACCGGACCGTCTTTTCCTGCCAGCGCTGGTTTGCATGATCATTGATTATACCTGCAATACGCCCTACCTCCTTGCCATCCTTCAATGCCATGAAATATTTGGCCTTACAGAACTCAAATGCAGCATTCTTTTTGGGATTCAGTGTCCTCTCCAAGTCAAAATACAACTCCGGGACAGCATACGGGTTTCCTTTGTATAATTTATAATTGAAATGGATAAACCTTTTGAGTCCTCTTCTACCTTGAACTGAAATAATTTCAATCATTGCCTGTAAACGTGAAATACGCTGTATATGTATTTATCATGCGAATATACAACAAAAAATAGAAGAAAAAAAATTTTGCAGAACAAACAAAAGGTATTATCTTTGCGCAAGTTTTCAGGGCTTTTAGCTCAGTTGGTTAGAGCAACAGACTCATAATCTGGAGGTCCTAGGTTCAAGCCCTAGATGGCCCACAAAAAAAGGAGAAGCGGAATTGCTTCTCCTTTTTTTGTGGACCTACGGGCTTGAACCGCTTCGCTTTATTAGTGGGGACAGCCCCTACTGTCACCAGTAGAGGCCGTCCAAACAACAAAGAAAATAATTATTCGAACCAGTATTTTTTGCCGTTGATGATGTAAAGGCCATGCTGTGGTGTAGTTACCGCGCGGCCGTACATATCATAGATTATTGTATCGTCAGCTCTCTTTTCGGGGAGGGAAACTGAAGTCGTAGGATCATCATTCGTGTAACAGCCGTTGTCATAATAGACCTGTTTGCCAAAGAACGATGGATACAGTTCCTCGCCAAGTGTCTGACGGAAAACAATTACGCTCTGGTCACCGTTCAGTTTCCAGGTAATCTCACCATCTGACATCTGCTGCTCGGTCACAAGCGTCTCACCATCGGCCACCCTGTCATAAAGAACCGTCGAGAAAGCGTTTTCCACTCCGCTTCCTGCAGCGGCCGTTCCTGTAATGATGGAACCCTTGGTAGCAGCATCAGAAACTATTTCACCTGTGTTATAGACATTGGCGACTTTGGCTGCGGCAGCGGCAGAATACAGGTAAGCGATACCGGCCACATTTCCAGTACCCGCAATGTCAGCGCGGTTATATGAATTCGATATACTGCCGGCTGCAGCCTGCACGTATGCGCTGATTCCGGCTGCACAGGTGCTTGATGCACTGATTCCGCCATAGTTGGCACAGCGGTCAACAGTTGTGGCACCATTCATGTATGCAACGATTCCTGCCGCATACTGTTTGCCGCTGACCTGAGCATAGTTTATACATCCGGTAATGGACGATGCCTTTGCGTATGCTGCAATTCCGGCTGCGTAGTTGGCGGTAGATATTACTGTTCCGCCAACACTGAGATTGCTGACAGATGCTCCTTCGGCGTATCCGAACAGAGCCTGGTATGTCTTGGTCGAATTGATGTACAGTCCGTCAATTCTGTGACCCTGACCGTCAAAACTGCCCTTGAAAGTCGTTGAGTTGTTTCCTATCGGTGTCCAAGGGAAACCAATCAGGTCAATGTCGTCGGTAAGAACCGCATTGTCATTGTTTCCGGAATTGATATGCTGTGCGAACCAGGCCAGTTCATAGCCTGTGCCAATCTGATAGACGCTGTCAATCAATGCAGGCTCACGGATGCTGTCTCCATCCCAGTTGAAGGCCGTAACCTGGGGCAATTCAACATTGACAGTTGTTATGGGTTCCGATGTCATGTCCGTCACAATGCTGCCACGGGTGTATCCGAAGCCAGGGGCGGTGACTTCATAGTTGAATTTGCCGTAATATTTCAGAGGATAGCGGCCCAATGAATCGGCAGTGATGACATTGCCCTTGCGGTCTGTCACAACTACTTCTGCACTGTCGGCGTTGGTCACATTAACCTTAGCCAGAAGTTGGATGACCGTTACCGGAATATTGACATCGGGCACTGCACCGAAATATGTCTTGTGTGATATGGCAGTGAAGTTGGGGCTGCGGCCTCCAATCTTGTCCAACAGACGGTGATTGCCTATCGGGTCGCCGAAACCGTTCACCTGCAGCACGCCTTCGCTCAGGCGGATAGTGTCGCTTGCATCGTCCGGTATGGAAACAGTCACAGCCTGCGCCGATGGAGTACCTGCAAAATTGTACTGGTTGCTGCCCAGAATCAATGCTGTTCCGGTAGGAACGCCATTGTAAGTGATGTATGCCGACATGTTGTATATGCCCGCCATCTTGTTTGCCGGATGATACAGTCCGCTGTACTGCACCTTGACCTGATCGCCCGGACAGAACACGTCGCTGCCGGGATTTGAGACATTGCTGATTGTCCGTTTGACAGGCTTTGCCGTGAGCACCTGATACACGTGACCTCCGTCAGTTCCTGTAAGTCGTACAATCTGGCGGCCGCGGCGCAGCTTCAGGGTATATGTTGAGCCTGATGCGACAACTTCCTGAAAACCGTTTTCATATGAAACGCCATTCTCACTGATGAGAGGATAGCAGATTTCAACTTTTGCCACACCGTCAGGCTGGAAAGTATATTCGTAACAACTGTCCTCTTCCAGATAATAGAAGCAGTCGTGCTCGGCATCCACATACTTGCCGGCATTCTTTAGTGTCTCGGTATTATATTTCTCGTTGATGACCATCCCCGTTTCAAGACCGGTGGGGTCGCCATCGACACTCACAACAAAGACACCTGTGTTTTCGGGCCACAGGGCGCTCCATTCTTCGCCGCCAAGATAAGTGGATTTTACCTGCTTGGCCCACTGGTTCAGGTTGATGGCATCGTATGTGACAAGCACAATGGCTTCACCCCGGGCATCGGCCTTCAACATTGCCCAAGGGTCGGTCGTGGTATTGGCATTGTCTATGCTGACGGCCGTTGAAAGTGATTTTCCATCTATGTCAAATACCGTATAATGGTAGTCCGGCTCAATGAAATAGTTGTTGGTGGAATTGTCTGTGAGCTGCCAGTCGCGCTGTGCAAGAAGGTTGTATGTCTGGCCGCTGCTGAGTTTCAGGTGCCCGCGCTCATTGATGTTGAGCAGAATGTTGGCAACATTGTACTTGTTGTTGTCAGTCGGATCAGTGTCCATATATCGCGGATCAGCATCAAGGTCTGCTGCTGTGAACGCAAATTCGGGGCACTGGGTCTGCTCAATGTAATAGACGAACTTGCCGGCTACGGTACGCTTTCCTTCCTGCCACAGACGGAAGTTGTACGTGTTGCCGTCAGCAAGCCGGTAATTGTAAGTGACTGTCTCGCCACCGGCTATGGTGTCAGTCGGCTGAATCGGTGTGAATGGGACATAATGGACCGAACCTGAACCGTTAGAACCGCCCTCTTTCCTGAAAATGCCGAAATTGGCTGCGGCTGGGAACGAAACAGAAAAACTGCCTCCCATCGGAATGGCTATGTTGGACGTAGTGTTTGCGGTAAGAGTGGCACTGGCGTATGCGTCCATATATCCGGCTTCGACAAGCGAATCGCAGGGATGCAGTGTGCAGTTGTATGATCCGCCATTGACAATAAGGCAGGCCTTTGCCCCGGCAGTAGAGCTGACACCCAGTGTCACGGGTATGTATTTTCCCTCGCGTGTGCGGCAGGACAGGCCGGTGACCGTGTAGTCCTGATCCATCACCCAATCCTTGTTGCTGGCCTTGATTGAAGTCACGGTCCAAAGCTGCAGTCCGATACTGTCGGTCCCAACTTCCAGTTCAATAGTACCGTTCAGATTGTCTTTTGCATCGAAACCGCTTATTACATACGTCTGGGGCTGAATGCTGTTGAAGATGTACATATTCTTCCCTCCGACCACAGCGATACTGTCCTGACGGATGGTATCGCCGCTTTCCTTCTCTGTCAGGACCATTGTTTTGGTCGATGTGTTCATAGTGACAGTGACCGGTGTGGCCATTGCGACCTGAACTGTAGCGCCTGCTATCAGCGCAAGAAACAGATTCTTTTTCATTTTTTTCATTTTTATGGGGTTATTTATCGTTTGAAATGTATTTCTTTCCGTCCTTTATCAGTATTCCCCTTGAGCCAGGCAATACCCTGAATCCGTTAAGGTTATAGATTGTTTCGCTTTGCAGGTCACTTCCATCATACCGTATATTATCAACCGCAGCCGGTTTCCAGTCACCCAAAGCCAGGAAATGTCCGGGGTTGATGTAGAGCTTGTAACTGCCTATGTACGAACCTTCCGGTGTCCACTGGTGGAGTTTGCCGGGAGAATTGAAATCGCCGTTCGCATCGGTCGCATAAATGTAGCCGGTGTATGGATTGACATACAGGCCGTATGGTGATGAAAGTTTTGTACTTATGTCTTCCGATACCGTTCCCGGCAGACTGTCCTCAAGTCCATCTGCGCCATCTGTCCTGAACATCAGCTCCGGGTCTATCAGAGCCGTATTGAAACGGTATTCGTAAGTGTAGTAGCTGAATGACGAGCCTATGGCAAAGAACTTGCCGTCAAGTGTGGCGCAGTTGTACGTGGCAGGAATGTCATCAAGCACCATAAAACACCTTTTTTCACCGTCAAGCGCCTTCTGACAGTCAAAGATTATGGAGCAGGCCGGTGTGTCATAGTAGTCTCCAGGGGAGTTGATGCACAGGTACCTGCCCGTCTGCGACATCTTGCCGTAAAGGTTAATGACTCCGGTATCCACATCACGGACTTTCGTCATGGTAGCGGCATCGACAATTGAAACCGTGGTCTCATACTCGTGGTCTTCCTGAAATGCGTAGCCGCCGGTATTCGCAATGAACAGGCATCCATTGTAATAAGCTATCCCTTCCGGCTCGTAGCCCACTTCACAGCACTTCACTACCTTGAAGGTTTTCAGATCGACCTTGGCAACAAAGCCTTTTGTGCATTCCCACAGGCCACCTGTGGTAGAACATTCGTGCCCGTACGATGTTATGTACAGATACTCTCCGTCAGTTGCCATCTTGCGGTTGTTGGGCACATCCTCGGTGGCGGTAACGGCAGTTCCGTCAGTCCTTATATACTGGATAATGTTGGACCAGTTCACAGCAATTGCAATCAGGTCAGGCCCGACCTGGATGATGTCATTCGGCGTGTCACCTATCCCGTAGCCGTTGGCCTCCTCGAACCATTTGTTGGACACGATGCGTCCGTCTTCGAAATAGCTGATGCGGGCATTGTTGGACTGCCAGTTGCCCTCGTTCAGGATAATCAGCCGTTCCTGCGCATTCAATTGGAACAGACAGACTGCAAACAGAATGGATATTGCGAATCGTCTCATAGCTTATATGTCAATGATATTTTGAAATTGCGCCCCGGCATCGGATAGCGCTGAATCATCTCGTACTGCACATCAAGAAGGTCATTCACCTCAATGCTGAGACCCCAGTGCGGGAAATCCGCCGACAGTTTCAGATCAATGTTGTCGTATGGGCTGAGCATATCCTCGGGGTCGGCATACGACCACATACGTTCCGATACGTGCAGCTCTGATACTGACAGCGTCAGCATTTTCCAGGCTCCCATAACAGTCACTCCGCTTGAAAAACGGGGTGAATAGCAGATGACCATATTCCAGTTTTCGTCATCCTCCGAGCCGGTGCGGTTGCGGTCATCCTGAAGGGTACACGATGCCGTCACTCCCGCGCTCCAATCCCTTGCCTGACGCTGAATGGTCATACTGCCATTAAGTCCGTGACAGAGTGTTTTTCCATAATTGAGCATGGACCAGGTATATGTGCCCTTCATCGGAAGACACACGATACGGTCAGTTATGTCGTTGCGGTATGCATCGGCCTGAATAGAGAAGTTCCACAGGCCGGGTGTGGCGTGATATTCAAGACCGATGTTCCATTGGCGGGTGAACTCGGGTTTCAGATTGCGGTTGCCGGCCTGGGTATAATAAAGGTCATTCAGTGTAGGGGCACGGAATATCTGCTTGTACCAGACTCTGGCTGTGAGCCCCCAGCGGGTGTATGAGAGTGACAGACTTGGAGTTGCCTTGAAAAGCGGGTCCGCCGCGCCCACATTCACTTTCGTCCAGTCCTTGTAATACTGTCCCAGATACGATGCCGCCACGTTAATACCTTGCATATTGGCCATCACCGCAATGACCGTCTTGGTATCCAGTCTGGTTACCCGGTCAAAGAATTTCAAGTCAGAGTTGAGACCGGTCAGGCGCGCATCGGCTCCGGTATTGATAGTGAGCCATGAAACCGGTGTGAGACAATATGAAAGGGCCGCATATGCATCGTTCTGTCGGTAATGGTTGTCAACACGCGCTGTGTTCTGGTTCTCGGGATAATCTGTACAGTAACGCAGGTATTCCCAGGCATACTTTGCGGTAGCCTTCAGACGGTGACGCTCACCAAAGGCATGGTCCCAGGTGCCTTGGACAAAGAAATCGCGGTCCCATTCACGGCCCACATTATCGTATTTGTCACTGAGACGTCTGACTATGCCGCCCGGACAGCCGCGCTCTGAAGTGTAATAATAAAGGTGACTTTGGAAATCTCCCCCAAACAGGGCTGACTCGACACGCAGATACTCTATGTCAGAATTGGCACGCACTCCGACTGTATCCTCGTAGCGGGAATGGTAGCGGAACGGATAATCGCCCTTGGAATTGAGATACTCGGCATCGACAAAGCCCTGAATACGGTCTTTTGCCAGCTGCCAGTTGGCCTTGCCGCCCCAGGTGTGAAACGATGCAGCCTTCAGCTGGACGGACAATGAATCGCTGGCCGGCCGGCGTGTCTGCATATAGACCGTCGCCCCCGATGCATATTCCGATGCACTCTGGCACTGGTTCAGACGGTTTGCATTGTACAGCGATACCGATTCCAGCGTACTCAGCGAATATTTGCCCAGATCGACCGTCCCGTTCTGGGCATTTGTGATTCTGACCCCGTCTATGAACACTCCGGTGTGCTGTGCCCCAAGCGAACGCACATTGATGGTCTTCAGTCCGCCCAGTCCGCCATAATCCTTTATCTGTACACCGGCAAAGTATTTGAGGGCATCGGCTATGGAAGTTGATGCAAGTGCCTGCAGCTGTTTTCCCTCAAGCGTCTGCTGTGTTACAAGCTGGCGTTCCCGGTACTCTGCCATTATAACAACCTCGTCAAGGGCTCTTGAAATGGAGTCCTGATCGCTGGCATGACACAACGGCACGAAGGCACATACCAATAGGGGCAATATGAATGCTGTTCTACTGTTCATCCCAACCCGTACACCTGCAGGTAAAGAAATGCTGAGTGTTACTGGCTGGTCTTCTGACTTGTCCCTTCTTACGCGCCTTCCCAGGAGAATTCCCAGTGGCATGGTGGCGTAAGAAACGAATTTGGGACTTACAGCAGCAGGTACTGTTACGGATTCACACCGTATTCCAAATTATCCCTTGGGGTGCCAACCCCTCGAGGAACCAATAACCGGGTGCAAAGATAAAACGAATTTTTTGAACAGGGGACAGGTTCCGTTTATTTTTTTATGAACAGTGGATCGGGCCTACCATAGGAGGCCGCTGGGAAGTTGAACGGCTGAAATAAGATTAGCTAAGGTGCCACTGAGCAATTTCAGTAGCACCTTAGCCTCCTGTTATACTCGAACGCAACCGCAGATCACAGATATAAAACATCCAGCTCCTTCAGTTTCCTGAGTGCCTCTTTGACAGCATCCAACTGCAGGTTTGTGTCCGTGTCATTCTCAAGGAAGAAAATGCCATGGTCCGTCTTTTTGATGTTCCTTACATTGGCTTTGATTTTCTTGCTGTCAACGAAACTGACTTGAGACGTTGCACTGTTCTTTCCCAACATCATACAGCCAACCTGTTTGGTTCCATCATCGTTGGTTCTCCAAGCAACAACAATCATATCCTTTGCATGCCTGATACCGGAATCCAGACGGAAGTTAATTGGAACAGTGTACTCAACCTTGACTGCCTGACCACGCTGAGTACCGGGTTTCCATTTAGGCATTGAAGAAATAACCCTCACAGCCTCGTCTGTAAGCAACTTGTCAACCAGAAGCGGATTTGACCTGATATACTGTCTCAAATCCTGGGAGGGAATATTGACATCGGCTATACTTCCGTCCTCTCCAACAACAAACCTGACCAAAACACGTCCCTCTACATCGTTTTCACGGGCCTCGGCCGGATAACGTATCTCACGTCTCAAAAATTCAAGCAGTGCCACTGTTCCGCCAGGAAATTCGGGCGGATTTTCAACCACAGTAAAAATGTCACTCGCATCGGCTGCAACATTCTTGTCCGATGCCGGTTCTGTACTCTTTACTGCCTTTTGTGACCCGCATGCAATAAGCAAAAGGGCAATGGCCGGAATGGCGGTAAGCAGATATAGCATGCGCCGTTTCAAAGTCTTTGCTTTCTTAATCATA
Source organism: Bacteroidaceae bacterium (assembly GCA_024398785.1). Taxonomy (GTDB): domain Bacteria; phylum Bacteroidota; class Bacteroidia; order Bacteroidales; family Bacteroidaceae; genus Colenecus. Next base: position 143,713 of record JAKSIO010000001.1, on the reverse strand, counting down.
ATAATTCTTTTTTTAATGTTTGACTCAAAAGAACTTGCCAGCGCATAGGCCTCTGCTCCAACCGTTCTCATTATTAGCAATCTCTGATAATCCCTGGATTGTTCACCAAGACGGCTGATCACACTGTCATCGGCTTCATATTCATGAATTATCCTCATTTCTACAAGTACAAGCCAGCATACCGGGTTCACAATGGTACACAACAGCAGGAGAACCAGATCAACATAGTGTCCCAAACATATATGAGACATCTCGTGCAACAATCCTGCGTGGCGGGCAAAACCGGTTTCGTTTCTTGAAATGACTATGCAGTTCATCCAGCTGAATGGTCCCATATCGCCTTCAACCCTGTAAAGTCTGATGCCACGTCCTAATTTATAATAACTTCTGCCTTTCAGAAAACGTACCATGCGAAACATGGAGCGCGCCCATCCGGCAACAAGCACTGCAACATATGCTGCATATACAGCTGCAAGTACCCACGCCCAGATATGGTTCCTGGTTATGACCTGCGTCTGGTTCATGCTGTCTGCTGCAGCAATTGCGGAGATCTCAACCTCCTGCAGCACATTTGCAAACTGCGTACTTTCAATGGCAAGTGTCTGAGTCTGTGACGTTTCAATACCTGCCAGAGGAATCAAAGCCGATGCCAACGTTGCTGCCAGCAGATAGATGCGGTTGAAACGGTGCAGCGTGGTGCCGGCAAATGCCAATTTCCAAATGAACAGAAGCACTAACAATGACAGTGCCCATTCAAGTATGTAAAGAACGAATCCACCCATATCTGTAACTTATTAGTGTCACTCTTCTTTTTCCATAATGTCTATAAGTTCCTTGAGTTCTGCAATGGAAATCTTATCTTCATGAACCAGGCATGACACCAGACTCATATACGAACTTCCGAAACTTTTTGCAACTATGTTATCTACGCTCATCTGACCGCAATCCTGTTTCTCTACGGCAGGATAGTATTGGAACGAACCTCCAATTTCCTTGTGCGCAAGGTATCCCTTGGCTTCAAGTGAGCGTACATATGTTGACAGTGTGTTGATGTGTGGTTTAGGATCGTTGTAATGTTCCTGAAGCTCCTTTACAAACATTGGGCCATTCTGCCAGAACAGGTTCAGAACGATTTCTTCTTTGTTGGTGATTTTATCCATTTGAATTGAATTTATAATTGGTTCGTCTGCAAATTAAAAACATAGTTTTCAAACCTGCAAGCTTACAACTATATTTTTTAGTTCATTTAACTATTTTTTTTAGTTTGTCGCAGCTTTCCTTTTGAATTAGCATGTCGCCATTCATCTTATCAGCTCTTTAGTAAGCCTGACACCTTATATATTATCGTGATTAGTTGTAGAGCAACGTAATTTGTTGGTTATTGAAAACAAATCATGAATTTAGTAAAAAAAATAGTTCAATTATAGTTGCACTATTAAAAAAAATTGTTGTATGTTTGTCGCGTCAACTAAAAATGAACTATAGTTAAAAGTGATTCATATATGAAAAAGCTAAGCAAAAGAGAAAGAGTGATTATGGACATTTTCTGGAAGAACGGTCCGCTTACAACAAACCAGGTAAGGGAACTTATGCCGGAGCCACGTCCGCACATCAACACCATTTCAACGCAGGTGCGCATGCTTGAAACCAGCGGATTCCTTTCTCACCGCAAGGAGGGAACGGGATACCGGTATTGCAGTGCCATAGAGTGGCAGGACTACAGCAACGAATTCGAGGTCAATCCGCTGATGCGTTGCATGCAGAACTCCTACATCAAGGCAGTGTCCGCGCTGGTCAAGGATGACAAGATTTCAGTTGACGAACTGCGCGAACTGATTGATTTGATTGATTCCAACGACAAGTAATAACAAATACTATCGGTAAACTTTATGGAAGCATTTCTGATTTATCAGCTCAAGGTGGCCCTGCTTGCCGCAGCGTTGTTCCTTCTGTACAAACTTCTTTTGGCCAGACAGACGTTCCACGGTTTCAACCGTGCAATGCTTCTGCTTATATGCGTACTGTCACTGGTTATGCCGTTCTGCTACATTCAGGGCGGAGACACTGTCAGCCGCATAAGAGATAGGCTTGGCATTGCCGCACTTGCAGGTAACTGGGAACTGTTGAAAGAGCCTGAGGGGAAGGCTAATTCAGATGGATATCAGATCCATGGAACCATGTATCAGCAGGATGAGCAGACACTTGCAGATGCCACTCTGAATTCCCAGGTGGATATGGCGGGCAGTCGGCATCGGACTGAAACCGCAGAACTGGCAGAAACTATACAACTGCCTGCGCATCAGCCTCTTACTGCAAGACGGATTCTTGCCATAGTCCTGTTTGCGGCATGGTGCATAGGCTTCATCTGGGTGGCTGTGTCTAAGGTTATTTCCCTGATATCGCTTAGGCGTGTCATCAGCGAAGGCCGGTACGCCGACCGTCTGGATGAATGCGACCTTCTGGAGAGTGAGCACATTTCCCAACCCATGAACTGGATGCACTGCATCCTGATGCCACGCGACTGGATGGAGAAGGAGAACATGGCCGTTTGGAAGCACGAAATGTCGCATGCTAGCAAATCACATTCACTTGATATGCTTCTGGTGGACCTTATGCAGATTTTTCAGTGGTTCAATCCGGTGATGCTGCTACTTAACAAGGAAATAGAGATGATACACGAATTTGAAGCTGACCGTGCCGTGCTTGAATCGGGTGCCGATGCCCGCCAATACAAGCTCACTTTGGTCAGTGCAGTTGCCAAAAGCCGTGGTCTTGCCATGACCAGCTGGCTCAGGCAGACAAACCTTAAAAAAAGAATTGACATGATGCAAAGAAAAAAATCTAACAGATGGAACAGGCTCAGAGCCCTGTTCATCCCAGTGGTAACAGTATTGTTCCTGCTGCTGAACGTACAGATAACCAATGCTCAGAATCAGAACGATGGACTACATTGGCCGGTATTCGAGGACGGCAAGGTATGGATATTCAAGGACGGAACGGCCAAAGTCCAAACCTTTGACCATGTTACCGCCAACATGAAGGTTGACCAGGTTGCAGAATACCTGAAGAATTACGAAGGTTACAAGACCACCCGCATGACTCTGATGTACACGTATGACATTGACGGACTGGCCCAAGCCCAGCCTCTTGCCGAACAGTTGCTTAAAGCAGGCATACGTATCAACGTGGCCAACAACGAAGGCATGCTGCAGGAGATGACCATGCCTGAATACCGTCTGGTACGTATCTACGGCCCCGAAAAAGACGGTCAGTACCGCTTTGAAATGAACTGCAACAACCATCAGGTACGACTGATGCACCTAGGCTCCGATGAACCGTATCCGTACAAGGACCTTTCTATTTCTGGTGACACGAAACTCATGCTCAAATGGATTGACCTGTTTGACGGACACGGTCTGGCAATCTATCCTGCTGAGAGCATGCCGAATTCCGATCTGCAGAAGTTTGCCGATGCAGCCTGGAGCCGTGGAGTAGAGCAGGTGTCTGTAGTGCAGAAGGAAAACGGACGCATCACCCTGATTCCGCAGGGCACAAACATGACAAAGGAATTCGGTAACGTAAGCGTAATTGAGGCAGTAAACAGAATGAACGCCATGCATACCGATTTTGAGAATTCCACAGTCATAGAACATCCGCAATTCTCTTACAACTCGAATTCAAGCCTCCTCAATGTTGTCAAGGTGGTCCGCTGCAGCGACAAGACAGCCATAATCTATCAGGCTTTCCAGGGCCCGGACCTGTGGATTACCGATGATGACAATGACGGCATTCTGAAATGTGACGGCAAGGAATACCGCCAGACCGGAGGATATGGACTGGAAGGCTTTGAACACAAGTATTTCTGGAGTCCCGACTTCGGGCAGTATGTGTTTGTTGACTATTACCCGGCTCTGCCGGCCGATGCAAAGGTGGTCGATGTATGCAATGCCGCCGGAAACGCATTCATCAAGAATCTTCAAGTTTCCAATTCACTTCCGGAAGGCTTTTATGATCAGTTTGTCAATATGGCGATAAGTGGAAGATACATGCTCAAGACCCTTGACAAGGTTGACAATGATGATGCCGGATATGACAATTTCAATGTCTCGGACATTGAGTTCACAGACAGCGAGACTTCTGTCCGCTGCGGAATGTCACTGGCGCAGTCTCCAACTTTCCCCGGATACATAAATGATTTCAAGCTGATATTCCCCGACGGGACGGAGATGGCTCCAATACGCGTGGAAGGTGTTCCTGTAGGTCAGGACTTCAACCGTGGCGGTGACTTTGTGGCAAACCATTTCCAGATTATCTTCCCGAAGCTTGACCCCAAGCTGTTCCGCGATGGTGAGAATGTAATCAGACTGACAGGCATTGTCTGCCATGAACCGGTCGAGGTCATTCTGCTTGAACCTGAAAGAATACTCTATTCCAAAGTGTATCCCGACAAGATAGAACCGGGCGAATATGACGCCAATGTACTTGTCTTGGAAAACTGGAAAGTGAAAGACCTATGCCATCTTGAGAATTTCACTGTCGGCAAAGACGGTACCATATCGGTAAAGGGTGATACTACAGGCAAACTTAAGGACGGCAAGTACAAGCAGAAGCCGGTAACCGACAGCAATAAGTTTTCCACGGAAGATATCAATTTCATATCCCTCAGCCTTAAAGGCAAGAGTATAAAGTTCCTCGTTACAGCCGAACTTGAAAATGATAAGCTTTCCACTATACAGATGATACCTGTTCCGGACAATGTAACAGACTTTGAATCATACGAGCCTGAGTGGGTGTTGCTCCTTAACCCGTTACCGGAATTGAAGTCATACGAAATAAAAATAGGCAATTAATAAATAAGGCGAATAAATACAGACACATGGCACTTCCCGACCCGAGCGGGAAGTGCTATGGTCATGTTAATACCGCTGATGCCAATATTGCACGGAATCCGCGCCACAAGGTGTTTTGGTTGCAATATTGGCTGGCAATGGTATTTGCATACGAATGAAGTGCGCAATCTGTATTGATGGTGGCGCCACTTGCAAAAGGTATTATAATGTTTTGGCAACCAATGATTTTGGACGGTGTTGCGAATCGCGCCATAACACCGCACGGTCCACACCAAATCAGCCAGAATGTTGGGGACGGTGTTGCGATTCGCGCCATAACACCGCACGGTCCACACCAAATCAGCCAGAATGTTGGGGACGGTGTTGCGAACGCATCCAACCTGCAACAAGCACAGCCACATAAGCGGCGTATGCACAGACCAGAACCCACGCCCAAACATAATCATGATTATTGATGCCCGCCTTTTCGTTTCCAATGTTTTCCGTTGCAATATTTCCTGTAGCAACGTCATAAATATCGATTTGCTGAAGTACATTCGCAAAATGCGTAGTTTCAATTGCAAGATTCCGTGTCTGCCCTATTTCAAGACCTGCCAGCGGAATCAGTGCCGATACCAACGTTGCCCCCAACAGATAGAACCGGTTGAAACGGTGGAGTGTTGTTCCGGCAAAAGCCAGTTTCCAGATAAACAGAAACACCAGAAGCACAACATGACTGAAAATATGTATATTTGCACAAGTAATGGAACTTTTGGAAAAAACAATACGACAAATAAATTATAAACGTATGAGAAGACTTACCTTAATTGCTGCTATTGCATGCTGCAGCATGCTTTCAGCACAGAACAATCCGGGCAGAGTACAGGAACAGGGAGGCCCTGTAAATCCGGTCTTTGACAAATACACCCAGCCCGATGTATCTTTCGATGTATATTTCACAACTGCCGGTTCAAAGGCCGCAGCACCCGATGAAAAGGGATTTATCCGCCGCTGGGCATTGTTGGAACCCATTGCAAAGCCGGAAATCAGATCCAACACTATTTTTACAGATTCATATCTTAAAGAAGAGCTCAACAAAGAGTATTTTGAGAACCAGTTCACTGTTGTTCCAAAAGATGGTGACCAGGCAGTACTTTCAAACAACACAACACTTAAATGGCACTGGGTGGACAGCAAACGTTTCAATGTTAAACTGTACCGCTTTGCGTCCGGTCTCAAGTTGCGTCCTACCGAGGCTCTGTTCCTTGCGGTTACAGTCATCAATGCTCCGAAAGATATGACAGTAAGACTGTCGGCAGGCTCTAACTCGGCATCAATGTGGTGGGTCAACGGCAGCCAGGTACTGCTGTTGTCAGGAGACCGCAGAATGGTAGCCGATGACGGCGTATCAAAAGCCATTACACTTAAAAAAGGCCGCAACATTGTGCGCGGTGCCATTATTAACGGTCCTGGAATGAGTGACTTCTGCGTACGCTTCCTTGACATGGACGGCAAACCTGTTACCAACCTCAAAGTATCCAACAAATAAATTAGAATGGCTATGAAAAAGATATTATTGACAGCAATTTACACAGCAATGTTTATGGGCGCGTTTGCCCAGACAGGCGATATATTCATACATGATCCTTCTACCATAGTGAAATGTGACGGTAAATACTATACTTTCGGAACAGGAGGTGGTGGAATAATGTCCGATGACGGTTGGACATGGCGCTCAGGTGCAGAGAGACCCGGCGGCGGTGTTGCCCCCGATGCCATAAAGATTGGAGACCGCTACCTGATCTCTTACAGTGCCGACTATCCCGGTACGCGCGGCAAGACCCATGGTGTTGTAACTACCATGTGGACAAAAACACTTGACCCGGAATCTCCGGATTTTGGATTTACAGACCCGGAACTGGTGGCATGGGCAGGCGCAGACGATGACTGCTGGTGTATTGACCCGGCATTCCTGCTTGATCCTACTACCGGCCGTCTGTGGTGTTCATACGGGACATACTTTGGTGCCATCCGTATAGTGGAACTTGATCCAAAGACAGGCAAGCGCATTGAAGACAACGAACCTGTTGACATCGCCATAGACTGCGAAGCTACAGCCCTTATGTATCACAACGGCTGGTACTACCTTCTTGGTACGCACGGAACCTGCTGCGATGGAGCCAATTCAACATACAACATAGTATGCGGACGCTCCAAGAGTGTTACAGGACCATACATTGACAACGTAGGCCGCGATATGCTTGAAGGCGGAGGCAAGATGGTACTGTCAGCAGGAAACAGAGTAACGGGACCCGGCCACTTTGGCCAATACATAGAGGAGGAAGGTGTTGAAAAAATGTCATGCCACTTTGAGGCAGATCTTGAACGCAGCGGCAAAAGCGTACTTGGAATCCGTGCCCTGTTATGGAAAAACGACTGGCCTGTTGCAGCCGACCCGTTCAAAGAAGGAACATACGAAATTGAGTCCGAGCGCCGCGGCTACGCCCTTGAACTTGCAGTTGATTTTGTAAGAATGGGAGCCCGTGCCGGACGCGGATTCGGCAATGCATCAACACCCGATGTTCCCGTTGCCGACCAGTCTCTGTCCGACGTAATCTCCACATGGCCACAAGGTCTCACTGAAATCCGCTTGGGAGACTATATGTTCCGACCACACCAGAGATGGACAGTTACTGCCGTTCCTGACAAGGGAGGATACTTGGGTGCACCTTACTACAAAATAACAATAGAAGGGACCAGCCGCGCACTTGCAGCTACAGCAGACTGTGAACTTGTTTCCGTTCCGGAATACACCGGAGCTCCGGAACAGCTTTGGAGAATAGAACAGCTGATTGACGGAACATTCCGTATTGTATCAGAAAAAGTGCCCGGGAAGGAAGGAGAACAGTTTGCACTGGTATGCACAGGCGATGCCACCCTTACACTTGGCCGTTTTGACTTCAACAACGTAAACTGCAAATGGAATTTCAGGGACCGCTGATTACCGCACTGCCAGGATGAATATTCTTCTGCTATACTACACGGGAACGTTCAACACCCGGTATCTGAGTGAGTGTATTGCGCACAGACTTGAAAAGGACGGAGATAACGTAACTCTATATGAGATTAACCAGCTGAAAACCGAGCGTCTGGATTTCAGTCCCTATGACATGGTAGGGCTTGGTGCCCCTATCTATGGGTTTTCAGCTCCGCGTCCTTTTGTACACTTTATACGTGCGCAGCGCTTTCCAAAAGGGCTCAAAGTGTTTATCTACAAGAATTCCGGCGAGGTGTACCACGACAACGACGCCTCTTCCATGTTTGTATTGCGCAAGTTGCGCCGCAGCCGCGTTTCAATAAACAACGAGTATCACTTTGGAATGCCGTACAACATACATTTCCGTTTTGACCCGGCATTTGTCAAAGAACAGCTTGTCTATAACGGCAAACTGATGGAAATCATGATTTACGAGCTTAAAAACGGCATCGGGAATCTGAAAAAGTACCCGTTGCGTTCCAGGCTGATAACATGGAGCATTTCCCGCTTTCAATACATTGGAGGCGATGTCAACTCTTTTTTCTACCGCATTGACAAAGAGCGCTGCAACGGATGTGATCTGTGTATAAAGAGCTGCCCAAGACAGAACATTTACCGCAACAAAAAAGGAGAAATCCGCTTTCACCACAAATGTGATATGTGCATGCGCTGCTCTCTGCGATGCCCGCGCGATGCCTTCTACATAGGATTCCTGGACAAATGGGGATGGAGGGTAAACGGAGCCTATAACTTCAGGAAAATTGAAGCTATGGAGTACAAACCGGTTATTGACATCAACACACGCGGATTCTTTGAATGCTACTACGAATATTTTGAAAAGATAGACACCCGCTACCACCAGCTGTTCGGCGGAGAAAAAAAGTATTACCCAAAGAAAACAAACAAATATCCAAGCATGTTGCGCCAGCTGCTCACAGGCACCATTGCAGAATAACATAACAACCCGACATCTATGGATATGACAGACCTGGAACAGAGAATACAGAGACTTGAAGACATTGAGGCTATCCGTTCACTCCAGTCACGTTATCAGCGGTGCGTTGACTTTCATGAGTGGGACACTCTGCGAGAGATATTCACTCCCGATGCCGAATCCTGTTATGACAGCGGAAAAATGTCATACAAAGGAGCCGATTCCATAGTTGCATTTCTAAGCAAATCCCTTACAAAACGCATAAAAAGTTCACACCTTATCCACGGCGGCGAGATAGAGATAAAGGACAGCACGCACGCAACCGGAATATGGTATCTTGAAGACTTCCTGCTTCACCGCACATTTCTTGTAAAACTGCACGGAACGGCAGTATATAGCGTTGGATACACCAAAACTGAACAGGGGTGGCGTATAAGCCGCATAGGTTACAAAAGAGGCTACCACTACCTTGGCCTGCGCGGCCTGATAAACTGCCTCACCCTCAGATAATGTCTCCAGAATAGCCTATTCTGAAATAATCAAGAATCTTTTTGTAGTTATCCTGAGCAGCAAGACAGGTATCTCTGAGGTACCCTGGAATATCCGGCCAATTCTGGAGTCCGCGGTAGTAGAACATCTTAAGGTCATCTGTAATGATGAAAGGCACAATACCATTTGAGAGACACTCCTTGAACATAATAAGGCGGCCTACACGCCCATTGCCGTCCTGAAAAGGATGGATAGTTTCAAAACGCTTATGGAAGTCAATTATGTCATCAAGGCTCTTTTCTTTCTTCGAATTATACTCTTTGAGCAATGCTGACATTTCACAATGTACATTTTCTGGCAGGCAGGTTTGGTTTCCACCCACTTCATTGGGAATTCTTTTATACTCACCAACATTGAACCAGGATTTTGAACTGTACGATGTTCCGGTCTTCAATATTCTGTGAAGTTCCTTGATGAAACGCTCTGAGAGTTTTTCCTGTGCGTTGTCAATAACCAGGTCTATGCACCTGAAATGGTTGACCGTTTCAACTATGTCATCCACATTTACCGATTCATCGGCAATTCCAATTGTATTTGTTTCAAATATGTATCTGGTCTGTTCGTGAGACAAACGGCTACCTTCGATATGGTTGGAGTTGTATGTAAGATCAATTTGTGTCTTATGGTATATTCCGCCCTTTACCAAAGAGGATTTCTCTTCTTTCAGTCTTTTGAGAAGAAGTGATATGCCCGATACTTTGGCATTGATTCTTGCCGGTATTGAAGTATCTATAGGAATGTTCCAGGTCTTACCCGTAAGAAACGCTCCTTTAATCTTACCTGATGCACACCAGTTTCTGACAGTTCTTTCAGACACGTTGTTGTTCGCGGCAAATTCGCTGACTGAGATAAAGTCCATATCGGCAATATTATTTGATGAATACAATTCCAAAGATACAATTTTTTGCCGATATCGGCAAAAACAGAGTATTTCATTTTCATTTTGTTGGGGAAAAAGTTAATTTCGCAAACAGAAACATATTCTGTCAGAAAAGAGATTATGGAAGATGTAAAGATTTTGCTTGAGCGGTACAGGGAACAGATTGAAGAACTGAAAGATGTTCCTGCAGACCGGGCCGCACTGAAACTGCAGTCCTTACAGCCAGAGCACCGTCTGTTCATATTGGAGCAGATAGAAGGCAGACAGAAAGCCGGCATCAGGCTTCCGCACTGGACACAGACAGACGGAATATGTTTCCCGCCACAGATATCCATGCAGCAGTGTTCATCCGAACAGACTGCCGCCATCAAGCAGGATATTGCAAAAGAGATGTTGCCGCACCGCACTTCAATGATAGATCTTACCGGCGGCTTTGGCGTTGACTACACATGCCTTGCCACCCTCTTTGACAGGTCAGCATACGTGGAAAGAAACGCTCATCTTGCAGCCGTAGCCCAGCATAATGCCGCAATTTTAGGCGTTTTGAACGGCACATTCGTAAACGGAGACGGAATAGAGTACCTGAGCAGGAACAGTGGTAAATATGACCTTATATTGATTGACCCTGCAAGGCGCGATACAGCAGGACGCCGCGTAAACTCAATTGAAGAATACAGCCCGGACCTTACAGAATGCGTCCATCTGCTTCTTGAACACTTGACCGAGGGCGGCATCGTTATGGCAAAACTCTCTCCAATGCTGGACATAAGCCGTACAATATCCCAGCTGGGCAACGTTTGCAAAGTAATAATAACCGCCGTTCAGAACGAGTGCAAAGAACTTCTGTTCATTCTGAAAAAAAATACCGATAGCGGCGACATAGGGTGCCGCACCATAAACATAACTGCAGAACGCACATTCACAGAGCAGTTCACACTTCCGCAAGACCTGCAGTCAGCGGCCGTAGATTCCCAGGACATGCTGCCGCAGGACTTTGAAAAGCTGTATCTGTTTGAACCCGATGCCGCCGTAATGAAAAGCGGTTGCTTTAGTGCACTTGCCGCCCGGTACGGCATTACCCCAGTCAGCAGCAACAGCCACCTGTTTACAGGCATGACACGGAATGCAGATTTTCCGGGACGCGTATTCCTGATTGAAAAATGTTTTACGTACAACAAAAAATACTTCAGCAGCATAAAAGCGTGCGCAAACGGTGCGGCAAACATAGCATGCCGCAACTTTACACTAAGTCCTGACGAACTGCGCCGCCAGCTTGGGTTGCGAGACGGATCTGACTGCTACATTTTTGCCACACGCACCCCAGACCTCAAGGCCTTAATCCTATTGTGCCACAAATAATAAATGCAAACTCTGGGACAGTGCGGTGTTTTGCCGCCAAATGCATCATGGTCCAGCAATCAGAGATGAGTATTTGGATATATGCGTAGAGGACCCTCAGCACCCGCTCTGAGGTGAGCGGGAGGGGCCCGGAAGGTAGGATTGATGAGCGTGAAAAGCATGCTTTTCAAGGCTCAGCAAGACTAACTTTTGGGAGGGACGAGCAGTTAGTCAGCGGTAACGCTAACTGCGAGCGTCCGATGCGCATATATCCAAATACAAAGTTGCCGAACAGGGACCTGTCCCCTGTTCAAATTAATTTTGTACCTTTGCAGAGTAATGAAAAAAAGAGCGGCAATAGTAGGTTTCTTTGACGGAGTTCATCTTGGTCACCAGAAACTGATAGATGAACTTGAACGGTATGCTGCAGAGCACGACCTGGAACCCCTTATTGTGTCGTTCAACCAGCACCCAAAGAGCGTTACCTGTGCAGGATTCATTCCGGTTATGCTGCAGACGCAGCCGGACCGTACGCAAATGTTGCTCTCCCACAGAAACTGCACTCTCCAGTTATTTGATTTCACCCCCGCTTTTGCAGAAAAAAGCAGCAGGGAGTTCATGCAGATTCTGCATACGGAGTACAACGTTGATGCAATACTGCTGGGCTACAACAACCGTTTTGGCTGCGACAAGGACTTTACACCGCAGAAAGCAGTGCAAACCGCCGCAGAGTTGGGCATGGATCTGGTTGTAAGCACGCCACTTCTCTACAAGGACCTGCCGATAAGCAGTTCGCGCATCAGGAGAGAATTGTCCCAAGGCAACATTACCGATGCCAACAGCATGCTTGGTTGGAATTATTATGTAAGCGGAACGGTTGTGAAAGGATTGCAGAACGGGCGCAAGATAGGATTTCCTACCGCAAACATCAACCCGGACTGCATAAACAACCTTATTCCAGAGCGCGGAGTATATGCCGCATACGTAATTCTTGACGGCAAACGCTACGCAGCCATGGCCAATGTGGGATACAATCCTACAATTGCAGAACACAACCATCTTTCCGTAGAGGCTCATATTCTTGATTTTGACCGCAACATTTACGGTAAACGCCTCACGCTGGAATTTGCCAGCCGCATCCGTAACGAACAGAGATTCGGCGGTTTGCAGGAACTGGCCGCACAACTTTGCAAAGACCGGGAACAGATACGCGCACTGCTTGGGCAATGAAAAAAATCACAGTATCCATATTATTGTTCTTTCTGTCACAATTCGGCGGCATCGCCCTGTCCGTATTGCTGTTCATTCTTATAGCATTTCCGCAGGAACTCTCTGTTGGAACCATAAAGCAGCTGTATGTGGAAAAACAGAGCATTATAAACATAACAGGCATGTTTATAGGTCAGGTACTGCTGTTCTTTTCGCTATACGGACTGCACTATTTTGAAAAGCAGGACTTCAGGAAAAAAATCACACCCAAGACATGCATCCTTACCGCACTGCTTACCATCACGGCATTGGCATTCACTGGCGGACTTACAGCAATGTTCGGAGTAAAGGACCTGAACCATCAGTTCTTTCTGGACATAGCAACATTCCCCATAAGCCCCATAAGCATAATAATAGGAGCTCCTATTACGGAAGAACTGCTTTTCCGCCGCGCTATGCTTGGCAGTATGATTGAGAAGGGTCTTAATCCGTGGGTGGCAATAGTAACATCGGCATTGCTGTTTGCCGTTCTGCATCTTAATCCGGCACAAAGCATAGGCGCAATGGGAGCCGGCCTGCTGTTCGGATGGTTATACATACGTACAGGCAGCATCATGCCCGGACTTATAGGACACTTTATCAACAACCTGATTGGCTATATACATATTTTACTGGAAAGCAAAGGCGTAATAGAAACCTCTCAGCCACAGATTCCAATTGCCGCTTTGGCAATTCTGGCCGCAGCAACAATTGTTCTTATCAAATTACAGAGCGATAGTTGTTCCGGTAAGGGTATCAAGATTTGAAGCCTTGGTAATCAACACCGATGTCACCCCGGCCTGCAAGGCAGAGAAAGCATTCTGCAGTTTTGGAATCATGCCGCCGGATATAGTACCGTCTTCTACCAGACGTGGGAAATCGTAGTAAGAAATGTATGGAATAACACTATTGTCATCGTCTTCGTGCAACAGAACACCCGGTTTTTCAAAGCAATATACAAGAGTAACTTTATATATGCGTGAAAGAGCCTTTGCTGTCTCACCGGCAATGGTATCGGCATTGGTATTAAGCAACTGTCCGTTTCCATCGTGTGTAAGCGGAGCAAGAACAGGTATCATGTCCTGATTCAGGATTGTTGTCAGTGTATCTGTGTTGACAGCCTCAACATCGCCCACAAAACCCCAGTCAATATCTTTTACAGGGCGCTTGACGGAGCGTATTACATTACCGTCAGCACCGGTAAGACCTATGGCATTCAGCCCTTTTGCCTGAAGACCTGCAACTATGTTCTTGTTGACCAGACCGCCATAAACCATTGTAACTACCTGCAGCATGTCGGCATCGGTTATACGGCGTCCGTCAACCATCTTGCTTTCGATGCCAAGACGGGTAGCCATGGCAGTTGCACTGCGTCCGCCGCCATGAACAAGGATTTTCTTGCCGGGGATTGCAGCAAAGTCCTTCAGAAGTTGCTGCAGAGTATCGTTGTCCTCTACTATTTTGCCACCTACCTTTACAATAACCAGGCTATCTTTCATATTCTTACAATTAATTATTTGTCAAAAGTTTTTGTACCAGATCCACCGTTTCCTGTATCTGAGACAGGCTTTCAAGTTTGTCAGCACAGATTGTATATTTACATTTTTCGTAGAACGCACGTCTTGAAGCAAGCTCCGTGTGAATGAATTCAGAGAGCTGTTCCCTGCTCTTTCCGGCAACCAACGGCCGTGTAGCAGACGCTTCAAGCAAACGGCGCAGCAGAACAGGTTCTGCCGCATCAAGAAACAGAGTTGTTCCAACACTGTTCATGAAATCCATGTTGTCATAAAAAAGCGGAGTTCCTCCACCGGCAGAGATTACAACGTTATCCTTTTCTGCAGCTTTATGCAGCATATCACGTTCAAGCAAGCGAAAAGCATCAGCTCCGCTGTCTGCAAAGATCTGCGATATTGTCTTATGAGTATTCTCTTCAATATAGGCGTCAAGGTCACAGAAAGACAAATTCATTGATGCGGCAAGAGGAGCACCAAGAGTGGTCTTTCCTGCAGCCATAAAACCTATGAGAAAAATTCTTGTCACCCCTTGGAACGTGAATATTTTTTGGACTTTGCAGCAGGAGCCTGACTTACAATAGACTGACACGCCTCTTGGGTAAGTTCAGATGGATTCTGGTCTTTGGGAATCTTATAATTCGAGCCTTTGTAAGAGATGTAAGGGCCAAAACGGCCATTGAGGACCTGCAAAGTTTCACCCTCATACTGGAAACTCTTGATAATATTGTTTAGTTCAGCCTGATGTTTGGCGTCAATGAGTTCAATTGCCTGCTCCAAAGATACATTCATAACATCCATATCCTTTGGAATAGATATGAATTTACCGTTAAATCTGATGTACGGACCAAAACGGCCGTCATTGACAACAACATCGCAATCCTGATACTGACCAAGTGTGCGCGGCAGGCGGAACAGTTCAAGAGCCTCTTCAAGAGTTATGGATTCAATGCTCTGGCCTTTCTTCATCTGCGCAAAACGCGGTTTGTCGGCATCGTCTGCAGAACCTATCTGAACAATAGGACCAAAACGGCCAATCTTTGCAGAAACCGGTTTACCGCTTACAGGGTCTGTACCGAGCAAATGCTCTCCTACCTTATGTTCTTTCTTGAGCGCAGAGATTTCTTCAATACGCGGTTCAAAGTCTGAATAGAAGGATTCAATTACATCTTTCCATTTCTTTGCTCCACGTGCCACCTCGTCAAAGTCTTTTTCAACGTCGGCAGTAAAGTTATAGTCAATTATTCTGTCAAAATACTGCTGCAGGAAATCGTTTACAACTATACCTGTGTCAGTTGGGATAAGTTTGGCCTTTTCATTGCCAATAATCTCCGTGCATTGGTTGTCGCTGACAGAACCGTCTGCATTAAGAACAAGCTGGTTGAACTCATGTTCAGTTCCGGCAACATTCTCACGGATTACATATTCACGCTGTTGAACTGTATTTATTATAGGAGCGTATGTAGAAGGACGTCCTATGCCGAGTTCCTCAAGTTTGTGAACCAGCGCAGCTTCGTTGTAACGCGGCGGATGCTGTGAAAAACGCTCTGTAGCATCAATCCGCTGACAGTTCAGAATCTGTCCTACAGAAAGTTGCGGAAGTGTTACAGTAGTGTCCATTTCATCAACAACATCGTCACTAGCGGTTTCTTTATATATTCTCAAAAAACCGTCAAAACGGACAACTTCACCGGTTGCAACAAATTCTTCACTGAAGTTGCTTCCTGAAATCTGAATTGTAGTCTTTTCAATCTGCGCATCGGCCATCTGCGATGCCAGAGTGCGCTTCCATATCAGGTCATACAAATGCTGTTCCGCAGTATTGCCAGGAATAGTCTGGTTGGACATATATGTAGGACGGATAGCCTCATGCGCTTCCTGTGCACCTTTGGATTTCTGATTAAACTTGCGCAGTTTGACATATTCACCACCTATAGTATCTGTAATAACTTCCTTACAGGAGTTAAGACATAACTGCGAAAGAACTACAGAGTCTGTACGCATATAGGTAATAAAACCTGACTCATAGAGATGTTGTGCCAGAAGCATGGTCTGCATTACTGAATAGCCGTAATGACGGGCGGCCTCCTGCTGCAGAGTTGACGTTGTAAACGGTGCAGAAGGAACTTTGGCAAACGGTTTTGTCTGTACGTCACCCACCTTGAATTCAGCATTTTTGCATTTCTCAAAAAATGCCAGCGCAAGTTTCTTTGATGCCAGACGGTTGCGCAGTTCTGCTTTGAAGACAGTCTTGCTGCCAGGAACCGTAAACTGGGCCACAACACGATATGTTGGTTTTGATTTGAAATCCCTGATTTCACGCTCACGTTCAACTACCAGACGTACTACTGCAGATTGCACGCGTCCGGCAGAGAGTGCGGGTTTTATTTTTTTCCAGAGAATAGGAGAAAGTTTGAATCCGACAATACGGTCAAGCACACGGCGAGCCTGCTGTGCGTCAACAAGATTACGGTCAATATCACGCGGATTCTTTATTGCATTAAGAATGGCATCTTTTGTAATCTCATGGAAAACTATTCTTTTGGTTGTCTCAGGTTTGAGACCAAGCACTTCGAAAAGATGCCAGCTGATTGCCTCTCCCTCGCGGTCCTCATCACTTGCCAGCCATACCATATTGGCTTTGGCTGCAGCATCTTTCAATTCTTTTACAACTTTCTGTTTATCTGTTGGTATTTCATATAGAGGATCGAACGTCTTGGAATCGATTCCATAAGATTTTTTCTTAAGGTCACGAATATGACCATAGCTGGACATTACTTTATAATCGCTGCCCAAAAACTTCTCAATTGTTTTTGCCTTGGCAGGAGACTCGACTATGACTAAATTTGATTGCATTATTCCGTTGCTTTTCAAAAACGGCGCAAAAGTAACCAAAAAAATTTAAAAACGGAACAAAACTCCCGCCATTGCCGAGAATTTATGGTGCATATAGCCTGCATAATCATAATAATCCTTGTTCAGAATATTATCCAGAGACACATACAGGCCCATATTGGGAGAAAATTCGCCATCAACACGTAATGCAAGATTTTGTTTTGAAGGCAAGTCGTTGTAACATGCCCACTGATATGACAGTGTTGAATAGAAATGTCTGAACAGATGCACCTTCAGGTCGGCATCGACTCTGGCAACAGGTTTCAGTAACAGATACTCCTTCTCTATATTGATATAAGAATAATATGCAGCAAACAGATTCAAATCAATTCCCGGCAGAGAATTCAGATTGGCAAACATCTCAACATCAAAACATGACAAATCATGCTGTTTGAGCATTGTGGTTACATACTTGTCTTTTGCCTCTGTCTGGAAAAGAGAGTTCTTTGAGTTTTTGTACCCTACAGACAAACTGACAGAAAGCAAATCTGATTTATCAACACTCAGACCTAACTGGGCATCAATCAGGTCATAGCCTTGATTGATTTTGAGAGAATCAGCTATAATATAAGGAGATGTTTTATACAGTTCAGCTGCAGAATACTGCGCAAAACCACCGTTTACACCAACAAACATTGCAAAACATGGGGTGAGACGCATGTTGAAATCCACATTTGGAGATACATTGAACCTTGAACCTGACTCCGACAGGAAGTCAAGGTTAATGCCCGATGTCAACATCATCTTTCCTTTTGTCAACCTGTAAAAAGGAGCAAGTGTCATGTTTGCATAGTCACCGAACTGGCTTGCAACATTGAAATCAAGACCAAAGGTACCACTCTGTCCTGCACCAAACAGAATACCTGAATTCAGTGCAACATTGTTGTATCCCCTGTCATGTGACAGATTGTTATATGAGAGTTCAACGTGATACGGATACTTGGATTGCAAAGTTGATTTGAAACTGAGATGCGCACCAATATTCTTTACGGACTGACGGTTTGAAGCAGAATCCTCACCCGGTCTGTAATTGAAAAACACATTGTCAAAAAACACACCGGCAGACAACAGGCATTTATCTCCGGAATGAGTAAAATTCAGATCAGAATCCCAGTTGTACAGACGTTTTGTCCAGTTGTCAGAAACAGAAGAATTCTCACCATCGGCTTTTGAACTGAGTTCAATCCTGGATTTATTGCCACAATTGATGCCGGCATACAGTAATGCATCCATTGTATTGCGGAGACCATAACCAAAGCGTAACAATACAGGTGTCTCAGACTCGACCTCAGCACTGACATCTGCTACCGGCATATCCTGGCGGTAATATCCGTCAAGTTCCCGGGAACCGGTCAGGTAAGAACCTACACGCTTGTTCTTTGAGGTTGTGTGCGCCGGTGCATAAGGCATAATTTTTGATCCCATCGAGAAATCTGCCACATAAGATTCCTCAACTACCATAGAACGGTCCTGAGTTTTATTCTGGCTGAATGCAGAAGCACACACCAGCATTGATACCAGATATATGTATATTTTTTTCATTATTGTTGTACTTGATGCATTATTGAATCTTTTGCCTCAATCTTCTGAAGACGTTCGCCAATCAGGGTTTGGATATCGTCATTCTTAACTTTGTAGTTCTGTTTCAATGAAAGCAGATATTGTCTGGCTTCTATCTGCTTGCCCTGCGCATAATAAGAATCGGACAAAAGTATAAGACAGCGCGCTATCCAGTACTGCTGCTGGCTTCCGCTCTGCACAAATTTCAGAATATGTTCATTGCACTTTGAGTATAAAGCGTATTCATACAGATAGAAACAGTACAGATAGTTGCCTTCGGCGCCATAATCCGTATGCGTATCTGCAGCAAGTTCCTCAAGCAAGGCAACAGACTTATCAAGTCCCTGCAGTTCTATTGTAGATTTTGTTTTATAGTACAGCATCTCAAGACGGACTTCGTTCGACGGTTTGCCGCCAAGCGCTTTATCAGCATATTCAAGAACTGTCTTATAATCTTTTCCGCGGTAAGAAGAACGCATCAGACCATATAAGGCATCGGTTTTCTTTGTTCCGGACTGCAACTCATACAAGTTTTTGTAATTGTTGAAAGCAAGTTCATATTTTCCCAAAGAAAAAGCCAATGTGGCAGCCTGCTGCATGGCTTCCTGACCAAAGCGGTGATGCTTGTTGCTTGCAGCCTGTGCATATTGATCCAGAGCCTCGTTGTTTTTCTTTTCGTTTTGAGCAATACGTCCAAGATAATAGTGTGCATTGGTAACATACTGTCCTTTCTTGAACTGCTTGAGATAGTTCTGGAAAGCAGTTTTTGCCTCTTTGTAATTTGAGCGGGTGAAATTGCGCTCTGCACTGATATATGTAAGCGAATCAAGTTCTCCTGCTGCAATTGGCGTTACACCCTGAACGGTTTTTGAAAACTTTACATAATCATCAACACGTCCAAGATCCACATACAGGTTACGCAAGTCTTTCAAAGCTGTCTGAGCCTCCTGACTCCCGGGGAACTGATTGACAACCAGTTCAAATGTTTCAATTGCACGTTCAGGAGATCCAATCTGATTGCAGATGTGCGCTTTTTCAAGCATTGATTTTGCAGCAATCTGCGAAGAAGGACTTTCTGTAATAATCTTGTCAAAAATATCAATTGCATCCTGGCCTTTATCCATCTGCTGATAAGTTCTTGCCTGTTCGTACAGTGCTGACAAACGGATAGGAGAATTGGGATAACGGCTGGAAATAAGTCCCATATAATCAGCCTTCTGCTGATAATTCCGCTCCAGTCCCGAAAGCAGAGCCAGCTGGTAGTACAGATAATCACCGTTTTCTGCAGACAGTTCCATTGCCGATGTGTAGTATTTTGCGGCTTCGTCATATTGCTTCACGGCAAAAAAACAGTCGGCTACACGGGCGTTGACATCGCTCTGGATTGACTTAGACATATCAGGCATGGAAGGATGGCTCAGCATTGATTTCCATTCGTTGCGGGCACTTTCAAAATCACGCATCTTATATGCTGAATAAGCATGTCCGTACGTTGACATCATATAGTCCTGACCATAAATGTTGACCGTTGCGTCAATCGCAGACTGATAGTCTTTCTTTGCCTCCTGATACTGGCCAAGGGCAAAATAGGCCTCTCCGCGCCACAGGTACGCTTTTTCAGCCAGTTCCTTGTCGTACTGCCTGAGTGCAATGGAACTTGTATAGTCCTTTATTGCGTTTTTGTAATCACCGCTTCCGTAATACACATTACCACGGCGGAAATACAACAACTGTTTTGAATGAATCACATTCTTTGGCGGATTGTTGAGTTTCTCAATAGAGGCAATCGCATTGGAATAGTTTGTGGAGTTTTCATAAACATCTATCAGGCTTTTGCTGGCCTTGTCCAGATTCTTTGATTTGGGATATTTGTTTATGAACGTTTCAAAAACCGTAACGGCATCGCTGAACGGAGAAAAGGATGTTTCATACAATGTCATGGCATAGTTGTACAGCAGCTGTTCGTTGAGAGCAGGGTCAAGGTCGATTGCGCTACCAAGCTGGAAAGCTATCTCGGCACGGCTCATATCCTTAAGCTGAAGGGCTGCCAGACCGATATGCAGGTAAGCGTTTTCAGACATGGCGTCATTCTGCAGTGTGGCATACTGCAACTGTTCAATAGCCTCAGTGTACTGACCAAGGTAGAAATAGTCCATACCAAGATAATAATGGTCACTGCGGTCGCTCTGTTTTACATTTGACATGTATGGAGCAAGAATTGCTGCTGATTGTGCGTATTCCTTTTTGTGGAACAGTGCAGTGGCTGTAATACGCTGTGCCTGCCAGATAGTAGCAGAATCTGTTTTTGAATTAATCACTGGTTCCGCGCACAAAGTTGCCTGATCATAATCCTGACTGATAAGTGCAATTTCGGCAAGGTAAAGCAGAGACGGTATTTTGTATATGCTCTTTGACTTTGAATAGGAAAAGAATTCAACAGCATCGTCATATCTGCCCTGTTTGTATGACACAATACCCTTGTAATAATCAGAATGGACATCATAACGGGGATCCGAATATACCAACGTGTTCAAAAGTACAACAGCATTGTCCAGACTGTCAAGACATATATACGCAATGGCATGATGCAAATTCTTGCGATTGGCATTATCAATATCCAATTGTTCGGCGTTGCACATATTGAAAATCTGCACAGCCTTTTCATAATCACCGTTCATGTGATATGCACTGCCAAGATATGAAAGAACAGCGTTCAGATACATTGACTTAGGATATTTTTCAATAAAATCCAACGCAGGACTGACATGCTTGAAAGAATCAACATTCTCCATTATTGCCAGCCGCATATAGTCAATGCGTTCCTGATCCAGTTCGATGTCAGCGCCACTTGAAAGATACTCTTCAAGATAATGCCCCGATACTGCATAATCGGAACGGCTGAATGAAACTTTCGCCTCATCGAGCAGGCTGCCGGAGTAACAGACTGTACTGGCAACAAATACAGCCGTCAAAAGTGAATATATTTTTTTTGTCATAAGCTCCGTTTTCAATTTTCCAACAAATCCAAAGCCTTGTTTTCGGCACTCTCCATCACGGCACGCATACCGTGTCCCTTATCGTCAATACCGCAAAGGTGCAGTACTCCGTGTATTATCACACGCTTCAATTCACGCTCGTATTCCGTCTTGAACTTGACGCTGTTTGTACGTACGGTATCAAGGCTTATATACATATCACCGTTCACGGTTTGGGTATCGGAATAGTCAAAGGTAATGATGTCCGTATAATAGTCATGTCCAAGAAACTGCAGGTTCACCTCAAGTATCTTTTTATCGGAACAGAAGCAGTAATTCAGATTGCCTACCTTACGGCCGTAACTTTCCGCAACCGCACCAATCCACTTCTTGACAAGCCTTGCATCAAGACGTGGCATTTCAATATCGTCATTGTAAAAACCTATCATAACAATTCTATTTGAAGAAAATGTATGCAATAAATATTGCAGCAATAATTCCGGCAAAATCAGCCAGTAACCCGCATCCTACCGCATGACGCGTATTCTTTATGCCAACACTGCCGAAATATACTGCAAGAATGTAGAATGTGGTATCTGTACAGCCCTGGATTGAGCAGGCCAGACGGCCAGTAAAGGAATCAACACCGTATGTATTCATAGCATCAATCATAAGTCCGCGTGCACCGCCTCCGCTGAGCGGTTTCATCAGTGCGGTAGGCAAAGCACCTACAAAATCCGTATCAAGTCCGCATTCTGATACTATCCAGCCGATGCCACCGGTTATCCAGTCCATGGCACCGCTTGCACGGAAAACAGCCACACCTACAAGAATGGCTATCAAGTACGGGATTATGCGGACCGCCGTGGTAAAACCGTCTTTCGCCCCTTCAATAAAGGCATCGTAAACATTTATCTTTGACCTGATACCGGAGACAATGAACAGAATGATTATGCCGAACAGAATTATATTGGCAATGTTGGCCGATACAGGGCCTATCTTTACCTGAGGCATCGCACTGAATCCCCATACAACCAGAGACACGAATGCGCATATTCCAAGAATGAACAGCAGAAGAACTTTGTCTATGCGGATTTTCTGCACCAGACATGTTGCAAGCATACCCACAAGAGTAGAAACCGTTGTGGCCAAAAGTATAGGCAGAAAGACATCGGCAGGTTGGGCGGCGCCCATCTGGGCACGATAGACCATTATGCTTACGGGTATAAGCGTAAGACCGGATGTATTCAGTACCAGAAACATAATCTGAGCATTTGTTGCGGTACGGCTGTCTTTGTTCAGAGTCTGCATCTGTTCCATTGCCTTGAGTCCCATTGGAGTTGCGGCATTGTCCAAGCCCAGCATATTGGCTGCAAGATTCATGAAAATTGAGCCGAAAGCGGGATGGTTCTTTGGAAGTTCAGGGAAAAGGCGCACAAATACAGGACTGAGCAACCGGGCAAGGGCATTCACTACACCGCCCTTCTCTCCTATTTTCATTATACCCATCCACAATGCTAGAACGCCGGTAAGTCCAAGAGAGATTTCAAAGCCGTTCTTTGCTCCGTCAAAAGCTTTGTTCATTATTTCCGGAAACACTTCCATATCTCCAAGGAATATGAGCTTTACCAGTGCAACGGCAAAGGCAACAACAAAGAAGCAAATCCAAATCCAATTCAGAACCATAGCGTGAATGAAGTCATGTGCGGTTATATATTGCAAACTTATATATAAAATCCCAATTTTTCCACAATCACATTATTAAAAAAGCCAAAATACATTCTTAATAAAAGTCTGTTTTGAAATATTCCTGCCTGAATGAAAACTTACGAAGTAAAGTATTGCATATAAGATTGCAAAAAAAATGTTATTTTTGCAGGCATATGGAAAGTTCGGAGCCGTTCGACATAAGAGAAAAACAATACGCATCGCTATCTGACAAGGAGATGGACAATGCGTTGCGTCCGCTGCAGTTCGATGATTTTGCCGGGCAGTCCAAGATTGTGGAAAATCTGAAAATCTTTGTCCAGGCTGCAAGAATGAGGGGCGAACCTTTGGATCATACACTTCTGCACGGTCCTCCCGGACTTGGAAAAACAACTCTGAGCAATATTATTGCCAACGAACTTGGTGTAGGATTCAAGCTTACATCGGGTCCTGTTTTGGACAAACCGGGAGATCTGGCCGGTCTTCTTACGTCTCTTGAGCCGCGCGATGTTCTGTTCATTGATGAAATTCACCGTCTGTCACCTGTTGTTGAAGAGTATCTCTACTCTGCAATGGAGGACTACCGTATTGACATCATGATAGACAAGGGAGCATCGGCACGCAGCATTCAGATTGACCTGAATCCGTTTACTCTTATCGGAGCTACAACCCGCAGCGGTCTGCTTACAGCACCGTTACGTGCCCGTTTCGGCATCAATATGCACCTTGAGTATTACGATGTGGATACACTCAAGAACATTGTGTTGCGTTCCACACACATACTGGGTATTTCATGTACCGAACAGGCTGCACATGTAATTGCCATGCGCAGTCGCGGAACTCCACGTATTGCAAATGCTCTGGTACGCCGCGTACGCGATTTTGCCCAGGTGAAAGGCTCGGGAAAGATTACGGAAGATATTGCGAAGATAGCCCTTGAAGCTTTGAACATAGATAAATATGGACTTGACTCCATAGACAACAAGATACTTTCCACCATCATTGACAAATTCAACGGCGGACCGGTAGGACTGAATACCATTGCCACGGCAATCAGTGAAGATCCCGGAACTCTTGAAGATGTCTATGAGCCGTACCTTATCCAAGAGGGTTTCATCAAGCGTACTCCACGCGGAAGAGAAGTTACCGACCTGGCATATAAACATCTGGGCCGGACACGCTTTGGAGTATCAAGCCCAGATTTATTTGAATAATTTCTGGTAGCAATGTTATTTGGTTACGGGACGGATATTCATGCCGTAACTGCGGTAGTCACTTGCGAGATTGTGATTTCCCGAGCCTATGCTGAGAGTGTATGCACGTGTTGAATTGGGATTTACAGATGCACTCCAGCAAAATCCGCGATACCCTTCGGAGAATATGCTTGAATCATAACGCGAACCCGAAACTGGTATGAATATTGTGTTGCCGTTGGTTTTTGAGCGTATTACGCAACCTTTGACCGAATATTCTGTTGACCATGTACATGTACAGTTCTTTGGATCAAGCAGTTCCTTTATTTCCTCTTTGGTAGGCATACGCCAGTCACCTCCCCACATTACATGGGCAGCATCATATTCCGGTGTCAGATTGCCGTTCTGGTCAATAACACCGCTTTCCAGCAATTTATTGAAAGACATACCGTGAGTCTTGCTGTTTTTGTTGGTAAACACTTTGCGTGGAGCAGTTTCACCCCATGCAAAGAAATCGCCATAACTGTCCGGAACAGACGCACCTATATTGCATGATGCCCATTTCAAACCGCTTGGCAAGCCTAAATCTACTGCAACATGCTCCTGAGCTGTCAGGCCGATGACTGACAACAAGAACAAACATATAACAAGATGTCTTTTCATCACAATGCTTTTCTATAACTAATCACAGATATTGGAAAAGTTAAAAAAATATCTGAAACAAATCAGAAAAGAGTGGAGATTTCTGACTGTCCAATGACAGATTGACTGCCCGTTGCCATGTCTTTTATGGATACAGTACCCTGCTCCATTTCCTGACTTCCGATAATGGCAACAAAGCGCACACCGCGCGCATTTGCGTATGACATCTGCTTTTTCATTTTTGCATTATCAGGATAAAGTTCGCCACTTATACCCTGTGAGCGCAACTGAGCAAGCAGTTTCAGACTGCATGCAGACTCCTGCTCACCCAAATTGAGAAACAGAATGGAAATACTGCCGGTTGCGTCTTGCGGATAGAGATCCAGCTGGTTCAGGACATCGTAAATACGGTCTGCACCAAAACTGATGCCAACGCCGGATACACCGGGCATGCCGAATATTCCTGTAAGGTTGTCATAACGGCCACCGCCGCTAATACTGCCTATTTCAACATCAAGGGCTTTAACCTCGAATATTGCTCCGGTATAATAGTTCAGACCGCGTGCAAGAGTAAGATCCAGTTCAAGATTGTTCTTCAAAGAGAAGTTCTGTATTGCATTGAAAATGAAACGGCATTCTTCTACGCCCTTTGTTCCAACCTCGGAACCGCTGAGCATGGATTCAATAATCTGCAGTTTCTGTTCATTTGAACCGGAAAGGGTAAGAATAGGTTCAAGCTTAGATACAGCAGCGGCATCGATGCCATGTTCCATAAGCTCAGCTTTGACGGCATCGAGCCCTATCTTGTCCAGTTTGTCAATAGCAACTGTTATATCTGTTATTTTGTCCGGGCAACCGATGGTTTCAGCAATGCCGGCCAGAATCTTGCGGTTGTTCATCTTTATGGAGACGTTTATGCGGAACGAACTGAACACCATGTCTATCATCTGGATGATTTCCACCTCGTTCATAAGGGAATCGCTTCCAACAAGGTCTGCATCGCACTGATAGAACTCACGGTAACGGCCTTTCTGCGGACGGTCGGCACGCCATACCGGCTGTATCTGGTAACGCTTGAAGGGGAATGCTATCTCTTCTCTGTGCATTACTACAAAACGGGCAAACGGAACCGTAAGGTCATAGCGCAAGCCCTTCTCACAGAACTTTGAAGCAAGGTGCAATGCATTGCGTGAAAGCAGTTCCTCATCTGTAATACCCTTGAAATAGTCTCCTGAATTCTGTATCTTGAAAAGAAGTTTGTCTCCTTCCTCTCCGTATTTACCCATGAGTGTTGACAGATTCTCCATGCTTGGAGTCTCTATCTGGCTGTAGCCGAACAACTGGAATACTTTACGGATTGTTGAAAAAATATAGTTTCTTCTTGCCATCTCCTGCGGCATGAAATCTCTTGTACCCTTTGGAATAGAAGGTGTCTGTGCCATTATTTTTATGTATATAGTTTACTTAATTATTACAAATCATTCTCTGCGACCCATAAAAATGAGTATGTAGTATATCAATGTTGCCAAAGATGACATAGCTGCAACCACATATGTATTTGCAGCCGATTTCAAGGCCTTTTCAGCAATTTCAGCCTGGTCGGGCGAAACAATATCGGCCTGATTAAGCCAATCCAGAGCACGCTGGCTGGCATTAAGCTCAACAGGAAGCGTAACAAAACTGAAGATGGTTGAAACAGCAAAAAGCAGAATGCCCGCAAGCATAACCATGGGTGTCATTTCTATCAGGATAATACCTGCAAGGATGACCCATGTTGTGAATCTTGATGCGTATGCCACAAACGGGACCAAAGCGGAACGCATTTTCAGAGGATGATATCCTAACGCATGCTGCAGAGCATGGCCAGTCTCATGCGCGGCCACAGCTGCAGCTGCAACATCGCGTCCGTTATAGACATCGCTGCTGAGATTGATAATTTTTTGAGCAGGATCGTAATGGTCGGTCAGAACTCCGCCAATACTGACTATCTTTACCCCGTTTACTCCGTAATTGGATAGCATGAACTCAGCAACCTCCTTGCCGCTCAGTCCGTGTTTGAGGGGAACTTTTTTGGCTTCTTCAATGTGTTTCTCCAGCAAGCGCTGAACAATAAAGCTTGCAAGAGCAATGGCAATAAATATTATCCAGATTATCATAGCTTGTCAAGTTTTTTCATTTCACGTTTTTTTCGCAATGCACATTTTGCACATAACCCGTAAACATACAACATGTGATAGGCCGCCTTGAAGCGTTTGGTATCTACCAGTTTGAGGCTCTCACCTATCAGAGAGTTTTTCATTTCAGTCATGGACTTGCATTCCGTACAAATCAGATGAAAATGCGGATCCACAAACAAAGCTCTTTCATATTGCGGTGGGACAGAACAGTTATGACATACAACCAATCTTGCATCCATAAACAAATTCAACGTGTTGTATACTGTTGCCCTGCTGACACGGAATTTACAGACATTCTCCAGATAATCCTGCAACTGATCGTTTGTAAAATGTCCGTTGATGTTATAAATGGCATCCAATATCTCAAAACGTTCCCTGGTAGCCCTAAGTTTATGCAAAGATAGGAACTCTGTCAGAATATGTCTTACTACTTCATGCTTATTCTTGTCTTTCGATTCCATTTTTAACTATTTATAAGTTAATTACACGGTTGCCAAGCAATTTGGTCAACTGATTGCGGACATCAAGCAATCCACGGTAACGTTCCTGGAGAGAAACAATTTCCTGATCTGAAAGAGTTGTATCCTCAAGCTGTTTTATTATTTCTTTCAGCCAATGCTGAACTATAGAATATTTGTAGTCATTCACTACATACTGTGACAACTCCATCAAATTGTCGGTATTCTGAGCATTAGTGGAATTATCATGCTGATACTTGTCCTGCATCAGGTCAACGGCAGTTTTATTCACTACATCGTCCGGATAAGACATAAAGAAGCGCTCCGAAACAAAGTCCTGCTCCTTGTAATGATCCTTGAATAAATCAAGTATAGTTTTGTAAACCGGATGCAGCAGTTCAAGCTGGTCCATGTTAAGAGAATCAATTATGAACTCCCCTACTTTCAGTTCATAATCATTCTGACCGTTATAATTGGTCTGACACATAACTTTGTCTCCATAACGGACCAGTAAACACATCAAAGTGCGTTCCTTGGCAATAATGCCTGCCATCTTTCCATGCAACAGCTGACGTACCTGATTGCGCAATTGTTCAACGGAATCCTGCTCATTATCCTCAACTTCAACTTTTTCCTGCATTGACTGGCTATTCTGTTCCTCCATGCGCTCCACACGCTGCTGCATGATTGCATGATGACGCAGTTTGTTCACTTCCTGAATCAGAAGAGACTCCGCTACATCAAGACGTGCGCTGCAGTCTTTGATATATACCGACCGCGTAATGGCATCCTCAATTACTGCTATACTGTTTACAATATCCTTTATAAGATTGGCTTTCTGGGAGATGTCGCCATTGGCTTCTTTCAGCAACAGATCCGTTTTGAAACGGATAAAATTAGTCTGATGCTTGCCTAAATACTCCTGGAAAGCAGCAGCACCGTTTTTCTGAGCATAGCTGTCAGGATCTTCTCCATCGGGCAACAGTAAAACCTTAACATTCATACCTTCGGCCAGCAGCATGTCAATACCTCTGAGCGATGCCTTTATTCCCGCGCTGTCGCCATCGTATAGAACGGTAATGTTTTTTGTAAAGCGTCTTATCAATCTGATCTGTTCTGTTGTAAGACTGGTTCCACTGCTTGCGACAACATTTTCAACTCCGGACTGATGCATGGATATCACATCCATATATCCTTCAACCAAATAGCAGCAGTCTTCTTTGGAAATGGCCTGTCTGGCTTGGAAAAGTCCGTACAGTTCGCGTCTTTTAGAGTATATCAGAGATTCGGGTGAGTTGACATATTTGGCAGCTTTTGCATCGGACTGCATTATTCTTCCTCCGAACGCAGCAACCTTGCCTGCAAGAGAGAATACCGGATAGATTACACGCCCGCGATAACGGTCATAAAGTGTGTGGTCATCACGTTCCATACATACACCTGTCTGTACCAGATAATCCTTGTTGTACCCGGCTTTCAATGCAGCATCGGCAAGAGCATGAGAAGATTCCGGCGAAAAACCCAAACAGAATTTCTCAATAATGCTGTCCTGCAAGCCGCGTGAACGCAAATACCGCAAAGCAATGCTGCCCGGAAGATTTTTTTTGAAAAAATCCAGGGCAAAATTATTGACCGTATACAATGACTCGCGCAAGGACTGAGTACTGCGTTCCTGCTCAGTCATATCTTTATGCGGAATAGGAATACCGTATTTCTTTCCCAACCATTCAATAGCCTCAACAAAAGTGAGCTGTTCCTGCTCCATCAGAAAATGGATCACATTTCCTCCTTTGCCGCAGCTGAAACAGTGGCATATTCCGCGTGAAGGGGAAACACTGAAACTTGGAGTTTTTTCGTTGTGAAACGGACAAAGACCAACATAGTTGGCACCACGCTTGCGGAGTGTAACAAAATCGGAAACAACTTCTACAATATCGGCTGTATCCAATACTTTCTCTATTACGGACTGATCTATCATAATGTTTGGCGAAGATAATAATTCTTGAGCAAATGAGTCCTTGTTTATTTCCAAAAAAATAGTGAATTTTGTAGCCGTTTCCAAACTGGAATTCAATGAACAACAGCGATATTCTCAAAGATATTAAGACAAAATTGCGCCTTTCCATGAACGGAGCTGCAGCATCTGACATGCGCTCACATGGGTATAACTACCACTTGAACTTTGGCGTAGAAGCCGTTGAATTAAAAAAAATTGCGGCAGATTACACTCCTGATTGCGCCCTTGCATGCGCTCTATGGAAAGAGAACATACGTGAATGCCGTATACTGGCTACAATGCTGATGCCGGTTGACGATATGGATATGAGTCTGGCGGAATTGTGGCTTGAAGATGTTGAGTATCCCGACTTGGCGGAACAATTGTCGTTCAACCTTCTCAGAAAAACACGGTTTGCAGGAATTATGGCATTCCGCTGGATTGCATCCCAGAATGTTATGGGACAATATTGCGGATACCTGATTATTGCCCGTCTTATCCAGACCAACGGAGAGATGAATTCCAGATACCGGGACGAATTGATAGATCAGGCGCAGACAGCACTCAAAGGCGACAACATATCTGTAAGTATGGCCGCTCAACGAGTTCTTGATCTGTTACAGTCTAACGCAGGTCAACCTTTATAACCTGATTAGTCATAATGTACATGTCGTCTATACCTAAATCGCGCTTGAGTTTGCGCATAACGGAATAGGCCTCTTCATAGTAAAGAAAATCACCGGCAGTACACCACCAACGCGGAGAACTGAAATAGCAATAGACAGGGAGAGAGTTTCCGTATTTTTCCTCAATCTGGGCTTTATAGTCCATGGCTGTCTGCTGTGACAGCTTTGAGCCCTTGCCACGATAGACCATTATTCTGTATCCGGCAACTTTTATCTGCGATGAAAGTTCAGGATTGAAATAGGTCCCGATCAAAGAGTCCAGTCTGAGGTCACGTTTTACAAGTATTGTGCCCTGTCCTTCCTTTTTGTCCTCCAGAACGTCAACCAGTGTCACAGGAGATTCCTGTGCACTGATCAAGTTCATAATATTCAAGAAGACTACAGAGAATAATATTACTCTGAGGGTTCTCATTTCTTTTTAATTATTTCCAAGCGTCAATAATACCTTTGAAGTCAGCTGCCTTTAAGGAAGCGCCACCGATAAGACCACCGTCAACATCAGGTTTAGCAAACAGTTCCTTTGCATTTGATGGTTTGCAGCTGCCACCGTAGAGAATTGTACAATCATCAGCCACCTGCTTGCCGTATTTGTCTGCAACCAATGAACGGATGAAAGCATGAATGTCTTCTGCCTGCTCCGGAGTTGCTGTAAGACCTGTACCAATTGCCCAAACCGGTTCGTAAGCAAGAATAATCTTACCAAAATCTTCTGCTGAGAGGTTGAAAAGTGAACCCTCAAGCTGAGCTTTTACAACCTGGTTCTGCTGATTTGCAAGACGCTCTTCCTTAACCTCACCAATACAGAAGATTGGAATAAGGTTGTTGGCAAGTGCAAGCTGAACCTTCTCCTTAAGGATTTCAGCTGTCTCGTGATAGTAAGCTCTGCGTTCAGAGTGGCCAAGGATGCAATATCTTGCACCTGTTGAAGCTACCATAGAAGCAGATACCTCTCCTGTGTAAGCACCTGATTCCTTGTCAGCACAGTTCTCGGCACCGATACCGATAATATCCTGGTTTACAAGCGGAGTAACACTTGCAAGATGGATAAACGGAGTGCAGACAATTACACCACAATTTGGTTTGTCGGCATCGCAAAGTGCCTTAATTTCTTTTACAAGTTCAATACCTTCCTGGAGATTCTTGTTCATCTTCCAGTTTCCAGCAACAATTTTCTTTCTCATGTTTAATATAAAATTAGGTTTACTTATTTTTTACCTTATATCTTCTGAAAACAACTATTCCTACATTTATCAGCCCAATAACCATAAAAGGTACCAGCATATAGAACAACACAAATGCCCATGTGGGAAGTGCCAGTATCTTATCGGCATTGAGTATATCCAGACTGTCAACTGACGCAATCAACACATCGTCTTTCGGGATATCCGAACGGCTGAACTTGCTCATTATCCTGCCATCCTTAAGTATGACAAGTCCGGGATTGGAACGGATTATTGTCTTAAGTACGGCATCGTCAGCACTCATAAACTCCACACTCGGATCCATTTCCTGGCGCCACTGCTCCACCACAGCAGATTCAGACGATGTCAGGATAACGAATCTGTATCCGTAAGAACGCGTGTATTCAATCAGGTCAGTGACCCTGTCATAATTAGTATAGTCAAAATCTTCAAGAAAGTCAGATATCAGGACAAAAGAATAACCCTGATGTTCCAACAAGTCTTGAGTACAATCATTGCCCTCAGAATCTGATACCCAGAAATTCAAAAAGTCGGCATCGGCTTCCAGAAGGACTTTTTCCTGCAGGTTAACACCCTCCTTGTAAGGACGGAAATCCAATAACGGCAGGTGGTAAACATTATATGCAGAATATGTTATTATCAAAAACAATGTCACCGCAGAAATCAGTCCGTCAGTAAGTGAGGTTACGAACGGAATTATTCTCTTGCGGCAACAGACAACCATTATGACCATAAACAGCAGAACAACATTCTTTGCAAAAGTCTGCCAGTTAGTCAAATGGACAGCATCTCCAAAACAACCGCAATCCGAAACCGGATTGGTAATTGCCACATATAGTGTAAACGGCGTCAAAACCGCCATCAGAACCAACAGAGTCACTGTTGAACCGCGCCGGTAAATACCCAGCAGCAGATATACACCCAGGATAAATTCAACAACAGCCTGCGCCAGAGCCAGTATTACCAGCAGCGAATTGTCCTGTGACAGAAAATCCATTCCGAAAGATGTGCAATATTCCTGCAGTTTGATTGCAGTTCCTATCGGATCTGTGGCTTTAACAAAACCTGAAAACAGAAAGACAAAAGCCACAATAACTCTGAACAGGTTAATGACAACTGTCAGAAATCTATGCCAATTCTTGCGGCTCATTCCTGTTTTGCAAGTTTTATTAATGCGAATACGGAATAGTTGATAATATCCATATAATTTGACGGAGCACCTTCCGACGCAATGGTAGCACCATCATTATCCTCAATTTCCTTGATACGGTTCAGTTTGGTAAGAATAAGATCCGTATATGATGTGATACGCATCTCTTTCCAGGCTTCGTTGTAATCATGATTCTTGCGTTTGAGCAGTTCCAATGTCTCAGCAGCATACTTGTTGTATAAAGCAAGAGCCTGTTCAGCATCAATATCAACAGTATCGGTAAATCCCAGTTCGTACTGGATCAGCGCCATGATACTGTAGTTTATCAGACCTACGAACTCTGAACTGGTGTCATCTTCCACCAAAGCTATATTGCCCATTTCAAGATTACGGATGCGCTTGGCTTTGATATACAGCTGGTCTGTCAAAGATGTAGGACGCATAATACGCCACGATGCACCATAATCTTTCAGTTTTTTACAGTACATATCCCTGCACCTTGCAATAACTGCGGCAAACTTTACATTTGTAGCCTCAAAATTCAGATTATTATTTTGACACATCTGGCACATAAAAACGAAAAACTTGGGTTGGCAAAATTACACAAATGTAAAATCAATAACAAGAAAAGTGTTATGAAATATAAGATAAATCAAACACAAAGCCGCTTCGCCGTTTCTGCGACTGCAACAGCAGGCTGTTTTCAGGGAGAGTCAGATCCGGGTCTGCATTTATTATCTCTTGAGCCAGGTCACGTACGGTCTGTATAATAGGTCCGTCTTTGGTAATGTTGGCAATCTTCAGATCAAAGGCAATTCCGCTTTGCTGGGTTCCCTCAAGGTCTCCGGGTCCGCGCAGTTTCAAATCTGCCTCGGCAATCTCGAATCCATCGGTTGTTGAGGTCATAATCTCCATTCTTGAGCGTGATGTATCTGAAATTTTCTGACCGGTTACAAGTATGCAATAGGACTGATCTGCTCCACGCCCTACACGACCGCGCAACTGGTGCAACTGGGAAAGTCCGAACCGTTCGGCGTTTTCAATAACCATAACACTTGCGTTCGGCACATCCACTCCAACTTCAATAACTGTTGTGGATACAAGAATACGGCTTTCACCGTTCTTGAAACTCAGCATATTTTCATCTTTCTGCGCAGGTTTCATTTTACCGTGAACCATACTTACCTTGTAACGGGCAAAGCGCTCAGTAAGGAAAGCATACCCGGCTTCAAGATTCTTCAGATCAGATTTTTCACTTTCACTGATAAGCGGGAATACAAAATAAATCTGACGACCGGCTTCAAGTTCGCGGTCAACAAAAGAATATACATCCGGAAGACTGCCTTCAAAACGATGCACGGTCATGACAGGTTTTCTGCCGGGAGGCAGTTCGTCAATCTGTGAAACATCAAGATCACCGTACAATGTCATAGCCAGTGTACGCGGAATAGGAGTGGCTGTCATTACCAGAATATGCGGTGGAATGGTATTTTTTGTCCACATTTTTGAGCGCTGCTCCACTCCAAACCGATGTTGTTCATCTATAACCACCATTCCCAGACGGCAGAAATGTACAGGATCCTCAAATACGGCATGAGTGCACACCAGGATATTGATGGCGCCGTCTTCAAGTTCAGAAAGAATTTTCTCCCTGCGTTTTCCTTTCACACTGCCCGTCAATAGTTCCACGTGGAGCCCCAAACCGCGCAAATAGTTGTTAATGTTGGCATTATGCTGTTCCGCAAGAATTTCCGTAGGCGCCAGAATACACGTCTGGAAACCATTATCAACAGCAATCAGCATGCTCATAAGGGCAACCATAGTTTTTCCGCTTCCTACATCGCCCTGCAACAGTCTGTTCATCTGAGCGCCGGTACAGGTGTCTTTCCGGATTTCTTTAATAACCCGTTTCTGCGCGTTTGTCAGTTGATATGGAAGATTATTATTGTAAAATGCATTGAAAAAATGCCCTACCTTGTCAAAGATAAAACCTTTCAGCTTACGGCGACGGTCACTTGTGTAACGCATAATGTTAAGCTGTATCTGGAAAAGTTCTTCAAATTTAAGACGATACCTGGCATTCTGCAATTCAGTGGTGTCAGTAGGAAAATGAATGGTCCTGATAGCCTTGTCATAAGGCATAAGAGCATAGCGGCTTGTTATCCACAAAGGCAAGGTCTCAGCAAACGGGCCGTTCATCATATCAATAAGAGTCTCAACCAGTTTTGAAACGGCCTTTGAATTCAGCCCTGACTTTTTCATTTTTTCAGTGGTTGAATAACTGGGATGCAGACCCATGGAGGACAATTCCATCTGTGACGCCGGATCTACGTCAGGATGGGTAATATTGATTCTACCTCCAAACATTGCAGGTTTTCCGAAAACAATGTACTCAGTATTAAGTTTCAGGCGTGACAGGACATATTTTATTCCTTTAAACCACACCAAATCCACTACACCGGTTGAATCGGAGAAATGCGCAACAAGACGATGTCCACGCTGCTGACCAAGTTCTTCAAAAGAGAGAATTTTTCCGCACAGCTGGATATAGGGCATATCCGCATGAATCTGGCAAATCTGGAACAGTTTGCTGCGATCTATATATTTATAGGGATAGAATTCAAGTAAATCCTTGAATGTAAATATTTTAAGTTCGTCATTAAACAATTTTGAACGTGCCGGTCCAACACCGGGAAGAAATTTGATATCACGCTCAAAAAAATCCGGCATAACGGCGTAATGTTAGAATTGCATTGCACTCAGTATGCTGTCTGAGAGTTGCTTGTTTTTGAGAACGGAAATCATGTGAGCAGCAAAAAGATGGGAACAGCCCGGTCCCTTACCAGTTATTATATTGCCTGTCTGTTCTACACTGGCACCTGTAAAGACAACCTGCGGGAAAGCAGTTTCAAAACCGGGATAAACGGTAGCCTTCTTGCCATCAAGCAGTCCAAGTCCGCAGAGTATGGTAGGAGCGGCACAGATTGCGGCTATCCACAAACCTTGTGTGGCAGCCTTGCCAATCAGCTTCATCAATGGTTCAGATTTTGCCAGATTGGTTGTTCCAGGCATTCCGCCAGGCAGCACAAGCATCTGAGCGTCAGAGAAAGAGACTTCGTCAAACAACGCATCAGCCTTAACAGGAACGTTATGGGCGCTGGTAACTACAATATTCCCTGTTACGGAAACAGTTGTTACCGGGATATCTGCCCTGCGCAACATATCAATAGGAGTTAATGCTTCAATTGTTTCAAAACCATCTGCAAGAAATAAATAAACCATTTTTCTGTTACTTTAATCTGAAATAATATGTAATGGTTCCCATCTGGTTGTCCGGTCCGGGAACAGTATTGAATTTAGTGGCAAGAGCAGCCTGTTCTGCAGCATTACAGAGTGCGGCATTACCGGTATTGCTGCGTGAATTGATTGATGTTCTGACAACATTGCCGTTCGGGTCAACTTCAATAGTAACAACCACACGGCCCTCTTCAGAAACATTGTATGCAGGACGGACCAATCCACCGTCGCCAACGGAACGTCCGTTCAGGTCAACCCTTGGTGAAAAGCCTCCGGTTCCTTCAAGTTTACCTTCAAACATTTCATTTCCCAATGCGCTGCCCACTACGGCATCAGCTCCCACGTTGCTTTGAGATTCAGACGGTTCTGTTGCCTGACTCTCGCCAAAAAGATTGGCAATAAGCATATTAGCCTGAGCAGCTGCTGCGCGCTCCATAGAGTCACGTTGGGCAGTAATATCCTGCGTAACCTGTTCTTGCGGAATCTCTTCACCGTCCTCAACAACGGCAGACTCCTCATAATCCTGTGTAACTACAGGCTGGGCAACAGTTTGGCTTTCAGGTGTAATTGTCTGATACGGAGCATCCTGAGCAGGAGCAGCCACTTCGGTATAATCATACGCTTCGATAAGGTCCCCCATACTTCCCATCATGACTGCCACACCGGCTTCTTCCTGTGGCAACGGATATTTGACTCCCAAAATAATCAGGAGCAGAATTGTAAGGACAGCAATAGCACCAGTAATTGCAGCCGATACGGGATCTATTCTTTTTTGTGCTGAAGCCTGCATGTACCGAACATTATTGTTTATCAGGGCGGCGTGTGGCAAGAACCATCTTGAAATGATTCTCGTTCGCTACATTAAGAACTTTCACAATCTCTTTATATGGAACACTTTCATCTGCATATAAAGCAACGTAAATATCCGGTTCCTGTGCCTGACATTCTTTAAGAAAAACGGTTATCTCATGAAAATAAACGGGCATTTCATCGTCTGCGCCGAATGCAGCATAGTAGTTCAGGTCCTTATCAATAATGACACGGGCCATAGGGCTGGCCTGAGTCTGCGTTGATCCCTGAGGAAGAAGCACCTTTATTGCATTCGGTGTAACCATGGTAGAGGTAATCATAAAGAAGATCAGCAAAAGGAATATTATGTCCGTCATTGACGACATACTGAATTCCGGCTTAATTTTATTCTTTCTTTTAAGCATACCTTTACGTTATTTGTTCAATTTCTCAGAAGATTCAATAAAATTCTGTATAACGCTTTCCATACTGTTAGTAATCGAGTCCATACGGCTGACCAGGAAGTTATAGGCGAACAGTGAGATAATACCCACAATCAGACCTCCTACCGTAGTAATCATGGCCTCGTAAATACCACTGGACAACAATGATACGTCAATATTGTTACCGGCATTGGCCATCTGCCAGAAAGCCTGTACCATACCAAGAACGGTTCCAAGAAATCCAATCATAGGAGCCGCGCTGGCAATAGTGGACATGATTGACAGTCCCTTTTCCAGTTTTGCAATCTCCATATTGGCAGCATTTTCCATACCTTCCTGCATTTCACTGCGTGAGCGGCCGGCAAGAGCAATTCCGCGCAGCACTACCAGGCTTAAAGGCGATGACACCGCCTTGCAATAAGATATTGCAGCATCTCTGTCTCCGCTTTTTATAAAGTCTGAAATACGGTCCATAAAACCTTCATTGTCTGAAAATACCGCTTTGTAAGCGCGTATTCTCTCAAAGAATATATATATGGCAAGAATAAGAAGAGCGGCAAGAACTATCATAATCCATCCTCCCTTGGAAGCCATGCTTATCAATGAGATTTTATCAACACCTTTATCCATCGCAGCTCCGGCATTTGCGCCTAAGTCCTGAAGCATTTGGGTTTGCAGTAACATTGTATTTCTATTTATTGTTTATTATTATTTTTCGGAATCATTGTGACAGCATGCCTTATACTGTTTGACGGTCTGTTCCAGCCCCAGATACAAAGCATCACAAACAAGAGCGTGCCCTATTGAGCATTCATCTATCCATGGAATAGAGGCACACAAATATTGCAGATTGACAAGGCTCAAATCATGTCCCACATTAAGTCCCAGACCGTAATCGCGGGCAGCTTTTGCAGCCTTGACAAAAGGTTCTATAGCCTGTTCACGGTTTTCAACATATTTGCTGGAATACGGTTCGGTGTACAATTCCACCCTGTCAGAACCGCAGAGAGCAGCTCCACGAACCATTTCCGGATCGGCATCGACAAAAATTGAAACACGGATACCCGACTTGCGCAAACGGCTTACAATATCTTTCAGGAAATCAGCATTTGCCAATGTATCCCATCCGTGATTTGATGTTATCTGGTCCGGTGAATCTGGAACAAGAGTAACCTGTGCCGGTTTCACATTCAAAACCAGTTCCATAAATAATTCCGAGGGGTATCCTTCAATATTGAATTCAGTTGTGAGTATTTTTTTCAGTGCGTAGACATCAGCATAACGGATGTGACGTTCATCCGGTCTGGGATGAACAGTGATTCCGTCCGCCCCGAATTTTTCACAGTCAAGCGAAACTTGCAGAACATCAGGATTATTACCTCCACGGGCATTGCGAATGGTGGCTATCTTATTAATATTTACACTTAATCTTGCCATTTGTTTGATACTAACAAACTGAATTGTTAACTTTGCAAGTGTCAAAGATAATCATAATTATTTTTCTTTGAGTACAATTTAACAAAAAATAGGCGTAGTTATGAGATTTGCACTATTTGGAAAAAGCGGAGCAGAAACATTATCAGAAGGTGAAAAAGAACTTCTGGTTTGTCTTGCTGAATATGGCGATCAAATCTTTATTGAGACAGACTACCTTAACCTGATTCGTCAAAGTCTTGGAGAAAGTTTCACCCCTTCAGGAGTAATTGACAACAATAATTTCAACGCCGATATTGCGCTCAGTATTGGTGGAGACGGTACATTTCTGCGTACAGCATGCCAGATTGCCGACAGGAACATACCCATTTTAGGTATCAACCGCGGTCGTCTTGGATTCCTGGCATACACACCTGCGGAACAGGCTGCCGCTGCAGTGAAAACAATCCACAACGGTGATTATTGTGTAGTGGGCAGAACTCTTCTGGAAATCAGCATGAATTCCATACCTGAAGACATTCCCCATTATGCGCTTAATGACATATCAATTCTCAAACACGACATGTCATCAATGATATCAATAAACACCGCAGTCAACGGATCTTCTCTTGTAACATATATGGCCGACGGATTGGTAATCTCAACTCCTACAGGTTCAACGGCATATTCGCTGAGCATCGGTGGAGCAATCATAGATCCCAGCACAAACGTTATTGAACTTACGCCAGTAGCTCCACACAACCTGTCAATGCGTCCAATAGTACTGCAGGACAACAGCGTAATCACTCTCAATGTAACAAGCCGCAGTCACAATTTTCTTGTATCAGTAGACGGACACAGTTTCAGCGCTACAGAAGAAGAGAAGATTACAATTCGCCGCGCTCCTCACCAGATTCTTACAATACAGCCGAAAGGTTCTGATTTCTTTACAGCACTGCGTGAAAAAATGAACTGGGGGGTTGACCAGCGCGTGTAAAAAATTTCAGGAAAAAGTTGGGTGATTGGAAAATTGATATTACCTTTGCGACCGCTAATCAAAAATTGTACTAAAATGTATTTAGACAAAGAAAAGAAACAAGAAATCTTTGGACAGTACGGAAAGTCTAACACTGATACCGGCTCTGCAGAGAGTCAGATAGCATTGTTCTCATACCGTATTTCCCATTTGACGGAACATCTTAAAGAGAACCGTAAAGATTATAACACTGAAAGAGCTCTTACCCAGTTGGTAGGTAAACGCCGTTCTTTGCTTGATTATCTCAAGTCTCAGGACATTGAACGTTACCGTGCAATTGTTAAGGCTTTGAATTTGCGTAAGTAATCACTTACGGCAAGTGTTTGAAAGAAAAAAGGAGGATTGAAAAATCCTCCTTTTCTTTTTTAACTGTTCAGGCCTAAACTATTGTACAGTTTAGGATAGTAGTTCTTGCAACAATCAAGGAATACTGTCCAGAACCCATCAACCTGAGATTCCACTTCAGGAGCATTGTCCAAATTAAAGAGAGGGAATATCTGACGGGCAAGAACAAAAAGTTCTTTCTGAACATCATATTTTGATTTGTTCTGTTGACTCTTACTCAAATGATCATACCA
Organism: Bacteroidaceae bacterium; assembly: GCA_024398785.1. Lineage (GTDB taxonomy): Bacteria > Bacteroidota > Bacteroidia > Bacteroidales > Bacteroidaceae > Colenecus. Next base: position 103,190 of record JAKSIO010000001.1, on the reverse strand, counting down.
GACAAGCATATCTGTTATGTTTTGAGCAATCTGCAACAATATCTCATTACTCTTATCGGTGTTTCCAAGAATTTCAAACGCCTGTGCAAAGAAAGTTCCTCCATCATCATATGAATAAGGAAGAATTGAAGCCGGCAATTCGGTATCAATCTTTGTCAGGATGTCCAAGGCTTCTTTCCTTTTATTTTTACCGATGAGATCAGAAACCAACTGCATGTAGACACTTCTATGAGACTGGCACATGCGGCGCACTGTTTCATCAAGATAGACGCCCTCTTTCAGATGACCAAGATCAAAACTCATAAGGTTGTTATACATCTTCTCATCATCGATACAGGTGCTTTCATACCCCAGATTATTGAAATTAAACGGTGATATGCGGAATGCCATACCTTCAAGAATGAAGAATGGTTCCAAGCCAATGAATCCTGAAGAACCTATAGATGTAGCCATATACAAAGGACGTTCCCAATTACAGTTAAGAAGCATATCAAAAACCATAATGTCATTTCTGTATATACGGTCACGGCCTGCAAGAGAAATCACCATTTTGTCCGGCATAAGAGACTTTGTTTCTTCATCGGTGCTGCCACGATACTCTTCCGGTATATACATACCCGAACGTAAGATAGCATCTTTGTCAAGAGTAAAGTAGATTGTATCGGATGGTATGAAGCCCTGCTCTTTTATCCAATAATGCAGAACATTGCTCAACTCCAGTGTTTTTTCAACTTTGGCCTTGTCATTCTTGGCGGCCTTAAGCAGATCCTTTTCATACTGTGGAACAATATATGCTCTGTCCATATTTGTGCCCCAATAGGTTTCGTGATCATAATCAATCGGAATAGCAGGTGATTTGTAAGCAGGACGCTTCATCTGATCAATATACCAGTCAGTCATGAGATAACTCAGGTTGCAGGCACGGGTGTCTGTACGGAATTCTTCCGTTTCATGACAGTACCACAACGGGAAAGTATCATTGTCTCCGTTTGTGAAGATAATAGGATTATTCCCTTCCGGCAACGTTTTCAGATAGTTCTTGCCAAAATCCACACAGGTATATCGCCCGCTGCGGTCATGATCGTCCCATGTCTGGCTGACCATCTGCAAAGGAACAACAAGTCCTATCAATACAGCTACGATTGTGGAGATTTTACTGTTACGGTTCTTAAGAAGTTTATCAGCAATCTGTGCTATTGCTGGTACGCCAAGTCCTATCCAAATGGCATAGGCATAGAACGAACCGGCATAGGCATAATCTCTTTCACGCGGTTGCAACGGAGTCTGGTTAAGATATACCACAATTGCAAGTCCTGTCATAAAGAACAGACAGAATACAATTCCAGCCTGTTTCTTCCCTTCTGCGCCTTTGCGCCACTGCCATACCAGGCCAAGGAGTCCAAGAATAAGCGGCATACAATAAAAAACATTATATGCCTTATGCTTCATAAATTCCGGATAGAATCTCTGATTTCCAAGACGTGCGTTATCAAGGAATTTGAAACCTGTAAGCCAGTTTCCGTTGTCCAATTCACCATAACTGTTCTGGACATCGTTCTGACGACCGGCAAAGTTCCACATGAAATAGCGCCAGTACATGAAATTCACCTGATAGGAGAAGAAGAAACGCAGGTTTTCTATCATTGTAGGCATTGTAATTGAACGTGTCTGACCGCTTTCCGGATCAAATGAATCTACTTTACGTCCTTTTACCTTTCCCCATCTTTCGTACTCCCTAGCATGAGACTGGCTGTACATGCGCGGGAAAAGCATATTCTGCTGGAAAACCGGTTCAAAATTGTCATCAACATGAACATAACGTGGCTTTTCGTTTTCATTCTTGGGTTCCTGACGGGCCCAAATGATTCCGGTTTTCTTTGTCTTGTACTGATAACCGTTACGCCCCTTTTCTACCGCATATTGCGATGTATATGCCTGACCGTAGAACAATGGACGCGAGCCATACTGTTCACGGGCCAGATATGTATTCAGGGTAAATACATTGTTCGGAGAGTTTTCATCCATCGGCAGGTTTGCAGATGAACGTATAACAATTACAGCATAAGAAGAATATCCTATTGTAATCATTGTTATGCACAATGCCAGTGTATTGAGTACACGTGCTGAAGGACGGAATTTTTCATTAATGTTCTTTCCAAAGAAATACCATGACAGAACACCCAGAAGAATTATACCGAATATCACTCCACCTGCACTGTGTCCATAGAACGGAATACCGGTAAGCGCAACAATCGCAATGAATGACGCATACATCAGATTTGTACGTTCAGCACGGTAAGACTCATATACAGCCCATACCAGAGCCGCAATAAGAATCAGCAGATAAACTGCCACACCTGAATTGAAGCCCATTCCAAGACCATTTACAAACAGAAGTTCAAACCAGCCTGCAACCTTCACGATACCTGGAACCATACCATAAAGTACCAGCGCAATAAGTACGCCTGAGATAGCTATCCAGCCTACAACCCCCCACGCTGTAATGTTCTGATAACGCTTGAAGTAATAAACAAGAACAATTGCAGTAATACAAAGCAGGTTGAGCAGGTGAACTCCAACGGAGACACCGATAAGATATGCTATCAATATCAGCCAACGGTCACTATGAGGGGCATCGGCTTCTTCTTCCCAACGCAATATCAGATAGAATGTAAGGGCCGTACAGAACGAAGAATAGGCATAAACTTCTCCTTCCACTGCACTGAACCAGAATGTGTCGCTCCATGTGTATGCAAGAGAACCGGCAACACCGGCACCCATAATCAGCAGGGTCTGCCATCTGTCAGGTTCTGTGACGGCAGAATTTCCAACTATCAGTTTCTTTGCCAGATATGTAATTGTCCAGAAAAGGAATAAAATACACAAGGCACTGAGTAATGCTGACATTATGTTTACCATTAAGGCAACATGCTGCGGATCTTTTGCAAACTGCGCAAACAGATTTGATGTAAGCATAAAAATAGGTGCTCCTGGCGGATGACCGACCTCGAGTTTCAAACCGGTTGAAATAAATTCCGGGCAATCCCAGAAGCTGGCAGTGGGCTCTACTGTCAGGCAATATGTAATTGCCGCAACAGCAAATATCACCCAGCCCATAATTTTATTAATCTGTTTATAGCTCATTTTTTGAAATATGATTCGTAAGACGCAAATGTAATGATTTTATAGGTCCTGACCTATATCCGAACGGAAATATTTCTTTTCAAAGTTTATTTTGCCTGCACCCTGGAATGACTTTTCCAAAGCCTCCTGTTTGTTGCTTCCATACGAACTGACAGCAATGACGCGGCCGCCGGCTGTAATAACATTTCCGGCTGAATCAAGTTTGGTGCCTGCATGGAACACTACACTGTCTTTGTCTGTAATGTTTTCTATGCCGTCAATGACAAAACCTTTTTCGTAATGCTCGGGATAACCGCCTGATACCAGCATGACACATACGGCACTGCGGTCATCAAACTCAACCTTGCATTTGTCAAGAGTACCATCGGCAATACCCTGGAACAGGTCAACTATGTCGCTCTTCAGGCGCAGCATGACAGTTTCTGTTTCAGGATCTCCCATACGAACATTGTACTCTATGACTTTAGGATTGCCATCAACGTTTATAAGACCAAAGAATATGAATCCTTTATAGTCAAGTCCTTCAGAGTAAATACCTTCCACAGTAGGACGTATTATACGGTCTTCCACTTTTTTCATCCACTCCTTGGTTGCAAAAGGAACCGGAGAAACAGAGCCCATACCGCCTGTATTAAGTCCGGTATCATGTTCTCCGATGCGCTTGTAATCTTTGGCCTCCGGCAGAATCTGATAATTCTTGCCGTCTGTCAATACGAACACAGAACATTCGATACCGCTCATGAACTCTTCAATGATTACGCGGGCGCTGGCATCGCCAAACATTCCGTCAAACATTTCTTTAAGTTCTTTGACGGCTTCATCAAAATCGTTGAGAATAAGAACACCCTTACCTGCACAAAGACCATCGGCCTTGAGCACATAAGGAGCCTGCAGAGTCTTGAGAAAATCGACAGCAAGGTCAAAACTGTCTTTTGTAAAAGTCCTATATGCTGCTGTAGGAATGCCGTGACGCATCATGAACTGTTTTGCATAGTCCTTGCTGCCTTCAAGCTGCGCAGCCTGTGCAGACGGACCTATAACGCAGATATTTTTTGTCTGCGCATCGTTTTTGAAATAGTCGTAGATTCCGTTTACCAGAGGATCTTCCGGTCCTACAACTACCATGTCTATACTGTTTTCCAGAACGAATTTCTTTATTGACTCAAAATCATTGACCTTGATGTCAACGTTCTGTCCCACCTTACCTGTTCCGCCGTTACCCGGAGCAATGAAAAGTTTACTGACCTTTGGGCTTTGAGCAATCTTCCACGCCAATGCGTGCTCGCGGCCGCCGCTTCCTAATAGTAGAATTTGCATATTATTATTCATTTATTGTTCTTTCTTTACGTTTGTGATGACGCAATACTGACATATCATCGCCTATACGCGTGAGTGCAGATGATTTGGGTTTATCTTCACGCTGCGGACGCTCATCTCTGCGCTGCGGACGCTCATCTCTGCGTTCACGGCGGTCATCTCTGCGCTGCGGACGCTCATCTCTACGGTCAAAGCGCTCATCACGGCGTTCGCGACGTTCACTGCCAAGTTCTTCTCCTGACGCAGCTTTATCTTCCATCGCTGCACGCTGACGCAGTGTCTGTCCGCGCCGTCCGGCTGCAGGTTTGCGACTCAAAGATTCTCCGCGCTCACGGAAATCGGAATATTTTCCGGCAAATATCTCATATTTGCGCAATTCGCATGGCAACTGTCCGTTGAAAAGAGGGATTTTGGCAGACGGTTTCAGACCTATGCTGTCAAAACACTCGTAGTGATAACTGATAACCCAGGCGGAATTTCCTTTGAACGCATTCTTGAACCGCTCTCCTATAACCTTGTACAATTCGGTAACATCCGGTCCTCCGATACGTTCTCCATACGGCGGATTGGTAACAATAATGGACGGATTTTCCGGTTGTCTGAAATCTTTGATATCGGCCTTTTCAAACGTGATTGTATCTGCAAGACCTGCCGCCTTGGCATTACGTTTTGCAATACCTATGGCCCTTCCGTCAATATCGTATCCGTATATCTTGCAGTTGCATTCTTTCTCCATAGAGTCGTCGTTATAGATTGACTCAAACAGTTCCTTGTCAAAATCCTTCCATTTTTCAAATGCAAACTGTGTACGGAACAAACCTGGAGCGATGCCACGGGCAATCAGGGCCGCTTCAATAGGCAATGTACCGGAGCCGCACATAGGATCTATAAAATCTGTTTCTCCGTGCCATCCTGTCAGCAAGATCATACCGGCCGCAAGCACCTCGTTCAAAGGTGCTTCCACCTGTTCCTGACGATATCCGCGGCGATGCAGTGAATCTCCGGAACTGTCAAGTGACAGTGTACATTCATTATGTGAAATGTGGATATGAATGGTAATATCGGGATTGGCAACACTCACATTCGGACGGCGGTCATAGCGCTGGCGGAAAAAATCCGCAATGGCATCTTTTACCCTGTATGCTACAAACTTGGAGTGATTGAAATCTTCTGAATTAACTACGGCATCGACTGCAAAAGTGGAGTCAACCGTAAGATAACGTTCCCAATTGTATGCCTTGCAGACTTCATAGACCATATCGGCAGAATCAGCCTGGAATGTATAGAAAGGAACCAAAACGCGTATTGCGGTGCGCAAATGGAAATTGGCCTTGTAAAGCATGGCCTTGTCTCCGGTAAAAGAGACCATACGGTTGCCTTCTTCAATATCGTGTGCGCCAAGTGCTCTCAGTTCTTCTGCAAGAACACATTCAAGTCCCTGGAATGTTTTTGCTACTATTTTAAAATCTTCCATAGTATTCCAATTTTATTTTTTCTGTAAAACTTTTGTTCCGGCCGGTATATCTTCGGTAATCCATATATTACCTCCGATAACAGCACCTTTGCCAATGGTAATCCTGCCAAGAATGGAAGAATTGCTGTATATTATCACATCGTCTTCAATAATAGGATGGCGGGCTATACCTTTGATAGGATTGCCGTTTTCGTCAAGAGGAAAACTCTTGGCACCAAGAGTAACACCCTGATAGAGTTTGACATTGTTACCTATGATTGACGTTGCGCCTATTACAACACCGGTACCATGATCTATGCAGAAATAACTGCCGATTGTTGCACCAGGATGGATATCTATTCCAGTTTCACTGTGCGCCTGCTCTGTTATCATGCGCGGAATAATTGGAACTCCCAACAAAAGCAATTCGTGAGCAATTCTGTAATTAGTTATTGCCTTGATGTCAGGATAACAACAGATGACCTCACCCATATTGATTGCAGCAGGGTCTCCGTTATATGTTGCGCGGACATCGGTAGCCAGTATCTGACGCAGTGAAGGCAATTTCTCTATAAACTTCCACGCAAGTTCTTTTCCGCGCTTGGAGCAGTCTGTAGCATCGTCTCCACTGAAACACAAACCGGCAGCAATCTGTCTTGAGAGTTTGCTTCCAAGCTCTTCAAGAGCAATGCCCATGTGAAAACTCATATTTACGCTGTTTACCTGAGAAGCTCCGTAATATCCGGGGAACAGGATTGAGCGTGTAATTTCAATGATCCGGGCCAGTTCGTTTTCAGACGGGAAGGGATCTCCGTCTCTATGATTATGGAACAGCGCCTGATAGGAATCAGGATCTGACAGTGTCTTTACAGTTTTGTTTAGAATATCAGAGGTTTTCATAGCTTTAAAGCTTCTTTGATTTTTTCTACGTAATCAAGTTTTTCCCAAGTGAAGAGTTCTACCGTAACGCTCTTTGAGATTCCGTTTTTATCTGTAAATGTCTTTTCTACAGTCTGCGGTTTACGACCCACATGTCCGTATGATGCAGTTTCGCTGTAAATAGGAGAATTCAGTTTAAGTCTTTTTTCAATTGCCTTCGGGCGCAAATCAAAGATTTTTTTAACAAGATCGGACAGAAGAGAGTCTGTCATACCTGTTTTGTTGTTGCCGAATGTATTTACATTAACGCTTACAGGCTCTGCAACACCGATAGCATAAGAAACCTGGACAAGCACCTGATTGCTCACACCTGCGGCAACAAGATTCTTGGCTATATGACGTGCGGCATAGGCTGCGCTACGGTCTACTTTACTTGGATCTTTACCGCTGAAGGCACCTCCACCGTGAGCACCACGGCCGCCGTATGTATCAACAATAATTTTGCGGCCGGTCAGTCCGGTGTCACCGTCGGGACCGCCTATTACAAACTTTCCGGTTGGATTTACATAATATTTGATGCCACCGCAGAACAGATCCTTTACTTTTTTTGATTCAATCTTTGCAATTACACGTGGAACAACAATCTGCAGAACATCAGCACGGATAGCCTGCTGCATGGCGGCATCGTCACCCGGAATGAATTCATCATGTTGTGTTGAAACTACAATTGTATCAATAGCAAGCGGCTGACCGTTCTCGGAATAAGCGACCGTAACCTGCGACTTGGCATCTGGACGCAGATATGTCATCAGTTTTCCTTCATGACGGATAGCGGCAAGTTCTTTTACAATCATGTGCGACAGATATAGCGGCAACGGCATATAATCTTCTGTCTCATCAGTTGCATAACCGAACATCATTCCCTGATCACCTGCACCCTGCTCCATCTCTTCCTGACGGGCAACACCACGCAGAATGTCAGCACTTTGTGCATGAAGAAAATTGAAAATCTGACAACTCTTGTCATCAAAATTGTATTCAGGTTCGGTGTAGCCTATTCTTTTTATGGTGCTCCTCACAACGGCCTCCTGGTCAATCTGTGCAGAAGAAGTTACTTCACCGCTAAGCACCACCTTATTAGTTGTAACCAAAGTCTCACATGCAACCTTTGATGTAGAATCAAAAGCCAGATATGTATCCAGTACTGAGTCAGAAATCTGATCTGCTACTTTGTCCGGGTGTCCTTCTGATACCGATTCGGATGTAAATAAATATGCCATATTTTTATTCTTTTTTCTCTTTTGTATTTTTTTCCCGGCAGCAGCCTTGCTTGCAAGGAATTGTTCATATCTTCTTTCAAGATAATTGTCTGCCATATTCCGGGTTGATTTGTTTTAATGGTTCAAGCACAAATCTGCGTTCACGAATATGCGGATGCGGTATTGTAAGTCTTGAACTTGAATATTCAGTATCTCCGTATAAAAGTATATCAATATCTATTGTCCGGTCTGAGTATTTCCCATCTACGGTTTTTTCAACGCGCCCCAACATACGTTCAATCTCCTGTGTTGCATCGAGCAATGCTTCCGGAGCCAGTTCCGTTTCAACCGCTACCACCATGTTAAGAAACATGTTGTTGCTTACAAAACCGTATGGTTCACTCTCTACAATATCGGAAAAACGGACTACCGGACCAATCTTCTGCCCAATCAGAGCTATTGCCTGTCCCAGCAAAACACTTCTCTCTCCAATATTGGAGCCCAATCCAAGATATGATATTACCATTACTTAATTAACATGGCATCGCCATAGGTGCCAAAACGATAGCCCTCCTTGACAGCCTCTTTATATGCATCCATAACAAATTCATAGCCTCCAAATGCACATTCATGCATAAGCTGTATAGATTCAGGCATATGGAAATTTGTAACCAGACTGCTTGCAACGGTAAAGTTGTACGGAGGGAAAATAAACTTGTTAGTCCAACCGTCAAATGGTTTGATCAGTCCGTTAGTACCAACTACCGTTTCCAATGCACGCATTACAGAAGTTCCAATTGCACAGATACGTTTTTTATTGGCTTGTGCAGTATTTACCAAATCAACACATGGCTGTTCAATAAACATCTGCTCCGACTCCATCTTGTGTTTGGTAAGATCTTCCACATCTATCAGACGGAAATTGCTGAGTCCGCAATGAACTGTAAGGAATGCGGCATCAACACCTTTTATCTCCATACGTTTCATAAGTTCACGACTAAAATGCAAACCGGCAGACGGAACGGTTACAGCACCTTCGTTACGCGCGTATATGGTTTGGAAACGCTCTGTATCCTCAGGAACAACCTTTCTTTTGATAAATGACGGAATGGGCGGCTCTCCAAGCGCATACAATGCACGCTTGAATTCCTCATGATCACCGTCATAGAGGAAACGCAACACACGTCCGCGACTGGTTGTATTGTCTATTACCTCTGCAATCATTGAATTGTCCTCACCAAAATAGAGTTTGTTGCCAATTCTGATTTTACGTGCAGGATCAACCTGTACGTCCCACAACAGATTCTCTTCTTTCAGTTCACGGATAAGAAAGACTTCTATACAGGCTCCCGTTTTCTCTTTGTTTCCGTACAAACGTGCAGGAAACACCTTTGTATCGTTAAAAACAAAAAGATCTTTGTCATCGTAGTAGTTCAGAATATTCTTGAATGTGTCATGAATAATCTGACCTGTCTTACGATCAAGAACCATAAGTCTGGATTCATCTCTGTTTTCTGCCGGGAATAAAGCAATACTTTCTTCCGGAAGTTTGAATTTGAATTGAGATAATTTCATTTCAATATGTTTTTTCAATTTCTTGTTTTTCCAACCATGTGCCGAAATCAGTAGGGTCAAGGCAATCTTCAACTCTGACGTCTCCTACTCTTGTTCTGCGCAACGCCGTAAGATGAGCCCCACTGTCAAGTGCAACACCAATATCGCGCGCCAGAGCTCTGATGTAGGTGCCTTTACTGCATACTACCCTTATGGTAATATCCGGCATACAATAATCCAATAATTCAATTTCATCAATCTGCAGTACTTTTGGTTTCAGTTCAACCTCAACCCCTTTTCTGGCGGCATCATATGCACGTTTGCCGTCAACTTTACATGCAGAATACTGCGGTGGAATCTGTTCAATGCGCCCCAGAAATTTTTTCAGAGTGCTTTCCACCAGCTGACGTGTTATATGTTCCGTAGGATATGTTTTGTCTATGGGATGTTCAAGATCATACGATGGTGTTGTTGCCCCAAGACGAAGCGTTGCTACGTATTCTTTTGTCTGATACTGTAATTTTTCAATTTCTTTAGTGGCACGACCTGTACATACAATCAGAACGCCTGTCGCAAGAGGATCAAGTGTTCCGGCATGCCCAACCTTCAGTTTTTTTACACCAAGCGCATGACATAACTGCCAACGCACACGACCTACAACCTGAAAGGATGTAAGCCCGAACGGTTTGTCAAAGTATAATGTCTGTCCGGCTTGAAAATCCATGTTTATCAGTAATTATAAAAATATCAGTGTCAACAGACCTGCAATAAAACAATAAATTCCAAAATAAATCAGTTTTCCGCGGCGCACTACTGATATCATCCATTTGCATGCCACACAACCTGCCAGAAAAGCGGAAATAAAACCTGCAAGCAGAACACCTGTACTGCAACTTGCCTGCTGTACATCGGCTGCAAACAACTCCTTGAAATCCAGCAATGCCTCTCCCAGGATAGGGGGAATAACCATCAGGAAGGAGAATTGAGCCAGACTTTCCTTTCTGTTTCCCAACAACAGACCGGTTGCTATTGTGGAACCGGATCTTGACAAACCGGGCAAAACGGCCAAAGCCTGCGCAATACCTATAACAAATGCATGCAACATACTGATGTTTTCCTTGGGCTGCGGTTTGCAATAGTAGGAAAACGACAGCAGTGCTGCTGTAACAAGCAGACAGATTCCCACCACAGTGGTACCGCTACCGAAAATACTGTCAACATAATCCTTAAAGAACAGTCCTACAATTCCTACCGGAATCATGGAAATTACAATGTTGACAGCATATTTTGTTCCTGCATTCAGTCCTGCGAAACTTTTCCATGACTGACTGGCAAACAAATCTCTGAATATCCATACAATCTCTTTCCAAAGAATTACAATGGTACTTAAAACGGTAGCTACATGCACCAGTACCGTAAAGGAAAGATTCTGCTCCGCATCAATACCGAAAAGATGAGACGCTATGGCAAGATGACCGCTGCTGCTAATAGGCAGATATTCTGTAAAACCTTGCAGAACGCCTAACAATATTGATTCAATATAATTCATTCTTTGTTATCTGAATTACCCTTCTTCTGGTACATAATTGCAACGATGATTGTAAGGAATCCTAACAATGTTACAATTGGAGCCACTACAATCCTACGGGTGCTGAATACATCAGGATTAAACATATCTTGTGTTGTACCCTTTCCGCTCATAAGCAAAAAACCAATAAAAATGATAATTACACCTACAATTGTAAGGATAAAGTTAATCTTTTCAAAAGCAAATTTGTTTCTGTCCATATTTCTGTTTGTTTTATATACAGTACAATTCCCCTGATTTCATACGCAAGAACTTGTTCACAGAACAGAATGCGCACAACCAGGTAATAAACATACCTACAGCCAAAACCGCAACAAAGACAATTCCCAGCAGATGAGGCGTCATAAGAATCTTTACCATTGGTTCCCAATTTGACAGTATCACCAGTGCTGCATAGATTATTCCGCATGAAATAATTGAAGAGATGGCGCCTATCATGACATTGCGGCGAAGAAACGGACGGCGTATGAACGACCATCTTGCTCCAACAAGTTTCATGGAATACAATAGAAAACGTTGCGAATATATTGTCAGCTTGATTGTATTGTTAATCAATGAAAAAGAGACCAATGAGAACAGCAATGCAACACATAGGAGAATGACCGATATTTTATCGATATTATCTTCAACAATATTGATGAGTTGTTTCTGGTAATTAACGTCAAAAACTATTCTTTCGTCCAACAGTTCCTGCTCAATACGCGCCAGACTGTCATTATTGGCATAATCCGAACGCAATGTCATATTGTATGAGGCGTAGAAGGGATTGTAGTCCAAAAAATCAACAGGATTAACTCCCAGAGCCTGAGTCATAGTTTCAAGAGCCCTGTCTTTGGAGATATATTCCAGTGAATTGCAATACTTCTTTGCGGATATTTTCTCTTCAAGAGCAAGCCTGTCTGATGCAGAACATCCTTCTGAAAGAACTAATTCCACCCGCATGTTCTCTTTTATGTAGCGCGAAATACGATCAGCACCAACAACCATAAAAACCCAGGTTCCTACAAGAATCAGTACAAGGCATGTACTGATGCAGGCAGTAATAAACAATAAGTCTATGTTACGTTTCTTTGTCACCTTTTTGTCTTCTTAAATACATACAACACTGAACTTGCCTTATTCTTGTCCTTTATTGACATAAGAAAAAAAACAAATCCTTTGAACAGCCCCTTAATAAACGCCAGATGCGATTTCTTATTTCTTTCAGATAATATTGAAATATAGAAAACATCAAATGGCATCGCTTTTTTATACATCAGGGACAATCCTACTGTCGATGCCAACTGCTGACAGGTCTTCGGAGTAAAATGCCACAAATGGCGGGGTACATCCCATGCGGCCCAATATTGTTTGTAATATTCGGCATCGTATGAATCAGCATTGGGCATGGCCATAAAAATAAGTCCGTTGCGGCTCAACACCCTGCATAACTTAAGCAGGATCAGTTTGGGATTATCCATATGCTCAAACGAATGCCACATAGTAACCACATCAGCACAACCGATTGGAAGGGTATCAAGTTCTTCCGGCGGGAACATTCTGTGATCCAGCATTTTTTTTGAAAAGTCGCGTTCAGCTGCAATACTCTCATAGGAAAGTACATTCCAGCCTTTCTTTTCCATGGTACTTGAAAAAAAACCGGTCTTGGCACCGTAGTTTATAAGAGTTCCGTTATAAAGTCCAGTCAACCAATGCACATACCATGCTTTACGGTAAAGCATAAATCTTCTTGTAACGTAATAACAGAAATCAAGAAACTTTTTTGGAGAATAGCCTTGACGCAGTTTAAGATCAACTTTCTCAAGATTAGACATGGATTTGCCGTCATAGACAACGTCTGTCATCAGAAAACCGCAATCATGGCATTTGAGAACAGAATATATATTTTTGCTGACTGCAAAATCCGCACTTCTGAATTCAGGAACAATGTTCAATGAATGGCAGATTGGGCAAAAGTCTTTTGCATGATTCTGATTATTATCAGTGTTTATCATATTTATACAATCAGCATTTATCGTGCAAAGTTACTATGCCGAAATACCGTTTTGCAAATAAATTAAGCAAAATTAACAGTACAGCAATGACCTGGCAAACACCCACATGACAATACCCGCAGAAACACTGACATTCAATGAATGTTTTGTTCCGGACTGGGGAATCTCAAGAGCGATATCAGAATTATCTACAATGCTCTGCTGAACACCCTTGACCTCGTTTCCGAAAACCAAAAGATATTTTTTGTCATTACCGGGTACAAAATCGTTAAGCATCACACTGTCATGAACCTGCTCCACTGACACTATTGTATAACCGTTTTCTTTATAACGCTGAATATCAGACAGCAAATCCGGGCAATATTCCCAATCAACACTCTGTTCAGCTCCCAATGCTGTCTTGTGAATCTCAACAGGTTGTGTCTGCGGCGTTGCGGTAATTCCTCCAAGCAAGACTTTCTCAATACGGAAAGCATCAGCTGTACGGAATACAGAACCTACATTATAAAGACTGCGCACGTTATCCAACGCAACTATCACGTTTAATTTGGGCGTTTCCTTAAAATCCTCAACAGATATTCTGTTAAGTTCACTCACTGTCAGTTTTTTCATTTGCAATAAAGTTTGAACGATATTGTGAAGGAGTTACACCTGTTTCCTGTTTGAAAACCGTGCTGAAATACTGACTCTCTGTAAAACCTACCTCAATTGCAATCGAGAACATTGACTTGTCGGTTTTTGCAAGATACTCTTTAGCACGTTCAATTCTTACCTTACGGATATATTTGTTACTGGTAACTCCGCACAGACTGCGCATTTTATTGAACAATGTGGAACGGGACACGCACATATGGTCAATCAGCATATCAACATTCAGGTCCGGATTGGAAATATTTTCGTTTATATACTGATTCAGTTTCTGCATAAATTTCTCATCGGCAATACTGAACGTATAATCTTCCGTAATTTCAAGCATACCGGTAACAGCATACTGTCTCTTAATCTCAAAACGGTTACGCAACTGAGCCTTAAGAATATTGTACAGCATACGCGTGTCAAAAGGCTTTGGCACAAAAGCATCCGCGCCCAACTTATATCCCACTTCCTGGAATGTGGAATCCGATTTGCTTGTAAGCAACACAACGGGAAGGTGACTGATTTCCAAATCTGACTTTATAGACTTGCACATGTCAAAGCCGTTCATACGCGGCATCATGACATCGCTCACAATAATATTCGGAAAATGCTTATGAGCTATTTCAAGTCCCTCCACACCATCATGAGCGACATAAACTGTTTTGAACAGATCTGAATATTCCTCAACAAGAAAATCCAGATTATCCTGCTGGTCGTCAACAATCAGCAATGTATAGCCCAACGTATTGAACTCAGTATCCGGGACTATTGTTGCATATTGATCAATAAACGGATCTTCCTCGTGATTGCCTTCAACAAACTCAGCAGAATCAGTTTCATCAATACTGTCTGTTGCCGGTTTATTCTCTGATTCCGGAACACTGTCCTTCTCATCACTTGGTAAACCGTTACTGCTTTCCTCCGCAGTATTGACAAGATTTACAGGTATTGACATAAAGAATGTGGCACCTGCATTCTGATTATTGTAGGCTCCAACTCTACCTCCCATTCTTTCAATCATATATTTCACAGTATGCAGGCTCAAACCGGCCCCCGGAACATTCTGATGCTCGCGTGTGAACGGAATAAACAATAAGTCAGGATCACACTTGATGCCCACTCCCTCGTCTATGACTGAAATCTTTACATTTCCCAAAGAAGAAAACGATGTCACCACAACTATGGTACCCTTGTTGCTGTATGTAAGGGCATTGTCCAGATAAATTCTAAGCAGAACTTCCAAACGCTCCGCATCAATATTGATATCACCGACTATGGCATCATGTACTAATTTGAAATCCAGACCTTTGGCCTTTGCTCGCAATGAGAAATCATCCGCAATATTATCCAGCCATTCCTCAAAATTAACGGTGGAAACATTTAACGGACTTTGCAAAGCATCATGGTTATTGGCCTGATGCATCAATTCAAGATACAACTGGGAACGTTTGACATAGCGCCGCAGATTATTCAGGTCCTGTTCCTGTTTTCCTGTCATATTTCCTGATTCACAGACAGATTTGAGAGCCATCTCAATGTTTGCATAAAAAGTGATATTCACATGCAGCAATCCCGACATGAGTTCAGATAACCAAAGATAATTTGTAGCATCCGATTTCCTTTTAATATTCAGTTTTTCCTCCAATGATTTTTCCTTTCTTCTGACTCTGACAGGAATCACTATTGCTGCCACTACAGTTATTATCATCAATACAAGCAGTAAACTGACTGCATAGAAAGTAAAAGATTTAGGAATCTTGATTTTCAGCAGTTCAACAGGAACGGTCCAACCGGTGCTGACAAAAGTCTGGTAGTATACTGTATAATTGCCGCTTTTGAAAATATTAAACTTGAAAAACGGTTTCGAGGTTTTCTCTTCATAAACTGTATTGTTCCTTTTTTTGACAATCAAATTCAAATCCACACCAGCCAGCGGATTTGAATTCCGTATGCCCAACTGGATTACAGCAGATTCAAAACGGGACGGAAGTTTACAATAATTATCCTTGGGCACTACAATTCTGTCCTTAGAATTAATCTGGACGGACAATACATTAATCGGACGTGAAATACGGTGCGGCTGCGTGTTTTTTGTTGGAGTAATTACTGTAAGTCCGTTACTGCCGGGGAAAAACAGAGTTCCATCAGCAGCAGCAAACGTATTGCAGTAATAGTTTGTTGACACATACAATCCGTCATCCTGTGAATAGTAGTGCTTTGTCTTGGTATTCTGATTATACGCAAAAATACGGTTGTTTGAAGTGGTTACCCAAATAATGTCATGCGATTTGTCAAAAAGTACGGCAGAAAACAACTCTTCCTGGTCAGACTTGAGCACAAGCATCAGTTCATTGAACAGATGATCATACATATACAATCCACGGTTTGTTACAAACCAGATGTTACTGTTCCCGTCTATCGAACTTGATGAAATCCTTTCATCACCCGAATAAAGCAATTTAGGAACAGATACATTGTCAACCAATTCATAAATTGAATATGCAGTAACAAGAAGGACTCCGTACTCAATGGGCAGAACTGAAACAACAACGTCATCATTCTTTGCATTCTTCAGTTCAAATTCTGTAATTGCCTTTGTCTTAATATTGTAATGAAAATTCTTACCGTCACAATTGACAGTATAAATATTTCCGCTTTTGGTATTGCTCAATAATACATCCTTGTATCCGGACGACAAAGCATCAAATTTGTTTGTTATCCTGTATGGAGACTTCTCAACCTCTCCGGTTTTCTTATTCATCAGGTAAAAATTGTCATACAGTGAAAAGAAAATAAGATATTCACTGTTGAATTCCGCTATAGATGAAACCTGCATGCCAGCAGTCTGAGGATATGTAGTTATTGACCTGTCGCGACAGTCAAATTTATTTATGCCGCCCCCGGCTGTCCCAAGCCAGACACAATCGTTATCCTGATAAAACGCAGTAACAATATTATGTGAGAGACGGGTTCCATTATTTATTGAAGAATAGGAATAAACATTTATATCATCACAGGAAATCTGAACAAGTCCATAATGCGGCGTTCCCAGTAAAATACTGTTGCCTAGGTTGAATATCACATTCCCCTTCATAACAGTAGGATTATCCGCAAGAGTCAGCATATCATTCTGTCTGTCTATAACAACAACTCCGCCTCCATTGGTTGCAAGACATAAATGAGCATCGTCGGTCTCCGTAATGTCCATGACATTCCGGCTGAAAAAACTATCCAACAGGAAAGACTTGTACCATTGATAGTCGTTTGAGGGTTTATACCCCACTATTCCGTTGTTATACTGAGCAACCCATAGAGTGCCATACATATCCTGAAACAATGCATTGGAATTTATCTCGGTAGGCATGTGTCCAAAATGGGTAAGCTGCCGTGTCTTGTTATCAAACCTGAACACTCCCCTATGATCGTCTCCAAGTATTATGGCGCTTTCATCTCCCTTAACGTTCATAATCCTGGTGAAATCGTATTCTCCTTCAGCTCCAAGATCCGCTACTTTATCTATATTGGAGTTCTCAAGATTTAATGAAAGAAGCACTATCCTGCCGTCTATTGTCGATACTATATATGCACTCCCGTTCCAGGCTCCAATCGCACTTGAATAGATATAATTCCCCGCATATACAATTCTATCGAACAATGTAGATCCGATAGTCTGCTGCAACAGTCCGTTTTCCGTATTAATCAGAACCTTTGGAAAACCCGGTACAGCAACAATACTCTTTATGCGACCTATCTGATATGAACCTTGCTCTGTCCAATAATTGACATAATTATTTATACTGCCGTTAATTATGACATTCAGCCCCATATCGGTACCAACCCATAATATCCCTTCACCATTTGAGGCTATACAAGTAACAGTCTGATGTGTGAGGCCCTGCTCAATGGAATACTGATGATAGTTATAGTGAACAGTTTCATCATTATTCGCCGACATGACACTGCCGGCACTCACAACAGAAAAAAATAAAACAGTTAATATTTTACCAAAACCTTTCATACCAATATATTCTGAACATATTTTTTTAGCGATGTATCTGCAACAGTTTCTATCTTGCTCTCAATATCTTTCAAAGAAAGTTCCATATATGCCTCAAGTTTTCCGGCATCAAATTCATCAATATCTGAAAGATTGTCTATGAAACCATTCAATTTTGTAAAGAAATTGTCATCAACCGGGCTGAATGTTTCATTGCCGGTGATACGTTTCAATATTCCGCTTTCGTAATCTTCAATAATTTTCTTACGTTTTCCGATATGAAAACGCAAAGTCTGGTACAGAATATTTATCTCAAACGGCTTTGCAATGAAATCGTCAGGTCCCTGCTTGAAAAATTGAACCTGGTGCATTGATTCCGTTTTTGAGGAAAAGGCAATAAATGGGATGTGGCTTATTGACAAGTCCGTCTTGAGAGCGGTACAAAAATCAAATCCGCTAACATTAGGCATCATAATATCACTGACCACTGCGTCGGGATGCATACTCTTGGTCTGAACCAGAGCCTCCAGTCCATCATGCGCAATAATAATCTTCTTGAACTGTTCAGAAAGGACTTCTTTGATGTACTCAGTTACATCCCTTTGATCGTCTACCAGAAGAACTGTCATTTTCTTAGTGTTCACCAATGTTGTTGAATCAATATTCGAATATTCATTTTTCTGATTATCGTAATTGATTATGGTAAATATCGGAATATCGAACATACACATGACAGCAGAATCCTTTTTGTTCATATAAGAAAAACGGCCATCCAAAACGGAGGCAATATTCTTTACGCATCCAAGTCCTGATACGTAACCTCCGGACTCATGTTCAGAATCAACAGCCTTTGTTCCTTTATATGCAACAGATATTCTTACATATCTCTGGGAAATTACGTGAGTGGAGATTGATATCTTATTTCCATTACAATTGCTGACAGCATGTTCAAGCAACAATGTAACAGCCAGATTAACCCTGTTAATATCCGTCTGTATGTTCTGTATTGCAAGATCCGGATCAAAATGTAATACTACACCCTTGATATTGCACTCATCATTGAATGACATAAGCAAACCTGCAATACTGTCATTCAAATTCATTTCCTGAGTGGTGATACTATTATTCTGTTCAACAACCGATTCAACATTGACGGCAAAAGAAGAGAATCTGTAGGCCTTGTTTATATGAGCAATTGTCTTTGTCAATATATTGTTCAACAACTGATTGTCCGCATTCTGTACACGCATCTGATTTAATGGTTCAGTTATTGACTGCAATGCTTTGCATGCCTCTTTTGAAGCATCTGACATCAACCCGATTTTTGAAGAGGTGTCATCAATGTCCTTTCTTTCCCTGTGTTTTTTCTTTACCGAATACTTATTTTTGACATCAAGTCCGAATAATACAGCCAACACAAGAAGTATTGTAATATAAATTGAAAGTGAAACAATTGACAGGAACGGGTTTCTTCTAAGCGATATCTCCAGTAACTCTTCCGGCTCACTCCAACCGTCATTTTTAAGGACGGAAGAATACAATGTATATTTTCCGGGAGACAAATGTCCAAGATTGAAGCTTGTTGAATATGTGTATTCCTGATGTATGACAGAAAAACCAAACTTACGCTTCAAGACATAATGAATCTTCACTGACGTAGATGGATTTGGCTGTGACACATACACATTGCATGTAGCAACAGTATATGACTGGGGTAAAACCAGCACTGAATTCTTGTCACAGGCAGCCAGATTATCATCTACAACAACCGATGCCAACGACACGCTGACATTGTCAAAATCATTCGGTTTATAACCGCTCGGGGCAATCATAATCACACCGGTTGCTCCAGACAGGAACAGTATGCCATCATTTGATATCAGCTGGGAATTATTAACAAAATTATTGTTGTCAATCAATTGTTTTGAGAACAAAGTATATTCTCCAGTTTCAGGATCCAGGTTAATTAACCACGAAGAAGCGGTTGCCAGCCACAACTTATGCTCCATATCCATAATTACACACTGAATGATACTGTTATCCACATCAAGCTGGGCAACTTCCCGGAAAGAACTTATGGAAGGATCAAATTCAACTATTTTATTATTCTGGCAATAATAGATTTTTGAATTAGAACCGTATACAGCACATGAAATAGGTTCCTCCAGGACAAAAAGAGTTCTTGTCTGCATGGAGGACATATCCAATTCATATAGAGTTGTTGAAGAAATAAAATAATTTATGGAATTGTTGTCAACATATAACGGTCTGACATATTCGTTATTATTAATTTCAAAATCAAAATGCTGTGCCTGATCCATCTCTGGGTCATAAAAAAAGTTGTCACGGTCAATATTCAGAATGAAAATCCTACCGTCTTTCGCATTTACCAGTTTGGTGTTGATTGAATTCTGATTTACCAGAGAATGCCGTATAGAATTTGTTTCAAAGAGTTTTCTTTCACCCGATTTTCTTTCAACCACCGTCAATCCGGTATTCTTTGAGAAGGCCAACAGATTATTTCTGTCAAGTACGCACATGGACAGAATGTCGGACAGGTCTGCACTGAACTCATTCCTGACTTTACCTGTTGAACAATCATATATGTCAAGTCCATCTTTGGTTCCGATTTCTATCAGGTTGTCCGACTGGTTCAGCATCAGAACCGAGTTCCCGGCCATTTGATAATGAGGTGTAATGGTTGAGCCGGAAATTGTGTTCACGAACGAATAGCGGAAACTCAGCAAACCGTTTAAACGGGTGGTACTTAAAATATGTCCATAATCAATCAGACACATTTTTTTCGCTTCTTTTGCTATCTCATCTGAAACATGCTCAATGCTCTGAGTTGCTTTACTTATAAAAAACAGTCCTGAACCATTTGTAGAAAAAATCATAAAACTGTCCGTTTCAACTATATCCACAATTTCGCACCTGTCAGACTTTGGGATATCAAGATTTATTGATTGTTTCACCGAAATTTCCGATGAATTGGTGGAAAAAGAACATATTAACACCTGATTGTTCCATGTAGAGAACAACAGATTGCCTTCTGAAGTGAGAAATAAATCATTTATCCTGACATCAGCAGGCAGACCTGTTACGCTGGATAACTGTTCAGCACCGATATCGTATTTCAACAGATTACCATCTACATCTACAAAAAGAAGAATATCCTTATCCAGACAAACAAGATTTTTCAGGACGTTCTGAATGCTATTGAATGAATTTTCAAGTTTCAGACTATTATTATCATAATTATATGAAAACAATGAATTCAAACATGCAGAATACAAATATGCAATACTGTCAGAATTACTCATTGCATCTGCAACAAGGCGGACAGTTTTGTAATATAGAGGCTTTGATATTGTATTTGAATATGCATCATAACACATGGTAGTAGATGACGTTGAAATCAATACTTTTTCTTTATAGGGCAACAGATCTCTGATGTCATATATAGAAGATTGACCGAATTCATCATCGTTTTCTATTTGTTTGAATTCTTTCCAGATGCCGTTATTTGCAACATACAGACCATTGGCTGTGCCCATCCAAAGGAAATTGTCAGACTTTGTAATACATCTGACCTCATTTCCGCTGAACATTCTGTCATATCTCACTCCTTTATGTTGAGAATGTGCCTCTATTGAGAAAAAAATAAAGACAGAAATAAATGACAGGAACAATATTTTTTGTTTGCAAATCACATTCCAAGACATCATTATCCGCTCAAAAAAATAAAGAATTCAAAAAAACTTAATAAAAAATTCTATAATTGGATTATTCTAAACATTTATTAATTCAAATAATTAGCAAGTATCATTTTCATACTATATTTTTGTGCCAAATAGTTTTTTTGTTTATTCGTTGAATAAAAATTTGGTACCACCGAAAAGTGCAGTGAAGGTCGGATTCGCATCCGGCCTTCATTTTTTATGCAGTCTGCTCAACGATAAAATCATTGGCATCCAGATCAGTCAGGACCTTTATTTTGAATACAAGCATTTCTGCAGAGATTCCAAGCTGTTCTCCAACAGCTGACAATGTCAAACGTCCTTCATGTCTTCCTTTTTGCTCCATAAGAAACTTGTTCAGTTCAAGAACAAAACGTTCATCAGCTACGCTGAAAGTTTCGCACTCGGAAACAGGCAGTTTTTTATTAAGAATGAACTTGTCCTTGATAAGCCTCCTTTTAATCAGAATATCCTTTATGCTCTGATAAATTCTCTTTACGTCAAACGGTTTACTGAACATAAAGTCCGGTTTGTCTTTCCTAAGGGGATCAATCTTAAGAAGATGTTCTATTCTTTCTGAATACAATGCTACCGGAATATGGCTTACTGACAGACGGTTCTTTATGGCCGAACAGAAATCCTTTCCGCTGACATCGCTTATGTTGTCACAACACAATATCATATGAGTTTCATTATCCTTCAAATAATCAAATGCAGCATCATAACTATTGACACTCATTATTTTATTGAATAAGAACTTAAACTCTTTGGAAAGATAGTTCACATTCTCAGCATCAGAATCAACTATCAGCAAAGAATACTTGGTGGTATCAAAATTGAATAATGCAGACTGAGGGAGCGAAATTTTTTCTTCATCATTGTCCATAAAAGGAAATTCAAACCAGAAAGTAGCACCACAATCCTTATTGTTCTCAGCACCGGCCGCTCCTCCCAAAAAGTCTGTAATTGCCTTAACAGAAGACAGGCCTATACCAAATCCCTGCACTTTATCATCTGAATTCTCTCTGTAATACTTATTGAATAATTCAGAAGCATCACAACTGAATCCTCTACCCTGATCAGAAACAGAAATTCTGAACCGGCCTGAAGAACGGCGCGTTGAAACTGTAATCTGCCCACTGTCGCTATACTTGATGGCATTGGTCATCAGATTTCTAAAACAGGATTCAAGACAAGTCTCATCAATATTAACCACACTCAAAGATGCATCAGCAATAAATTTAATTGTCAGTCCCTTAGATTCACAACGAACGCTGAAATTCTGTATAGCCTCGTTAATCCAGTCATTCAGCCTGATATATTTCAAGACTATCTGCTCCTCCACATTATCACTGTTCATCTGTTTCAGGACCGACGTTATCATTTCAGACATCTTATCAATCTGCGACAACGAAGCATGTAATTTGTTGTAAGTCTGCTGGTCATCTTTCAAAGAAGGAAGTACTGAATTAATTCTGTTCATAACAATAAGAAGCGGAGAGCGCAGATCATGTACAATACGCCCCATTCTTTCAATTTTCTTATCACTACGTTCCTGATTGTATTCAAATTTTGAATACTCCATTGCTCTGATTTTTTTGTTCTGATAATACCTGTATATCATTATCACTACAATTATGAAAATAATGACATAAAGTATAACAGCTATAGGAGCAAGAAACAAACTGCGATGAACAAAAAGAGTCGCAATCTTTTCAGGTTTCTGCCAACCATAAAGACTCTTTACCGAAACATATAAAGAATACCGGCCCTGCTTCAATCTTGGAATCTCAAGGTACGGATTCTTGGATTCAATCTCAAAAACATCATCATTCAGGGTAGACCGCAATGTGTAGCGGATCATATTTGCACGTAGCGGATCACCGTTTTCAATAAGAATCCTGATTGCCAGATTTTGCGATGACTGAGCCCTGACAACATTCTTTTTATTCAATTTTACAGGAGTGTCATTCACCGTCATTGAGACTACAGATACCGGGATAACTGATTTTACAATAAAATCATTCTTGTTTGACGGATTTAACGCAAGCAGACCGGAAATACCCGGGAAAAACAGATAATCGTCATAGTTGAATGAAAATGAACTTGTAAATGTATTATCTTCAAAATCCGATGCCGGATAATTGATAAAAGTGTTGTCCTCAATCTGGTAACTTACAACATCGCCATCTGACAGAGTCATCCATATGGAGCCGTCCTTATATCTGCATATTGACCTTATTGAGGCGTTTTTATTCTCAAGGGTACAGAGTTCAAACAGTTCTGAACGGTTGGTACTATAGCGGTAAAGTGTTTTATTTACTGCGAACAACACACTGCCATCCTGAATAAGATTAGAGCAGGTAATATGTTGTGTATGTTCTTTCAATTTATATAATTGCCGTACACGCAAAGTCCTGTTGTTGATTTCATACAATGCGTTATCTGTTTGGAATATTGTATGATACTGACTTGAATGTGCGGAATGTATCCAATCAACCGAGCCGTCCATCTGATATGTGAACTTTTCATATTTTCCTGTTTGGGGAGAATAACAGAAATTGTCATTACCGGCATTCAGAATATAAAATCCAAAATCGCCGTTTCCAGTCACCATCAGATTGTCAAAGCTCCGTTTTCTGTACATATGTTCATCAATGAACGGAAATCTGATCCGTTCAAACGATTTCTTGTCAACGTCAAACAGAAAAAAACCCTTATGCTTGACAACGCATATTATTCTGTGGCTGTCATATACTGCCATTGAAGTCACATTCTCGGACCTGGTTGCAGGATAAGCATATGATATTATTGAATTATCCTCTTTGTTGACCACTATTGAATTTATTCCTCCGCCATCCGTACCAAGGTAAATATGGCCGTTCGGGAAAGGAAGTATTGAAAAAACAGAACTGTTTGAAAGAACTGAATTTTCATCAGGAGATGTTTTTGAAAGTATTTTGACAAATGTCTCCTGAATGCTTACCAAACCATTGTTGGACAAGGAACATATTACGGATTTTGGCCCAATATTACATATACCGGAAATGGAATGCGTCAACGGTGAATTATAAACTGCCAGAACAGTACCGGACACCAGATCAAGCTTATTCACTCCGCCATCATCAGTTCCAATATAAAGCAGATTGTCTGTGGCATCTATACAGCAGGATGTTACCGCATTACTGGTAATCTTGCTTGGAGAAGTTTCCGAATACTGCGCTATCAGCCTATAGTCCTGATTTATTGAATAACAGTTCAGTCCATTGTTTGTTGAAGACAGATAAACATTTCCATTGAAAACAGTCAATGTTGATGGAACAATGTCTTCTGGAATGGAATCGATATGACGCAACCGGCCTGAAGATATGGAATATTCGTAAACACCTCTGTTTTCTTCAGCCAATAAAAGAATATCCTGCTCCTGGTTTGCATCAACAATCTTTGTGAATGCAAAATGATCATAATCATTGAATGTTGATATAATCGTAATCACCCCAGAATGAATATCATAGCTTACCAGACAATTTTCAGCGCCATAATACAGATAAACAAGATTTCCTTTCAGACAGGCGGCATCGGGAGCAATGCTGTTTCCTGACAAAAGAATCTCAGAGAACGATTCTGAAACAGCATTGTATAGAAGAAGTTTATCCTGAGTAATTATCAATGCCTCGTCATCAAACGGAACTATCAACCGGACATTGTAAATAATCTCTTCAGAACCATCAATCTCAACAGATGAATAACTGGTTACAATTGAATTGTTTATTATACTGAAACCGTTGGCATAGCCCACCCAAAGGCGGTTGTATTCATCATAAGTTAGAGATTGGACATCGTTTTTCTGCAGAATGTTCCTGTATTGAACTATTGCAGCCTGCGATATTTCCGCACATAACAAAACCAGCATTAAGAATAATGCCCTGATAACCTTCATTCCCATTTTTCCACCATCTGCAAAATATGCATTTTACAAATATAAAAAAAATATAAAAAAAAAGCAATCCGTTTTCAAAAAAAACGAAAACGGACTGCTTTTTTATGGGATTATTCCTTAATTATCAGAATTCTGCAAGATGCATATCACCCTTTTCTGCCAAAGCAATGTGCATTGCAAAGGCTTTTTGAAGCGCATGTGGTGTCTGGCCTTTCAGTGAGATCTTCAGATAATCCCACAACAATTGTCTGTAATCCGGATGAGCGCAATTTTCAATTATACACTTAGCACGCTCTACAGGAGATTTGCCACGTAAATCAGCAACACCCTGTTCCGTGATGAGTATATTGACACTATGTTCATTATGATCAATGTGTGAACACATAGGAACAATAGCGCTGATCTTGCCGCCTTTTGCAACAGAAGGACAAGAGAAGATAGAGATAAATGCGTTACGCGTAAAGTCGGCGCTACCGCCAATACCGTTCATCATCTTGACACCGCTTACATGTGTTGAATTGACATTACCGTAAATGTCAGCTTCAAGCGCAGTATTCATTGAGATCAGACCAAGACGACGTGCAATTTCCGGACTGTTTGAAATTTCTGTAGGACGCAGCACCAGTTTGTCCTTGAAGAAGTTCATATCTTCATACACACTCTGCAGAGTTTCATTGCTGACTGACAAAGAGCTGGTTGAACCGAATTTGCAATGTCCCTGACGCATAAGTTCAATAACTGAATCCTGGATAACCTCGGTATACATTTCAAATGCAGGAACTGAAGGGTCCTGACCAAGAGCACCAAGAACGGCATTCGCAACATTTCCAACGCCGCTCTGCAACGGAAGGAATGAGCTTGGAATAATACCGCGTTTCATATCGCGGATAAGGAACTGAGCTACATTCTGACCTATCTGCTGGGTTACTTCATCTGGTTCTGTAAAGCCGCGGGCCTCGTCAGGAATATTAACCTCAACAATACCAAGAATCTTTGAAGGATCCACTTGGATGTATTCCTTTCCTGCGCGGTCACTTGGTTTGAAAATAGGAATTTCTCTTCTGTAAGGAGGATCCAATGGCTCGTATATATCGTGAAGGCCCTTAGCACAGCGTGCATGAGCTGCATTCAATTCAATAATAAGTTTATCGGCAAGACGCGCTACAGTAGGTGCAATACCAACTCCGGCAGTTACATAAATTTTACCGTCATCTGTAACATCAAATGCCTCAATAATTCCAATATCAAGCTTACCGAAGAATCCATATCGCAATTCCTGCGCCATGTGTGAAAGATGCATATCGTTGTAGGCAATCTCTCCGGCATTGACTGCTGTACGGAAATCCTTGTTTGTTGTATACGGTGCGCGATATTTAATTGCATGTTCACGTGAAAGAATACCGTCACACGAATCACCGGTTGAAGCACCTGTAAAAAGGCTGATCTTAAATTCTTTACCCTGCTCATGGAGTTCATGTGCCATCTGACCTATCTGACGGGTAACAGCTTTCGGAGTTCCCGCAGGTGTAAAACCGCTTAAACCAACATTAAAACCGTTTTTTACATAACTGGCTGCCTGTTCGGCAGAAATTCTTGGATAACTCATTTTTTTGTAAATATTAAAACTTTATTTCTTATTATCTTTCCTGATAGTCTTGAATGCATGCACAATAAGCCATGCGCCTGCTATTACAAACGGAATACTGAGCAACTGTCCCATGTCAAGCGCCAGGCCTTTTTCCCATGGAGACTGCACCTCTTTACAAAATTCAATAAAGAAACGGAACAGGAATATTGATGCTATGCAGAATCCAAAGTAGAAACCGCTGCCAACCCAATCTTTATGTTTCCTGTAAATCATATATATTACCGCAAATATCACAAGATAAGCAAGAGCTTCATATAATTGTGCCGGATAACGCGGAAAGTCCTCTCCCAATTGCGCAAATACAAAACCGGCATCCGACCCGGTAGGCTTGCCCACAATCTCCGAATTCATAAGGTTTCCCAAACGGATGGCTGCCGCAGTTACAGGTGTTGCTATACATACCATATCTATAACCCGTAACAATGACAGTTTCTGTTTTCTGCAATAAAGCCACAAACCGACAAAAATACCAATTGTGCCACCATGACTTGCAAGTCCGCGATAACCAGTAAGCCTTACTCCGCTACCGGTGAATTCAATGGGCAGAAGCATTTCCAGAAAGTTTGGAAACGAAGCAAAATAATATTCCGGTTCATAGAATATGCAATGACCAAGACGTGCTCCTACAAGGATTCCGATAAAACAATACAGGAACAGCGGTTCAAACTGTTTGGAAGCAAGTTTCTGTTCCTGATAGAGTTTTTTTACCAGAAAATAGGCGCATATCAATCCTATTACCCAAAACAAAGAGTAAAAACGAATTGGCAAGCCTAGCAGAGTAAACGCTTCAACTGGCGGATTCCATATTATGGACAGAAACTGATTCATAAGACTCCTTAAAGTTATACATTAAATCTGAAATGCATAATATCTCCGTCTTGAACTACATAATCCTTACCCTCAACATTCAGTTTTCCGGCATCGCGTACAGCGGCCTCAGAACCATACTGAATATAGTCATCATATTTAATCACCTCAGCACGGATAAAGCCTTTCTCAAAATCGGTATGAATTACACCGGCGCACTGCGGAGCTTTCCAACCGCGCTTGTAGGTCCATGCTTTCACTTCCATAGGACCGGCAGTAATATAGGTTTCAAGACCCAACAGAGTGTATGCGGCTTTGATTATTCTGGATACACCGCTTTCCTTCAGTCCTATCTCTTCAAGGAACATCTGGCGGTCCTCATAAGACTCAAGTTCAGCTATTTCGGATTCAATTTTGGCCGCAACCACCAGAAGACCTGCATTTTCGTCCTTGATTGCCTGGCGGACCTGTTCAACGTATGCATTTCCTCCGGCAATACTACCCTCGTCTACATTGCAGACATACAATACAGGTTTTGCAGTAAGCAGAAACAGATCTGCTGCTATTGCCTGCTCTTCTTTAGACTCAAAAGTAACGGTACGCGCAGACTTGCCTTGCAAAAGAGCATCCTTGTAAGCGGTAAGCACATTCATTATCTGTTTTGCCGACTTGTCTCCGACAGCAGCCTGTTTGGAAACTTTCTGCATTTTCTGATCAATACTTTCAAGGTCTTTTATCTGCAGCTCCATGTCAACAATTTCTTTGTCGCGTACGGGGTCAACACTTCCGTCAACATGTGTCACATTATCGTCGTCAAAACAACGCAGTACGTGAATAACGGCATCGGTCTGACGAATATTTCCAAGGAATTTATTTCCTAAACCTTCTCCTTTGCTTGCACCTTTTACAAGACCTGCAATATCAACTATTTCAACTGTAGCAGGGACTATTCTGTCCGGATGCACAAGTTCAGCCAGTTTTGAAAGACGTTCATCCGGAACTGTTATTGTACCCACATTAGGTTCAATAGTACAGAACGGGAAATTTGCTGCCTGAGCTTTTGCGCTTGACAAGGCATTGAAAAGTGTTGATTTTCCAACATTAGGTAGTCCGATAATACCACATTGAAGTGCCATAGTTATCCTTTAAGTAATTTCTTTATATCGTTTAGTTTATTTAATGCATCCAACGGTGTGAGATTGTTGACATCAACATTCAGCAACTCATCTCTTATTTGAGACAGAACAGGGTCATCCAACTGAAAAAGATTCAACTGGTAGCCTTCTCCGGTTTTTGCCAACTCCTGCAAGGGTTTATCCATGCCTTTGCCCGCACTTTCCATCTCATCCAATATAACCTGAGCCCTATCTATAACGGAGCGCGGCATACCTGCAATTTTTGCAACATTTATACCGAACGAACTCTCGCTTCCGCCAGGTTGCAGTTTGCGCAGGAAAAGCACTCTGTCATCAACTTCTTTTACAGAAACATTGTAGTTGCGGATACGCTTGAACTGCTGTGCCATTTGATTCAGTTCGTGATAATGGGTAGCAAACAGGGTTCTGGCCTGAGCATTGCGTTTCTGATGAATGTATTCCACAATAGCCCACGCAATTGAAATTCCGTCGTAGGTAGATGTGCCGCGGCCCAACTCGTCAAAAAGAACAAGACTGCGTTCTGTCAGATTGTTCAGAATATTTGCAGATTCGGTCATCTCTACCATAAATGTAGATTCACCAAGTGATATATTGTCGCTTGCGCCCACACGGGTAAAGATTTTATCCACAACTCCAATTCTTGCAGATACAGCCGGAACAAAACTGCCAATCTGCGCCATAAGTGCAATCAGTGCCGTCTGACGCAGCAATGCCGATTTACCTGCCATATTAGGACCGGTGATAATAAGAATCTGCTGTTTTTCACTGTCAAGCAGGACATCATTGGATACATATTCCTGACCGGCAGGCAATTGTTTTTCAATAACCGGATGACGCCCTTCTTTTATATCTATAACCAACGAATCATCTATTACAGGCCTGTGATAGTTGTTGCTGTGTGCAATATCTGCAAAAGAAGAATACAGATCCAATAATGCAACAATCTGACTGTTCTGTCTTATTACCGATACCCATTCCGTCAGAGACTTGACAAGTTCCTGGAAAATGCGTTGTTCGATGTCAACAATACGGTCTTCCGCACCAAGAATTTTTTCTTCAAAGCTCTTGAGTTCGGGAGTAATATAACGCTCGGCATCTACAAGAGTCTGTTTGCGCACCCACTCCTGAGGAACCTTGTCTTTATATGTGTTGCGTACTTCAAGATAATACCCATACACATTATTATAAGCAATTTTCAAAGATGGGATGCCAGTAATTTCCGATTCGTGCTGCTGTAATTCCACAAGATACTGTTTTGTGGAATGCGACAGCGAGCGCAATTCGTCAAGTTCAGAATCAACACCGCTGTTTATAAAACCGCCCTTTGCTATAAGTACAGGGGCATCGGGTTTGACAACGGTTATAATTCTGTCACGTATGCTTTCGCACAGGTCAATACGCTGTGCATATTCTGCAATAATATTTTGGGAACAGCCTGTCAGCAATTCCTTTATTGGAACCAGCGACTGTAACGATTCTCCTAAATAACGGACCTCTTTTGGAGATATTCTTCCCAATGCCACACGGGATATGGTGCGTTCCAGATCTCCAATAGCGCGCAGGCTCTGGCGCAAACTGTCTGCCACATCACTGTTATCATAAAAGAACTGTACACAATCAAGTCTGCGGTTTATCTTTGCCGGATCTTTCAATGGGAACAACAGGTGATTCCTTAACAGTCGCGCTCCCATAGGTGATATGGTACTGTCTATTGTCGCCAAAAGAGAAACGCTGTCTTCGGTATTTCCGCTAACCAATTCCAAATTGCGTACCGTAAATCTGTCAAGACGTACATAATCATCCTGATCTATGGTTCCGAGCGTTGTAATATGCTGCAGATTATTGTGATGTGTGTCTGTCAGATATTGCAGAATGGCACCTGCGGCAATTGTTGCGCCAACCATTTTTTCAAGACCAAAACCTTTCAGGGAAACAGTTCCGAAATGTTCAGTCAGTTTATCAGCGGCAAACTGCGGTTTGAATACCCAGTCAGCCATCTCAAACAAATTATATTTACCCTGGAAATGAGACAGGAACTGCTGTTTGGTTCCGTATTCAATCAGAATTTCCTTGGGAGCATAACTGCTTAGCAACTTGTCAATATTCTCAACTGTTCCTTCAGCTACCGCAAAATATCCTGTTGAGATATCCAATACCGAAAAGCCGACTATATTACGTTGGAAAGAAACTGAAGCCAGATAATTATTCTCCTTGGCATTCAATACCGAATCTATTGTTGTTATTCCGGGAGTTACAAGTTCAGTAATAGCCCGTTTCACAAGTTTCTTTGTCAGTTTCGGATCTTCCATCTGATCGCAAATGGCAACACGTTTTCCTGCACGGATCAGTTTGGGCAGGTATGAGTCAAGAGCATGATACGGGAAACCGGCCATAGCCATAGGCTCGCCGTCTGACGCGCGGCCGTTTGAGCGGTGAGTCAGAGTAATGCCCAGGATAGCAGATGCCTCAAGGGCATCAGTTGAATATGTCTCATAAAAATCTCCGCAACGGAACAGAAGAATGGCATCAGGGTTCTTTGCCTTAAGGTCAAAGAACTGTTTCATCATTGGGGTTACTGTCTGTTGCTGTGACATATCATCAATCTATTTCAATTGCAAAATCTGCAATATTATTGTTTTGTAACAGGAGTGCAATCCGACTGCGCAGATTAGCAATGTCCTGTTCATTTTTCAAATTGGATTTTACCACAACCATTCCGCACGCTACATGTTCGGAAAGGCTCCATAAACGCAATTTGACCAGGTCTTCCACTCCATCCATATTTTTTATGTTCTCACCTACCTCAAGGGAACATACACCATGCGGAGTGGCTTCCATGACCATTATTATGCTATCGTAAAAATTCTTGAAAACACCAATCAGAACATAAACCGCAATCAGTATGGAAAGAGCAGGGTCAAGCCATTGTATATCCACAAACTTAAGAACTGCCGATGCCACAAGAAGAGCCATCCATCCAAAAGCATCTGACATAAGGTGCAGATTTACCAGACGTTCATTGGAATCGTGCCCGTGACGCGTTGTCATAACGGCAAGAAACTTGAACAGAATTCCGCCAACTGCAACAAAAAGCATTCCGTCAACGGACAGATTCTGCTCATGTTCATGTTCCATAATTCCCAAAGTATGGATAATGACCATGATGGAACCGGCTGTAAGAACAAGTCCGTTCAGCAATGTTCCGCAAAGAGAATATCTGTAATATCCGAAAGTATAACGGTCATTGGCAGCCCGTGTGGAGACTTTCTCAAACACCCAGGCAAGAAACAGAGAAAGCGTGCAGCCAAGATTGTGCACACCCTCTGAAAATATTGCCGAACTGTTTGTGTAATACCCTCCCACGAAAACCGCTACGGTAAACAACACATTTATTATCAGCGCCACAAGTATATTTGTACTGGCATGATGATGGTGATGAGCCAATACGTCCAGAAAATTATCCTTGTACTCCTTTGGGCAATGATTATGCGGTTCCATCAATTATTATCCTTATTCTTTTTTTTGAAGACTTTTTTTCTGAACAGAAACAATGTGAACACAATTCCCATCAGGATAAGAATTACCAAAGATATAAGCGATGCCGCCAGACTCTTGGGAGCATAACCTACCAGCAACAGAATGGGGAAGCCCATAGCCAATGCCGGAATTGTCTGGAATGCAAGGTTATTTGCAGCTGGAGTTTCATATTTGGGGTCAACCTCACGCAACAGAATCATACCGTTGCTTGCAGTTCCGGTAAGCATTCCGAACATGGCAAGGAAACCCTGGTACTCATAGCCCTTGTAAATATTTTTTGAAACAGCAAGCACATAAAAGAATGTGGCAATAACACCCAACGTACATACAATTACCAGCGGAACGATAAACTGCTTGAGATTATCAAAATCAATAGCGGCCGTTCCAGCAACAATCATGACATCGAACAGGAATCCGCTCAATCTGTTCAAAAGGAAATTGTTCAGATAATTTCTGCGCATAAAACTATGTTTGCGCAACCACCCTATTACTAATTTCACAATTGTAGCAAACAGGATGCCCCACAGGAAGTTGAAACCATAAATGAGAGGTTTGATAGTATTCTCACCAAAATTTCCCATATCAATACCGCACAACAGTTTCATGAGCAGATACACAAGGAAATAAGTAAGAAGAACAATTGAGAATACTATTGTCAGCTTGTCTACTGATTCGGAATGAGGGATTTCATTACCTTGCTCATAATCATCAAGAGAATAAGTTTCAGCCTGTTGGGATGCAACAATGGACAACTTGCCTTGTTTTCTGAGGCGGTTCATGAAAAGTACGCCTATCACGCTGCCTACAATAAAACCCAGTGCAGCAATGGAAAGACCAAAATCAATAGATTTGAAATCTATCAGGAAATTCTCCAGGGCGGCAGTCTGGTAAATGGTACCAATATTCAAAGCCTGTCCCGGGCCCTGTCCGTAACCCATTGGGAGAAGCATGCCGCTTGCAAAGAATATTTCGCGTCCTATTCCGCATTTTGTAAACAGCAGGTACAGAACAATTGTAATTGATACACCGACAATTCCCTGTATGATATAAGTTCCTGCAGTCAAAGCACCTGACTCGATGATTTTGCCTGTAGTCGATTTTCCCTTGTTCTCAACGGAACGCAAAGCCATGCAGATAAATCCCAATGCAAGAGTATGATAGGTAACCAGTTCCATAAAATACTTGTCAATGAGATTATGGGCAAAAGGAAATATCTTGAGTATCAGGATTACCAGACCTCCAATCAATGCCGACGGGATCAGGCTCTTGGCCATGAATTTCACCTTTCTGCGAATGATATTACCCAACAGAATAGCCATTCCGATAATACAGAACTGCAAAAGGAAACTCCATGCTTCAGGTCTTGCAAAAACTATGTTACTGCTTGCTGCTAGAACGTTCATAGTAGTATTTTTATAAATTCACGGCAAAGATAACAAAATCATTGTAGGTTACACTCATTAAAATGATTAACTTTGCATCAGATTATAAAAATAAAGAAGAATATATGGAATACGATTTCAGGTCTATTGAAAAAAAATGGCAGAAAAACTGGATTGAAAACGAAACATATCATGTTCGGGAAGATGCGTCAAAACCAAAATTCTATGTACTGAACATGTTTCCGTATCCTTCCGGAGCAGGTCTGCATGTTGGACATCCGTTAGGCTACATTGCATCTGACATCTACGCACGCTACAAACGTCAGTGCGGATACAACGTACTTAACCCTATGGGATACGATGCCTACGGTCTTCCTGCTGAACAGTATGCCATACAGACCGGACAGCATCCCGCAAAGACAACAAATGACAACATAAGCCGTTATCGCAGCCAACTTGATAAGATAGGTTTCTCATTTGACTGGGACCGCGAGGTACGCACCTGCGAACCCGGTTACTATCATTGGACACAATGGGCATTCCAGAAAATGTTTGCAAGCTACTATGACAAAGCCCTTGAAAAAGCATGTCCCATAGCAGAACTTATTGACAGATTCAATGCGAACGGTACAGAAGGCATCAATGCCGCATGTTCTTCTGAACTTGACTTTACCGCCGACCAGTGGAAATCCATGTCAGAAAAAGAGAAATCTGACATTCTGATGAACTATCGTATTGCATATCAGGGAGAAACCATGGTGAACTGGTGTCCGCAACTGGGTACCGTACTTGCCAACGATGAAGTTGTTGAAGGACTTTCGGTACGTGGAGGTTTTCCCGTTGAACAGAAAAAAATGCGTCAGTGGTGTCTGCGCGTATCAGCATACGCACAGCGTCTGCTTGACGGACTTGACACAATAGACTGGAGCGAATCAATAAAAGAAACTCAGCGCAACTGGATAGGCCGTTCCGAAGGAACAGAAATGGTCTTCAAAGTCAAGGACAGCGATATTGAGTTCACAATTTTCACCACTCGTGCCGACACCATATTCGGTGTAACATTCATGGTACTTGCCCCAGAAAGCGAACTTGTGGCACAACTCACAACAAAAGACCAGAAACAGGCCGTTGCTGAGTATCTTGCATGGACAAAAAAACGTACCGAACGCGAACGCATCTCAGACCGCAAGGTTACCGGTGTGTTCAGCGGTTCCTATGCCATTAACCCGCTTACAGGCGAAAGCATTCCGGTATGGATAAGCGATTATGTACTTGCAGGCTATGGAACAGGTGCTATCATGGCAGTACCTGCACATGACAGCCGCGACTACGCTTTTGCACGCCACTTCGGTCTTGAAATCAGACCGCTTATTGAGGGAGCTGACGTATCTGAGCAGAGTTTCGATGCAAAAGAAGGCATCATGACAAACTCTCCGCGTCCCGGCCAGGGCCGTCCGGGCGGTCTTGAACTGAATGGACTCACGGTAAAAGAAGCAATTGCTGCTACAAAGAAATATGTAAAGGAGAACAAACTTGGCAAAGTAAAAGTCAACTACAAATTACGCGATGCCATCTTCAGCCGCCAGCGCTACTGGGGAGAGCCGTTCCCTGTTTACTACAACAACGGTATTCCGTGCATGATTCCTGAAGAATGTCTGCCTCTTATGTTGCCGGACATTACAGACTACAAGCCTACCGAAACAGGCGAACCGCCACTTGGGCATGCTACCGAATGGGCATTTGATGCCGCAAACAAAAAAGTGGTAAGCAAATCCCTGATTGACGGCAAGACCGTATTCCCGCTTGAACTTAACACCATGCCAGGTTTTGCAGGTTCATCTGCATACTACCTGCGCTACATGGATCCGCACAACGGTAATGCCCTTCTGTCTGAAAATGCAGCAAACTACTGGCAGAACGTAGACCTTTACCTTGGAGGATCAGAGCACGCTACGGGTCACCTTATCTACTCACGCTTCTGGAACAAGTTCCTCTTTGATCTTGGCATCAGCAAAGTTGAGGAGCCGTTCAAAAAGCTCATCAACCAGGGTATGATTCAGGGACGCAGCAACTTTGTATACCGCGACAAGACAACCGGAAAATTCATTTCATACGGTCTTCTTAAAGATTATGACACAACCCCTATACACGTTGATGTCAATATAGTTTCCGCCGATGTACTTGATATTGAAGCATTCAGAAAATGGCGTCCCGAATATGAGAACGCTGAGTTTGTTCTTGAAGACGGCAAATATGTATGCGGATGGGCTGTAGAAAAAATGAGCAAATCAATGTTCAACGTTGTCAACCCTGATGTAATAATAGAAAACTTCGGTGCTGACACGCTGCGTCTGTACGAAATGTTCCTTGGCCCGCTTGAGCAGAGCAAACCTTGGGATACAAACGGAATAGACGGATGCCACCGTTTCCTGAAAAAAGCATGGAGTCTGTTCTATGACCGCGAGGACAACCTTCTGGTTGACAGTTCAGAACCTTCAAAAGAAGCTTTGAAATCCATCAACAAACTGATAAAAAAGATTACTGGCGATGTGGAAGCCTTCTCTTACAACACCGCCGTAAGTGCATTCATGATCTGCGTAAACGAACTCTACACACTCAAATGTCACTCAGCAGCAGTATTGAAAGACCTTGTTGCGCTGCTTTCACCATTCACACCGCACGTTGCCGAAGAGCTCTGGCAGCTGCTTGGCTGTACCGGTTCCGTATGCGATGCCGCATGGCCGCAGTATAACGAAGATGTTCTGAAAGAAGACAGCGTGACATATTCCATATCATTCAACGGAAAGACCCGTTTCACAATGGATTTCCCTGCAGATATGGCACAGGCCGACATTCAGGCCGCAGTTCTTGCAAACGAAAAGGCTCAGAGCTACATTGACGGCAAACCAATCCGCAAAGTGATAGTTGTACCTAAAAAGATTGTCAATGTTGTTATCTGAACTGGTTTTTGCAACAAACAACAAGCACAAGCTTGAAGAGGTAAAAGCGTGCTTGGGAGACAGTTTCAGAATACTGTCTCTGGCTGACATCGGCTGCAATGAAGACATTCCCGAAACCGCAGATACACTTCAGGGAAATGCGCTGCTGAAAGCACGTTATGTGTATGAAAACTATCACGTAAACTGCTTTGCAGACGACACCGGACTGGAGGTTGACGCTCTTGACGGAGAGCCTGGCGTACACTCCGCACGCTATGCAGGAGACCACGATTCTCAGGCCAATATGACAAAACTTTTGCAGAAACTTGAAAAAAAGTGCGACCGCAATGCACAATTCAGAACAGTTATTGCGTTAATAATAGAAGGAAAAGAAACTCTGTTCCAGGGAATTGTACGCGGAAGCATTTCAAAAGAGCGCTGCGGTTCCGGAGGATTCGGTTATGACCCCATATTCATTCCGCAAGACTATACGCAAAGTTTCTCTGAACTTTCAATGGAAGAGAAAAACAGCATAAGCCACCGCGGAAAGGCTATTAGGAAACTGGTTGAATACTTAAAGAGCCAATATGAAAAGTAAAACAGCATACAGAGTTATCATTTCAATGGTGATAACTCTTTTTTTTGCCATCTCAAATCCTTTGATGGCGCAGATTGAAGTAGCCAATGGAGAATGGCTTTTACACCAATCATATTATGAACCTCAAAACTGCATTTATGCATGGGGAAAACTCTTTGTACAGGCTTCTGACGGACTTTACTGCTTCAATCCGGCAGACAACTCCATACTGCTGTACAACAAAGACAATGGGCTGAACGGTTCACAAATAGCACGCACCTCTCTATGCGAAAATCAAAATTCATTAATCATCACATACAAAAACGGAGATATTGATATTCTTGGCAAGGGAGAAACAGTCTACAACATATCAGATATAAAAAACAGTTCAATTCCAAGCAAGAATGCCAATGACTTGTTCATTGAAGGAGAAAAAGCATACATTGGTACAAATGGAAATCTGATAGAGCTGAATATCAAACGTTTAGAAATTAAAGATTGTTACAATTTAGACAAGGACATAATATCAACTACAATTAAAGGAGACACCATTTTCTGCGCAACTTCACAAGGACTCTGGTATGCAGAACTGGACCATAATCTTAAAGATATTTCCAATTGGAAACAGCTCAGCCAAGGCACATTCACAAAAATTGTTACAATTGGGAATAATCTTGTGGGACTTTCAAAAGACAACTTCCTGAGAAACATCAATTGCACCGACGGAACAACAACAATCATCACCACCGGAGTAACATGTTTCTTCAAAGACGGCAACAACCTGACAGCTGTAAAAAAGAACTGCTTACAACTTATAGCAGACAACACCAAAGTGGTCAGCACACTAAGCATAAACGATACAACAATAAACACATTATGCTATGTTGAAAAGCAGCAAAACTTCTGGACTGGAAGCAGTAAAGGAGTAGCCCTATACCATATAAAAAACGCTGAACTGGAATGCAGAATAAGCCCGTTTATTCCAAACTGTCCCCGCACAAACAACATGTGCATACTGCAATTTTCCGACAACAGACTGATGGCCATAGGCAGCAACATGTGGAACTTATACTCGGAGAGCAAAGAAACAGCGCCGGGTTATATAATGACATACTCTGACGGTACATGGAAACATTTTGACATAGACAAAATAGGTACAGAGACAGGCATAGAATTTCTTAATGCCACATGTATTGCACAAGATCCGGAAAATGAAAACCATTATTTTGCAGGAACAGCAAGACGGGGACTGTATGAATTTACAGACAATACATTTACAAAGCGATATTCATTCACCAACAGCCCGCTGAAAACAATACGTCCAGAGAGCGAAAACAAAGAATTGTTTGTAAGTATTACAGGTCTAAACTACGATGAAAATGGGAATTTATGGCTTTGTAACAACGAAATCGACACAATAGTCAACGTAATCCAAAGCAACGGCAAATGGACAAAACTGTATTACAATCAGATAAAAGGCCTACCTACTATGGGCAAAATAACGTTTTCATCGGAAAATATAGTAATAATACCATCTTTAAGATGGAAAGCCGGATTACTCATAATTGATACAAAAGGGAATTTAGATGACAGTAAATATCACAAAACATACTTTCTTGGTCCCACTGTAATAAACCAGGACGGCACTTCAACAAACATAAACTCACTGTTCTTTGCTGAATTCGACAAAGACGGTCAATTGTGGATAGGCACAGATAATGGAGTGTATATTATAAAAGATGTAAAAGAAACCCTGAGCAGCCAAAGCAACAAAGTAGAGCGCATCAAGGTTCCCAGAATGGACGGAACAAATCTGGCCGACTATCTGTTTACAAATGTTTATACAACCTGCATTGCAATAGATGCAGCAAACAGAAAATGGATAGGAACACAAAACAACGGTCTGTTCCTGATAGACAGTGACAACATCACAACAATACACAACTTCAATACTGACAACT
Source organism: Bacteroidaceae bacterium (assembly GCA_024398785.1). Taxonomy (GTDB): domain Bacteria; phylum Bacteroidota; class Bacteroidia; order Bacteroidales; family Bacteroidaceae; genus Colenecus. The sequence continues at coordinate 63,681 of JAKSIO010000001.1, read as the reverse complement.
CCCCACTACCGTCAAACAACATTGAAAGTATTGCAATAGACCAGAACAACGGACACGTTTACATAGGGACACGCCAGGGACTGATTGTATACGGAGGCGATGCCACAACACCTGCCGCAACTCTGAACAGACAGAACATTGAAATTTATCCTAACCCTGTCACACCAGAGTTCAATGGAAACGTTTCAATAACAGGTCTGACAGAAGATTGCAGCATCTCAATAGTATCACCGGCAGGAATTTGCGTCAAGAGCGGAAAATCCAACGGGGGCATGTACAGTTGGGATTGTACAGACAGCAATTACACCCCTGTCGCAAGCGGAGTGTACACAGTCATAGCCAATCCGTCAAACGGCAGAAGTACATCAGCACAGATAACAATAATACGCTGATCAGATAAGGTGTTCCATATCCTCCTGAGTCAGATTCTGCTTAATTGAAGCCATAGCACCGGAGATAAGCTCATTCATACGGTCAATGGATGGCAGACACTTTTCAAGTTTCTGACGCTCAGGACTATCTTCAGGAAGCATTGAAATAACAATATTGATACGGCTCAGAACGATAGATAACGGAGAGCGGACATTGTGAACTGCATTAAATGCATCAATTAAATTCTGATTAAGCATGACTCAATTATTTGACAAACACAAACTTAATCAAAAAAAGCATTCATTGTTTCCAAAACGGATATTTTATTTATTTCTTGGATGATGTTGCAGTATTTCCTGGCGCAACATACTGCGGTCAATATGAGTATAGATCTCCGTTGTAGTAATTTTTTCGTGTCCCAGCATAGCCTGAATAGCACGCAGATTCGCACCGCCTTCAAGAAGATGGGTTGCGAATGAATGCCGCAACGTATGCGGGCTGATAGTTTTGGTAATACCGGCATCGGCAGCCAGTTTCTTTATAAGATTGAAAACCGATATACGCGACAAAGGACGTCCCTGCCTACTGCTCAGAAACAGCACATCCATATATGCAGGAGCTATGGGATATGAGTTTCTCTGAACCATATACAGACTTATCAGATCAAGAGCTTTTCCTGAAATCGGTACCAGCCGCTGTTTGCTGCCTTTACCCTCAACGCGAACAAAGCCCTCCTGAGCATAAATATCAGAAAGTTTCATTCCGCATAACTCAGACACGCGCAGGCCGCAACTGTACAAAATTTCAATGATAGCCTTGTCGCGATGACCATAAGCAGTGGACATATCAATTACATTCTCCATCATATCAATCTGGGCAACGGTAAGAACATTGGGAAGTCTGGTACCGATTTTAGGCGCAACAAGAAGTTCAGATGGGTTGTTGTCAATATAGCCGTCAATAAAAAGAAAAGAGAAAAACTGCTTAATTCCGCTCACAATTCTTGCAACTGAGCGCGGACAGATATCAAGGTCATTCAAAGCTGCTACAAAATTATGCAATACATCAATGGTCACTTTGTCCAACGCAATCTGCTCATCGTGAAGATACTGCTCAAGCTTACCGATATCATCCAAATATGCCTCTACCGTATTGGCTGACAACGATTTTTCCAGCAACAGATATTGTTGGAAACGTTCTACCGGATTATTATTTACAACTTTTGGCATAAAATAAGGCTAAATCTGCGTATCTTAGCGCAAAAATATAAACTCAAAGTGAAATGTCCAACCTGAACGGCCTAGATATAAACAGTAATTTTGAACTTGATGATTACATCAGTGCGCACATAGAGCCTCAGGAAGAGTTGCTGAAAGCCCTATATAGAGAGACCTGTCTCAAGACAGTCAATCCACGCATGGCATCGGGTCATATACAAGGGACTTTTCTAAAGATGCTTGTACGCATGATACGCCCCAAAAACGTTCTGGAACTTGGAACCTTTACCGCCTATGCAACATTATCCATGGCACGCGGTCTGGACAAAGATGCCCATTTGGACACTATTGAGATAAACGATGAACTTGAACCGCTTATAACAAAATACCTTGAAAAGAGTGATCTGAAAAATAAAATCACCCTTCATATAGGCGATGCCGTCAAAATAGTACCTCAATTAGGTACCATGTATGATATGGTTTTTGTTGATGCCGAAAAACGTGACTACCCCGCATATTACAACATGCTGTTCGATTATGTCAATCCCAATGGCTACATAATAGCCGACAACACATTATGGGACATGCATGTTATTGACGAAGCATATGACAACGATGCCCAGACTGCTGCCATCCGCCGTTTCAACGACATTGTTGCCAACGACAAACGCGTAGATGTCTGCATTGTTCCTCTGCGCGACGGACTAACAATCATCAGAAAAAAATAACACATTATGAATACAACCAGACAACAAAAAATTGAGCGTCTTATTCAAAAGGAATTAAGCACTATGTTTCAGCAGGACACAAGCCACACTCACGGGCTTCTGGTCACAGTCAGCAAAGTCAGGATAAGCCCCGACTTCAGCATTGCAGATGTATATCTGAGCGTATTCCCATCTGACAAAGCTGCAGAAACAGTACAAAGCGCAAACAATAATGTCAAGACCATACGATACGATTTCGGTCAGATTGTAAGACATCAGTTGCGCATTATACCCGATTTCAGATTTCACATTGACGATTCTCTGGACTATCTTGAGCACATAGACCAACTGCTTAAAAAGTGAACGTATCCTATTATATAGCCAAGCGTTATCTGATATCGCGCAGAAAACATAACATAGCGAATGTAATCTCACGTATATCTGTTTGCGGCATTTGTTTGGCGGCGTTTGCCCTTCTATGCACTCTGTCCGTATTCAACGGTTTTCAAAATCTGGTGAAATCAATGTTCACCAACTTTGACCCACAAATAAAAATCACGGCATCAGACACTAAATTCTTTGAAGAGGATTCCGCCTTAATTTCAAAGCTTCAGAATCTTGACTGTATTCAAGGAGTATCATGCACCATTCAGGACCAGGTACTTATATCATTCAATTCTTTACAACAGATAATCACGCTTAAGGGAGTTGACGGTCAGTTTGCACAAATAACAGGCATCAACAACATTCTTTTAGGGCCCGGAGAATTCATGCTGAGAGATCAGATTACTGACTACATCATTCTTGGAGCAGGACTTGCACAAGCACTTCAAACGGGAGCCGTTACAAGTGAACCATACACTATATATGCTCCCAAGCCTGGAGTCAGACCATCAACAATCAACCCGGCAAATGCGCTGAATAGCCGCACATTATATACGCCCGGTGTTCTGTTTGCGGTTAATCAGGCTCCATACGACAACCAATATGCGCTGGCACATATAGAAGTTGTACAGAATTTACTTGGAAGAGAAAACAAACTTAGTGCAATTGAAATCAGGCTTACCCAAGGAGCTTCAGTAAAAAAAGCCATCAGACAGATAAAGGACATTACAGGAGATCAATTCCTGGTTGCCGATCAATATACCCAGCAACACGATGTCTTTCGCGTTATGAAAGTTGAAAAACTCATATCATACCTATTTGTTATCCTTATTCTACTGATAGCCCTTTTCAATATTGTCAGTTCCATAATCATGCTGATAATTGAAAAAAAGGAAGATATGAAAACACTGTCCAAAATGGGAACCGGTATTAAAAGCATAGCCAACATTTTTGGATTCTACAGCATAATGGAATCATTGGCAGGATGTATAGGCGGAATGGTTATTGCCACCATTATTATTCTGTTGCAACAGAATTTAGGTTTTATCCCACTTGGAACAGATGGAGAGTTTATTGTCCAGGCATATCCGGTACATCTCAAAATAACTGACATTCTTATTGTCCTTTCAACGGTTCTTGCTGTCAGTCTGATTTCTTTGTACATCATCAGATGGATAGTGTACAAATTTTTCAGGGAAAATCTTTGTCATTAGACTAATTACTAGTAATTTTGCAGTCGGTAAAAAACCAATATCAGGCTGCTCGAATGGTGGAATGGTAGACACGAGGGACTTAAAATCCCTTGGCCATAACAGGCTGTGCGGGTTCGAGTCCCGCTTCGAGCACAAACTGAAAATCTTCAGATGGACTCAACTTTTCTAAAAAGAATGAAAACTAGGTATGGTTACGGAGTCCACTCTCCATGGGCTTACAATCTTATTGAAAATGTCATTAACGAGCATAATATGTATTATGCATACGATGACCTGTATGAACACTGGAAACGTTCACCTGAGGACATGCCTCAGTATGGAGAGAAAATGGATCAGCTTGTTTTCCGCTTGGCCAATTACATCAATCCCAAGTTTATCCTTGAAGTGGGCACGGCAAGCGGCGTAACGACCGGTTATCTGGCAAGCGTCAGCTCAAAAAGCAGATGTGTAACAATAGACAACAAAAATCCGCATCAGCGAAAGATTGAGAACAATCTCAAGAAATTCGGAAACATTGAATACACAATCAGCAATAATCCCATTCAATATATAAAGGACCTTATGGAGCAGAACAGGAAAAACGGAACACCGCTTGATCTTGTTCATATTGCCCATGTTGACCGCCCTGACCTGATTGTCGAAACTCTGATTCCTTATGTAAATTCAAATACACTGTTCATTGTCAACGGAATCAACCGTAGTGCCAAACATAAGGAATGGTGGTCATCAATAAAAAATGACCCCCGTACGGGAGTCACTTTCCAATTCAAACGTTTTGGACTTATCTTCTTTGATTTGAAGATGAACAAAACACACTACATTCTTTAATCCCCTATATTAGGAGCACGATACTCCTGCGGAGTAAATCCCGTTTCCTGCTTGAATGCAACCATAAACGATTCGCAATCAGGGAAACCAATCTGAGAAGATATATCAAATATTGATTTACCGCTATCAGCCACTGAAAGGAGTTCCTTTGCCTTGGCTATTCGTACAAGACGCAGATATCTTTGAGATGAGACACCGGTAATAGCCTTTACCTTATTATTAAGAAGCGCCTCTGACAAATTCATTTCATTAGCTATTATCTGGGAATTCAATGATTGGTCAGACAAATTGACCTGTATAAAACGGTCAAAATGCAACATGAACTTTTCATCTGCAACACTGATTGTATTATTGGTAATATTTTCTTCCCCAACAAGCATTCTGATATTGAACTCATTGTAGCAGCGTTCCTTTATCAGATCCTTTATTTCATAGTACAAAGCAGACAAATCCACCTGTTTTGGAACAAACTTGTCTGCACTGGTCTTATAGCCATAATTAACGTCAATCACATCTTCCTTTGCAGTTCTGAGCAGAACCGGTGTATGGCTGATTTCAATATCACTCTTGATTCTCTTACATAACTCAAGTCCGCTCATGCCAGGCATGATGACATCGCTTACAACAATATTCGGATGCTTATCATGCATTATCTCAAGAGCCTGCGCTCCGCTATTGGCGATATATACTTCCCAGAACAGACTGCTGAACTCTTCACTGAAGAATTCAAGCACATCGGTATTATCGTCAACAACAAGAATTGAATACATCAGCGTACTTACGTCTGAATCACTTATAAGGAATCTTGAAGTACCGCGATTCAGATTTGACTGACTATGATGGTATGCAGAAACGTCACTCAATGAATTCGGCAATAGAATTCTGAATGTAACACCGCCGCTTGCGTTCTCCTCACATTCAATACCCAAACCACCCATACGCTTTACAAGCATATTTGCTTTATATAAACCATGAAAATAGGTACTGCCGGCAATCTGCTCAGAATCAAATGCAAGTTGTAACTCTCCAATTTCGCTGTCGGACATCTTTGTGTTTGTCCGTATGTACAAACATATTGTTTCACTGTTCTCCAATGACGTATGAACAGAAACAATACCATCCTGCATATGAGTAACAATATTATGAAAAACAATAGTAAATATTGTATCAAGAATAACACGGTCCATATTCACCTGTGATATTGAAGGGTCATACATTTCCTTTACCGTAATATTCTTTATTTTACATTCCATCCTGTAATCTTTTACAATGGAATTGATACAATGATTGAACAGCAACTGATCAATATTGACCGGTATGTCCTGCAAGTCCAGTTTAGACTGATCAAAAGAAAAAATCAATTCAGACATTCTGTCAATGATACGGCAGGAGCGTTTCAGTAATAAATATGCAGGATCGTTCGGTCTTGTCTGATTAAGAATTTTATACATAAACTGATATGCAATTGACATGGATATCTTTTCCTCTCTGATAAAATCATTTATCATATTGTTTGCCTTGGAATTGATACTGTCTATTACTTTTTTCTGGTTCAACAGAGCTGACTCTGTAACCATTACTTTTTCTTTCAGTTTTCTGTTTGCAACAATGAATATTATAGTACACAGCAACAGAATCACTGCAATCAGTTTAACTGCATCAAATGGAGCACTCCCTTTTTTAGAAACTTCCAATGAAAACATTTTCTGTTCAACTGTCAGACCGTTTCTCAACAATTTCTTAATGTACAAATCATAATAACCTTTTGGAAGAGTACCAAAGTCAAGACTTGTATTATTCAACCTGCCGGACTTCTTTACATTTCCTTTGCGGTCCTTCAGAAAATAGCTTACACTCATCTTGTCTGCTGGAGACATACCGCCAACAGCAATCTGAAGAAAAATATCACTTCCTTCTTTACATTTGCATAAAAAATCTGGTCCTTCTATTTCCTGACAAGAATTACCCTGTACTACACCCAAACAGTTAAAATCAAAATCAAATTCTCCAAGATAATTATCTTCAACATTCGTTGGAATTATTGTCAAGCCGGCAGAACCGGGCAGATATATGTTGCCGTTCACTGAACTGCATGTGGTTCCTTTGAAAGAGTTGGATGTTAAAAGACAGTCTTCCGCACCAAGAACAACATATTTGTTATTCACAGGGTTATATATTATTACATGATTATCGCTGGTTGTTAAATAAAGACGGTTCAATTTGGTCTTGTCAATTGACAAAGTAGTGTAATAATATGATGGTAAATTGGAATGAAGAACCAGTTGCGTATCCGTGCCGTCAATTGTGGAAAACCTGTGCAAGCCGTCAATTGTAACAAACCAGATATTATCAAGTCTGTCCAATACAGAAGAAATAATCTGTTTGTCAGATGTATATAATTTTCTTACCCACAGATCTGTCTGGTCAAGTTCATATATGCTGGTTTTAGTGACAACAATCGAAGCACCCCTTTCTGTATGGAACACATTTATTATATCCTCCCCTTCATTTTCATTTGAGAAAATATTAAAATAATCCTTATCCTTGGTTTTCGGATTATACCTGAAACAGTTCCCGTTGGATGACAGGACAAAAATTTCATTCCTGCTGTTGCGTGAAACAATACAGTTTGACAATACAGGCGGCAACGAAGATTCCCTCAGCAAAGATCTGTTGATGTCATATTCATACAACAGTCCACCCTTAACCTGAAGCAAAAGAGTGTTGTCATCAATATTACATAATGATTGGATAGCAAGATTTTCAGTACCCTCACAATTCACAAAAGTTTCATTATTCTCGTAATATCTTATCAGACCCATAGGATTTGCTATACACCATAATGAACCATCAAGATTGTCATACACGCCGTTAACTATTTGTCCTTCCAGTTCGGTATAGACAGGAGCTTCCAACAGGTCAACAACACCATAACGGGCTGTACCAATAAAAACCTCCTTCTGATTCATAACATATACGGCAGTTAAAAAAATCGAATAAGAAGGACGGATATTTATAAAATCATCAGATTTTCTTGGAATTATGTATGCACCATCTCCATTGGTAGTAACAATAAGATCAGTGTTGGGCATCTCGGCAATTGCCATTACACTCTTTGAGGATAAGTCAGAATTGGTACTGTTGAATTCAGCAAAAGATTTGAAATTATGAGCAGACTGCAGACCCTGAATGCCTCCATCGTGCAACGCTCCCCATAAAATATCATAGGAATCAAGAAAAAGAGAAGAAGGAATAATATTATTGACAAATGTCTCAATCTTACTGATACGGTTCTGGTCAACATCAATCTGGAAAACTCCCTTTGAAGCGTCAGCCATTATAAGAACAGGTGACTGCGGATCCTGTATGATCATTTTTTCAAATATAAAATCCGAATTGTCTGGAAAAACCATTGCCAGCGAGATACTGCCTTTCTCCATATTATAACACAACAGAGATTTAAGCGAAGGAACATACATAAAGACGTCCTTGCCGCTTTTAACCATTGACGTTACTATAATAGGAGCATCTTCATACATCACATATGAAAACTCATTACTCAACGGATTGAACTTAAGAAGTCCTGATTCTGTTGATACCAACGCAAAGTCTTCAGCTACGATATCAAATACCTTGCTTATCAGATAATGCTCGCCGTTATTTGCAAAATGAGTGTACGATGTCAGATTACCGTTATTAAGCACATTAAAACCCATACCGGTACTTATCCACATACGGCCATACTTATCCATAGAGAAGTTTGTCACTTCACCATGAGAAAGTCCTTCATTTACAGAAAACATCCTTACATAGGGATGCATATTGTAAGACTTGGAGACAATTGGAAAGCATACAATCAGACAAAGAGATAAAGCAATGCAGCGTATGATCTTTTTCATAAACATATAGTTAAGGTTAATAGCAAATATTTATCTGTTTGTTTCTTTTCTGTAATCAGCAAGTCTCTTTAGATAATAGTTCTTCAGATCATTCCAGTCATAATAAGGAAAATTGTCGGTTTCAACAGGTAAAACAGACTCTTTTTCATTAAGCAGTGCCTTGACCAGAACATTTCCTTTCTTGTTCTTGTAGAAGACAAGTTGCAGGTTGGCCGCCATATATACGATGTCATAATCAACCCATTTATCGGCAACTTTCTCAAGATCTTCAACAGACCAGGCGCAATCATTTATTTCCATAAGGCATACCAGCGGGAACAGATATGTGTCATGACCAAAACGCAAATCTGCACTTATACCATTGCCTGCAATAGCAGAATCTGCCTTAGAGATTATGTCCTCCAGAAGATTCTCCTGACCAAAAGGAACAACATCATTAGTAAGAGGTGTGAAAGCAGACACAGAATACCAGTAAACGTTATTTTTCAAGAATGCATCGTACCACTCATTTGGTGTGAAAAGGTCGTTGAAATCAAAGTTATAGTCATGGCTTTGCATATTTTGTGCAATATCCATGAGTTGATTGAATAAAGTCCCTGACATATCCTGAATAACCGTGCGCGACTGGCTTTGAGACGTAGCTCCAAAACCACCGAAACCGCCGAAGGAACGGGGTTGAATTGTATGTTCAAAGTGCTTAATATATGCTGTATCCTTAAAAAGCGCCAAAATCAGTCTGTCAGAAGATGAATGAGCGGCATTAAAGGCGTTGACAGCAGATCCTTTTTTGGAGTTGTTACGTTCAGAATTGGCGGGATTTGTTATAGTACTCATATATGAGTTGTCATGAGCGCTGGCATCAATAGAAATATTCATCTTTGGTAACAAACCCTGCAATTCCATGCATGCACTCATCATGCTCATCATTACCCTATGGCTTGTTGTAGAACGTGCCGTAATATATGACTTGCTGTTAAAAATCTCCGGAAAATTCTGAACCATACGGTCCGCTATGCCACGATGCTGAGCCTGACCTTTCGGAGTCAGATCACCAACACGTGTGATGGCATCGGAATATATAATACTGACCTTTTTGTATACATCCAAACCGAGATCTGTAAGAGCATTGTCTTTGGCAGCTTTTTCCAGGATTTCCATAGGTCCGGTATAATACGATGCCTCATGCAGATATCGTGAACCGTGACGGCCGTAATGGCTTAGATAAAAAGGTTTGTAACCCTTGGGGGCAGGCGTCTGTTTTTCAACAGGTGCCACATACGCTCTCATACTACCGGCAAGAAGATCAATATTACTTGCTGCCTCCTCTCTGGTGACAGGCGATGATGAAATTGTCTGTACAGCGACAAACGATACAATCAGGAACGATACAAAAGTTTTTCTCATATAATATATCATTTTTTATTCAAGCATTTATTGTATATGTCAATATATTGTTTTGCAACAACTTCATAGCCGAATCTGGACAGCACATCCTCCCGTAATTTGGTTTTATCAGGTTTCTGTTCCAAAGCCCAGGATATGCCAGCAGCAAGGCTTTCACAAGAAAGATATTCCGCCAGATATCCATTTTCCTTATGTCTGATAATATCTGTCTGGCCACTGTTCCCAAAAGAGACCGGAATACAACCGCATGCCAGAGACTCAATCAGCGTCTGCCCAAAGGTCTCGTAATAAGAAGAAGACACCGTCACATTGGCAGCCGAGTATATCAATGATAATTTTTCATTGTCATCAATTGCACCATAATAAATATAGTCAACAGGAATTTTATCCAGCAGACTGATATCTTTGACTGAACCGAACAGGAGAAGACATATATTGTCTGCTTTTGCAGAAAGTAAATCCAATGCACTGACAAGCAAATCAAATCCTTTTTGATAGTTATCAATATATGAAGCACCAAAAACAATATATTGTTTGGATTCTGAAAGATTCAGTGACAACTGTGCCTGAGTTTTTTCAATCAGCCTGAACTCCTGCAAAGAAATAGTATTCGGAATTACACTTAACTGGCTGCCAGTAAGCAGAGGGCTCTCTGCAGCTTTGCGTGCAAGCCAATTGCTTACAGAAACAAAATGGAGATCAGCATCGCTATACTCAGATAATTTTCTGTCAAATATCTTTGCTGAAACATCCCTTCTGCAGTTGCTTTTCAAATAGATACAACTGCCACAACCGGAACAATAATTACGGCAGGAGAATGCATAATGGCATATTCCGGTAAAAGGCCACATATCATGTAAAGTCCATACAACAGGCTTTCCGCAATGCAAAATCTTATCCAGGATATTCATTGAGATAAAACCATGCTGTATCCAATGCAAATGAATTATATCCGCATCCTGGAAACAATCCAAAGCGGTGACATCGTAACCGGTGTTTGCAATTGAAACCTTAAACAGATTTTTGCGGCTCAACCCATTGCGGATAAAAATGGAAATGCGTTCCCATACAAACCTGAAGCGCTTTGAAGTTTTATTTCCCAGACTTTCGCCGGAAAGCAAACAAACGTCAATATTCTGACTCTGCAGTGCTTTCATCAAACGTCCGCAAGCAATTGCAGCCCCTCCCACACTATTACTACTGGTCAACAACAATATTCTCATACTATTGCCATGATAATGATGTTAGAGACAACATTTGCTGAGTAAACTCTTTATCATCCAATAGATCTTCTATTGTCAAATGCAGACGGTAACGCCAGTAATGGCGCGGATTGGCCGGAATATTGATGCGTTCCTCCTGAGGTATGGTACGCCGCAACCGCGGACTCAATGCCAGATAATCCTGAATTGGGAATATCTTATAGAGAGACGGACTTTTCATGTGCTGTTCGATAATACCCCTGATAAGCCAGTCTTCTGCAAAATAGGGAACATTACCCTCCCAATGCAGATAATCGTAGAAATAATGCGGATTGTTATTTTCTCTGTCTTCTTCCCACCATGCCCTCAACGGATTCATATCGTGTGTAGAAGTGGTACATACGCTCATTACAGGATATGAAGCAGGATTGGCAAACTCCGTATCAGGTGTCTTGGGCATGCGCTGAATCTCAAGAGACAATATACCAAGTTCTTGCATAACCTCAGGAACACAACTTGGTATCATACCCAAATCTTCACCGCAAACAACCATTTTTGTGGATTTAATCAGTTGCGGGAGTTTTTTCATTGCATTCTTTTTCCAGAATGAATTATGACGCACATAAAAGAAATCATTATGCAAATCATCAAATGCCTTTTTCTGGGCATCGGACAGTTTTGAATACCATATTGTATCCTGACCATTGATACGCGGGTGATACCGGCCTTTTCTTTTGGAATCCTCAAGGAAAAGGACTTCACGCACATCATCAGAACATGGGGTAAGATACTTTGGTTTGAATTCAAAACCGAATTCCTTAAGCATTTCAGACGGAGACAAGGGTAATGCGGGATTAAAATGTCCCAACAAGCCGCTGCTATACGTATTCGGAATTTCCCATATACGGAAAAAGCCCAACAGATGATCAATGCGGAAGGCATCAAAATACTCACTCATTTTGTGCAAACGGTCTTTCCACCATTTGTAACCATCTTTTGCCATAGAATCCCAGTTGTAGGTAGGGAATCCCCAATTCTGACCATCAGTACAGAATATATCAGGAGGAGCACCGGCACTGCAGTCCATATTGAACAATTCCGGGAATGTAGCTGCATCCACACTGTCCGCACTGACTCCAATGGGAAGGTCGCCTTTGAGTATCACTCCTTTGCTGTGCAGATATTCCACCACATCTTTCAATTGTCTGTCAAGATGATACTGTTGCCAACGGTAAAACTGTGCAGGAGCCGCAAATGAATATCCTGAATCGCGCTTTTCACAAAATGAAGCATAGGTATTCAACCATCCGGAATTGCGGTCCACAAAATCTTTGAATGACTTTGTACGGCACTGATTCTTGCCCTGGCCGTTGTAATAGCGCAACATATAGTCACGTTTGGCATTCATTACAGCCTCATAATCTATTGAGTCCAATGCTTCAAAGCACTCTTTCTGCGCCATATATTCAGCATCGGGCACAATACCCATCAAAGGGAGATTAAGGTACAGCGGATGCAACGCAAAACTGGACACCGCATTATAAGGGTAGGAATCCTGATATGTATGTGTGAACGTAGTATCGTTGATGGGAAGCAATTGGATAATATTCTGGCCGGTTGCAACACACCAGTCAGCCAAAAGACGCAGGTCATTAAACTCTCCAACCCCAAAACTGTCTTTTGTGCGTAGTGAAAAAACAGGAACAGCTACGCCTGTTCTTCTTTGAATATTCATATGTTTGATGCCGGCACCTTATACACAATACCAGCACTGGAATTTCTACTCATTGATTTAGCAAACATACAATATTTTTTCCCTACTAAAAATTTTTAACAAAAGTTTTTGAACAAAACGTGCTATACTTTTTCCAAAATATGTAATTTTGTCCGTTAATTTTAAAAATCAATGGAGAATCAGAACAGAAGAGTCGGAACCGTTTCACGCGGCATCCGTTGCCCTATTATCAAACAGGGCGATGATTTAGCTCAAATTGTAACAGAAAGCGTGATTCTGGCAGCAAAAGACGAAGGTTTCTCACTGAGAGACCGCGATGTAGTTGCCATCACAGAATCTGTAGTAGCCCGTTCACAAGGCAATTACGCAAGCGTTGACGATATTGCAGCCGATGTCAAACAGCGTACCGGCGGTGACTGTGTAGGCGTTATGTTCCCTATTCTGTCACGCAACCGTTTTGCTATCTGCCTCAAGGGTATTGCCCGCGGCGTAAAGAAAGTTGTTTTGATGCTCAGCTACCCGTCTGACGAGGTTGGCAACCAGCTTGTGTCTCTTGATAAAATCGATGCCGCCGGCATCAACCCATATTCAGACGTTCTTACACTTGAGCGCTACCGTGAACTGTTCGGCGTAAACGTACACGAATTTACAGGTGTAGATTATGTAGCATACTATTCAGACATAATTCGCGGTGAAGGTGCAGATGTTGAAATCATCTTTGCAAACCAGCCAAAGGCAATTCTGGACTACACAGACAAAGTAATTACCTGCGACATTCACACACGCCGCCGTACAAAGCGCATTTTGAGTGATTCAGGTGCCAAGGTTGTCCTTGGTCTTGATGACATTATGAGCGCATCTGTCAACGGATCGGGCTATAATGAAAAATACGGTCTTCTGGGTTCAAACAAAGCCACAGAAAATACAGTCAAACTGTTCCCGCATTTCTGCCAGCCGCTTGTTGAAGACATCAGCAAACGTCTCTTTGACGCTACAGGCAAAAATATTGAGGTTATGGTATATGGTGACGGCGCATTCAAAGATCCCCAGGGCAAAATCTGGGAACTTGCTGATCCGGTCGTTTCACCGGCATTCACAAACGGTCTGATTGGTGTTCCTAACGAACTTAAACTGAAATATCTTGCAGACAACGATTTCAAGGATCTGCGTGGTGAAGAGTTGCGCAACGCCATCAAAGAAAGCATCAAGTCAAAACAGTCCAACCTTGTAGGCAAGATGGCATCGGAAGGAACAACTCCACGCCAGCTGACAGACCTTATCGGTTCACTCTGTGACCTTACATCAGGTTCAGGAGACAAGGGTACGCCTATTGTACTGGTTCAGGGTTACTTTGACAACTACACCAACGATTAACGTACAGGTACCGCATAAAAAAAATAGGGTTGCATGCATGCAACCCTATTTTTTTATATATTTGCATATAATGAAATTCAAAATACTGATACTTCTGCTCGCTGTTCTGGCATCCTGCTCCGGCAGGAACACCATGGATGGTAAACGCGAAATCAAGGATTACGATGACCTTGTAGGCTATAAGATAGCCGTACTCAATGGCTCCATGCAGGATATCGAACTGTCAAAACGCGGAGATCTGAACCTGATGCGCCTTAATTCTCCGTCAGAAATTCTGGCAGCTCTGGAAGCTGGTAATGCCGATTTTGCCATAGAAGACAGCACTGCATGTATTGGAGCCAATATCAAACAACGGGGCATAAAGGTTGAATTCAGCAAGAATTTGGGAGAAGGCGGAGATGTTGCTTTCGGATTCAGAAAAGATCTTACGGAACTGTGCAGCCAGTTCAACTCATTCCTGTCAGAAATAAAAAGCAACGGCGTCTTTGCACAGATTCATTCAAGATGGATGACAGACAGTGCGTTATATGCAAAGATGCCTCATTTTGACACGCCAGTTGAAGGAAAACCCATAAAGGTGGGAATCTCCAATAACTTCCCGATAGAGTTCATCAGCGGTGACGGTTATGCCGGTTTGGAAATAGAAATCATTGAAAGATTCGCCTGCAAGATAGGAAGACCTGTTGAAATTGTCTGCTACGATTTCAATGCATTGAGCGCGGCACTTGTTTCCGGGAAAATTGACATTATATCCAGTTTTCTCTTTGTCACAAGTGAAAGAGCGGAAAAAATGCTTTTCTCCGATATATATTATACAAGCAGAACCGCCTGTTTTGGAAGAGACTATACCAGTGAAAAGATTAAACGCGGGTTCATAACAACCATATCGGACAGTTTCCGTTCCAACCTGATTGTTGAGGACCGTTGGAAACTGATTACCGGCGGTTTCTGGGAAACACTGGTAATATCTTTCAGTTCCATCGTCATAGGAATCATTTTGGGAATACCGCTCTGCTTAATGAGAATGTCAAAAAAGAGAATGGCATGGAAAAGTGCAAAAGCATTCATAGACATAATGCAGGGAGTGCCCATTCTGGTATTCATAATGGTAATGTTCTATATTGTCTTTGCACAGTCCCGCATATCAGCCAGAACGGTAGCCATTATAGCATTTTCAATCAACTTCGGTGCATACGTAAGCGAAGTGTTCCGCTCAGGCATAACGGGTGTGGACAAAGGGCAGACCGAGGCCGGACTTGCAATGGGTTTCAGCAGAACCCAGACCTTCTTTCTTTTTGTCGCACCGCAGGCTTTGAAACAGATGATTCCGGTTCTCAAGACTGAAATCCTGACACTTGTCAAGAACACATCGGTTGTAGGCTATATTGCCATACAGGATCTGGCCAAAGCCAGTGACATAATCCGCTCAAGGACATTTGACGCATTCTTCCCGCTGATAATAGTATCAATCATTTACTTCCTGCTTGCCTGGTTGTTGGGAAAAGGTCTGGACAGGATATCAAAACGCATCAAGTAGTATGATAACAGTCAGGCATCTTGCAAAAGAATATATAAATAACGGAGAACCGTTCAGAGTGCTCCGCGATGTGAACTGCCAGATAAATAAAGGAGAGGTTATCTCCATAATAGGTCCGTCAGGAACCGGCAAAAGTACATTCTTACGTTGTCTGAACCATCTGGAAGAAGCTACTGCAGGACAGATTGAGATTGACGGCGTTGACATACTTGACCGTAATACCGATGTAAGTCTGCTGCGCCGCAAGATGGGCATGGTTTTCCAGAACTTCAATCTGTTCAACCACCTGTCCATATTGGAGAATGTTTCCGTAGGGCCTGTCAGACTGCTTGGAGTGCCAAAAGCACAGGCACAGGAGCAGGCCATGGAACTGTTGCGTATGGTTGGTCTGGCAGAAAAAGCAAATGCCATGCCGGCAGAACTGTCCGGAGGCCAGAAGCAGAGAGTAGCAATAGCCCGCTGCCTCTCCATGAAACCGGATATCATTCTGTTTGACGAACCCACATCTGCACTCGATCCCACTATGGTGAGCGAAGTTCTGGCGGTAATACGCCAATTGGCCAAACAGGGAATGACAATGGCCATAGTCACACACGAGATGAATTTTGCGCGCGATGTCAGCACCCGCATATTCTTTATGTATGACGGCGTAATCTACGAAGAAGGTTCTCCAAGTCAGATTTTTGACCATCCCGCCAAACCAGAAACCAAAGCGTTCATCC
Organism: Bacteroidaceae bacterium; assembly: GCA_024398785.1. Lineage (GTDB taxonomy): Bacteria > Bacteroidota > Bacteroidia > Bacteroidales > Bacteroidaceae > Colenecus. The sequence goes on along the minus strand of JAKSIO010000001.1, from coordinate 47,086 downwards.
AAAGAATCAGAAGTCTTGATTTCAATATCAGAAACAGAGATTTTGACTTGTATGGAATGAATTCAAGTCTTGAAAATTTCTGTCAGAAGTACGCACTTCCGCAAAGTTGCCTTAACAGAGCCCAGCTTCTTGTTGAAGAAATGCTGCATGGCATTCTGCCTTTCACCGGGCCTATACACATAAGTGTCGAATACAGTGAACTTGACTATACGCTCAACATGACCATAATACAGGAAAACTGCACCGCATCCATATTTGACGGACCGGACGTTGATGACATCTCATCCACGCTGGTACGCGGCTACTGTACGGAAATCAAAGAGGAGCAGAACGGGGACAACCGTGAAATAATACTGAAAATAAAAAAATAGGCAGGTGTGAACAGGGACCTGTCCCCTGTTTACAGGTCAAGGTTACTGTTTTCAAATATCTGTTATTTGGCGGCGCATTTCATCTTTGCGGACAATTTTGGCAACAAAGATGGTAAGCGGCAGCAAAAATGCCTCTATCAGTATTTTGGCAGAGACCTGTGCCAGACCTATACCAACCAAAGTCTTGGCGGAAAGCGTACCGATAAATGCAAGCGGCAGGAATACAAAGCAGTCTGACAGCTCTCCCACGCAACTGGAGACAATTGCCCTCCATGCAAAACGGGAGGTATCGGGATGTAACCTTTTCATTCTCTCAAAAACACGGTCGTTGACAAAATCGCCTGCCACAAATGCAATAAGCGATGCCGCAGTTATTCTGGGGGTGCTGCCAAGAACTGCCTGGAATGCGGTCTGGTTGGTAAAAGAGTCGGGATAGGGCCACGCAAGCGTGAGTTCACACACCAGTACCATAAATATGTTCATGGCAAATGCAATATAGCATGTAACACGGCTCCAGCGATACCCATACACTTCTGAAAACACGTCTGACAGCACATAAGTCAGCGGGAAAAGTATAACAGAGCCTACTGTAACCTGTCCCAGCGGCAGACTGATTTGCTTGTTTACAATAATGTTGCTCAACAGCAGCGCAACAGTAAAGACAACAGTGAGTGCAAGTTGCAGAAAACTGTAGCTTGAATTGATTATTCCATTCTTACTTTTCATTTATCCAACACTTTTGCAAATATCAAATACGATGTATTGCTTACAATGGTTCCTTCGTTCTCAGCCCAGAAGAAAGGCCAGTCATCCATGTTCTCAAAGTGGTCCGGACGGTGCAGAAGTATGCCCGGAGCCACATTGCCCGGAATTACGGAGAAATCTGCACGGTTACTGCCGTAGAACACCTGTTTTGGACGTGCTGCCCCCACCGCTGCTACCAGAGAATAGTTATGGTAAGGGTGACAGCCGAACAGCCAGCCTGCCGCCTTATAGATTAAGTAAAACCTTGAATAAAAGTTGTTCATTTGCTGCCTACAAGATTCTTGAAGGCCTGGCCGAAAATAAGGTAGCTGGTGTTGCCTGCTATTGTCCCTTCGTTCTGTCCCCACAGGAATGGCCAGTCGTCAAAGTTCTCAAAGTGGTCAGGTTTGCGGAACAGCACACCCGGAGCCACATTACCCGGAATGAAAGAGAAATCGGCACGGTTGTTGCCATAGAATACTGCTTTTGGCCTTGTTGCGCCAACCGTTGCCACCAGAGAGTAGTTGTGGTACGGGTGACATCCGAACATGTATGCCATGGCATTATATGCATAACTCCTGTCAATTATTTCGGGGAAATATATTGCAGCGAATGCAGCCGTTGTACCGAACGATACCACGTTGCCGCTTCCTGCCCAGTTGCCGGTTCCTATAGGCACACCGTACGGGTTCTGCTTTGAAACGCTTTCAAGATACTCTCTGTACTTCTCAACATACGGTATCAGTTTTTCCTTGTATGCGTTGTCCATATACGGTATTGCATCCATGGCGGTACCTATGGCCGAATTGGCACTGCGCTCCAGAGCCGGCCATATCTGCCGGGTGAACTCATCAAGATAACTCTTTTCCCCGGTTGACACATACAACTGCAGGTTTGTAGCCATGTTGTTGCCGTTACCGCGGGAACGGCTGTTCTGCCTGGAGTTAGCCATAATCTCTGTAGCCTCTGCCATAAGACGCTTTGACTGTGTCAGAGCACGCTCTGCAAGTCCGTCATCAAATCCGCGCAGTACGCGGCTGGCAGCGGCAAACATTGTGGCGGCACGGAAATCAAGACTTGCGTCACGGCTTGTGAAGGCCCACATATCGTCAGGCGTTCCGCTGGATTTTCCATCGGCCGATTTTTCATACGGTTTCAATGACGGATCATAATGCAGACCGTCTGTGATGGCGGCGGCATCGCCCAAATGATGGTAATTGTCAAGAACTGAATTGGACAGGGTCTGTGCCATGTGCCCAATGTTCTCCGCCTGTGCCACAAGGTTCAGCACGCCGTGGCGTATGAACTGCAGCATGTCAGGTATTCCGTCTGGGCGGTGCAGATCAACGTAGCGTTGCTCCTCACTTACGAATGTCTCGTCACGCATGGGCTTGAAACGTTCCCAGATAGTGACCATATTCTGTACCACACTGATATTGGAACCTGTTTCTATATCAAAGTCACCTGCGTCGAAATAACCGCCTACGTTAAGTCCTGGAATCAGTTCCAGAGCCTGATACCTGGTATCTGTAGTTGCTCCCTGGGAATGCAGGTCAAAATGGTCAGTCGGAGCAGGAGCCTGAAGGTAACCCTCCTTGAAAGGCTCACCGTGCCATATGCGGTAACCTTCGTTCACCGTCATGTGATTCATGTGGATAGGAATCCACACATCGCTTGTGGCATCTGTAATCTGGTCATACACACTGCTGTCAATCAGGAAATTGACCGTCCTGGTATTGCCGTATTTTATATAATGCACGCCCTGTTCCTGCACTGCACTGAAGTCAAACTTGACATAATTGTACTTGTAGTAGGCCCCCCATACCTGGGTTTTGCCCTCAAAACACTTGGTTTCACTACCGTCATCATTGATTCTCCAGACCGATGCCTTCTTAAGCGGCTTGTCATTTTTGTCAAGTTCTATGACTGCCACCTTTGGCTGGTCTGGCAGATAACCCACCTGGGAGAAACCTATATTGGGTTCACGTATCCATCCTTTGATTGTGCCGGGTTTTATGTTCCATGTCAGAACTTTTCCGGTCTTTCCTGCAGGCAGAAGGCTGCGCAGAACAAACCATCCGTTCTGGGCAAGCATACGGCCGTCAAAAAGCATCAGGTCCGCATCATCGGATCTGACGGTTATCATACGTTCGGCATCATCGGGAGCCATTATTATGCATCTGCCCTGCTCCATAGGTACAGGATCTACAAACTGGTCTGTCCCACGGTCGTCATATGTCCTGTAACCCTTGTACTGCTTTATCTTTTCGCTGTTGGGCCGGGCAACAGTCCTACTCACTGCATAACGCGGGAAACGGTTGTAGCGTCCGTCCATTTTGTAAACCTTATTCCAGTACTGGGACGGAAGAAACTCCAGATTGAATCCGGCATCGCCTTCCAGTTCTTTGGGAAGCGGCTTGTCAAGCCAAACCTCGATGTCAAAATTGTCTCCGTTTGCAGTAACTACAAGACGTGAATCAAAATCGTAATCCTTATAGCGCAGACTTACCTCTATGCTGCCGTTTTCTTTGTTTACCACACGTGATGGCGTTTCAGGGACAAGATCCCACTGCTCCGGTGTATTGCTAAGACGTACCGCACCGCCCTGAACTGTACGGACACCGTGGTGTATTATCTCTATTCCGGAATTTTTCTCATCGTTGAAGCCACCGGAGAAAGTGTTGCTGTAAACCAGTACATTAACTCCTCTGGTTTCAAAATACTCCAGATCATTCAATTGCAGATTCTGCACACTGGCAGTGGCAAAAGAACATACACATAACGTGCATGCGACAATCAAGGCTTTTGTTTTCATATATCGGGTTAATTTTTGTACTTAGACTTACACACAGTACCAAATGTAAAAACTGCAGAACAAAAAATACGGAAACAAACTCCTATTTGTTCCAGAAAAGTTCTGGGGTACCAGTCACAACATTCAAAAGACGGGACAACACAAACAGATAATCGGACAAGCGGTTCATGAACACAAGTATTGCACTGTCAACAGGTTCAACACTGTTGAGTCTTAGAATCTCACGCTCGGCACGGCGGCACACGCTGCGCGCAACACCAGCCTGAGCGGCAGCCACGGTTCCGCCAGGCAGAACAAAACTGTTCAGTGCAGGCAGTTGGAGGTCTATGGCATCGATATATCCTTCAATGGTTGCATTGCAGTCCTGCTGAATAGTGACAGGGCACTTGCAGTCGGCTGGTGTGGCCAACGCACAGCCAATACAGAAAAGTTTGTTTTCAATCCAGACCAGCTGGTCTTTCAACTCCCGGCATGGGTTTTGCTGTTCATGTATATTCGCCAACAAAAGCCCAAGGTTTGCGTTCAGTTCGTCAATACAGCCGTATGCCTCTACTCTAAGGTCCGTCTTTGAAACCCGTTTCCCGCCTACAAGGCTTGTATGCCCTTTATCTCCACCTCCTGTATAGATTTTGCATTTTCCCATATAATGCTCATTTATTGACCGTTTATGCAAATATACAAAAAGGCTGAAAAAAAATGATGATTATTGTTTGGTATATCAATTTTATATTACTTTTGCGCAAAATTTGAAAAATCAAAAAACTATGTATTGGACACTTGAATTGGCCTCAAAACTTGAAGATGCGCCATGGCCTGCATCAAAAGATGAACTGATAGATTATGCAGTACGTTCAGGAGCTCCACTAGAGGTTATTGAGAACCTGCAGGAGATTGAAGACGAAGGTGATATATATGAATCAATAGAAGATATCTGGCCCGATTACCCCAGCAAAGAAGACTTTTTCTTCAACGAGGAGGAATATTAAGCGCAATTATACGCGATAATTAACTTATAATCAGCGATATAGACAAAAATTAATTTGTTTGTATCGCTGTTTTTTATGTCCTAAAAACACCGAATTTGTTTGTATTTTACGCTAAAAATAGCTCAAAAAACGAGTTTGTTTGTATAAAATTCAGTATGTTTGTACATCCTCGTGGATAACACGGGAGACTTCCTATAATACACAAAGGTGGAGTGTCGTGATATACAAATCATTTGTTGGACGCTGATTGTATAATATATGGTTATTCTATTAGTTTAATTCTTATATTTTCAAAAAAGGGATGAGCCAGTTAATCAATATTGATGAAGAATATAGGCAATGGGTTCTTGGAGTTTGTGGAAGATTCCGTAATAGCCAGATAAAAGCGGCTGTCAGTGTCAATAACGCTCTGATAGAATTCTATTGGGAATTGGGAAAGGATATTGTTGACATGAATCTGGAAAAGAAATATGGAACAGGTACGATGAATGCCATCAGTCAGGATCTCCGAAGAAATCTTCCAGGTGTAAAAGGTCTTTCTCCCATTAACATGTATTACACAAAGAGATTCTATACTTCTTATAATCAATTGTTTGTAAAATTTCCACAAGTTGTGGAAAAATTTGGCGAAGATGGAATCAAGCAGATTTTATTCTCAATTCCTTGGGGACATCACCGCTATATCATAGATAAGTTTTCGGAAAACCCTCAAAGGGCATTCTACTATGTACTCCAGACACATATCAACGGATGGTCTAGAGCAGTCCTTCTCAACATGGTTGAACTTGACAGTCAAGAACCATTGGGTAAGGCTATCAGCAATTTTGAACTAACTCTTCCTGATACTCAGAGCGACCTTGCACAAGAGATTACGAAGGACCCATACACGTTTGATTTCGCCGCAGTAACACAACCATATCATGAGAATGAACTGAAAAAGGCATTAGAAAATAACATCAGTCAATTCTTGCTGGAACTTGGATCCGGCTTTGCATATATGGGGCGTGAATATCGCCTGGTGGTAGGAGATACTGAGCAGTTCATTGATCTTCTCTTCTATAACACCCAAATACGATCATATGTGGTCATTGAGGTTAAGGTTACCAAATTCAAACCAGGTGACATTGGCCAACTTGGAACTTATGTCTCGGCTGTCAACCATCAGCTGAAAGGCGAGCATGATAATCCTACTATTGGCCTTCTGATTTGTAAAGATAAGGATACCGTCCTTGCACAGTATGCCTTGGAATCTACGTCTCAACCTATAGGAATATCAGAATATGAGCTTAGTAAACTATTCCCAGAGAATTTCAAGGGGACACTCCCTTCCATAGAAGATATAGAGAATGAGATTAAGGACAAGTAGTGTTATGGTTCATTCTCATGGATAAATAATAGAAATTTACAGGACACCTTTCAGTCCTAAAATAATAAATGGTAAATATGGCATTTATTGACAAATATTTCACGGAAGATAAAACTACTTATTCTGCCTATGGCATTACTGCTTACGTTTTTAATGATGCCTTATCGGCACAGTTTATCAATGATTGCCTTGTTCCATTTAGAGAAGCATATATCAAAGAAGAAAAACTTGTACAGATAGTCAATGATTTTAATACAACGAGACAGCAAGAAATTCAAGAACGATTGCCGAAATCGACTGCTGTGGTTGCTGGTGATTTTGGGGAAATATTAACATATTATTTAGCAACTCAGGTATGGCAAACGGATGTTAATGTCTGCCCAATGAAGTGGCGGTTAAAAGATAAGAAAGACGCTGCGAGTCATTATTCTGATGTAATACTCTTCAAATTGGGTGAGAATGGGCCGTTAATCGATGATGCTATGTATTCATTTGAAGCGAAGGTAAGATCGACAGGGCCGGCCGGGAATTATAAGGTTGAAAGTGATTATAAGTCAGGAAAACCAGAATGCGTGTTTATTGATGCTGTTATGGATGCAGAAAAAGATCGAGTGTCCCGAGCCGCAGAAACTATAAATTATTTACTTGTTAGGTATAAGGACTTAGGGCTAAAAGAAGAATATGATAAGATTTTTCGTTTTGCAAATCCGTATTGCACCGTATCATATCATAAGGAACATTCCGCTGTTGCAATAATAGATAGTGCATATACAGCTCAACAATTTTCCAAATTGCCACCTGATTTATTTGCTAATTTTCCTGAAATTAGAGTGCTCTTTGTGCCAATTAAAGATTTAAAATTACTCTATGAAAGGGTTTATGCGCAATTGTCTAATACCTAATTCTTATGGACGAAAAATTGAAAAAGGCATTTATCGATGTTGAAGCTTATGAGATGATGAGGGCATATGGAGTAAAGAATGATTTCATATTTGATTTCAAGGAGAATCAAGATGATTTTTATATTACTCTTATCTTTCGGATGATGAAGTGTATGGAGGAACTGGATAAAGCATCTGATGAATCAATAGCTGAGAAACAAAAGGATTCATTAGTTGAGGTAGCTCGTGGTCTCATCGTATATTCCGAAGCACACACCAGGGACGGCTTTTCAGGAGTTAACATACAAAATAACCACTTATTTGCTGCCGCAATATACTACGTGTGTGGATATGAGGCAATTGCATCATTATTACTCAGAAGGTTCGGAATAGAAGATTACGAAACTGATAGCGCAAAATTATTGTATTACGTCATCTCTGGATGTAGGATTGTTAAGAAAGAAAGGGAACAATACTTGGGAATAATTGAACCATTTGATAATTACATGTCTTATGGCTATGCTGAATTATTAGATGGAATTGTAGGAGAGTATGAGAATAAAATCAATAAGAATGATTTTTATTCAGTAAGGGATTTCACGGATTCATTAATATTGCTATATGTCTTACACCGTTTTCGAAAAAACAACCTATGGGAAGATTTGAAGCATTATGACCCGAGTACAGATTGGGCCGATTATGTAAACTATTCAAAAGGAGAGCACATATTATCGTTTCTTTCTTCTCAACGAGATGCATTAGAAAACGGTCTGCTTTCTTTTGAACACTCTTTCAGCCTAGGGATGGCTACTAGTGGGGGAAAATCTTATATTACCGAATTGCTGATATATCAGGAACTCAAACGCAATCCGATAGCTAAGGTGTTGTATTTGGCACCTTTGCGCTCATTGAGCCGTGAGTTGAAAATGCGATTTAGGAAAGTGGGCAGGATCCTGAATATTAAATGTGCATGTAAGTACGGCGGAAACCTATTAGATGTAGAAGATTCTTCAATAGAGGATGCCCAATTGCTTGTTTCAACGCCTGAAACATTTATTACACTTGAGGGAGTTTTGGATGAGGAACTAAGAGAGTTTAGCCTAATAATCTGCGATGAAGGACAGTTGCTCGATGATATTGGTCGAGGGATAAGTTATGAGTTGTTAATTACACGATTAATGAAACAAGAGCACAAGCGTTTTCTTTTTCTTTCGGCTATCATTCCAAATATTGAAGATATAAATGTCTGGCTGGGAGGTGAAGAGAATCAGGTAGGAAAAAGTAATTACAGACCGTGTGAGCTTCGTTACGGCGTGTCTAGTGTAATCGACAATTCAATTCAACTTGATATTTGGGATAGGAGGTTAAATGAGACTAGCTTTACTATAAGTGGATTTGCTGATAAGAAACAGTGTGAGGGCCTATTATCCACGAAAACCGCGGTGACATGTATGACTGCGCTAAACGCATTGCGAGCCGGCCCAGTGATGATATATACAACGACTAAAACAAATAATGTTGGTTGTGTCACAGTTTGTTCCAAATTGAATAGAATGGTGGATTGCGTGCCGGAGTTAAGCCCCAGATTATTGTCAAAGGATGAGAACATCTTGAATGAATTATGCGAATATATATGTTTCCAATTAGGGATAGACTATCCGCTGGCAACTTATGTAAAAAAAGGGTTTGCCTATCATCATGGAGACTTGCCTCAAGATATAAGAGATGCCATAGAAAATGCCTATGCCAACTCAGCGTTGCCTTTGATTGTCAGTACATCAACTTTAGCTGAAGGGGTTAATCTGCCAATTAAGACGATGGTGATTCATAGTCTTGTCGATCCTTCGAGTTATCGCGGAAATGTTTCTTTTCTTCCATTATCATCAATAAAGAATATAATTGGGCGAGTCGGGCGTGCTGGTCAGCAAAAATATGGCCTGGTCATTGTGCAAAAAACAGCCAAAGGAAATGTTGAGAGAAAGGTGCGAGATGCAATAAAGTCCGCTCGAATACCTCCAGTCAGGGGAACTCTATATGAGTTGGTAAATGCTATGTCTAATAATAATTTGCAGGAAGCAAACTATGAGCAAATTAATACATTATTGGAAACAGAGCAGTTGTCAGATGGAATTGATTTGATGATAACGCGATATTCTGATAACAATGATTTTCAGTCTATCAATGTTGAAACAATATGTCAGTCTTCTTTGGCATATAAATTGGGCTCAGAGATTGATCGGAAGATGCTAAAAAAGGTGTTTGAGGCACGATATACAAGGCTAAAAGAAATTGCTGATAATGGAGACTATATAACTTATTTGGGAACGGGACTTTCGATAAAGAAGTTCGATAACATTAATGTCACTATTTGTGTGGAAGATGCAATGAAATTTAGCAACTTTAATGAGTCTAATCAAGATGACTTTCTTTTGTATTTGATTCCATTGCTTCAAAAATTAGAACTGCTTAATAATGATATTCTATCGCAAATGTTTTATGATGTCGCTAAACAGTTTATGACGGGAGCAAGTTATGCGGATATTGCGATCAAAACCAATCAGTCTGTCGATCAGGTTCTAGAATTAGTAAATATCTTGCAGAATCAATTTGCTGATAATGTCAGAGCGATTATATCTTTTGTTAAAACAAAATTTCAGGTGGATAACTCTCAATTGAATGATTGGCCAGATTACCTAAAATATGGAATCTGGACTTCTTTTGAATTTGAATTGGTGACTCATCGGTTATCTGATAGAGTTGCCGTTCATGGAGTTTCTCAATATGTAAAAGAGATTTGGAAATCTAATAGTGCGGATATTTTATTGTTGAAAGTTGCTTCGGAGAAAGTCTTGGAATATTTTCATTCAAACAACTATCCTAATCTGACTATTGCAAAGGTTGAAAGGTGGCTGATATCATAAGACATGATGGTGTTGGGCTAAATAATTAATACAAAATCTCATTTAAAATCCTCAGAAGTCAGAATTTGTTTGAATAAAATACGTGCATAATCACTTAATATTAATAATTGACAGCAATATTCAGGGGAAGTTCACAAATACACTCGTTTGTTTGTATATTATTCAGGATGTTTGTACATCCTCGTGGATAACACTTGCAAATCGCTTAAAAACTTTAATGTCATAGTTCGGGTATAAAAAATTATACCTATATTTGCCTTGATTTAATGTTACGATTATGCCTACAATTCTGTTCCTTTTCGGCCTTCGCTTTTTCTTTTATTCGGATGAGCATCTCCCTATGCACGTTCATGTCAAGAACGGTGACGGCAAAGCCAAGATAAGTATTGAGACAGCTGAAGTCGTCGAGAATAATGGCATCAAGCCAGCCGACCTAAAGAAAGCCGTTGATGCTGTAAAGCAGTACAAAGAGGAAATGATTAAGGCATGGAACGAGTATTTTGATGAGTAGTACAATTATGGAAGCAATTGTTAAGTTATGGTTCAGTGATGAAAGGATATTCATCCTGACCGATCAAGGGAATGAATACAGCCGTCCTCTTGAGGCTTTTCCACTTCTTTTCGAATCCACTCCACAGCAGCGTGCCCAGTTTGAAATCGGAATCGACGGAGATGATATCCGCTGGGATGAAATCGATGAGGACATCCATATCAGCAGTTTCTTTGAAACGGCTGAGCCCGATACAAACAATCCCATTGCTGATGTCTTCAAAAGATTTCCGCAGTTGAATGTCTCTGAAGTCGCCCGTACCATCGGCATAAATAAGAGTCTCCTTTCCAGATATATCTATGGAATAAAGAAGCCATCCGCTCAGAGAACCGAACAGATCCTTGGTGCTATCCGCCAGCTTGGACGAGAGATGGCGTCAATTGCCCAGTGATATTTGATATGCTTCAGGCCTTGGAATCCATTGAAACTACTGGGAAAACCTCTGGGCTCCCATATATTCTCCACGCCAGCAAGCGGAAAGACACGAGCGACAAGATAGAGTATGTGAAGTCCAAGAAGCAGGAGAAGGCCAGACAGAAGGAAGCGATCCTCAGATATCTCGACTCTATCGAGACAATAAACAATGCGGAAGCACGTGAACTGTTGAAGTTGCCGGAGAAAGATCGTTCTAAAGTTTCGCGTTTGTTTGCAGAATTGGTCGCTGCAAACGAAATAGTGCAAACGAGAGGAACTAATCCTAATGATGTAAAATACAAGAGATTACAAAAGGAATAATGAATTTTTCGTTTGCAGATTCGTTTGCAGATTCGTTTGCAGAAATGAATTGTTGCAAACGGGGAGGACGAAGAATGAGAGCGTTAATACACTAACGATTTTGCCATAAAAATGAATAAAATACAATTTAATCTGGAACATTGCTTTGGTATTACAAAGTTTTCACAAGAATTGTCTTTTGAAGGAGAGAATGTGGTGCTTATTTATGCGCCAAATGGTTTAATGAAGACTTCTTTTGCAAAAACACTGCTATTTTATGGGCAAGGAAAGTCAGATAAAGTTAAAGATGTCGTAGAAGATATTGCCGGAAACATAGATATAAAAGATGAGCAGGGCAATATTATTTTGCCGGCCTCAGTATATGTATCAAATTGCGAAGAGTCTGATTCTGAAACACCAAAGAACATTACATCATTCCTCGCTGACAGTATATTGAAGCAGCAATATGATGATATTCTAAGAAATCTGTCCGAGAAACAAAAAGCATTGTTTAAGGAGATAAGCGATTATGCAAGGAGCTCTGATATAATATCAGAGTTTATACGCACATTCTGTGAAGGTAAATCAAGCCTTTTTTATAGAAAGTTTGAGGAATTAATAACTGAAGTTAACGGCGATGAGATACCCTATGATTTTAAATACAATAGCATCTTTGATAAGGATGGTAAAGTCAAAGCATTCATTGAGGCCAATCGTAGTGCGCTAAAAGATTATTCCGACAAGTATCAATCAATATTACATTCTTCGAAACTATTTAAGCAGAATAATGGCAAAACATTTGGTACTTACCAAGCCTCAGAATTATCCAAATCTGTCGCGGACAATACATTTTTCGAAGTTAGCCATAGAATTGTATTGGGCGATGGTGTAACTACCATTGATTCATCGGAATCGCTTACTGGTTTAATTAGTGCTGAACTTTCAAGTATACTTACAGATGGTAATGTAAAAAAAGCATTTGAAAAAATTGATAAAAAAGTCGGTGCGAACGATTCTTTGCGACAGTTCAAAGAAATAATCGAAAATCACCCCGATTTGGTAGACCGATTGCTTGACTACGACAATTTTCATAAGGAAGTATGGAAGGGGTATTTCGCCAAATTAAAAAATAAGGCAGATGATTTGTTAACAGCTTATCAGGCATCTAAACCAACACTAGACTCTGTTCTTAGACAAGCTGCAGAACAAAGAACTGCATGGGAAAAAACAATCAGTATTTTCAATCGAAGATTTACAGTTCCCTTTGAAGTGAAAATCAAGAATCAGACAGACCTTCTATTAAACGAGGAAGCTGCGGCATTGTCTTTTGAATATAGTACCCCATCAGGTTTGAAAGAAGTTGAATCAAAAGTGCTAGAAGATGTCGTTTTGAGTAAAGGAGAACTTCGTGCTTTTTATACTCTACAACTTCTATTCGCTATTGAAAAGATGAAACACGATGGCGGGCAAGACCACATTCTGGTATTCGATGACATCTCAGATTCTTTTGACTACAAAAACAAATATGCAATAGTTGAATACCTTTGCGATTTGAAAGTAGAGGCGGGATTTAAAATGATAATACTTACCCATAATTTCGATTTCTATCGAACGATAGCCTCTCGTCTTGGAGTGAAAAGAAACAGCATATATATGGCCTACAAAGATGGTAATAATGAAATTAAACTTCATAAAGCTGAATATTTGAAAGAACCATTTAAACTCATTAAAAACAATGCACAAACGCCAGAGTGTTTTATTGCCTTAATTCCTTTGGTGCGAAACCTCATTGAATATGCAAAAGATACATCAATAGGCACACCTAAATCTGACTACTTAAAATTAACATCGTGTCTTCATGTCAAAACGGAAACAACAAATTTGACAGTAAATGACATTGAACAGATCATTCGTAGTAATATTGACATACGAAATCTTCCAACAGAAAATACTACTTCCAATATAAAGGATTACATATACAGCATGGCAGATGTTTTATGTGTCAGACCTAATTTGGATGAAATAAACATTGAAAACAAGATAGTTCTAGCTATTGCCATAAGGCTGAAAGCAGAAGATTATTTGATTTCAAAACTCAAACTTTGCATGCCTAATGGAGATTTTGATTTGTTTTACAATAACATTGAATCAAATCAAACTTCTGTGCTAACAAAGAAATTTAACGAGTTATGTTCTTCAAATAATGATATACAGTTACTCATTAAAGAAGTCAATCTGATAACTCCAGAAAATATTCACCTTAACAGTTTTATGTTTGAGCCAATTATTGATATGTCAGTGTGTAGATTAAAGAAACTATACATTGATGCCAAAACGCAATTAGTATAATTGATTTCCTGTTATTATTATTCAACGGATTCTCAGGAACGAGTACTTTGATTTGCACCTAATACAAACAAACACCTCATTTGAAATCCTCAGACATCAGAATTTGTTTGTATAAAATACCGTCAAAGTCACTTAACTAATTGATAATCAATTGCGCAATCTATCTTCAACGAGGAGGAATACTAAGAGTCTATTATAGGCTTAAATATCTAATAATCAATCGGACAAACAAATTGAATTTGTTTGTCCGATTGTTATTTTAGCTCGTTTTGCATGCTGGATTTGAACGCAAAATGCGCTAAAAATCGCTATAAATGCACCGAAACGCGCGTTTGTTTGTATAAAATTCAGAATGTTTGTGCATCCTCGTGGATAACACGGGATAACAAATAGAGAGGTTATACAAGACAAACTAAGGTTGATAATATCGGAATATAAGATCTGATTTCTATTGGTATATCGGAATTAACGACCATAAATTTGCTCAAATATCGGAATTGGATTATCTTTGCAGCCATATTAGGATTGATTATGGTAAGTGAAAAGATAATATTGCAAGTCCTTGCGGAGCAACGGGATGAAATAAGGAACTATCAGTCCGGCAAACTGGTGTCCCGTAGGGAAGAGTCTTATTTCGAGTGGGACAGTAATCTCGCCCAGGTAGTCATCGGTGTCAGACGCAGTGGCAAATCCACGTTGTGTCATAAAGTCCTTCAGGACCGTGGCGTGAGATACGCCTATGTCAACTTGGACGATGATCGCTTGGCTGATATCAAGACAGAAGACCTGAACACAGTACTATCCTGTGTGTACCAGTTGTATGGGACAGATGTGCCCTATCTCTTCCTTGATGAAATCCAGGATGTGGATGGCTGGTATCTCTTTGTGAACCGATTACTGCGTAGTGATCTGAAAGTCTTTGTGACCGGCAGTAATGCAAAGCTTCTCAGCGGTGAGTTGGCTACGCATTTGACTGGACGTTACAATGAGATCCGTCTGTTCCCGTTCTCGTTTTCTGAATATTGCTCGTTCCATCATGTTGACACATCGGGACTGAGCACAAAAGCGGATGCAGAGAGGAAGACGGCCTTTTTCAGTTACATAAACAATGGCGGATTCCCGGAAATGCAGAACCTGCGCAACAAGCGCGGGTACGTTGAGGGTCTGATCGAGGCAATCCTGCAGAAGGATATCCAAAAGAGATTCAAGATACGCAACGTTGAAGCTCTGAGAAAGATAGCGCACCATGTCATAGACAACTCGTGCCAGGAGGTGAATTTCGATGAACTCTCAAAGTTGTTCAATCTGTCTGATAAGACAATACAGAAATACCTCACTTATCTGCAGCAGGCTTTCCTTGTACAGGTACTGAATAAGCACTCCTTCAAGAGCATGGAAAGAATCAGGAATACGAAATTATACATAGTTGATCCTGGCCTGCAGAACAACCGTGAGAATTCCATGGCGGCTGAGAATATCGGCTGGCGGCTGGAGAATGTTGTGTACATAGAACTTTTGCGAAAGTGTGCCAACGCGTTCTTGGATGTTTACTACTACAAACCGGGACCTAAAGACAAGGAGGTGGATTTTGTCGTCTGCGAGAGAAGCCGTGCGCTGGAACTTGTACAAGTTGCCTACGATATAGATTCTCCCAAGACTTACAAGCGTGAAACTTCCGCACTCATCGCAGCCTCTGACGCTCTTCAGTGCTGCAATCTGACTCTGGTCGCTTTCGCAGAGACAAGGGACGTGGAAATAGAAGGGAAAGTTATTCATATCAAGTCGGCGCTGGATTGGCTGTTGACGGAGAAGGATAATAGTTGATTATGAAGTACTCGCAATGTCTGAGTTGTTTGGCGTACAAGTGCCCAGTGATACAAACAAACCCCTCGTTTGAAATCCTCAGACATCAGAATTTGTTTGTATATAATCCCGTCAAAATCAAGTAACTAATTGATAATCAATGCTACAATCTATCTTCAACAAAGAGGAATATTAAGCGCCCGCAAAAGGCTTAAATATCTAATAATCAATCGGATGAACAAAGGGAATTTGTTTGTCCGATTGTTTTTGCCCTTTTTGCATGCTGGATTTGAACGCAAATTGCGCTAAAATCGCTAAAAATACACTGAAATGTGCGTTTGTTTGCAGAATTGGTAGCTGCAAACAATAGTGCAAACGAGAGGGGCTAATCCTAATGATGTGAAATTCAAGAGATTACAAAAGGAATAATGAATTTTTCGTTTGCAGTTTCGTTTGCAGAAATGAATTGTTGCAAACGGGGAGGACGAAGAATGAGAGCGTTAATACACTAACGTAAGCACCCGGTGAAGCACATGCGTTTTCACAAAATATTTCACGTCATAGTTTTGGGTATAAAAATTATACCTATATTTGTCTTGATAAAACGTTACGATTATGCCTACAATTTTGTTTCTTTTCGGCCTCCGCTTTTTCTTTTGGAAAGAACAGGGGACAGGTCCCGTTCACTGTTCATCTATTTAGCGCAGTTTGTTTGAAAACATCATAATGAACAGGGACCTGTCCCCTGTTCACGCATATATTTGCTCTGAAATGGAAACTCTGCGGATTTGCATACTGATAACACTGGTTGCTGCGCTGGCATCGTGCCAGAAAGGCTCCGTTGAAGACTTTGACACTGAGCCAGACACGGAATTGTATGCCTTGAACCGGGCGGCGTTGCGGAAAATGGATACGGGTGGCACAATTGCCGTAACAGGGCATAAAAGCCAGGATCCCGATGCCGTATGCTCTGCAATGGCAATGGCGGCTTTGATGCGCAGACTGGGCATGGATGCCGTTGCATACATCCAGGAAAAGCCCATACAAGGAGTAAAATTCATCTTGGACACATTCGGTTGCCAATATCCCAATATTTTGGATTCCGTAGAACCGGGAACACCTTTGGTTTTGACAGACCATAACGATTATTTGCAGTCCGTAGCTGGAGTAGAACAGGCAAACATTGTCGGCATAGCAGATCACCACCCTATCAGCCAGGCATTCAGCACAGAACTTCCAATTTACTGCAAGTGCATGAACACCGGGGCATGCTGCTCCATAGTGTACAGCATATACAAGGAGTGCGGAATTGAGCCCACGCAAACAGAGGCGCGCCTTATGCTTGCAGGCATCATTGATGACACAGACTCTTTAAAGAAACCTGCAAGCACCGCTATTGACAGTCTGGCTCTGGCCGGTCTGATTGCCCATGCCGCCATAGAAGACATGCCGTCATTCACGCAGGCACTATACCTTGCACAGAACTCTTTTGACGGCATGACAGATTTGGAAATATTTATGAGCGATGTCAAAACGTATGAAATTGGTGGGGTAAGATTGGCAATAACCAGCCTCAATGCCAACGGAAAAATGCCGATATCGGAACTTTGCCGCAGGATGCACGGCGTAATGCCAACCGTATGCAACAACCTCAATGTGCAGATGGTATTCGCAAAAATGGAAGAAGAATATGTCCCAAGCGGCGAAAATCCTGATTCATTGGGATACACAACGCATTTCGGTTACTATGGGACCGGAGCAAAGTCAGTTGCGGAGCAGGCCTTCGGGGCGTCGGCATCGGACCACGATGACTGCATTGTATTGGATTACAAACTGAACCGTAAGGCAGACATTGTTCCTGCCTTTACAGAAATCCTGAGGTGAACAGGGACCTGTCCCCTGTTCTTTTCCCCTGTTCTTCGTTAAAATTCCGGGAATAGCGCAGTATATTTGAAAATGATTTGTATATTTGCTTGAGACAGTTGATTATTCAAAATAAATAACAGCATATTAATCATGAGACGTATTTTATTACCATTGGTCCTGTCTGCAATTCTGCTGGCGTCCTGCAACAAGGATCCGCAGATTTATACGCACGACAGCATAAAAAAGAACATTGATTACTCGGACAAAACAGCCTGCAATCTGGCAACCTTGTTTCTGAACCCCTCTGCCCTGCCGGATTATATGGTTGCAGCATTGCAGAAGAGGTTTCCTATTGTGGCAGGCAGCATTGATGATGCACAAGTGGTATTTGTAACATCAGCAGGTCTTGCAACAAACAAAGAAACTCTCTGCCAAGCTAGAGACAAAGGTGCAATCATAGTTGAGCTTCTTCCAGACAACCTCCATCACAGCAGCTTCTGGCACTCCATCGGCGCCATTTCATATCTGGATCCTGCGCAGGAAAGCAATGATCTTCTGCTTCTGGCTGTTTATGGTGGATCCTGCTATCAGCTGCAGGACCCTTTTCTGGAAAGCAATTTCCTGACCAACGAACTCGATTCCGAAGATAAATCACCTGATTCAGAGCCTTCCGAGCGGACTCAGGAAGACTTTGAAGCAGTACCTGTAGAAATAGGACGAACTGCCGAATACCTTTCCACCAAGCTGAACTCGTTAGTGGAATGGACAATCAGACAGAAGGGTATAATCAATTTCCATACGGGAAACACCAACAAGCCTGAATTCGACGGGAATCTGTCAGAGCATATATTGGATAGGGAATACAGTCAGGAAATCACCAAGACTCTGTCAGTGGGAGCATCCAATTTCAAAATATGCAAAGTAGCTCTTTCCGATCCGGACAAGGTTACAAGACATTCGACCATAGACCTCACCATACATATCACTCCTGTATACTCATACAGCATAAACGGAACAGACAAAAGCGGGGACTATTACTTTGTCACCATGTCTATGATATCCCACAACGCTCCGTTGTATGGTCTCTACAAGAAATGGCATGGAGCAGTAAGGACCTGGGCACATATATTCTACAGCAAGAACATACAGTGGACGGCTACACTGCTGGATTCCAGCCATAATACGATTGGCAACAGGGTCAGTTTCTATGCTACTCCAAAACCTGAATCATCAGCATCCGGAATGACTTACAGCAACGGATTCTCAGCAGGACTGAATGTAAGCGGTCAGGGAGGAATCAGTGCTGGCAAGCCTACGGGTATGATTACTGTCGGAGGTACATTTACCTGGAGCAGCAGCGAATCACGCACGGTACAGGACCAGAGCATCGAGATGAGCACCGGCACTTCTGACCGCAGCGTGCATTTCTCTTACCTGACAAACAATCTCAGGGAAGAAGACGCAACCAACGATGCCGTTCCTGCCATAGCTCGCACAGACCAGAAATGTGAAGGAAGCTGGTGCTGGAGGGTTTCCGGTACACGCGATGATGACAATGACACCAAATTCGTGCTCAAACTCTCCGTCGATCCTATCTACGGTTATATGTGGCGTCATGCCACCTGGACCTGCGAGGGAGAAAGCAAAACTGCTCATCTGCTTAACTCCGATGAGCGCACCTTGTATTTCGAGATTCAGAATCCGGACCGCAGACGCAATGGAGTTCTGGAAATCAAGACTACCAACAGCCAGTATATGTCCAATGTATGCATATATGACCTGGAAGGCAATCTGATTGCAGAAAGCCCTATTCCTATGGAGCAGAATCAGCTTGAACGCTTCCAGATTCCAGTAGGCACTTATAATGTGGAGTATCAGATTCAAGATGGTGACACTCAGGAAGTTCTTGGGGAATATGTCATAAACGATGTCGAGATAACTACTGCACAAACCACCGTAGTATCTACACTTAACGGCAAAAAGATAATCAGATGAAAATTCGTTCCAGACATCTTGCAGTTTTATTTCTGGTTGCCGCTTTGACCGGATGTACAAAGGAAGACATGACTCAGGGCGTTGATAGAACTCCTAAACAGATTATATCATCGTCACGCTTGATTCAGGAACAGATCTCCGTATTTAACAGGTCAGCCGGCATCCGTTTCAACACCGTCAATGCATACAAACGGCTACCGGTATATGTCAATACTGAAGAAGAGTTTTTCAATAATCTTCTAGATCTGCATCTTGAAGTCCTTCCTATGTATGTATTTGAGGGGAACATTCAGAGCGGCGATTATTACGCAGTCCGTGGATATGTAGTATCACATAATGCCGATTGTTATTCGGAAAGGACGTTGGAAACCCATTCTATGGACGGGGATATGGTTTCCATGTATGGATGGTATATGTCTGACCTTGGTCTGGAATTTCAGTTGCTATCCCCTGACGGAAACCCGCTCGGACCGGATGATGTTGGTTTCTACGTCACACCGGAACCTTCTACGACAATAGGAAGCACTACTTATCTCAAAGGCTTTGCATTCAGTCTGTCTCCAAAGATATCAATAGGCGGTGTGCGTATTCCTGCAGAGGACAAAGACCCTTCATGGAAAACTATTGCTTTGGGTTGCGTATCCCTTGGTTTCAAATGGGACGATTCCAGCACTCAGAATCTTCCAGACCAGAGTGTTGAAATGACTACGGATCCCCAAAACCGCACAGTGAATTACCATTTCAAAACCAACAATATCCGGGAAGATTTCAGTTCCAATGCTATTCCTGTTTTGTTCCGAACGGACCAGAGAGTGGATTTCTCTTTTGTCTGGCATGTGAAGGAAGGCGTACTCTGTTCCAAGGACTATGATTTCGGGGCCATGAAAATGAAAGTGAACCTTCTTCCGAAATATGCAGCAGACATTGCCGGCAATGTCACTGTCACTTCCGAAGAGGATGACTATATCCAAATCAAGAGACTCAAGTCCGACTGCAGTTCTCAGGAATTCTCCATGGATTTGCCATCTATGAACAGAATCCCTACTGGCAACATTTTCTTCAAGAACACAACCCGCAGTTATGCCACGAACATAAAAATATACCGCGAAGGAGAATTCGAAACCGCAGATGAGCCGTATTGTATAGTGAATACAAATCTTGATAAGAACGACTATACCAGTACAATCATAAGAGAAGGCGTATACGACTACATATATGAACTCAAGAACGGAGATACTGGTGAAAGTAAAGGTACGTTCGCAGTCAGGAATGTTAGAGTTCAGAAAGGAGAAGAAACCCAGATATCGACAATGGATGGTAAAAGGGTAAACTAGAGTGAACAGGGACCTGTCCCCTGTTCAGACAATGCGGATTGCGTTTATGATGCGACCGCATTCAGTTCCTTCGCGGCGGGCCGAATAGAACCTCTCATCCTCAAAAGTACAGATATTGCATGAGTGTATGTTCTCAGGCTTTACACCTGCACTTTCCAACAGCCATCTGTTTGCCTGGATAAGGTCTATATGATGTCCTCCCTGCATTGTACCAGGAACTGGACTGCCGTCATATTGCCAGATTGCATCCATTGGGAAAGAGCCCTGACGGAACAATTCAACAACCTCTTCTCCCACCTGAAAACTGCTACGGCATATACCGGGGCCAATCATAGCAACCAAGTCCTGTGCATTTGTTCCGAAAGTGTCATGCATAGCCTGAATGGTATGCTGTGATATTTTACGCACTGTACCTTTCCACCCTGAATGAACGGCTGCAACAGCCTTGTGCCGCGCATCATATAAAAGGACCGGAATACAGTCAGCTGTTCGCACTCCTATGGCACAGCCTTTAAGATTGGTAATGAAGGCATCGTACCCCTCAAGGTCCTCACGCGTCAGATCAGGTCTGTCTATGACCGCTACACGAACATCGTGCACCTGATGCCCGCATATTACATTGTACGGAAGCTGCGCACCACGCATGGTGGAGAAAGCCTCCACTCCTTCACCCAGCATATAATTAAGCAGACCGTCCGTTTGCATTACTTTTATTTTTCAAAAATGCGCAACTCAAAATCGCCGCAAATCGCCATGCGGTCATCTTTCACTGCAAGCGCGCCAAGAATATCAGAATTATTTGAACACAAATCTATGACCGGTTGCAGGTCATCAACAGTCCGTATGCGGTTAGCCATGGCTGTTGCATAACTGTCTGCAAGCAGAACATCGCGACACACAACCATCATGGCATCGGCCTTGCCAAAACTAAGCGATGGGCCCACAGTTCCGCTTGAAGTACAGATTCCAAGCGGGAAAGCCTCTGCCGGAATATGTATTCCCACCCTTTCAGAAAGCGGAGACTGACCGGCAAAAACAGAAATATCAAGGTCATGTGACACTTTTGCATAAATGTCCCCTCCGTTCTCAACTACAATGTCCGTACAGCCATAGCGTGTGCACAGGGCATCGGCCACTAACTTGTCAAAAGCTCCCGCCACAGCACTCATGGGACCAATCCCTGCCTTGGCCGAAGCCTTGGACATGAACCGGAATATAGCGGGCGCTCCGTTCTTTGGCTGATACGGTACAAGCGATGTCCTGTACTGCGTATCGGATTGCAGATAAGCGTCCATTTCGGTACGCATCTGCGTTACAAGGTCCAATACATACTGCTGCATAGAACACGAATAGGAGCCGTTGTCGGTTCCTATCCACAGATCAGTTTCCTTATAACTTACTGAAAAAGATTTCAGAGAACCGGAAAACTGATTACGGTATGTTCTGTCCTTATATTCCATTTAACAGGCAGTAACGGCTGGAATCAGCCGAACACATCCATTGAGAAGAGTTTCAGCGGACAAGCCTTAAGACACAACTTGCAGGCCACGCACTTGTCTGGATTGAACTTGAGTTTCCAGTCAGGAGCCTGAATGGTAAGAGCGCCTGACAGACAAGATGAAGTGCAGGTACCGCAGTCAGTACACAAATCACGGTTCCATATAATCTTGCTGCCAAGAGAGCTCACCTCAATGCCGCACCCCTTGATGTAACGTATTGCTTCTTTGATTTTGTCGGCATCGGCCTCCAGTTCAACTACCATACGGCCTCCCTGGTCACCTTTTACATTGGCCTTAAGGATATTTGTTACAACGTCAAATTTCTTGACGATGTCATATATAACAGGTTTCTGAGTACTCTCAGCAGGGAAATTCAGTACTATTCTCTTTACCATAGCTTCAAAGATTTTCTTCAAGTGACTTGATACTACGACTTACAGGCATTGGACGTGTTGGCTCCGTGAGCAGGAATTCACCCTTCTCAATCCAGCCCTTCAGTATATCGGCAATCTCACGCGCACGGGCAAGACTTGACAGCGGAGCTGTGTGAATCTTATGTCCGTTCAGTTCAATCTCTCCGCTACGCAGCGCTGCGTAGTTGGTTGTACCTATAAGTTTGAAATCATTGCCATAGTCTTCAATATAGGTCTCTATCTGCTCGTTACGGATTGATACGCGTGCTGCCATATCCTCGTCAAGAATAGGAATAGGAACACCGATGCCCACGTACATTGTAACTCCGTATTTTTCAAAATAAGCACCGCGCAGGAAACGGCTGTTCATTTCACGCATCTCACCAGCAACGGCTATTGTACGCGAACCGCCCATTGGAACACCATATTTGTTCAACGGCTTTGAAGTGTTGAACTGTGTTCCGTTGTATGTTACATAGCCTTGTGCTCCTGCAAGGAAAATCCTTGTACCAAGACCTATGGTACGGCATTCCGGGTCGTTGAGCAGCGGTGAAAGTTCGCCGGCTGAACTGTACGAAGCATTCTTGTAATTTGGCAGAAGCGTACCCATGTATGTGTAACGTATACGGTCGCTTGAATTAACCGCAACATTGTAATTCTGGTAAGCATTACGGGGATTTGACAGTATGGCCTCGTTCATTGTTTCCAATGATATATTGGTCTTTATGTGGGTTCTTGGATAACAGTCTGTACCCTTTCCCCATGCCTCAAGAACAACGCTCTTGCCGTCAATCAGATCCTGAATGATATGTGCACCACCGTATTCCGGTTTCTGAGGGTTACAGTCTGTAGCTCCTACAAAAGTATCTACAGCAGCAAGTCCACCACTTACCGGAACTCCGTTCAACTCTATGCGTTCCATACGTATAGGGGGGGTTGCATGACCAAAGTTCAGTATTGCACCGGACGAGCACATGGCACCGAAGGTTGCTGTTGTAACAACATCCACCTTGTTCAAAATTTCCTTGGGGCTCATTGTGCGCGCCATCTCGGAGACCTGTTCTGCGGTCAGCACTACGGCTTTACCCTTACGGATTTTCTCATTGATTTCTTCGTACGTCTTTTCCATGCATGTGCAAATTTTTATTCCCGCAAAATTACTTAAAAAAAGCCTACATCATACATAATTATAGGAAAAAAATGTGTAATTTTGCGCCCCGAAAAAAATTATGTTAATACAACTATTACAAAAAAAATGAAAATTGAAAACAGTTTGAATGGAAGCAGACAGTATGTGAAACCTGCTGCAAAAGTAATTGGAATCAGCGCCAGGCAGGTACTCTGCCAGAGTTTCGGAAACGAACCTTTCACAATTTTTGAGAAATCATACAATGACTGGAATTAATTGAATTTGACTGCAACATGAAAAAAACTGCATTTATACTTATGGCAATGACCACTATATTCGGTCTGTCATCTTGCGACAAAGAGCTGTTTCCAACAGAAAATACCAATAAAACATTTACACTTTTCGCCACAACAGAAACCGGCACCAAGACCGCGCTCAGCGGCAACGATACAGACGGCTATCAGGTTGTCTGGTCTGAGGGTGATGAATTTTCCGTTTTCTCGTTCACCACGCCGGTTATTAATTGCGGAAAATTTACATTGACTGACGGTGATGCGGGTAAAACATCCGGCACTTTTGTGGGAGAGGAATTGAACGCTACAAAACAATATATTGCATACTATCCTGCTACCAATGCGGAGACCATTCTCAAAGCTACATCTACATGGCCGACAAACCAGACATATAGGGGAAACAACATTACAGGTTGCCCAATGGTATCGGAGATTTTCAAGGTTTCTGCACCATTTGTTAAGTTCACCAATTTGGGCGGCATTCTCCGTCTTACAGTTAAAAACAGTGAAAACGTATCTATCAAAAAGATTACAGTATGTGCGGACCAACTTGAAAGTCCTATCACTCTTGACTGCAGCAATGGGGGAGACGGAGTGGCTCTTACTACAGATGGTACCCAATTCAACATTGCCATGCCATCGAACGACGGAATAATAGAAGAAGGATCTAGTAAAGATACACTGGCATCTTATTCGAACGTCAGTATCTACCTGACTGATATGGAAGGCAACATTTGCCATAAAACGCTGAAGGCCGCCACGCTTGATATAGTACGCAGCAAGATAACCAATGCCTCATTCCCCGTATCAAAAGACAAATTCATATCCGCTGGTGTAAAGTTCACAATCAGCGGTCACGAAGGTATAGTGGTTGACATTAACGGCGATAAGGTGATTGTAGCTACAATGAATGTAGGTGCAACGGCTGTGAATGGTACTGGTTGTGGCGGTTCGTCACTTTCTTTTGCTGACGCGTGTGACAGTATTACTGATGGCACCTGGAGCGGATGGCGTCTGCCTACTGTGAACGAGATTAAAACATTATGTGATGTTGAGTATCCTACTTGGGGAGATATTATGGAAGGAGAAGGTAATGGTGCCTTGCTGTGGTACATTGATGATAAAGATGGAATTGATTTATACTTACCTCTCAATGACTGTGATGGTGATAACGATGGTAACCCTTATGGCAAATATTGGACAGGAACTCCAGGCGAAAATGATACTGAGAAATGTTTTTATTTTGCTCCGGAATTAATTTACGATAGCGGTTTTGATCATGATTATTCTCCTGTAGCCTATGAAGATAGAAATTACGGAGTACCCTATAAGGAGGAAGCGGATAAAAACGACACTTACCTTGTACGTCTGTTCCACGACCTTCCGTAATGCAGTAATGCAGTAAAATACAGAACTTGAATTAGAGAGAAGCCTCAGACCGCAGAAATGGCGGTTTGGGGCTTTTCCTATTTAATTTTTCATTACCTTTGCTACAAAACTATCATACAGATGAAATCAAAATTACAGACAATCCTTGCAGCAATGCTCCTTGCATTGTTCCTGCAGGCACAGCAGCCGCTCAAGGCACAGCAACCTGACCCGAATTTCTTTATCTATCTGTGCTTTGGCCAGTCCAATATGGAAGCCGGAGCCACACCCGCAGAACAGGACAAGAATTTCAACGATCCGCGTTTCCAATTCCTGTCGGCCGTAGATATGCCACGCTATGAGCGCAAAATGGGACAATGGTACACCGCCGTTCCGCCAATTTGCCGTCAGAGCAACAATATGGGACCGGTAGACTTCTTTGGTCGCAAGATGATTGAAGAACTGCCCCAGCAGTACAAGGTTGGTGTAATAAACGTATCTGTAGCCGGAGCCAAACTTGAGTTGTGGGACAAAGACGCATGCCAGGAATATCTTGACATGGAGGCCGCTGACCCATCACGCAGCTGGCTGGTAAATATGGCCAAGGAATATGACATGAGCCCCTATCAGCGCATTGTTGACATGGCGCGCATAGCTCAGAAAAGCGGTGTTATTAAAGGCATGCTGGTACATCAGGGAGAATCCAATCCGGACGATGCAGAGTGGTGTGCAAGACTCAAAAAGATTCATGATGACCTTTGCAAAGACCTGAATCTTGATCCAAATGAAATTCCGCTTCTGGCAGGAGAACTCAAGCAGGCAGAGCAGGACGGCGTATGCGCCGCATTCAACCAGGTTGTTCTTGCCCACCTCCCTGAAGTAATGCCTAACGGATACGTAATATCATCATTGGGCTGCGAGAGCACCGGAGACCAGTTCCATTTCAGCACTGAAGGTATGCGTCTTATGGGATACCGCATGGCAGAAAAAATGCTGCAACTGCAAGGTTTCAAACCTGTAGAAAAACGCACCGTTACACTTGACCTGAGCAAGAAAGGACTTGGCATAGAAATCAGCCCTACCCTTTCCGGAATTTTCTTTGAAGACATAAACCAGTCTCTTGACGGTGGTATCTGCGCACAGCTCATACAGAACTACTCTTTCCAGGCATACAATGTGCCTGACGGACCTGCAAAGGAATTCTCACAGTCAGACACAGTATTCTTTGGCTGGACAGTAATCAGCAAAGATGGCGCCAAAGGACAGGCTCATGCAGTTGCAGACAAACCGCTGGTCAAGGACCTGAAACGTTACTATGACTTTGACCCGAATGACAAATACAACGATGAACTGCGCTATGCACAATACAGCGTACGCTTCGATATTGAGGAGGCCGGTCAGGGATTCGGAATAGCAGCCAACGGTTACGGTACAGCACCTTACGGCAGCGAACGTCAGGGCAACTACTATTCAAACAACACCCAAAAAGCTTCAATTCCGGCACAGCAGGGAGTAAGCTATGACCTTACACTCTATCTGACCGGACAGGCATATCCCGGCACAATTACCGTCCAACTTGAAGATGCGGGCGGTCAGGCAAACTCAAACGCCGTTACAATAAGCAATGTGAAAGACGACTGGCAGAAATACACCGGCCAGTTAAAGGCACAGCGCTCCGTTGACAGCCGCCTGGCCATTATTGCAGACAAACCGGGTACATTCTGGCTTGACTTTGTAACACTGCTTCCAGAGGCATCGCAACTGTGGATGGATGGTAAAATGGGACCTTTCCGCAAAGACATGATGCAGGCTCTGTCCGATTTGAATCCTACATTCATGCGTTTCCCGGGCGGATGTGCCAGCGAAGGAACCAACTACTTTGGACAGCCGTTCTGGAAGAACTCCGTAGGTCCGGAAGAAGAACGAATAGGTTTCCGCAACCATTGGGGCTACTGGACATCACAATACGTAGGTTTCTACGAATACCTGCTCATGGCAGAATCACTGGGTGCCACTCCGCTGCCGGTACTCAACAACGGCGTAACCTGCCAGTTTGCAGGACACCAGTATATAGCTCCGCTTGAAACCGATGCCGACCGCAAACGTTTTCACGACATATTTGTATGCGATGCCCTTGACTTTATAGAATTCTGCAACGGCGATGCCACCAGCAAATGGGGTAAACTGCGCGCCGAAATGGGACATCCGGAGCCTTTCAATCTTAAATACCTTGGCATCGGAAACGAAAACCGCGGACAGGAATTCTGGGAGCGCTTTGACATAATTTACAAAGAGGTACAGGCTAAATATCCTGATATCATTATTGTTTCTACCGCAGGTTCCGCAGCAGACGGACGCGAATTCAATGACAATATGCATCAGATAGACACCAAATATCAGAATACTGTTGTTGACGAACATTACTACCGCAACAACCAGTGGTTCTATACCAATGGTGACCGTTACAATGCTGACAAGGTTCGCGGTGCAGACGGTCTGACATATGACCGCAACCGCCCAACACGCGTATTCGTAGGAGAATTTGCAAACAATAATTCAAACAACGATTATGCAAGCGCAATGGCAGAGGCTGCCTACTGGACAAGCCTTGAACGCAATTCCGATATGGTAGTGATGGCTGCCTATGCTCCGCTGTTCTGCAAGAAAGGATTTAACAAATGGAACTCCAATCTGATATGGTTTGATAACCGCGGATTGTGGCGTACCACAAACTACTACTATCAGAAACTGTTCAGCCAGGCTGGAAACCGCGCATTCGGTATGAGCCCGGTAATGAATGGGACAGAAGTAGACAATACAATCTACACATCGCCTACGGTAGATACTGAAACAGGTGAGATTTTCATCAAATTTGTCAACTCACAGGCTACAGACAAAGAACTTACCGTCAATATGGGTAAAGGCCAGAACGGCAAGAAATACACTGCAAGTGTTGAGTTCATATCGTCTCACGATACCAAGATCAAGAACCAGAGTGACCAGAACACCTACGCAGGTGCAAAACCGGTTGCTCAGGCTGCAGGTCCTGCAGGCCGTCCCGGATTGTTTGGTCCCGGTGGCAGACGCGGCGGTAACAACAATATGGTAAGCTACAAAGAGGTTATTGTACCTCACACCAAAGACCTTGGTACAATAAAGAAACAGTTCACTGTAACTCTGCCTGAGAACTCAATAGGAGTAATCAGGCTTGTTCCCCAAAACTGATTTATTAGCAAAATGGACAAGGAACTGAATATCAGAATAGCCAAGATACAGAAGATAATGGCAGACAGCAACATTGACGCCGCGCTGGTGGCAAGCAATGTCAATCTGCTATATACTGTAGGACAGATTATTGCGGGATACGTGTACATACCCGTAAACGGGGAACCGGTTACATTTGTAAAAAGGCCCAACAATCTGTCAGGAGCGGGAATTCATCAGATTCGAAAGCCCGAACAGATACCTTCCATTCTTGAAGAACTTGGTATTCAGAAACCTACTACAATCATGCTCGAAGCCGATGAACTGACATTTAACGAATACACACGTCTTGCAGCATGTTTCAAAAACTCTCAGGTATGCAACTGCGGAACAAAGCTGTTGCAAAATGCCAGAACAATAAAAACAGAGGCTGAACTGGAACTGTTCAGAGAAACAGGACGGGCACATACCAGAGCATATAACAAAATACCCTCACTGTTCCGCTATGGAATGACAGACACCGAACTCTCAATAGAGGTTGAACGGGCCATGCGTCTGGAAGGAATGCTTGGACAGTTACGCATCTATGGGCAGAGCATGGAGCTGTTTATGGGCAGCGTACTTGCCGCAGATAATGCGGCGGCACCATCGGCTTATGATTTTGCTTTGGGCGGAGGCGGTACTGACCCGTCGCTGCCTGTTGGTGCCAATGGAACCGTACTTAGCAAGGGACACAGCGTAATGGTTGACATCGGAGGAAATCTGCACGGTTACTTGAGCGACATGAGCCGTACATATTCTATAGGAAAACTTCCTGACTATGCTTACACTGCACACCAGGCATGTCTTGATGTGCAGAAAGCATTCCAGGAAAATGCACGCCCCGGTGCAGTATGCCAGGACCTCTATCAGATGGGTAAGGAAATCATTGAGAAAGCCGGATTTGCAGATTATTTTATGGGCGTAGGACAGAAAGCCGGATTCATTGGGCATGGTATAGGACTGCAATTGAATGAACAGCCAGTGTTTGCTCCACGCATGACCCTGCAACTGCAGCAAGGAATGGTATTTGCACTTGAACCCAAGATTGTTCTGCCCGGTATTGGCCCTGTAGGCATAGAAAACTCGTGGATAGTGAATTCAGACAGTATAGAAAAGATCACCCTCTGCCCCGACCAAATCACCGACCTCACCCTTTAAATACCCTGACAACCATCATAATCTTCTTCTTGACATCTTTCTCTTGGGATTGGCGGGGAACCAGCCTTTCTTTACGCGTTTTTCCTGTTCGAACAATTCCAGGATTGACCAGAAACAACTGAAACCAAGAACACCCAGCACAGCGGAAACTATAATATTCCGGACAAACAACGATGCTGCACAGGAAAGAACACCTGCAAGAGCAAACACCCACCAGCACCCTTTGCCAAAGCAGTATTCCGCTTTAATTACAATGGGATGGAAAAGACCGATAATCAAAAAGACCGATACACCTAGAATTATTCCGCTAAAAGTCATAGAAAATGATTGATATCATGTTTTGAATACACAAAATTAATCATTTCACGCCACCTGACAAATCCAACTGTGCAATTATACTGTCATAAAATGCAATAATGCGGTTATGCGTACGGAACGATATGAAAAGACCGGTTGCAGCGCCCACCGAAAGAGAAAAAATAATGATGTACAGATCCATACCCTGGCGGCCTGTATGCATGACTTCCAGAATAAAATAACCCAGCCACAGCACAAATAAAGGCAACATAATCTGAATCCAGCGCAGTTGCTGCACACGGCGACACTTGATCTCAGTAATAAACTGCCGTGTTGGGCCGGCAGACAATGCTGCGGAATCCAATCTGCCAAGACGGAAATAATTGCCTACTACTATTGCAGCAGTAAACACAAGAGTTACAATAAAGAACGGAAGTCTTAACCCCAGGCTCCTTGACAATCCATAAAATACTGCAAAGAGTATAAGCAGCATGGGAAAACCTATCCATCTGTTATTTCTTATAGAATTGACACCACGGTTTATAGACATTTGTATCATATTGGAGTTTATAATTTCCTGCCGGTCCAACCTGGCTTTCATTTCCGCATACTCCATGCGTAACTGCTCAAGTTCCTGTGATTCTGAAGATTCCTGATTGTTCATGATTTGATACTTTTAAGTTTGTTTTTGATTTGAAAAAGGCGGACAGACACACTCTTGACTGAAATTCCAACTACTGCGGCAATCTCGTCATAGCTCAGTCCTTCCAACCATAGAAGAATCATGCCGCGGTCAACCAATCCCAGACGGTTGATGCGGGAATAGAGTTGGCGCGTCTGCAGTACGCGGTCATCAGTTCCCTCAAACAGGTCAATGTCAGTACCTAACGGCACTCTTTCTCCCTGTTTGCGCATTTTCCTTTCCTGGTCAAGACAAGTATTCAGACAAACCCGGTAAATCCAAGTTCTGATATTGGCTTCACCTCTGAAAGATTCATAACCGTTCCAGAGTCTTATCAGGATTTCCTGAAACAGGTCTTCAATCTGATCTTTGTCCTTGGAGAACATATAGCACACCGAGTATATGGTGCTCTTGTTCCCAATAACAAGTTTGGTAAATTCCAGTTCTTTATTTTCCATCTTTTTTCAAACCATTTCACAGGTTAGACGTCAAATATATCAAAAAACTAACAATACATATAAAAAATAATCATACATATTCCAAATTGATTATTTTTGCAGATAACCATTAATAACGGAACAATATATGAACAAGTCTAAAGTTTATTTCTCTGACTTCCACACTATAGCTCTGGGAGACGGCATTCCAAGAAAGTTGTACAAACTTATAAAGGCATCGGGCATTGACCAGATAGACATGAACGGCAAGTTTGTTGCCATAAAGACTCACTTTGGAGAGCTTGGCAACCTTGGTTTCCTGCGTCCTAACTACGATAAAGTAGTAGTGGATATTGTAAAGGAATTGGGAGGAAAACCTTTCCTTGTTGACTGCAACACCCTTTATGTGGGCTCACGCAGAAATGCTCTGGACCATTTGTACTGCGCTTGGGAGAACGGATTCTCTCCGCTTTCGGTAGGGTGTCCTATAATTATTGGAGACGGTCTGAAAGGAACGGACGATGTTCTGGTGCCGGTTAATGGCGGAGAATACATAAAAGAAGCAAAGATAGGACGCGCCGTTATGGATGCCGATGTCATTATCAGCCTGTCACATTTCAAGGGGCATGAGAACGCCGGCTTTGGAGGCGCCATCAAGAATATAGGCATGGGCTGCGCATCGCGCGCAGGCAAGATGGAACAGCATAACCACGGCAAGCCGAAGATTGATCACGATTTGTGCCGCGGATGCCGTCTGTGCCAGAAGGCATGTGCAAGCAACGGCCTTGTATTCGATGAGAAAGCAAAGAAAATGAATGTCAATACTGACAACTGCGTTGGTTGCGGACGTTGTATAGGTGCATGTAATTTCGATGCCGTAAGTTTCTCAGAATGGAATGCCAATGAGCTGCTCTGCCGCCGCATGGCAGAATATGCCAAGGCTGTTCTTGACGGCAGACCGTCATTCCACGTATGTGTTGTACGTGACATCTCCCCCAACTGCGACTGCCATTGTGAGAACGATGTTCCTATTCTGCCTGATTTGGGAATGTTCGCATCTTTTGATCCTGTTGCACTTGACTGGGCCTGTGTTGATGCCTGCATGAAATCCGAGCCTCTGCCTGGAGGCCAGCTGTACAGGAACCTGCACACTCCAGGATTTATAGACCAGCATGACCACTTCAAGAACTCCAATCCGGAAATTGAATGGCGCGCATGCCTTGAGCAGGCTCAGAAGATTGGTCTGGGTAACCGTGACTACGATCTGATTGTCAAATAGTGAAAATATGAAAAGATTGTTGCTGATGGCGGCAGTACTGCTTCTGCTTGGATGCTCCGGCAGGAAACAGGAGGCTGTACAGCCGGTGCGTCATGTCATTCTGTGGACGCTTAACGATTCTGTTGAAGGTCGGGACAGCGTTGTAAAATCCGTATGTGAAAACTTTTACACACTGAAGGACAAGATTCCAGGAATAATCAGCATGAATGCGGTGTTTGAAGGCAGGCTACCTTCTTCAAACAGCGATTTCATGTTTGACATTGTTTTTGAGAGCGAGGAAGCGCTTAAGGGATTCTCACAACATCCGGAACATTTGAAGCAGGCATCTGCTTTGAAGCCATTCATCAAGTCCAGAGCTTGTTTTGACGTGCTTTTGCAAAGAAAGAGAATGTTACTGCCCAATAAAATCTAATCATATTTCTGGTTGGCTCATTATTGAGGAACATCGTCAAACCCCAAAATAAAAGTATCAACGTCCATATCTGAATACAAGTCTACTTCTGCCTTATTATTTAATGTCCATGTTTTGACGTTGAAACCGGCAACATAAATGTTGCTGAAAGAATGCAACATTGTATACTGACTGATTTCAGGAACTTATACAACAATCTCATAGCATATATCAGTTTTTATGAAACACCTACACCATATCCAGCAGGTGTGTGTGTAGCGCCTGAACCGGAAGTCCCATCACATTGTAGAACGAACCTTCGATGCCGACTATGCCTATTGCACCAATCCATTCCTGTATGCCATACGAACCGGCTTTGTCAAAAGGTTTGTAGTGCCCAATATAGTAATCAATTTCGTGCTCTGAAAGGTCACGGAATGTTACACGTGTAACCGCAGAAAATGTGTCAACAGATGTCTTTGTACGCAAAGTGACGCCTGTACAGACCTGATGCGTACATCCGCTCAGCAGGTGCAGCATTTCACTTGCCTGAACGGCATCTTTTGGTTTGCCAAGTATCCGGTTTTTGCATATGACAACAGTATCTGCCGTTATCAGCAACTCGTTCTGGAGTAGCGGGCGATGAAAACCTTCAGATTTCTGCCGTGACAAACTTGGAGCAACCTGCAGCAATGGCAGCAGCGGATCTACAACCTCTGGCGTATTGCTGGTGGCATCGACTGTAAAATCAATATCGAGATAACCAAGCAGTTCTTTTCTGCGGGGCGATGCCGACCCCAGAATTACATTTATATTTTTCAGTTTATCTGTAAGCAGCATGTTCAGTAATGTAGCTGGAACATTAACAAAAAACCGTCCCATATGTTTTATGGAGACGGTTTTTTATCAATTGGAATAAATTGTCAGTCTTTCAGTTTTGCACAGATGAACTCGCGGTTCAAACGTGCAATATTGCTGATGGAAACGCACTTTGGACATTCTGCCTCGCAAGCACGGGTATTGGTGCAGTTACCGAAACCAAGTTCGTCCATCTTGGCAATCATAGCCTTTGCACGGCGTGCTGCCTCTACCTGTCCCTGCGGGAGCAGAGCAAGCTGGCTGACTTTTGCAGATACGAACAGCATTGCGGAACCGTTCTTGCAGGCTGCCACACATGCACCGCAACCAATACAGCTTGCGGCATCCATTGCAAGGTCAGCTTTCTCTTTAGAGATTGGAATAGAGTTGGCATCGGGAACACCGCCTGTATTGACAGATGTGTAACCGCCTGCCTGCATAATCTTGTCATATGCGCTGCGGTCAACCATCAGGTCGCGGATTATAGGGAAACCTGCACTGCGCCATGGCTCAACTGTAATTACATCACCATCTTTGAAACGGCGCATGTAAAGCTGGCATGTTGTAGCACCTGTAGCAGGGCCGTGAGCATGACCGTTGATGTAAAGAGAACACATACCGCATATACCCTCGCGGCAGTCATGATCAAATACTATCGGTTCCTCACCTTTATTTATGAGTTGCTCGTTCAGAATGTCAAGCATCTCAAGAAACGATGTATCTGTTGGGATATCTGTCATTGGATATGACACAAACTGACCTTTTTCTTTTGGTCCGCGCTGACGCCATACCTTAAGTGTAAAACTTATATTCTTATCCATGATTATTAATTTTTGTAGTTACGGGTTTGTACCTTGATATACTCATAGTTCAGAGGTTCCTTGAGAAGTTCAGGAGCCTTGCCGGCACCCTGATATTCCCAGCAGGCAACGTAAGAGAACTTATCGTCCTGACGTAATGCCTCGCCCTCCGGTGTCTGATACTCTTCGCGGAAGTGACCGCCGCAGGACTCTTCACGGTTAAGACCGTCATAAGCCATAAGCTTGCCAACCTCAATAAAGTCACGCAGACGCAATGCCTTTTCAAGTTCTACATTAAGTGTATCGGCCTGACCTGGAACGCGCAGATCTGACCAGAATGTCTTCTCTACCTCTTCCAGTTTCTTGAGAGCTGTTTCCAGAGACTCTTTTGTGCGGCCCATACCAACGTACTCCCACATTATGTGACCAAGTTCCTTATGGATAGAATCAACAGAGCGTTTGCCCTTGATGTTCATAATCTTCTCAATCTGTTCCTTTACGCCGTCTTCAGCAGCCTTGAATTCAGGAAGATCTGTGCTGAAGCGTGGTACCTGAATCTGGTCTGACAGATAGTTCTGGATTGTATATGGCAGAACAAAGTAACCGTCGGCCAAACCCTGCATAAGAGCAGATGCACCCAAACGGTTTGCTCCGTGATCAGAGAAGTTACATTCGCCTATTGCAAACAGACCCTTGATTGATGTCTGCAGTTCGTAGTCAACCCAGATACCACCCATTGTATAGTGGATTGCAGGGAAGATCATCATAGGATTCTCGTACGGATTGACGTCAGTAATTTCCTGATACATATCGAACAGGTTTCCGTATTTGTCTGCTACTACATCCTTTCCAAGACGCTGGATAGCATACTTGAAGTCAAGGAATACTGCAAGACCTGTATTGTTTACACCAAATCCCTTGTCGCAACGCTCTTTTGCTGCACGGCTGGCAACATCGCGCGGTACAAGGTTTCCGAATGCAGGATAACGGCGCTCCAGATAGAAGTCACGATCCTCATCAGGAATATCGTTCGGATTCAGTGTTCCAGCCTGGAGAGCCTTAGCGTCTTCAAGCTTCTTTGGGACCCAGATACGACCGTCGTTACGCAGAGACTCAGACATAAGAGTAAGCTTGCTCTGTTTGTCTCCGTGAACAGGAATACATGTAGGGTGAATCTGTGCAAAAGCCGGGTTTGCAAACCATGCTCCCTTGCGGTAGCACTGAATTGCTGCAGAACCGTTGCTTCCCATAGCGTTTGTTGAAAGGAAGTATGCGTTACCGTAACCACCGGTACCTATAACAACTGCATGAGCTGAGCAGCGTTTGATTTCACCTGTTACAAGATCACGGTAAATGATACCGCGTGCACGGTTCTCACCGTTTTCATCCTTAATCAGGACAACATCAAGCATCTCACAACGTGTAAAGAGCTCAACATTGCCAAGTTTTACCTGACGGCTGAGAGCGGAGTATGCACCAAGCAACAACTGCTGTCCGGTTTGACCGCGGGCATAGAATGTTCGTGATACCTGAGCACCACCGAATGAGCGGTTGGCAAGTGTTCCGCCGTATTCACGTGCAAAAGGAACACCCTGTGCAACACACTGGTCTATAATATTGTTTGAAACCTCTGCAAGACGATATACGTTGGCCTCGCGTGAACGGTAGTCACCACCTTTGATTGTATCGTAGAAAAGACGGTATACAGAGTCGCCATCGTTCTGATAGTTCTTAGCAGCATTGATACCACCCTGTGCGGCAATTGAATGCGCACGACGCGGAGAATCCTGAATGCAGAAGCACTTTACCTTGAAACCAAGGTCACCAAGTGTTGCAGCTGCACTTGCGCCAGCAAGACCGCTACCTACTATGATAATGTCAAGTTTTCTCTTATTTGCCGGGTTAACAAGTTTTTGATGTGCCTTGTAGTTGGTCCATTTTTCTGCCAACGGGCCTTCCGGAATTTTTGAATCTATCTTTTTAGCCATAATTTATTACTATATAACTATGTTTTACTTTATTAACAGCAGTGTGCTTTGCACCAGAAACCTATAACTACCAAGGCAAACATGGCAATGATGATTGTAACAACAATCTTGCCTATTACCTGCCAGCGGCACAACCACTTTGCATTGTTCCAACCAAGAGTCTGCATTGCGCTCCAGAATCCGTGTGAAAGATGAAACCAGATTGCAGCAAGCCATACAAGATACAATATTGCTATGTGGGTCTTTCCAAAGAAGTATCCTATAAGCGCAGCACCGTCAGTAGGTGAAACCTGACCGAGTCCTTCAACGGTAGCTGTGCTTCCCATAATTTCCTGAAACTGCATCTTTGACCAGAAATCTGTAAGGTGAAGTACCAGACCGAGAATTACAATAATACCAAGAACCAGCATGTTCTGAGCTGCCCATTCCACACCGGCAGGTCTTTCTTTGCGTGAATAACGCTTGAGACCGCCCACAGCACGTACGTTACGTACTTCAAGTATAAAGGCATAAATGAAATGGATAGCAATCAATGCTGCCAGACCAATGGTTCCTACAAGAGCATACCAGTTGGCTCCAAGAAATTCACAGATAGCATTGTAACCATCTTCGGAAATCAGCGCCACAAAATTCATGGCACCATGAAAGGCAAGAAAAAAGATAAGG
Organism: Bacteroidaceae bacterium; assembly: GCA_024398785.1. Classification (GTDB taxonomy): domain Bacteria; phylum Bacteroidota; class Bacteroidia; order Bacteroidales; family Bacteroidaceae; genus Colenecus. The sequence goes on along the minus strand of JAKSIO010000001.1, from coordinate 9,887 downwards.
GCAGAGCCTGTAACGCTCATTACCACCTTTCTGCCAATTGATGAATCAATTAACCACATAAGTTTTTATAAGAATTAAATTATTGTTTTCAATTACTTTATACCCAGTTTGTCCTTAACCTGCTGGGTTACGTCAACACTGCCCTTTCCAATGTAAGGAATCTGTCCGGAATTGCTGAAAATGTAGGTGTAACCACCGGCATCGCCAATCGATTTAATGGCTTCTATTACCTTGTTCTCCAAAGCCTGAAGAAGTTCTGCAGTAAGTTTGTCGAGTTTTTCACGGCTGTCCGCATAAAACTGCTCAATCTTTGAATAGATGTCCTGCAGTTCCTGCTCACGGCGCTGACGTGTAGATTCAGGCAACGATTTTGCCTGAGCCTGATATTCAGCATTCTTTTTCTCAAGTTCCTCTTGCATATATACAAGTTCGTCCTCATACTCCTTCTGAGTATTCTGCAACTCTGTCTGAGCTTTTGCATACTCAGGCATCAAAGGAATAATCTCTTCAACATTTACATGTCCGAATTTCTGTGCAAACAATGACAGCGGTGCTGCCAGAAGTGCCAAAACAATTAATTTTTTCATATTGATTGATTTTTATTTGTTTCTAAATAATTGCAGGTTGCAAAGTTATAATATTAATTGGAATAACCCAGCTTTTGAAGCACTGTATTGCTTATGTCAGCCTTTGGCGAAGCAAAAATCACACTTTGTGCAGATGAACGGTCAATAACCATATAGTACCCGGCCTGTTCACTTATACTCTTTACAGCTTCGTATATTTCGTCAAGTATAGGGGACATAAGACTTTCACGTTTCTTGTACAACTCTCCGTCCACATCAAAATACTTGCGTTTGAGCTCACGGGCATTCTTTTCAATCTGCATTATCTCTTCTTCCTTTTTGGCTTTCTGCTCTTCGGAATAGAACACAGCCTGGCTCTGATACTGTTTGTATAAAGACTCGGCCTGATCAGAGAGAGCTTCTACCTCGGCCTGCCATTTCTCTGACAACTGGTTTAATTGTTCATTGGCACGCTCGTATGCAGGAATTTTTCCCAATATATACTCCATATCAATAAGCGCATATTTCTGCGCATTTGCTCCAAGTACCGCAACTGTTGCAAGTACCATAGTCAATAAGATCTTTTTCATACTTTTCATACCAAAACAGTTTTTTATCCTTTCTACATATAACTAACCACGTTTTCCGTGAAAGTTAAACTCAGAACTCCTAACTCAGAACTCCTGGCCAAGCACAAAGTGTACCTGACTGCCACTGTTGTTCTTTATTCCGCCAACCATATCAAAACCATATGCCCAGTCTATACCGATAAGACCAATCATAGGCAGAAAGACGCGGGCACCAACTCCGGCCGAACGTTTCAGATCAAACGGGTTGAAATCAGATACGTTGTTCCAGGCATTACCAGCCTCAACAAACGCAAGCGCGTATATTGTTGCGGAATTCTGCAGCATAAGCGGATATCTCAACTCTGCACTCATACGTGTATAGGCATAACCCTCACTCATATACGGAGTAAGACTTCCGTTGGCATAACCGCGGAGTCCTACAAGTTCTGTAGCATAATTGTATGAACCTCCGCTCATACCGTCTCCACCCATATAGAATGTCTCAAACGGAGATTTTTTGTATTTGTTGTAGTGTCCCAGCAAACCAAGTTCCAAACGGGTGGAAAGAACCAGACATTTCTGACCGCTTGTCAAAGGAATGTATGAACGGGCTTTGAATTTCCATTTGTGATACTCAACCCATTTGTTCTTGATCTGCATTTCTCTGTTATAACTAGCAGAGGAACGTGTGGCTGTCAGTGACTCGTAGTCTATGCCGTCCCACAATGAATATGGAGGGGTTGCAGATACTGAAAACATGAACTCTGATCCCTGACGCGGGAATATCTGGTTGTCTGTACTGTTACGGCCTAATGTAAGATTAAGGCTGACGCTGTTGCAGGAACCGTCAGAAATCAGGAAGTAGTCCCAGTTCTTCAGTTTGTAACGGGTGTATGACAACTCGGCATAAAGAGTAAAGTAATCATCAGGCCAGTGCAGACGCTTTCCCCATCCTATTGAAGCTCCCAACATGGTAATATACTTGTCAGGGTCATAGAAGGATTCATACGACGTACTGTTACCATAACCGTACGCGCTGTTATAGCCGTAATTGTACAGTGTGTTATAGTAGTTGTTGAAATAACTGGAATTGTAATATGTATCGCTGACATCGGTCTGTTTTGAATAGTAAAGACTTACTGACAACGAATTAGGACGCTTGCCTCCAAGCCACGGCTCAAGGAACGATATGTTGTATGAATGATAGTAACGTCCGTTAGTCTGGCCGCTTATGGAGAATGTCTGACCGTCACCCTGCGGAATAAATGCACGGTAATTGCCGGTTTTCCTGAACATGTTCTGGATAGAGAAATTGGTGAATTTCAGAGCAACACGGCCAATAAGACCTGTCTGACCCCAGCCGGCCGAAAGTTCTATCTGATCATTTCCCTTGGATTCAAGATTCCAGTTGATGTCAACGGTTCCGTCAGATGTGTTAGGTTTGAAATCCGGATTTATTGCTTCAGGATTGAAATGTCCCATCTGTCCTATCTGAGTGAAAGAGCGTTCTATTGCCTCTTTGGAGAACAATTCGCCCGGACGCGTATAAAGTTCACGGCGCACCACATTTTCATACACCCTGTCGTTTCCGTTGATGTTGATGTGGTTGAATGTGGCCTGCGGTCCTTCAACTATTCTCATTTCAAGATCTACGGAATCTTCCACAATGTTTACTTCAACAGGTGTAAGACCATAGAACACGTAACCGTTGTTGTAATAAAGATTACCTACGGCATCGGCATCTGTTTCAGTACGTTCTTTCAGAAGTTTCTGGTTGTAGACATCGCCCTTCTTTATGTGCAGTATCTCGGCCAGAATCTCGTCCTGATAGATTGAGTTGCCTATCCAGTTGATGTTTCTGAAATAATATTTCTGTCCTTCTTCAATGTCGATATAGATGTTGAGCGTACCATCTGGATTTCTGGTGATACTGTCTGAAAGTATACAGGCGTCACGATATCCTAATTCGTTGTATTTGTTTATCAGATTTTCCTTGTCGTTGATATATTCCTTCTCAACATATTTCTTTGTACGCAGAAAGTCTGCAAAACGGCTGCGTTCGTTTGTCTTTTTCATTGCACGTTTCAGGACGTTCTCTTCAACCTGCTCCACGCCGTTCAGGAATATCTGATAAACCTTGACCTTGAGGTTCTTGTCAATGTATATGTCAAGAGCAATCTGACCGGGATAGTCAGGATCGTCTTTCTCTACTATGTTTACACGGGCATTGCTAAAACCTTTCTCATCATAATAGCGTTTGACCAGTATCTTTGTTCGGTCAAGCATATTCGGAGTAACCTGATTTCCTTTTGAAAGCCCAACCTTTTTTTCCAGTTCTTCAATTTCACTCTTTTTGATGCCAAGGAAATTTACCTGAGACAGTTTGGGACGCTCTGTAAGAGCATAATTCAACCAGATTGTATCTTCCTTTATCTTTTCCGCCGTAACCACAATGTTGGAAAACATTCCGTTTCCCCAGAAACGCTTGCAGACATTTGTAATATCCTGTCCCGGAACGGATATGGTCTGACCTACGGCCAGTCCGGCAAAACCTATAAGTATGTCCGGATCATAATCATCCGCTCCTGTTACGGTTATTCCGCCGATAATATAATTCTGAGGAGTTGCGGAATAGTATATTGCAGGAGTAGCGCTTTCCTGCTGCGCCACAACTTTACCAAAGGCAAGAAATGATGCCAGAAAAGAGCAAACTATTGTTTTTATGTTGATTTTTATTGTCATCATCATTTATTTTCTGCAATCTGCTTACTTGTCTTTCCGAAACGACGTTCACGATTCTGGAAGTCATATATGGCATGGCATAACTCTTCTTCATTAAAATCAGGCCAGAACACAGGTGTGAAATATAATTCCGAATACGAAATCTGCCACAGCAGATAGTTGCTGATACGCTGCTCGCCACTGGTTCTGATAAGCAATTCCGGATCAGGCATAAAGTTTGTGGACAGATTTCTGCTGATCAGATCTTCAGTAATGTCATCAGCAGCAATAAGCCCGGATTTGACTTTCAGTGCAATATCCTTTACCATTTGCGTTATTTCCTGACGTGATGAATAACTGAGTGCAAGGACAACACAGGTTCCCTTATTGTTCTCTGTCTTGCTTATGAGCGCTTTGACAGCAATTGCCACCGGAAGCGGAAGACGTGACATATCGCCGATTACACGTAACCGGACATTGTTGTCCATAAAGATCTTATCTCCGATATTATCCATCAGCAATTGCATCAGAGCTTTGATCTCAGATGCAGGACGTTTCCAGTTCTCTGTAGAAAAAGTGTACAGGGTGATATATTTTATTCCAAGTTTTACGGCCGCTTCCACAGTTTTTCTCACAGCAGCCACACCGGCTCTGTGCCCTTCTGTTCTTTCAAGCCCACGTTCTGCGGCCCAACGGCCGTTTCCATCCATAATGATGGCCACATGATTCGGAATTCTGTCAATATCTATTTTTTCTTTGTAACTCATTTCCTTTTGCGTTTTATTTCCTGAGTGTTACAATTGCAAGGTTTCTGCAAAACATCTATCGTAACATAAAGCATAAGAATGCTGTAGCTGTCTTTATTCTGCAAGCCTTTTCCTTTGATCAGGAACGGACTCTCCAGTGAATAGACTGAATAATCTTCTGAAACATCAAGCTTGTCTGATGATGAAAAACGGAAGGTCCATTCAAAACCAAGATTGGCTCTTTTTGCCACCTTATAGCGAAGACCGGCACCCACTGGGAAATTGACAGCAAAATTATTTTCCAGTGGTTTGGGTGCAAAGGAAAAGCCACAACCTATCAGAAAGTATGGTGAAAGTTTATGACAATTGCCAAAGGTCTGTATTCCGTAATTCAAGAAACTAACCTCGAACTGGGCACCGAAATCAAACAGATTGCGGCTGAACGTTGTTTCAAATGGGATATTTCCATCTGCATGCGCCGTACTGCCCTTTATGCCTGCATACAACAGATTTCCTTTCAGCGAAAACAAAGGGGTGATGTTATACCGCAGCATTAATCCGAAAGAAGCGCGCGAATCAGCAAATAAGGTTGAGTTGGCATCGCCCAAATAAAAGGAAGTACCGCCTGCCGGACCGATTTCAAGAAAATATCCATCCTCCTGTGCCCTCAATCCGGAACAGAAGATAAAGCATATTATCAGTAGCAAACCACGGAGCTTTCTCATTCAATCAGTATTTTAGTCTGTTAATGTAGCCATAGTATGCCATCTGCCCGCTGTATGGTATAAACCATATATTGTTTTGCGAATCAGGAAATATGATGATGCCATCATATTCTGATTCCGCAAGTGTCTTTGGATACTGCATATAGTTGTTCCATGTGCTGTAACTGTAGCAGTAGGAATCACAGAAACGCCAACTGATGCCGTTGTCAAGGGACTGATAAAATCCCCGGCTGTCTGACCCGCAAGCAAACAGCGACCCGTCATAATGGAGCACTGTCATGTTCCTGAGATACGGCAGTAACAAAGTACTGTGAGAAGTAGGATTTATCTTGTTCCACTCATTCTGGTCGGACATTTTTACAAATACCGTTGCTGTGGATTCAACATTATCTGGGTATCCAACCATAACGCTCATGAACAAACCGGGGTTTGTCCTGAGTTCGTATGAAAGATATGATACGTTGTACTTTGGAAAACCTGCAGGGAGCGATTCAGTTGCGGTCCAGTCGATGCCATTGGTTGAGCATAGAATATTCTGGTCGGAACAGCCCCACAAAAGAGTGTCGTCCTTTGCGCGGGCGGTACATACAGGCAGATACTTTACGGGAGCATTCTGTGCAGTCCATTCATAACCGTTTCCCGATATATAGAGAGTTCCATCAGGATCATTCGCAAACAAACTGTCTGCAAACCCTGTCATGGACTGTATTGTTCCTTCCAGCCCTGTAACCTGAGGATAAACGGTATTCATGGACTTGATATCCGTCTTGAATACTGAATAGCCGTAACTGTCATTATAGCAAAGTGAAACCAGCGAATCACCAAGTTGGGAAGTATAAATATCCGTCATTTCCTGCAGAAGTGGAATTTGAACACTATGCCACTGCATTGAATCCGGATGCTGCTTGTGTACGTTTACCGTTAACTGGTATTCTCTTGTATAGCTCTTGTCGGGAGAAACCACACGCACCTTGAGGGGCTGGGTCAGATCAAAAACATAATCCGAACTCCATGCTATATACGGATACTTGTCGGAATTGGTTCCTGTGTTCTCAAAAGATGTTGAGCCTTGAGACTTGAGATTAATGTTCACGCCGGCCACATCGCTGCCATAAGGAAGAGAATCAGGATTATAAATCAATCCGCGCTTCTGATCTATGTTGAAATGATATTGTCCGCCAAGAACCAACTCTCTTACAGTAGTGTCACGCCCATAGTTGTTTATATCGTTTTTTGAAACATAGAAACTGCTTATCGAGAACGATTCCAGTATGGCTATGGGTTTCTGTTCAGTCTGCGTAACAGGCAGACACGAAACAAAGGTCAGCACCGGTAAAACAAGAAGGAACAGTTTGCGAAATCCAATCATTAGTTACATAATAATATTAAAGTGCACAAAATTAGTAAGAATTTTAGCAAAAACCTCATTATTTGAGCGTTTTCTAGTAACTTTGCACAGAAAATTGATATAAAAAATCTAAACAAATGGTTACAGTTTCTAAAAAACAGATTGCAAAAGAGTTGCTGGGCATCAGCGCAGTTAAGGTACAGCCAAATGACCCGTTTACATGGGCTTCAGGTTGGAAGTCACCTTTCTATTGTGACAACCGCAAAGCATTGTCATATCCCGCTCTGCGTACAATGGTACGTGACGGCCTTGCACAGCTCATCAAAGAGAATTTTGCCGATGCCGATGTCATTGCCGGCGTTGCAACCGGTGCTATTGCCCAGGGTGCACTTGTAGCAGACATTCTTGGCAAACCTTTCGTTTATGTACGTTCTGCACCAAAAGACCACGGACTTGCAAATCTGATTGAAGGATACATGGAACCTGACTGGAAAGTTGCTGTAGTGGAAGATTTGATTTCTACAGGCGGCAGCAGTCTTAAAGCAGTAAACGCCCTTCGCGATGCCGGTCACACAGTAGTTGGTATGGTAGCATCGTTTACCTACGGCTTTGATGTAGCACAAAAGGCATTTGAACAGGAAGGTGTAAAACTGCTTACACTTACAGATTACGAAAATATGCTTGATGCCGCAATAGAATCAGGCTACATCACAAAAGAAAGTCTTGAAACTCTGCATGAATGGAGAAAAGACCCGTCAAACTGGGGCAAATAATCACGTGTTATGAAGAGAATTGAGAGCAATATAGAAAATATCCCTTACCCTATCGGGAAAGTCTACAGCAAGGTTTCAGACTTGAATAACATAGCCTTTCTTGCCGACAGACTGCCAAAGGACAAGATTCAGGAAATGGAGTGCACAGAAGATTCTGTTACTTTCAGCGTTGCTCCAGTAGGAAAATTCACACTCCAGGTAGTTGAAAGGGAAGAACCAAAATGCATAAAAATATCTGCAGTAAACGCACCTGTAGGTTTGACATTGTGGTTACAGCTGGTGGCAACAGGTGAAAACAGTTGCAAAACAAAGGCTACAGCTCAGATTGACGCCAACATGATTATGGCGCAATTTATAGAAAAACCAATAAAGGAGGGACTGGACAAAGTTGTCCTGGCTCTTTCAAAAATAGAGTATTGACTTATGAAACCAATCTGGGACAAAGGCGGTAAAGAGATGAACTCCCTTATAGGGAAGTACACTGTTGGCCGCGACAGAGAAATGGACATGCTTCTTGCACGCTACGATGTGCTTGGTTCAATGGCACACATCACAATGCTGCAGAAAGTTGGGCTGCTTAAGGAAGAAGAGCTCAAAACGTTACTCAAGGGATTGAACAAGATTTTACAATCCATTGATAATGGGGAGTTTACAATTTCACCAAATGTAGAAGACGTACATTCAGAAGTAGAGTCAGAATTAACGCAAATGTACGGTGAAATGGGTAAAAAGATACATAGCGGACGTTCACGTAACGATCAGGTGCTTGTAGACCTTAAACTTTTCACCCGCAGTAAACTGCGTGAAATGGTGGTGGCCATGGAACAATTATTTGACGTTTTAATCGGCCAAAGCAACAAATATAAGGACGTATATTTACCGGGCTATACACACCTCCAGATAGCCATGCCATCATCATTTGGACTATGGTTTGGAGCATACGCTGAAAGTCTGGCCGACGACATGATATTTGTCAAGGCTGCCTTTGATATGTGCAATCAGAATCCGCTCGGTTCTGCTGCCGGATATGGTTCATCGTTCCCTCTTGACAGAGACCTGACAACAAAACTGTTGGGTTTTGATTCAATGAACTACAACGTTGTATACGCTCAGATGACTCGCGGAAAACTGGAGAAAAACGTTGCATTTGCAATTGGAACTGTTGCCGCTACCCTATCACGGCTTGCATTTGACGCATGTCTTTTCAACAGCCAGAATTTTGGTTTCATCAAACTTCCGGAAGACTGTACAACGGGATCAAGCATTATGCCTCACAAAAAGAATCCTGACGTATTCGAACTCACACGTGCAAAATGCAACAGTTTACAGGCCCTACAACAGAATATCACACTTATTACCAATAATCTGCCCAGCGGATATTTCCGCGACATGCAGCAGATAAAAGAACTGTTCCTGCCTGCGTTTGATCAGATTCTTGACATTCTTACCATGGTAACCTACATGGTTAAAAACATTTCACCCATGGACAACATACTGGAGGACTCCAAATATGATCCAATATTCAGCGTTGAAGAGGTAAACAGACTGGTTTTGGAGGGTGTTCCGTTCCGTGAAGCGTATGTCAAAGTCGGACAGGATATAGCAAACGGAAAATTCAAGGCAAACAAAAAGATTAGCCATACGCACCAGGGCAGCATAGGAAATCTGTGTAACGATCGGATAAAACAGAAAATGGACGCAATTATTTCAAGCTTCCCGTTTGAAAAGATTGACAGCGCAATACAATCGCTGATAGACTCTGGCAAATAAGCTTGTTTAACCGTGAATAGTGAGTTTTTCAAACATAGCATAGTAATGCCTGCATTAGCGGGCATTACGCTTTTATGGGGCTGTACAAAGCCCGTGGACATGTATTGCAGGCAATATGCAGTCAACTACTCTGCAGAGCTTACAACAGAACCGTTCAATTATATACAAAGCCCACATCAGTTCATTTCTATAAAAAAAGAACCAGACGGAAAACTTACAGTCACTTACCCAGATAATACAAAACACACAGTCATACTTACAGAGTACGATAGACGTCAGAACTATATGTTCGGACTGGGAGGACTGATTATTGGGACACCGGCCTTGGACAGCGAAAATATATGGTGCTACGACCTTGCATGCCCAATATGCAATATCTCTTCTGCACGCCTTTCAATTGACAATGAAAAAGGTCATTGCACATGTCCTGAATGCGCATCTGTTTTTGATTTGGACAATGCCGGGACAGTGCTTGAGAGCTCTTCTTCAGATTACAGACCATTATTCCGATATCCGGTTTCTGTAAATTTCTCAACAATATACATTCACAACTGACAAAAAAAGGTGATCTGCAAAACAGACCACCAATACTCAGCAATTATAACTAACAATTATTATTCAGCTACGAAAGGATTGTAATCGATACGCTCACCACCGTGGTTCAGTTCG